>JARRPM010000043.1:0-23952 GCA_037382865.1 Halioglobus sp. | reverse complement strand
CCCGGTGCTCTCCCCGCTCTACAACGACGTGCAGCAGAGCATCGCGGCGATGTGGGAAGATATCGACACCTTCGGGGGCGGCTTCTTCACCCAGGATGCCAATCTCAACTACGAACAGTTCTCCCAGGAACTGCAGATGGTTGGCTCGACCGACCGCCTGGACTACGCGGTGGGCCTCTATTACTTCGAGGACGACGGCAAGTACACCAGTATTCGCTACGGCGCCCAGCCCATCGGCAGTATTTCGACAGCCAACTACGACAACGACTCGGAAGCCTGGGCGGTTTACGGCCAGTTCACCTACCGTCCGGACATCCTCGACGAGCGCCTCGCCCTGACCGTGGGCTACCGGCACACGGAGGAGGAGAAGTCGGTCACCTACAAGTACCTCTCCGCTGGTCCCCAGTTCCTGCCGGGGCCCTTCCCCGGCACGTTCCGTACCAATACGGCCTATACGGGTGAACTCGCGCCGGTTCCCGGCCAGTTCGACGAGAAATTCGACGAGGACTTCGACAACGACAGCGGCAACATCACCGTGGCCTACGATGTCACCGACTCCACCAACGTCTTCCTGCGCTGGGCGACCGGCTACCGCAGCGGCGGCTTCAACGGCGAACTGTTTGCGAACCCCTTCGAGGAGGAGACCATGGAGCAGTGGGAGTTGGGTGTGAAGTCCGACCTCATTCCTGCGGTTCTGCGCGTCAACGGCTCGCTGTTCCAGTACACCTACGACGACCAGCAGGTCAGCCAGATATCGGTCGACGAGAACGGCCAGGTCTCATCGTTCATCGGCAACGCCGGCAAGTCGGACCGCTGGGGCGCCGAGCTGGAGGTGCAGTGGCTGCCCCTCGACGACCTGATGATCGCCCTGAGCTATACCCACATGGACGGTGACTTCGACGAGTACGCCGACTTCGAGGGGGTGGATGTCTCCATCACCGACGCCGACAAGTACGCGGAGCGGGCGCAATCGCCGGACAACGCCGCATCGGCCATCGTCGACTGGGTGTTCGCCCGCACCAGCTGGGGTGAGTTCATGTTCCACGGCGAGGTATTCTGGCAGGAGGAGACCTACGCCGCCGCCCTGTGGACCGCAAGCTACGCCCCCGGTAACCCGGTGATCCTTGACCAGGTGGTCCTCGATGAGCGCACTATCGTCAACCTGCGGCTCGGGCTCGAGAACGTGGAGCTGGGCGACGGCACCCTGCGGGCCGGGCTGTGGGCGCGCAATGCGTTCGACGAGGAGTATGCCTCTTACGGGTTAAAAATAGGAACGCTCGGCGTCTCAACCAAACAGTACGGCGAGGAGGCCACCTTCGGGCTCGACGTGACCTACGAGTTCTGACGATATCTTGCGGAACGAGCGGGCTCCCTGTGGGGCCCGTTTTTTGTGGTTCTTCGCACATTGGCGGGAGTGGCTTGTCCTAACGGCCCCGACCAGGCGATACATTTTCAGTCGCGGCCCGATATCCGCTTTGTGAAAATGTATCGCCTGCCCGGGGCCTCGATCCTGGCTCCTTGTCCCTGCTTGAAAAGGCGCTGTTCGAGGGTCCGGGAGGAGGGCTGCTTTTCACAAAGCGGATATTGGCCGCGACTGAAAAGCAGCCCTCCTCCCGGAACCGCTAGCAGGAGCGATCCGTTGCAACCCCGCCAATGTGCGATGAACTTTTTTGGGGTTCAGGCCGCCGCCACGTCGGAAGTACAGTGACTGCAGCGGGTCGCCTTGAGCGGAATCGACGACAGGCAGTAGGGGCATTCCCTCGTGTCCGGCTCCACGGGCGCCTCTTCTTCGGCCCTTTTCAGTTTGTTGATCCCCTTGATGAGCAGGAACACCGCAAACGCGACGATCAGGAAACTGACCACGGCGTTGATGAACAGGCCCAGGTTGATGGTGACGGCGCCTGCGGACTGGGCGCTGGCGAGTGTCTCATAGGGGCCCGGCACCTTCGTGCCCTCCTTCAGGGTGAGGAAGATTTCCGAGAAATCGACGCCACCCAGCAGCAGGCCGATGGGCGGCATCAGCACGTCGTTCACCAGGCTCTTGACGATGGTGCCGAAGGCGCCGCCGATGATGATACCGACAGCCATGTCGACCACGTTGCCGCGCATGGCGAATTCCTTGAACTCCTTGAACATTTTTCGTTCCTTCCCGTCACTGATTTTTTTGTTGAAAACCGGTCCAGCAGTCACCCTGCCAGATGCCATCGAATGGTATCGCAGAATGCGACCGCCCAACGCATGTTTTCCCCTCGCCAGCCGCGCTTGGCGAGCCTGACTCCGGTAATGACCCTGCGTCCCCTGATGGTGTAGATTGAGCCGATGAAGACTTTGCGGAAACCGCGCCTCCCCGCCGAATGGGAACCTGTCGACGCCGTGCAGCTGACCTGGCCCCACGCCGGCACGGACTGGCAGCCCCGCCTGGCGGAGGTGCTGCACCTCTATGAAGAGCTGGTTGTGATGCTGTCCGGCGTCTGCCAGATACTGATTGCGGCCCCGGTCGACCAGGTCGCGTCGATCAGGAAACGCTTAGCCGGGCGGGGCGTTCCCCTGGAAAACCTCCATATTTACCCCGCTGAGTCAGATGATACCTGGGCCCGCGACCACGGGCCGATCACCGTGGAGAGCGAGGACGGCCTTTTCCTGATGGACTACCAGTTCAATGGCTGGGGCAACAAGTTCGCCGCCGGGCGCGACAACAGGATCACCGCGACGCTGTTCGGGCAGGGCGCCTACCCGGGTGCGCAGCTGCTGCAACGTGAGCTGGTGCTGGAGGGCGGCGCCATCGAGAGCGACGGGCAGGGCACCCTGCTTACGACCACGAACTGCCTGCTCAACCCGAATCGAAATCCCTCACTGTCCCGGCAGCAGATCGAGACGCACCTTAAACGGGATCTGGGTGTCTCCAGGATACTCTGGCTGGAACACGGCGCCCTGGAGGGGGACGATACGGACAGTCATATAGATACCCTCGCCCGGCTCTGTCCCGAGGGTGTGATCGCCTACCAGGCATGCGATGACGAAAACGACGTCCACTATGGTGAGCTACAGGCGATGGCCGGGGAGCTCTCGGCTTGTACCGACGCCGCCGGTGCGCCCTGTAAACTGGTTCCATTGCCCTGGCCCTCCGCCCGCCATGACGAGGCGGGCGACCGGCTGCCAGCCACTTATGCAAATTTTCTCGTCGTGAACGGCTGTGTCCTGGTGCCCACCTACCGGGACCCCCGGGATGAGGAGGCCCTGAGGCAGGTCGCCGCCGCGTTTCCGGGCTACACCGTACGCGGCCTGGATTGCCTCCCCCTCATTCGCCAGCACGGCAGCCTGCATTGCATTACCATGCAGCTGCCGAGGGGTGTACTATGCCCCCGATCCCTCTGACCGACCGGAACAGCACCATGTCCACGCTCAAAGTCGGCATCGTCCAGCAGGCCTGCGGCGATGACCTCGATGCCAACCTGCAGAAATCCCTGCACGGTATTCGCGAATGCGCCTCCCAGGGGGCCGGGCTGGTCGTGCTGCAGGAACTCCACAGAAGCCGGTACTTCTGCCAGCAGGAGGAGGTGACGCAGTTCGATCTCGCCGAGACTATTCCGGGGCCTACCACGAAGGTGCTGGGCGAACTGGCGGGAGAACTGGGCCTGGTCATCGTCGCCTCGCTGTTCGAGCGGCGCGCGGCGGGCCTTTACCACAACACGGCGGTCGTGCTCGAGCGCGACGGCGGTATCGCCGGTATCTACCGCAAGATGCATATCCCCGATGACCCGGGGTATTACGAGAAGTTCTACTTCACCCCCGGCGACCTGGGCTTCCAGCCCATCGTCACGTCGGCAGGGGTATTGGGCGTCCTCGTCTGCTGGGACCAGTGGTTCCCCGAGGCGGCACGCCTGATGGCCATGGCGGGGGCGGAGCTGTTGATCTACCCGACGGCAATCGGCTGGGATCCGGGGGACGATCCGGCGGAACAGCAGCGCCAGCGGGACGCCTGGATCACCATCCAGCGCTCACACGCCGTCGCCAATGGTGTCCCGGTCATCAGCGTGAACCGGGTGGGCCATGAGCCCGATCCCGGTGGCGGCAGCGGCGCCCGCTTCTGGGGCTCCAGTTTCGTTGCCGGCCCCCAGGGCGAACTGCTCTGGCAGGCAGACACCGGCGCGGAGGTGGCTGCTGTCATCGATGTCGACCTGGCCCGCAGTGAATCGGTGCGGCGGATCTGGCCCTACCTGAGGGATCGGCGCATCGAGCACTACGGCGACCTGACCAGGCTCTATCGATCCTAGCAGGGCAGGTCGCGGGACGGTGCGGGCGGTACCTGCCGTTTATTCCACCGGAATGACCGGAAAAACAGGCTAGAACTGATCGGGCCGTAACATGGCGTCGTGCCCGCCGTCGACGAACAGCACGGAGCCGCAGACGAAAGCCGCGCTCTCGCTGAGCAGGAAGCTGGCCGCGTTGGCAATGTCTTCGGGCTCCCCGGGGCGCCCTATGGGGATGGAGGCGATAAACGCCTTGATGGCCTCCCCGTAGGTCGGATCGCCCTCGACAGCCGCGCTGAGCGGAGTGCGGGTATAGCCGGGCGCGAGGGCATTCATGCGCACACCCGCCGCCGCGAAATCCCGGGTATTGTTGCGCATCCAGCGGATCACGGCCTGCTTGGAGCCGGAGTAGACAGGGTGTGAGGGCATGTTCTCTGCAATGCCCGTGGCGGCCCCCTCATCGCCCCGCAGCAGGGCCTCGACATAATCTGCACGGGTCTCCATCGGCGCCGAGTTGGATGCGATCAACAGGACCGACGCCTTATGGTCCGCCAGGTGATCCCGCAGTCCCTCCACCAGCGCGACAGTGCCGAAATAGTTGACCCGGGTTATCAGGGCGCGATCGGGGAGATGCGAGCCGACACCGGCACAGGTCACCAGGCCCGAAAGGCCATTGGCAGTGGCCTCGCGAATGGCGGCTATGGCGCTGCTGCGCCCCTCTCCGGTCGCCAGGTTGGCAGTGATATCGGCGTCCCTGATATCCACGACCACGACGCTATCGCCGCGGGCTTCGAGCTGTTCCCTGATGGCGGCGCCAATTCCGCTGGCGCCGCCGGTAATCACGTATGTCCCCATCTCTCCGGCCCTCTCCCGCCTCTCCGTCTGTGACATCCGATGCCCGGATATCCCGTTTATCTCCGGGGGACTATAACGCCGGACCGGCCGGCGCAACAGGTCGGCAGGGGTCGATTGTGTTGACCTTTGGGGTCATCGATGGCGCAAAGTTGGCACGGCCGGCGCCCTGTGCGAGCATGGCAGTGACAATGAGGTCGACAGGGGCGGATTAGCATGGGGTGGAACCGGATTGCAGCAGGATCGGCCCTGTGGTTTTACGCCGCCGCCGCGGCCGCGGAGAGCCTGGACCAGCGGGTCGAGGCGATGGTCCGGCCCCTCGCCAATGCCCTCTCCAGCGCGGTTTTCTACAGGGTCGATATTTTTGGCCAACCGTTTCCCCTGATCGTGCTCTGGCTGGCGGTCGCCGCCGTTTTCTTCACACTGTATATGGGTTTCATCAATATCCGGGGTTTCGGCCTCGCCCTGCGTCATGTGCGCGGCCATTTCCATAACCCCAGTGCCAACGGCGAGATATCCCACTTTCAGGCCGTCGCCACGGCGGTCTCCGGCACCGTGGGCATCGGCAATATCGGCGGGGTGGCGGTGGCGATCGCGATCGGCGGCCCCGGCGCCGCCCTCTGGCTCGTTGTGGCGGGCTTCCTCGCCATGTCCACCAAGCTGGTGGAGTGCACGTTGGGCGTCAAGTATCGGCGCTACAACCCGGATGGTTCCGTCTCGGGCGGCCCCATGTACTACCTGGAGCACTACCTGGGTGAACGCGGGGCGCCGCGCTGGGGCAGGGCGCTGGGCGGGTTCTATGCGATCTCCCTGGTGATCGGCTGCTTCGGCATCGGCAATATGTTCCAGTCCAACCAGGCCTACGTCCAGTTCGTGGTCATCACCGGGGGAGATAAGAGCTTTTTCGCGGACAAGGGCTGGCTGTTCGGCCTGCTGATCGCCGCGTCAGTGGCCCTGGTCATCATCGGCGGAATCAGGTCCATCGCCAGGGTCGCCGCCCATATCGTGCCTTTCATGGGTGTCCTGTACGCCCTTTCCGCGCTCGTGATCATCGGCATGAGCTATGAGTACATTCCCGCGGCCTTCCGCCTGATTTTCTCTGACGCGCTGTCGGTGGAGAGTGCCACCGGCGGTGCCGTGGGGGCCATGATCGTGGGTTTCCAGCGAGCCCTGTTCTCCAACGAGGCGGGTATCGGCTCGGCCTCCATCGCGCACTCGGCGGTGCAGACCAACGAGCCCGCCTCCGAGGGGCTGGTTTCGCTGCTGGAGCCGTTCATCGACACGATCGTGATCTGTACGCTCACCTCGCTGGTCATCGTCACCACCGCCATCCCCAACGGGCTCATGGACAGCGGGCTGGAGGGCATTGCCCTGACCTCGGCGGCTTTCGCCCACCATATCGCCTGGTCACCCTATCCCCTTGCCTTTGCCGCACTCCTGTTCGCGTTCTCCACCAGCATCTCCTGGTCCTATTACGGCCTCAAGGGCTGGACCTACCTGTTCGGCGAGGCGGCCCGGACCCAGATGCTGTTCAAGGCGATCTTCTGCACTTTTATAGCGCTCGGCTGCATGATCCAGTTGACAGCGGTGCTGGACTTCTCTGACGCCATGGTGTTTCTCATCGCCATACCGAATATCCTGGGGCTGTACCTGTTTGCCCCCGAGGTGAAGCGGGAAGTGAACGGCTACCTGCGCCGTATCCGCGCGGGGGAGGTGCACCTCAACCGTGACTGACGGTCCCGGGGTGAACCGGTGGGTCAGAACGCCTGGACCAGCCCCAGCAGGATCGCATAGCGGGTGGCCTTGCCGATGCCGGTGAGGATGAAGAACACACTGAAACGCACGCGCATGATGCCGGCGATGAAGGTGAGGGCGTCGCCGCCGATCGGCATCCACGCCAGCAGCAGCGACCAGACGCCGAAGCGCTGGAACCAGCGTTGCGCCATGCCGAGATTTTCCTCCCTGAACGGAAACCATTTTCTGTCCTGGAAATGCAGCAGGTAGCGCCCGAGGGTCCAGTTGACGGCAGCGCCCAGGGTATTTCCCGCGGACGCCCACGCCCACAGTGCGAGGGGGTCGTAGCCCGCCGCGAGCATGCCGGCGAAGAGTACTTCCGAATACGCGGGCAGGACCGTTGCCGCGAGAAACGCGCTGAGGAACAATCCCAGGTACGCTTCCACCGCTAGCGTCCGCCTGCGCGGCCTTCGGGCTGCCGGTCTGCCCTTCCCATCCTCTCACGCGCGCACCGCACCAGGTGGCGGAACAGTCCCTGCTGAATGCTGCTCTGGGGGATGTATTCCGGATGCCACTGTACCCCGATGAAAAAGGGGTGTCCCCGCTTCTCGATCGCCTGGACGATGCCGTTGGGTTCCGCCGCGCTGATCACGATACCCTGGCCGAGTTCCTTGATGGACTGGTCGTGCAGGGCGTTGACCTGGCAGCCTTCCGTTCCCAGGATATCGCGCAGGCGGGTTGCGTCGCTGATCCGGATGATTTTTCGCGGCAGGATGCTGCGCACATTGCTGGTCTCCTCCGTATAGAAATGACCGAGATCCTGGTGCAGGGAGCCCCCGAGCGTCACATTCATCAGCTGGGCACCGCGGCAGATGCCGAGAATGGGAAGATCGAAGTAGAGGGCGTGCTTGATCAGCCGTTTCTCGAGGGCATCCCTGTCCGGGTCGTAATCCTTGGGTTTATAGGTGGCGAACAGCGCCCTGAAGACCGACAGCGCGAAACCGATCAGCCAGTCCACCACCGTGCTCTGTCGCGCGCGCCGGTCGCGTTTCTCCCACAGCCGGTCCTCCCCATAGTGAAACGGATCCACGTCGCTGCCACCGCCGATGACGACGGCGTCCAGAAGAGTCTCGTCGCAGGGTCTGCCCGGTGTGATCCGCACTGGTTTGGCGCCGCTGCGGCGCAGGGCCACGGCGGTCATCAGCCACGCGACGAGGCCGCCGCGATCCGGTCCGGTAACACCGACCAGCGGCCGCTCAGTCATCGGCGCCTCCTGCCGCGACGCCTGCCGCATTGGGTGAAATCATGTGAAGTTACCCGCCAGCACGCCAGGCAGTCACCCGGCAAAGTACTTCTGGCTGAGTATGGTCGTCAGGCGTGCCACCCAGGCGGTGGCGGGAGTGATCGACATTTTTCGGTTTGATTTGCGCCAGGCATCTACCAGCTCCTCGCGCAGCGCGTCATTGGACGCGACCTTCTCCACGTAGATCCACTGGTTCCAGGGGTCGGCTACACTCCAGTCCGGCACGTTGACCTTGCAGTCGGGCAGGCGATAGTGAAACGCGGGCCTGCCCTTCACCAACTTGCGCTCCTCCGCATTGACCGCGGTAAACACCCTTTCCCTGTCCAGCTCGCAGAAGATCGGCAGCATATCCAGCGCCCGGTTGCGGGTGGGGTTGTGCTCCATATAGTCGTCGATGAGCCCGGCGATGTCGGGTGCGTACTGGTTGTCGAGCAGGAGCTCGACGTAGCGCTGTGGGAACGGGTCGATATACTTGGTAAAGAAGCGCCGCGTGATATCGATGCTGGAGGCCTCTATGATCCAGGCATGCAACAGCAGGAACGCCTGCAGGTAGTTTCTCAGGGTTTCCGGCGAATCGTCGGGAATCGAAACGTTGATATGCAGCCCGAAGGCGTAGATAAACGATTGCTGGGTACCCTCCGCGCCGAGTCCGTCGAGGGTTTTGACGAGAGAATCGAGCTTTTCCAGCCGGCGAAATGCGATTGGCTGCGTAACGACCTCGCAGGGGATCAGCATGCGGCTCGCGTTGTCGATATTGGTTTCGATTTCATGTGCCAGTGTGCCCGGCGAGAATTCCACGCCAAGCGTTTCCAGCCATCGCCGGTATCGCACGGATTTCAGCAGGTCGGCATCCCGCTCCACGGTGAGCTCTCCCAGCGATGAGCTCTTGAGCACCGCTTCGAAAGGGCTGCGCAGCTCCAGCTCCCCCCCGAGTTCTTCCTGCAACGCCCTGGCTGTGTCGGCGATCGGCAGGTTGCCGAACTCGAATTCAAAGCCGGCGCGCCGGGGGTGGCCGGCCTTGTCTTTCATTTTCGGTGGCAGCAGGTAATGCTGTCTCATGGCGCAATCGGGCCTGACGGGAAAAGCCCGGTCGCAACGACATGGCGCAGTATTGCGCCGGAACAGCAATCTGCCGCGCACCTGGTGATCGCAAGCATTGAGATACCCTGAGTCAATAAATTGCAAGTCTAGCATCCGCGGCAACAATGATCACAAGGCAGCTTCGGGAGGGGCCCCGACTTCACTCATTGCCCGACTCAGTGGCGGTATGGATGATACCGGCCCCGGGCAGGAAGACGGTTACCGCCAGGCCCTGACCCGTGTTGACCGCTGCCACCCGGCCACCGTGGGCATTGACCGCGCGCCTTGCAATGGCCAGGCCGAGGCCGTGGCCTCCGGTCTCCCGGGAGCGCGCGGTATCCGCGCGGTAGAACGCGTCGAAGATCCGGTCGAGCTCCGCCTCCGCAACGCCCGGGCCCTGGTCGGCGATGCGTACCGTGTAGCCCCCGTCGACGTCCGTGAGCTCGGCCCGGACGGTGGACTGCGGTGGCGTGTGATGCACGGCATTGCGCAGGATGTTCTCGAATATTTTCTGCAGAAGGTCACCGCTGGTTGCCACGACCGCATTGCTACAGTGGCATTCGAAGACCACGTTCTTATCCAGCGGTCGGCCCTCGAAACGCGCATCGGCGCACAGCTGTTCGAGCAGCACGGCGAGGTCGACGTGGTCCTCCAGGCACTGCGCCTGAGCCCGGGTGGACAACAGCTGGGCAATGAGTTCTTCCAGTCTTTCGGTCTCCCGATCGATGCGCTGCAGGTGCTGCGCCGTATCCGGGCCACCCCGCTCGGCGAGCGCCAGGGCGACGCGCAGCCTGGCCAGGGGCGAGCGCAGCTCGTGTGAAACATCGTGCAACAGCCGCTTCTGGGCCTGCATCCGTTCCTGTAGCTGTTCTGCCATCGTATTGAAAGCCCTGGCCAGCTCGTCTGTTTCGTCGCCCCCCAGCTCGCGCACCTGCAGGCGCGTGTCGAGCGCACCGCTTGCGAGGCGGCGCGAAGCCGCCTGGAGTTCCTGCAGCCGGGAGGTCATGACGCGCGAGAGCCCGAAACAGAGCAGGCCGCTGACGATGACCGCAAGGCCGAGCCGCAGCCAGAGATTATCGCTCAGCAGCTGCAGGATATCGTGGCGCGCGGCGGGGAGTATGAGCACCGCGCGCAGCGGACCCGCTTCGGCGCGATAGATGTCGTGGGCCAGCAGACGAGCGTCGGGCGTGCGCTCGTAGGCGCGACGCCTTGCGCCGCGCAGCTGGTCTGCCACACGAGTTGCCGCCGCCGGCACGGCGCGCCCGAGGATATCCGCGCCCGCACTGTCGAGCAGGAAGACCTTTATGCGGTGCCGTTGCTCGGTCGCCGCCAGCAGGCCGGGCAGCTCCCCGGATGGCGTATTCTGCAGCTCATAGATCAACTGCAGCATGAAACGGCGGGGCGGCCCCGGGGGACGATTCCCGGATTCCGCGCTGGCCGGCCGCGACTGGAAATAGTGATCGGCGACCAGCCAGCTGCCCAGGACACAGAGCGACACCAGCCAGAAACCGACGAAAATCTTGACGAAGATGGTGCCGGTCAGTCTCATCGCGCGTTATCACCGGCGCCGACCGCGAACTGGTAGCCGATGCCGCGCACGCTCACGATCAGGTTCTCGCCGCCGAGTGCCGCCAGCTTTTTCCTGATTTTGCTCACGTGTACGTCGATACTGCGGTCATAGGCGGAGAGAGGTCGGCCCAGGGCCTCGCGGCTGAGCGTCTCCTTGTCCACCGCGTGACCGGCGCGCGACAGCAGAACCTGCAGCACGTTGAACTCCGCGCTGGTCAACGCCAGTTCGACGTCGCCGTAGGCAGCGCTGCGCTCGGCCGGGTTGATACGGGTCCTGCCCACGACCCGTTCCGCGTTGAGGTCGCCGTCGGAGCCACCCCGGCTGCGTCGCAGCACCGCCCGCAGGCGAGCCGCCAGCTCCCGCGGGTTGCAGGGTTTGGGCAGGTAGTCGTCCGCTCCCATCTCCAGGCCGACGATGCGGTCGGTCTCCTCGCCCCGGGCGGTCAACATGAGGATGGGGACCTGGCTGAACTCCCGGGTCCTGCGCAGCACCTCGAGCCCCTGCAGTCCGGGCAGCATGATATCCAGCACGATAGCGTCGTAGCGGCGGCGTTGCAGTTGGCCGACCGCCTCCGCCCCATCGTGTACGGCCTCAGTTGCAAAGCCCTCGAGCTGCAGGAATTCCGCGAGCAGGGCGCACAGCTCCCGGTCGTCGTCGATGATCAGTATGGTGGCGTTCATGCGACTTCAGTGTGGAGAAATACCGCTTTGGTGTCACGGCTCTTTCACACTCCCCGACAGATTCTTTACAAATGTTTACAGGCCAACCTCCGGGGATAGCCGACTCGGGCAGCGTATGGCGCCACGTCACAGTCGCCGGTTTACAGGCCCTGACATTTCTTAACACGACTACTGCAGAGCTTTACGGGCGGCATCGCTAGACTGTATTGCAGGCAGGGCGGATGGCGTTTTGCCCCTTTTCTGACTAACTGCAGGAGATCGACCTATGAGACGTTTATCGAGGAACCTGGTGCTGGGCACCGTATTTGGCGGTCTCGCGCTGGGCGCCGTGACCGGCTGGACGAAAGACGGGTACCGGATGCACGGTGACCCCGCCCGGATGGTTGCGCACATGGCGGACAAGCTCGACCTGAGTGAAGACCAGCAGACCGGCATCGAGGCGCTTCTTTCGGAGACGCGCGAGCAGTCGGCGGCCGACCACGCCCGACTGCGGGAACTGCGTCAGCAGCTGCGGATGCAGCGCGGCGCGTTCGATGCCGGCGAGGCACAGCGCCTGGCCGATGAGATCGGCCAGATCACCAGCCGCATGGTCTACCAGGCCGCCAGCACCCAGGCGCGGATCTACCAGCTGCTGGACGAGGAACAGCGCGCGGAACTGAGCGAGTTCATGGAGGACCACGAACCCCGCCGCGACCGCTGGCACAAGCGGGCCGGCATGGAGGCGGAGTAGTCCTGCCCCTCGCCTCACCCGGGCGGGGGTTGCCGGGCAGCCCCCGCCCGGACTCTCCCGCCCGGTAAGGTTCGCGCTCAATGGCCGGGTCGGTAGCGATCCGGCCCCGCGATCCGCGGGATGCTAAAGCTCCTCTACCGTCAGGTCGAGGCGCTCCGCCAGGTCCGGAAGGGCCTGCAACTGGCTGCTGTTGCTGATCACTGCCGTGCTGGCCAGTTCCGGCCTCAGGTAGGTCTCGGTTACCCGGCGCAGGTCGTCCAGGGTGACTGCGAGGATCCGCTGCCGGAACTGCTCGCGCTGCTCGTGGGTCCGCCCGAAGAGGCGGTCGTGGAAATGGCGCTTGGCTTCCCCGGCGGGTGAGCTGGGTCTGTCCAGGCTGCCGATGACCCCGAGAATGGCCTCCTCCAGCGGCAGTCGCTCGTGTGCCGTTTCCAGCATCCACGCCACGGAGGCGTCGAAATCCTGCAGGGTCTCCAGCAGGCGCGGATCGCGGTAGGAGTAGAAGCGGAAGGCCGCGATCCCTGAGTCCTGGGAGGCGCCGCCGCCGTAGGCACCGCCCTGCTCGCGGATGGTACGGTGCAGATAGCCATTGCGCAGGAAGCCCCCGAGCACGGTCAGTGCCGCGGCATCCGGGTGTTGCACCGGCACGGTGGGGTAGGCCCGGGCGCAGAAGTTGACCTGGGTGTTGGTCAGCCACAGCTCTCCGCTTCGCTGGCGCTGCGGGGGGAGGCTGAACGGTTCGAATTGCGGGCGGGTCCCATCCGCGGACCAGACCGTGCGACAGGTGGCGACCACCCCTTCGAGCCGCTCATCCTCCGCCACCGCCAGCAGCTGGATGGGCGATGCGGCGACCTGTCGGTGGACCTCCTCCAGGCGGGCACAGAGCGCCGCCAGCGCTTCGGGCTCGCGCAACCGCTCGTCCAGTGCCCGCAGGCTGCGGATGCCGGCCATCCCCGAGAGACGGTGATTGAGCGCCGCCAGCGGACTCATGCCCGCACAGGCGGCCGCCATGGCCAGCCCGTGGCCGTTGCCGGTGATCGACTGCTCCCGCCGCGCCCGTTGCTGGCTGATCAGTTCCCGAACCCGGCTGCCCTCGTCGAACCTGGCAGAGCGCAGGGTGTCGTGCATCAGCTCGGCCTGCTGCGCGGTATTGCGCAGCAGGGCCTTGGACGACAGCACGAAGTTGCCCATCACGGCCTGCTCGTCATCGGTCCTGCCCCGCATCGAGGTGAACGCATGGATGGCACCCACAGAAGCGGACTGGCGGTGCTGGGCCGCCATATAGTCGCTGGAACCCAGCCCCAGCTCGGTCAGCACGCTGGTGTAGAGCGGCAATGTCTGCAACTGCTCCTCGGTCATGGCGGGCAGGGGGGCGACCACCTGCTGGTAGACCAGGCCGTTGGTACCCTGGCCGTAGGTGGTGATGGGCAGGGCGCCGTCGCCGTGTACGGTGAATTCCAGTTCCGGGAGGGTGGGCGGTACGTCGCTCAGTTCGACGCGGGGCAGGACGCTTGCGTCGTCGACCTGCTGCTGCCGCGCCGCCAGGTCGCGAGCCAGTTGCACGACCGCCGCGCGCTGCTCCGCATCCAGGCGCTCACGGATGCCGGAGAGCCGCTCTGCCTCCGCCGCGGCGCGCCGCGCCGAGAGTGTCTTGTCGGGGCTCATGACCAGGGTGACCCGGTGGGGGTTATCCAGCAGCAGGTGGCGTGCCAGTCTTCGGATGTAGTCGGGGTCGCGGATGCGCTCGCGCAGGCCGGCGATCACCGGGTCGAGGTTGAGCACGGCGATGGGGTCGCTGTAGTGGGTGGCGCAGCCCAGCGCCTGCAGGATGAGCTGCAGGCCATAGGGGTAGCTGTCTCCGCTGATCTCTCGCTGGTGCAGTTCCAGCTGGTGCAGCACGGCCTCCAGGCGCTCCTCGCTCACCCCCTCGTCGGCCACCTTCTGCAGCACCCCGAGCACCAATTCCTCCAGTGCGTCGGCGTGCCCGGCCTCGCTGCCTTCGATACCGCAGCAGAACACCATTTCGCGCATGGAGTCCTCCAGACCGCACAGCGGGGAGGGAGCCTTGCCGAGATCGGTCGTCTCAAGGGCGTGCTGCAGGGGGGACGCGCTGTTCTCCAGCAGCACGCTGGAGAGCAGCTGCGCCTCCAGCAGCTGCTCCAGGTCGGTGCTCTCGCCCAGCATCCAGCCCATGACGAGGTGCGTCCTGTTATCCGTCCCGGTACTCTCGTCGAAGGCGTAGACGTCCTGCACGCGAAGGGGCGCGGGGAGGCGGCGTTCCGGCTTCACCTGGATGCGCTGGTCCAGCTGCTGGAAGCGCGCCAGGGCTTTCTCCTCGAAGAGGGCCTGGTGCTCCCGGGCGGGGATGTCGCCGAAGGTCATGAAGATCGCGTTGCTCGGGTGATAGTGGCTGCGGTAGAAGGCCTGCAGCTGCTCGTAGGTCAGGTCGGGGATGTGCTCCGGGTCGCCACCGCTGTTGTAATGGTAGGTCGTGGTCGGGAAGAGGTGTTCGCACAGGGTGCTCCACAGGGTGGAGGGCACGGAACTCATGGCACCCTTCATCTCGTTGAAGACCACCCCCTTGAAGACCAGGTCGCTGTCCGGATCGTCCGGGTCGGCGAACTCCACCCGGTGCCCCTCCTGGGCGAAGTCGAGGGGGTCCAGCCTCGAGAAGAAGACCGCGTCGAGGTAGACCTCGAGGAGATTGTTGAAGTCCTTGCGATTCTGGCTGGCGAAGGGGTAGGCGGTCCAGTCCGAGCTGGTGAACGCGTTCATGAAGGTATTGAGGGAGCGCCGCAGCATCATGAAAAACGGGTCGCGGACGGGAAACCGCTCGCTGCCGCAGAGCACCGTGTGCTCGAGAATGTGGGCCACCCCGGTGGAATCCCCGGGAACGGTGCGCAGCGCCACGAGGAAGACGTTCTCGGTGTTGTCGGCGGCCAGGTGATAGTGCACGGCGCCGGTGGCCCTGTGCCGGTACTGCTCCACCCGCAGGTTGAGGGAGTCGATGGTCTCCTGGCGGACTGGTTCGAACGCGGCGTGGGCTTCGGCCGGGGCTGTGCTGCTCTGGTTCATGCGTACCTTCGGGGGGTAGTTGATGGCTCGGGTCAGGTATTCTAGCGCGATTCCCTGCCTGATTCTGCACTCCCCCGGGGGACCAGTTCGATCTGGTAGAGCCAGGGCCAGCGCTTGCCGGTCACCCAGATTGAACCGTCAGCGGGATCCCGGGCAATGCCGTTCAGCACGCCCGTGTCACGGCGGCGCTCCGTCTCGGGTAACAGGCCGCTGAGGTCGACCTCCGCAGTGACCTCACCGCTGGCGGGATCGATGATGACGATGCGGTCGCTCTCCCAGATGTTGGCCCAGATCCTGCCTTCCACCCACTCCAGTTCATTGAGTTGCGGCACCGGTGCGCCGTCCCGGGTTACCTCGATGGAGCGGTTGATGAGCCGTGTCCCGGACGAGAGAAAGTGCAGGCGATGGCTGCCGTCGCTGTAGATCAGTTCCTCGCCGTTGTTGGTCAGGCCCCAGCCCTCTCCGGCGAGGGGGAACCACTCCAGCCCCTCAAGTTCCTCGCGACTGTAGACCAGCGCCATGCGCTCGCGCCAGGTAAGCTGGTAGACCCTGTCGCCGAAGACCGTGAGGCCCTCGGCGAAGAGCCGGGGGTGCACCCGGCGCCCGGTATCGAGGGTGCCGTCGTCGAAGCGGTAGCGCAGCAGTCGCGACCTGCCGTAGTTGCCGCTGCTGACATAGAGGTAGCCGTCCACGATCTCCAGCCCCTGCACCCAATTTTTGCGGTCCTGGGGTTTTTTGCCGGTCACCCGATAGCCGAACTGATCCACGGCGTTCGACACCGGCGCCATGAGGCAGAGGGAGAGAAACAGGGCGAGTCTCGTCAGCATCAGATCCGGTGGCGCGACAGGTCGCGGATGAGAAAGCGGGCGGGCGCCAGCGCCCGGGCAAGCCACCGGCTCAGAGGCAGTGGTTCGCGGCAGATCTGGCTGGCCAGAAGCTCGGCGCCCAGGGGCGCCGAGACGAGGCCGCGGGAGCCGTGCGCGGTGGTCAGGTAGAGCCCTGGCAGGTAGGTGCCCGGTTCAGCGACCACTCTGCGCGCGTTTCTGCGCAGGGGCGCATAGGTCTGGAGAAATGCCTCGCGGTCCGGAACCGGCCCGACCAGCGGCAGGTAGTCGGGACTGGCGCAGCGATAGCCGACGCGCCCGTCCAGGGCTGCCGGGTCCAGTGCTTCCAGCTGTGCCCGCCAGCCCGGCAGGGCCGCCGCCAGGCTGGCGAGGTTGGCGCGGTGATCGGCGGCGCGCAGGGTCCCGTCTGTGTCGTGCAGGTCGAAAGTGGCACCGATGCAGTGCAGGTTCTCCCGGGCCGGCGCGATATAGCCCTCATGACAGAGGGCGGCACGCAGCTTGAGTGTCTCGGCGGAGGCGGGCAGGTGGGTGGTCTGGCCGCGGATCGACTGCAGCGGCAGCCAGCTGAGCAGGGGCAGTTGCGTCGCGGCGGCGCCTGTCGCCACGACGGCGCAGGGGGCCGTTGCGAGGGGCGCGCCTCCCGCGATGGCCTGCCACTCGCCGTCGCCCTCACGCAGGGTGATATCGCCGCAGCCCTCGACTACCCGAATCCCCTCATGCGCTGCCAGGGCGCGACACACGGAGGCCGGCCGCAGCCAGCCCGAGGCGGGGTACCACAGTCCGCTGCTCGACTGGCTGACCCCGAGTCGCTCGCTGGCGCTGTTGGCATCCATGACCTGCGCCAGTTCCGGCACCGGTAGCAGCGCCTTTTCCAGGAACGCGAGCTCCTTGTCCCGGGCGTCCTGCTGGAAGTTGCCGCACAGGGCGCCGTCGATGCCCTCCAGCAGCGAGCCGTCGTCCAGTAACGCGCGGTAGAAGCGCGAGGCAAAGGCAAAACTGAGCAGGGCGAAGTCGGTCAGGGCGGAGTGCCTGCGGGAGAGGCGGGTGTAGAGAATGCCCTGGTCGTTGCCGGAGCCGGCGCCGGCCAGTTCCGCGCGTTCGAGCAGGGTGACGGCGACACCGCGCCGGGCCAGGGCGGCCGCCGCGGCGCAACCGGCCAGTCCGCCACCGAGCACCAGGGCATGCCGCGGGGGGCCTTCGGGACGCGTTTCCCGGGCGGCCCTGCCCCGGGTGGCCCTGACCCGGGCGGCCCCCTCCAGGTCCCAGGGGGTCTCCTCGACCGGCCACGCAGCCGCGCGTTCACGCAGCCGGCCGCGCAGGCACTCCCGCTTGCGCCCGTATCCGGGGACTTTCTCGACGGCGAAACCGGCCTCTTCCAGGTTTCGCCGCACGTGCCCGGCGGCGGTGAAAGTGGCAAAGGTGGCGTCCGGCCGGCTCGCGGCGGCCATGGCCTGGAACAAGCGCGGCCGCCACATCGCCTCATTGCGGGACGGGGCAAACCCATCGAGGTACCAGGCGTCCACCAGTGCAGCGCGGCAGGCGAGGTCCTCCAGCACGTCGCTGACATCCTCCCACCAGAGGTCGAGGGTGAGGTGGCCATCCTCGAGCAGCAGTCGGTGCTGTCCGGGCTGCAGGCCCGGGTACCGCTCGAGCAGCGCCCGGGCCAGCTCCGTGAGTTCGGGCCAGGACGCCAGGGCCGCTGCCAGGTCCTCCCGGGCCAGCGGGTACCGCTCCAGGGAGACGAAGTGCAGGCGGGGGCGCGACGGCGCCTGCCGCCAGGCCTGCCACGTGAGCAGGAAGTTCAGGCCGGTTCCGAAGCCGGTCTCGGCGATGCAGAAATGGCGGCGTTCGTGTGCCAGCCAGCGCCGGGGAAGTTCGTTCCCGGCCAGGAAGACGTGACGGCTCTCGCCCGGGCCGTTCTCGCCGGAGTAATAGACATCCCCGAACAGGCGCGAGCGCGGGTCTCCCTGCTCAGACCACTCCAGTGCGGCGGCGGTCGCCGCCTGCCAGGGTGTGTTGTCCCGCCTCATCCGGCCCCGGAGTCGAGCTGCAGGTTATCGGGCAGCCAGGCCGGTATATGCGGATCATCCTCAGCCAGCAGCTCATCGACGGAGAATACGTGCAGCTCCGGCGAGCCGCCAGGGGGACGGTACAGGGTGATCAGGAACTCCTGTGCGCTGACATCGCGGGGCAGCTGCACCTCCCAGCGGTCGCCCTGTATATAAAGCGTGGTATCCCCCGGCTGCAGCCGGATACGGGCGATGTAGTGGCTCTTGCCCACAGGCTGCAGGCTGCGGTTTTCGCTTCCCACGAGGGAGCCGAACAGGCGGGTCTTGATGGAGCAGATGGGGGCGACGTCCCGGCGGCTCTCCGGCAGGTCCGGGTCGGCGAGACGGCGCGTGATCTGGGCCAGTGCCGTGCTCCCTTCGAATCCGTTGAGACGCACCTTGTCGGGGCTGAAGGGGATCTTCGCGATCCGCTCGGCGTCGCGCCGCGCCTCCTCCCGCTGCAATCGCTCCTGCTCGCTGGGTAGAGACAGTGCCGACTCTTTCAGCTCGGCGTAATACCCGGCCAGCAGGGCGCGCAGGCGTGCGACATTCTCCGCCTCTTCGGTCAGGGTATAGTCCCGGGTGGTTGTCCGGAGAGGTTTGGTCTCGATGGCGCCCGGTGGCGGAGTCTCTGTCGTGACGCTGGTCCTCGCCGCGGTGATCTGCCGCTGCAGCAGGGTGACTTCGCGCTCGGTGATGTCGACGAGACGCTCCCTGATAGTCGTCATGGCATCGGCCAGTCTGCGCACTGCGGGGTCGGCGCTCTGTGACGGCGGGATGCCGTCTGTCTGGAGCAGGGCCACGGTGGCGCGGTATTGCGCAAGCTCGCGGGTCAGCGCCTGCCGTTCTGTACCCAGCGCCGCCAGCCGCCGTTCCACATCAACCGACTGGCCGGCGGCGATGGCCGAAAAACACAGCGCGCAGCTCAGGGCCGCTGCCTGCACCATGCGCTGGAGACAGGGCGGGCGCTGATGTGACTTGAACGGGTTGGCCGGATACGGGTCGGCCGGATACGGTTCGGGCATCCACCGGAATCCAATAAAATGAGCGTGCGATGGTACCAGATCCGTCGACGCTGCAGCCAGCACCCGGGGCTGGTCGCGCCGCTGCTTCGGTTGCAGGCGCGGACGTTGATCGCGCAGGTCCGCGGCATTAGACTCTTCCTCCTTTGCGCCCCCGAGGTTGTCATGGCCCGCTACCAGACCCAGTCGATTCCCACCGGAAAGTTCCTGTCGATGTCCGCAAACCTGCTGCACCGGGCATTCATCGAGGCAAACCGCACCAGCGCCAAACAGGTCTTCCGAGAGCTCTCCGGCGGGGGTACAGTGCCGATCGCCACGGTGCGGATGGAGGACGACTCCACTGTCCACTTCAGGGTCGCGCTGGATCACAGTGAGTTTCGGGGCCGGCTCAACTACGGCGCATTCCGGGCGAGCCTGGCGACGCTGCTGGCCAATATCGCGGGTGCCCTGCGGGAGGAGAAAGCGGTCTCGACCTTCGCCGGGGCCGGAGGCGAAGATTCGATGATTTTCGGCATTTCGGCGGTCACGGTGGAAGAGGGTACGCCCAGCGTCATGGTGCTCGGCGCCGATATGGGCGCGCCGGGCGCCGGAGTCTTGCTGCGCCTGATGTACCTCGATCCCGCGCAGTTCGAGCAACAGCAGGTGGCGGACTCCGGCAGCGACGAAGATCCGGCAGGGGAGAAGGGCTAGCCCGTTTCAACCCGGGGCAGGGCGGGGCGGTCGAGCACCAGTTTCTCCTCCGGCGCCATCACCTCCGCCTCGCCGCTCGCCACCAGTTTGCCCGCCTGGTTCACGGCCCGGCAGCTGAGGGTGACGGTGTTGCGGCGCGCCCCCTTGGCAGTGACCTCGAGTTCCACGGTGACGGTATCCCCGATATGAACCGGCAGACGGAAACGCAGCGACTGACCGAGGTAGATCGTACCCGGCCCCGGCAGTTCCATCGCCAGCGCGGCAGAAATCAGGGCGCCGGTCAGCATGCCGTGGGCGATCCGCTCGCCGAAGCGGGTGCCGGCCGCAAACCCGGCATCCAGGTGGAGCGGATTCACGTCCCCGGACACCGCCGCAAACAGCCGGATATCGCGCTCCTCCACGGTCTTGGAATAGCGGGCGGTTTGCCCTATGGTGATCTCATCGAAGGTATAATTGCGAAGTCTGGTCATCTTTGCGGCCCCGTCGCCTGGAGTGGTCGGCCATCCCAGCATAACTGATTTTTACCGCGGGGCGCTTCCGGGCACCCCGCGCGACCGGTTCCTGCCATGCACAGTGCCACGGGGCAGAGGCTCCTCCCGAAAGTCATCACCTACCCGGAAGAGCTGCCGGTCGCCGAGCGGCGCGCGGAAATCGCCCGCGCCATAGCCGGGCACCAGGTTGTCGTGATCGCCGGTGAAACCGGCTCCGGCAAGACCACGCAGCTGCCCAAAATCTGTCTGGAACTGGGCCGCGGCGCCGAGCAGCTGATCGGCCATACCCAGCCGCGTCGACTGGCGGCGAGGACGGTGGCCCAGCGCATTGCCCAGGAACTCGATACGCCGCTCGGTGGAACGGTCGGTTACCAGGTGCGCTTCAACGAGACGGTATCTCCCGACACGGCGATCAAGCTGATGACCGACGGGATTCTGCTGGCGGAGATCCAGCGCGACCGGCTGCTGCAGAAATACGACACCATCATCATCGACGAGGCACACGAGCGCAGCCTCAACATCGATTTTCTGCTCGGCTACCTCAAGCGCCTGTTGCCCCGGCGACCGGACCTGAAACTGATCATCACCTCGGCGACCATCGACGTGGAGAGCTTCTCCCGCCACTTTGACGGTGCACCGGTTATCGAGGTCTCCGGGCGGACCTACCCGGTACGGACCCTGTACCTCGACCCCGCGCAGGACCGGGAGGAAGGGGTGCAGGACCAGATCGTCGGCCTGGTGGAGGCGATCGGCGCCGGCGAATTCGGTCGCCGCGGAGACATCCTCGTATTCCTTCCGGGGGAGCGCGACATCCGGGAACTCGCCAAAGCGCTGCGCCACCAGAGCAGCCTGGAGATCCTGCCGCTGTACGCCCGCCTCAGCCAGGCCGAGCAGAACCGGGTGTTTGATATCTCCCGGCGACGGGGCGTCCGGGTGGTGCTGGCCACCAATGTCGCGGAGACCTCGCTGACGGTTCCCGGCATCCGCTATGTGATCGACCCCGGGGAAGCGCGGATCAGCCGCTACAGCTACCGCACCAAGGTGCAGCGGCTGCCGATCGAGCCGATCTCCCAGGCCAGCGCCAACCAGCGCCAGGGGCGCTGCGGCCGGGTCGAGGAGGGTGTCTGCCTGCGGCTCTACAGCGAAGAGGATTTCAACCGCCGGCCCGCCTACACGGACCCGGAGATCGTGCGGACCAACCTCGCCTCTGTCGTGTTGCAGATGCTGGTGCTGGGCCTGGGCAAGGTCGAGGATTTCCCCTTCATCAATCCGCCGGATCCGCGCCTGGTGCGCGACGGTTATAAACTGCTGGAGGAGCTTGGCGCGGTTACCCCGGCCGGCAAACTCACCGGTCCGGGCCGGCGCATGGCCCGCCTGCCGGTGGACCCTCGCCTGGCGCGCATGGTGCTGGCCGCGGCGGAGGAGGGCGGCTGTCTCGACGAGCTGCTGGTGATCGCCAGCGCGCTGGCGATCCAGGATCCCCGGGAGCGGCCGGCGGACAAGCAGCAGCAGTCCGACCAGATGCACGCGCGCTTTCGTCATCCCCGTTCGGACTTCATGGCCTGGCTCAATCTCTGGCGCTACTACGAGGAGCAGCGCCAGGCCCTGAGCCAGAACCAGTTGCGCAAGTTGTGCCAGAGGGAGTTTCTCTCCTTTATGCGCCTGCGGGAGTGGCGCGATATCCACACCCAGTTGAGCATCGCCTGCCGGCAGCAGAAATTGCGGCCGCGCCAGGTGCTGCCCGACGAGGAGAATTACCAGGGTGTGCATGTGGCGCTGCTCTCCGGGCTGCTGAGCAACGTCGCCCAGTGGCAGGAGGGCAGGGAGTACCTGGGCAGTCGCAACCGCAAGCTGCAGATCTTCCCCGGCTCGCCGCTGTCGCGCAAACCGCCCAGGTGGCTGGTGGCGGCGGAAATCGTCGAGACCACTCGGGTCTACGCGCGCTGCGTCGGCGCGATCGAGCCCGAATGGATCATCGGGGTGAATCCGGCGCTGCTCAAGCACCACTACTACGAGCCGCGCTGGCAAACCCGCACCGGGCGGGTGATGGCCTATGAGCGGCTGACCCTCTACGGGCTGACGGTCTCCGACCGGCGCTCCGTGCACTACGGCCCCCTCGCGCCGCGGGAGTCCCGGGAACTGCTGATCCGCGAGGGGCTGATCGCGGGCAGGTATCGGCAGCCACCTGCCTTCCTGCGCCATAACCTGGGTGTCGTAAAGGCGCTGGAGGAACTGGAGTCCCGCACCCGGCGCCGGGATATCCTCGCGGATGAACAGGTTTTGTTCACTTTTTATGACGAACGCCTGCCGGATGACGCCTACACCACCGGGCGCCTGCGCTCCTGGCTGAAACGAAACCCACAGGTGGAGGCTTCGCTGCGCATTGAGCGCGAGACGCTGCTCGCCCGTGATCCGTGGGGCGCCGTCGGCGAGCAGTTCCCGGACCACCTCGACTGGCGGGACATGCAGCTGGCGCTCAGCTATCGGTTCGAGCCCGGCAAGGTGGCCGATGGTGTGTCGGTGACGGTTCCCGTTGCGCTGCTCAACCGCGTCCCCCGCTTCCTGTTCGACTGGCTCGTCCCGGGGCTGCTGCGGGAGAAGTGCATTCAGCTGGTGAAGGGGCTGCCCAAGGAGAAGCGCAAGCGCCTGGTGCCGGCCCCGGATTTTGTCGACCGGGCCCTGGCCGACCTGGCGCCGGACGACGTCGACCTGCTGGATGCACTCTCCCGCCGCCTGGGCCGGCTGGGTGGCGTGGCCCTGGCCCGGTCCGACTGGGCGCCGGAAAAACTGGACGACTTTTACCGCATGAACGTCCGGGTGGTCGACGCCGAGGGGCGGCTGGTGGCGCAGGGCCGGGATCTGGGCGAGCTTGTCGAACGTTTTCGCAGCGACACGCGCGAGACGGTGCGCGCGGCGCCCGTCGATTCGCCGGCGAGTGAAGGCATTGCCCGCTGGGATTTCGAAGCGTTGCCGGGCGAGTGGCGTTTTCGGCAGGCGGGTATGGATATCGTCGCGTGGCCTGCGCTGGTGGACAGGGGCGATACGGTGGCCATCGAACTCTGCGACTATCCCGGCGAGGCGGGTATCCGCCACCGCCTTGGCGTGCTGCGCCTGCTGCGCCTGCACACGGCGCAGCAGGTCAAGTATCTGCGCAAACAGATGCTGCGCGGCAATGCGTTCAATCTTGTGCTGGCGGGCGCAGGCCTGGAGCGGGGAGGGCTGGTCGAGGACCTGATCGATGCAGCCTACCTGCAGGCCATGTGTCCCTCCGGCGACCTGCCGAGGTCGCGGGAGGCTTTCCTCGCGGTGCTGGAGGCGGGCAGGGGTGACGTGGTGACGCGGGCCAACGAACTCGAATCGATCCTGGGCACCAGCCTGCGGGCGCTGGCCGATGCGCGTCAGAAGCTGGCCGGCATGGATTCAGGGGCCTGGCCTGACAGCAGGGAGGACATTGATGGACAGGTGCGCCAGCTGCTTCACGACGGTTTCCTGCGCGACACACCGGGCGACTGGCTGGCGCAGTACCCCCGGTATATGAAAGCGCTGCTGACACGGGTTGAGCGGCTGCCCGGCCAGTACCCC
>JARRPM010000042.1:0-46034 GCA_037382865.1 Halioglobus sp. | reverse complement strand
ACCTGGGAGGGCGGTTTCCGCGTCCCGATGATGGTGAAATGGCCCGGCCACATCAAGCCAGGAACCGTGGTCAACGATATCTTCTCCCACGAGGACTGGATGCCGACCCTGCTGGCCGCAGTCGGCGAGCCGGATATCAAGGAGAAGTTGTTGCAGGGCCACCAGGCTGCGGGCAAGAAATTCAAGGCGCACCTGGATGGTTACAACCAACTGGACCTCCTGACCGGCAAGGGGCCAGGCAAGCGCGAGGAGATCTTCTATTTTGACGCGGCCGGCCACCTCAATGCCCTGCGTTTCCGCGATTGGAAGATTCATTTCACCATCATGGAGGGCTCGATCAACGAGGCATACCGCAAGACCCCGAGCTGGCCGCTCATCGTCAACCTGAGGATGGATCCCTATGAAGTCGGGCCGGATGCGGCGCTCTATGTTCGCCAGTTTTATGCGGATCAGATGTGGATGTTCGTACCGGCTCAGGCATTCGTTGCCAACTTCCTGGAGACCTTCAAGGAATTTCCGCCGGCCAGAGGGGATTCACTCAGCGTGGATGCGGTGCTCGAGGAGATGAAGTCGGCATCCAGCAGGCAGTGAGCCTGTTGTAGTCCGGTTCGGCCGTACATGGTCAATGGACGGCCGGAGTGCTCAACGATTAAAAGGCAATACGGGGACAGACCACGATTTCCAAATAGAAATTCGTGGTCTGTCCCCTCTTGATCCTGGAGTGCCGTGTCACAGGTCGCCAAATATCAGGCGCAAGTGGGTACGGTATGCCTGGACCTGATCAATCAGCGCCTGATTATCGCTGTAAACCCGCGCCAGGATAATGCCACCCTCCAGAGTGGAGGAGAACATGTCCGCCAGTGCGTCTACTGACACATCGGTTCTTGGCGGGTATTTCATCATAATCTCGCGCAGGCGGTCGGCGATCATCGCCCGCCACTCCAGCATACCCGCCTCCATCATACCGCGAATCTCGTCGTCGCATTGCTGGGTTTCATAGGTGAACGCGGCAATCACACAGCCAGGGTGGACCTGTGTCATGCCGGCCACCATTTCGGTGACCAGGTTGAGAAAGATAAGTGTGCGTTGCAGCGGATCCTCGCTGAGTGTGTCGGCGCGTGCGCTCAGCTGCAGGAAGACGTCCGAGTCCATGGCGATATACCGCTCGACGAGGGCCTTCGCCAACTGCCGTTTGCCGTCGAAATGATAGAAGAACCCGCCCTTGGTGATGGCGGCTTTTTCGATGATATCGTCGATGGTCGTTCCGGCAAAGCCGTTCTCGAGGATCATGGCCTCTGCCGTACTGAGAATGCGTTCACGGCTGCTGTTGGCACGGGTCGTCATCGTTCAACGCCTCGGCTCGGGATCGATAAGCCAAGTATTACTATACCACTGGTACAGTAAAAATTGCGGAATCGCGCCAGTACTGTCCAGCGATCTGAAGATCCTTCCTATCCGTATGATTTGAAAGCACTTTTTCCCAGGCCATTTCCTTACCCCCGGTCCACTGCTTTTCAGGCGGTGGCGCCATAGAATTTTCCCTGTAAGGCACCGCATATCGCGGTGACCATCCATCAAGAGGGAGGGCAGGATGATGCCGACACCACTGGAGATATTACTGGATCCCGTTTCGCTGGGCGTACTGGCGATGTACGGAGGATTGATACTGTGGGAGGCCCTGGCGCCGGCCCGCTCGCTGCCGCAGGTCAGGGGCTGGTTTCCCCGCGCTCTGTGCTCCTTTGTCATCTATTTCTACCTGTCGTCCTACCTGCCCCTGGTCTGGGACGACTTTCTGACACAGTACCGTTTGTTTGATCTCAGCCACCTGGGTGCCCTCGGCGGAGCCGCCATCGGCGTTCTGGTGTACGAGTCTTTGCTGTATGGGTGGCATCGGGCGATGCACGAGCACCGCCGACTGTTCCTGGGGTTCCATCAAATGCATCACAGTGCGGAGCGACTGGACACGTTCGGCGCCTTTTATTTCAGTCCGACAGACATGGCCGGCTTCACCCTGCTCGGCAGCCTGAGCCTGTCACTCATCGTCGGATTGAGCCCCTCGGCCGTAACGCTGTTCCTCTTCACCACGATGTTCCTCGGGATCTTCCAGCATGCCAACGTCAGAACACCCCGATGGCTGGGCTATATCGTGCAACGTCCTGAAAGCCACGCCGTGCACCACCAGCTGGGTCTGCATTACTATAATTTTTCTGACCTGCCGTTATTCGACATGTTGCTCGGCACGTTCCGTAATCCCGGTGATTACGTCTCGCAAACGGGTTTCTACCATGGAGCGTCCGCCCGGGTTCCTGAAATGCTGGCTTTCCAGGACGTATCGGCGCCACCGCAGCCGCAATCTCACCAGCCGACCGCTGCGACACTACGTGTCTAGCAGCACTGGGAACCAGGGAAACAGGCCAATAGGGGGACAGACCACGATTTTCAAATCGTGGTCTGTCCCCTTTGCCCCCCCTTGCCCCTATTGGTCATCGCGGCGGTGGCCGAAGATAGTCCAGCCCCTCCCAGAATCGGCATGCCTCGGCCTTTAAGCCGCTGACCACGCTGTCATGGCGATTGAAAACTATGCTGCGCTCTCCCTCATCGTAGCGTGGCCAGTATAGCTGGTCGCCGTTCGGATCACCGCTGCGGACGAATCGGGTCCAGTAGGTCATCATGCGCTCGGCAAGCTGCTCCTCCTCTTTGTTAAACCCCGGTCCGATCAGGCGCATCGGCCGTTTGAATACGAACTGAATCTCCGCGGCGTGGAATGCTCCGAGGTTTGCCCAGGGGAGCGGAAATGGCGCCTCATCGTAATCGAACTGGTAGGACCAGACGGGCACATAGGCACTCAGCGCCTGTACCAGCCACCGGGTGGGGCAATTGAAAAAACCGTCGCTGAAAGCGGCACTCAGGGCGTCGAAGGGCGCGGGGTAGTTCTCCAGCGGGTACTGTGCGGCTACCGTCTCCGCCAGTTCCCGGCTGCCCATGAGAAATGCGAGGCGCTCCAGGTACTGGTCGGCACGTAATGGGCGCAGCCATAGGTTGTGGGACATCCAAACCAGCAGGGTGGCCTCGTCCCGGGTGGCACCGGCGATTACCGGCACGCGGTTGAAGTCGCCCGCGCGAATGGTGTCCATGATCTGGTCAGGCAGCACGACGCCGTCGATAGTGGGCCACCAGAGGATGCTGTGGGTATTGAAACCGAAGGTGGGGTCGGGACGTAGCACATCGGCTACCGACTCGGCCGATTTATCGCGCATGCACGCGAGGGCATCGGGGACCTCCCCGCAGTTTACTCCCGCGGCGACCTGCTTTCCGAGTTCATAGGCCGACGCAAGTGTTGGCAGCGGCTGGGCGCAGGGGCCACTCTCGATGATGGCCCGCTGGAACAGTCCCCGGGCGGCCGGTGAGGCCAGGTGGGCGCATACGCTGATGGCGCCTGCGGACTGGCCGAAGAGGGTGACGTTCCCCGGATCGCCACCAAAAGCGGCGATGTGATCCCGTACCCACTCGAGGGCCGCCCTCTGGTCCTGCAGGCCGTAGTTACCCGATCCTGGATACTCCGGGTCTTCCGCACTGAGTTGAGGATGCGCCAGGAATCCGAACACACCCAGGCGGTAATCCACGGTCACCACCACGACGTTTTTCAGTCTCGCGAGATTCGCCCCGTCATCGTCAGAGAAGCTCCCCTTGCCGAGAAAGAAGCCGCCGCCGTGAAGCCAGACCATCACCGGCATGGCCTCGGCCGGCCTGTTCGCGGGGGTCCAGACGTTCAGATACAGGCAGTCTTCACTGCCGACCAGCGCGGGCCACAGGGGCAGGAACTGGGGGCAGGCCACAGGATTGTCCTGCACGCGCAGCACGCCCGACCACGGCACCACCGGCTGCGGTGGCCGCCAGCGCAGGTTCCCCACCGGTGGTTGTGCGTACGGAATGCCGAGGTAATGCTCCACCCCATCGGCAATATAACCTTCGAGACGGCCGCTGGGAGTCTGCACCTGTACGGGCGTGTTACTGCACGCAGCAAGCAGCAGAATCATCGGCAGCAGGTTGCAGCGTCGATAGGTCGCCGGGTAACTTTTTTGACGACCGGTGGCCGGGGCGTGGCCGGGTGTGCGTTTTTTGCCATTGAGGGGTCTAACGCAGGTACGGAGGCATTTTACAGGCACAGGTCTACGCACTCATATACCACGTCTCATCCATAATGAAATGGCGAGCCGGTCCAATTGCTCTTCGAATTTCCCGTAAAGACGGATCGTCATGGTCGATGACATGAAAACACGATGTCTTTGTGATGGAGTGTACACATCCTGGCACGGTGGATTGCCCGGTCTTCATCCAGCTGGTTTTTACTGCCGGACTTTCGCTGCATTTTTCGTTGTATAACCGGTTTGCTGCGCTCAGATACTCCTCCAGTTGCGGGGCGGAGCGGCGGGTCGTGACGTCAACGTTGCGATGGCCCATGAGTTCCTGGCGAATCTCCATTGGCACACCCGCGACTGGCAACCGGCGCCCGGATTCGTGCCGTGATCCGGCATGTCCCCGAGTATAGGCTAACCTGGACTCAAAACCGGGCGCCGGCTTGCACCGCGCCCGTAAAGATCGAGGATCGGTTCCTGCCGCGCCGCCGGGCAGCGATCAGTCCGCCAGCCTGTAGGTGTCGGCAAGAGAGCAGACCTGCTCACGGTAGAACCGGTTTGCCTGCTCTGAATCGGCGACCGGCGCCCTGATCAGATCGAGAATCAGCTTGCGCTGCGCTTCGCTGTTGCCTGGCTTACCGTGCAGATCCGCAGCATAAACCGCGAAGTCGCGCACAAGAACATCGAATATCTGATTCAACAAGGTGCTGTCAGTATCGTCCATCAGCGCCTTCTCCAGAATCAGGTGGCCATAGACAATAGAGGTGAACAGCTCGCCCAGTGCCAGCATGTAGTCGATATTCTTCATCTGGGTCGCGTCCGGACCCGCCTCCGTCAACAGCGCCCTGAATTTCGCTATCTGGGTTTTGAACACCTCGATGTTGGGCAGGTCGAACCGGTCGTAAGTCTCGTTGTAATCATGAAACTGGATCTTGCCCAAACCGCTGGTCGGCCCCTGGTTAAACAGAAAACCATCTTCGCGGTTGTCGATGCGCTCTGGTATTTCAGGGTACTGGGTGGGATTGAACAGGTAATTCTTCATGAACTTGACCACCAGCGCCATATTCACGTGCGCCGTGCCCTCGAGCTTGGGTAACATGCCGATCTCGCGGGCGGCAATTTCAAAGAACGGCTCCGCCTCGAAGCCTTTGGCGGCAATGATATCCCACAGGTCGGCAATCACCCGCTCACCCTGCATGGTCACCTTCATTTTAACTAACGGGTTGAACAACAGGTAACGGCGGTCCTCTGCAGATGCACAGCGCATATAGTCACAGGCCCGGTAGGCAAACATCCGCATCGCATGGAGGCGGCAGAAGGAGTCGGTAAACAGCCGCTGCACCTGTGGAAAACCGGTGACCTGTTGGTCGTAAAGAGTGCGGTTAGCGGCGTGGTTCATGGACTCATAAAAGGCGTGAGTGGCGAGACCGATGGCGCCGAAACCCAGGTTGAACTTGCAATAGTTGATGGTGTTCAGCATGTCGTCCCAGGCTTGCTGGCCAACCCGCAATATATCGCTGTCGGTGACAGGGTAGTCGTGCAGGCGCAGTTCAGCCACGTAGTTCTGCTGGTTGACTGTATTTTTCACGCACTCGTACTTCTCGTGAGACGAGTCCACCACGAAGAACACATACTCTCCCGTCTCGCTGTTTTTGCCGAATACCGATACCAGCGCCGCCTCGTTACCGTTGCCGATGTAGTACTTGCTGCCGCGCGCCACATAGCTGCCATCCCCCTGCGGAATCAGTTCCATCTCCGAGGAGTAGATGTCGGCGCCGTGCTCTTTCTCAGACAGACCGAAGGCAAATACGCAGCCCTGCTCGAGCAGGCTCGCGGCGCGTCGTTTGGCCTCCTCATTGCCGCCGTTAAAGACAGGCCCGAGGCCGAGCATGGATACCTGGAATGTGTACCAGTAGGTAATGCCATAGAAAGCGGTTATTTCCGCGAATTCCACGTTTCGAAAGCTGTTCCATGAGGCCGCCTCGCCGTATGCAGACGGCGTCATCAGGGTTGAGAGCACACGCTCTGATTTCATGAACGCGACAAAGTCGTGGTTCCAGACTTTCTCATGCCAGTCCTGCTTGATTTTCTTGAGGCCTCTTTTCTCGAAGAAGTCGATCACCGCCTGCAACATCTCATTGCTACGTTCTTCCGGGTGGCGCCCTTGGTAGTGATGGGGATTGAACAGTTGCATAGAATCTATTCTCCTTGGAGACTCGGCCGCCAGGCCGCCCCCATCGGTTTCACGGCTTGTCCTGCAGGCGCCTGATATGCGTTGGCGCACGACGCAGAGCCGTGACCCTGGAGGCGGGATATGGCCTACCTGATGTCGATAAAACCGCAGCCCCGGACGTCAGGCCGATCCGGATCGCGTGCCGCAGGGTCAGCCCTGCGGCTTGAGATCATACTTGAAATTCAGAGAGTCGTCTTCGGCGTAACCGTTCGAACCGTTGATACAGTTTGCCTCATGAGAGGCCAGAAACGCGAAAATTTCAGCGATCTCTCGTGGCCGGGTGAATTCATCGCGGCTTTGGTGCCGGCGGCTATTCTCCCACAGTCGCAGCGCTTCCTGTTGACGCAATACAGGCGTATCCACCCTGGCGGGCACCGCAGCCACGACGCGAATGCCAAAGCGCGCCAGTAGCAGCTGACGAATGATGATTCCCGTTATCGGTAATCTGCTGTTTGCCAGCCTGTTGCGGCAAGTCACGCCTGGAACGTCAGCCAGTCGTGAGACAAGTGCCTGCGAAACGGGCGCATGTGGCAGCGCACCCTCAGTACGACCTGCCCTTGCCAGTGCCACCCCTTTTCATATGCCGGTCCAGGAATTCGAGTATCGCGTCATACCAGGCGACAATATTCGGCGGCTTCTGGATGAAGTGGCACTCGTCGGGAAACAGCAACAGTTCAGATTCTATACCGTGGTATTGCAATCCCTCGAACAACATCAGGGCTTCTCCGACGGGGCAGCGGTAGTCCTTTTCTCCGTGAATGATCAGCGTGGGGGTCTTCCAGCCAGACAGGTACTTCCACGGCGCGTAGCGGTCAAAGCTGTCCGGGTTCTGGTAGGGGTTTTCGCCACCCATCTCCAGGTACCACCAGGCGGGGTGATCCGTGACCCCGGTAAAGGTCGACATGTTAACGATACTGGCGTGGGTGACGAGGCACCGGAAGCGATCCGTCTGGGTGCCGATCCAGTTGGTCATATAGCCACCGAAGGATCCTCCCATGGCCATCATTCTCCCGCCGTCGATATCTTTTCGTTCAGATATCGCATCGGCAACCGCCATGATGTCCTCATAGCACTGTCCACCCCAGGTATTGCCCCAGATGCCCTGAATGAACGCCTGTCCAAAGCCGGTGGAACCTCTCGGGTTGGGCTGCACGATGGCGTAGCCCCGGGCCAGGAAGGGGAGCGGGTTCCAGCGCCAGTGCCACAGGTCACCGCTCATACCGATCGGGCCCCCATGTATCCACATCAGTACAGGCAGCGATCGCTTTACCCCCCGGGGCTTCAGCAGCCAGCTCTGTATGAGTTTGCCGTCTGTGGATATGGTCCGAATGCTTTCGGTGTCAATCCAGTCGGCGCTGTCGAATCCTGAGAGATTCGCCAGACGACGCGGAGCCGCGCGTCCCTTTGCCGGGATCAGGAATGGCTCCGGTGGTTGCGACAAAGTGGAACGGATGCCCACCGCGCCCCCCTCGGGGAGGGCGAGACAGGCACTGTGATGGCCACCGCTCTTGACGGTGCTCAGGCGCACAGTCTTGCCGCTTCTGGTATCCACTCTGAACAGGGGGGTCGCCCCCTCATCGTCCGCGGTCACCAGCAGGCCGTGACCGTCTGCGCACCACTGCTGGAGCTGCGGCCAGCGATCCCAGTCTTCCGCCAGTTCGCGCCCCTTGCCGGATTTCACATTGAACAGGACGGTACGCGGACGCGGCGCGCTGGTGGCGGATCGAAATTCCCGGACGGCCGCGAGCGTCCTGCCGTCAGGCGCAAACAGCGGGAATTCCACATTGCAGTACTCCTGGGCCCCGAAAATCCGGTCTCTGCCTGTGACGAGATCGAATACCCGCAAGCTCGTGTCGAGCTCGCGATCCCTGGCCGGGGTTGACCACGTGATGGCCACCAGGCGGCCATCTTCGGACAGGTCGAACCGGGGCTCGATGGAAAGCTCCCTTCGGGCAGCCGGTGTCAGATCCCGGCGTTTGCCGCCGTCACTGCAGCAGGCAACCAGGTGCGGGCTGGGCAAATCCTCGTTCTCATGCAGCCAATGATCCCAGTGACGGACCGGCTGCTGGGTAAAGCGACGCGCATTGGATCCACGCCTGCCTCGCTCCGCGGCCGTCTCTCGCTGTTTGTCGTGGGCGACTCCGGGCAGTACCGGAGCGGTATAGACCAGGCGATCGCCGCGGCGGGCAAAGCGGAAGTCCGTGATCCCCAGGGGTTCGTCACTGAGCTGGCGGGGCTCTCCGCCTTCCGCGTCAAGGATCCAGATCTGGCGGCGCTTCTCCGCACCCTCATCCGCCCCGAGATCGGTGGGTTTGCGATTGGACAAAAAACCCAGGGCGCCATCCCGGCGAAAGCAGGGCGCCACATCGGAACTCTGCCCGCGAGTCAGTTGCACCGGGTCGGAGCCATCCAGGGGCACTTTCCAGAGGTCGCCGACGTACTCGGTACCGTCCCGGTTGAGCCGCATGACGGCGACCGCCATCCAGCTGCTGTCCGGGGAGAGCGCGGCAGCGCTGACCCGGCCGAGCCTGATATGGTGTTTCGAGTTGTAACTGATTTTCCTTCTCATTAACTAACCCTCGTGATGGCGCCGGAACTGTTCTCGGCCGGGTTGGAACTCTCGCCATGGCGGTGGACGTGAATCCGGAGCGCAGGCCATAAATCACCCGGGTGTTTTGAAACGGCCATCGACGGTAGGACAACAGAGCCGCCTTGCCACTGGAAGAACCGAATCAGTGTGGCGCAGATCTGCTGGATCATCGCGTCGATGCCCTCGCCGGGAGGAGATTCACGAAAAGTACGATTAATGCTTATGCATCGGGCAATCCTGCGTGATAATCGGATCAGAGGCTATCTGACATTACCGCAAAAAAATGCCCATGGAGATATAGAATGTATAAGATCCTCCAGAACAGGCGCGCTGTGCGCAACATCGATAATTACCTGGAAATGGCGCGATCGATGAATGACCAGGATCTTGCCGATACCCTGATCATCGCCCTCCAGATCCGGAATAACGTTGTTCGCCTGGGCAAGGGCGATCCGATGTTTCCCTGGAGAGCCGTTGCCGGCAACCCGGATCTGCTGTCTCAAATAGATCAGGCGATCAGGCACTGGCATGCCCAGGGTGACCTGTTCTCCATGACCAGAGCGTCTGGCGCCCTGCTGTGGTCCCATTCGCTGCGGGCGGTGACTCACGCAGAAGTAAGGGTAAGGGCGCGTGCGCTGTGGGCCGAGTTTGCGAGGGCCTTCCCACATCTCGGCGGGCGCGCCGGGTTCCCGGAGGGTCTGGATCCCTCGATAGTGGAGGAGCGGCGGTCCCACTGGCAGAGTGTCCGCGAATTGCTCCTGATCGATGCCAGGTTCGGAGCGCAGCGACCACATTCATCGCTGGACAAAGCTCTGCAACCGGTCCCTGTGGCGCCGTAAACTGCAACGAGACCGTTCGTCGGATTTTCGCTGTCAGCCATAGTAATCAGGTTCGTTTCCCGGGCGCCACTTGATATTGCAGCCCAGGCTCGGCTTCTGCTCCGCGGAAACCGAACGACCCGCAAGCACCGCATCCACTGCAGCCCGCAGATCCTTGCCGGTTACCGGCGCGTCATTGCCGGGGCGTGCGTCGTCAAATTGACCGCGGTAGACAAGCCTGCGTTGACTGTCGAATAGAAAGAAATCCGGGGTACAGGCGGCACGATAACGTTTAGCGGCTTCCTGAGACGCGTCATACAGGTAGTGAAAGCCGTAGTTGAATTCACGGACCGCGTCGGCCATTTTCTCCGGGGCATCCGCCGGATATTGCTCCGCGTCATTGGCGTTGATGGCGATCACGGTCAGGCCTTTGCCGCTGTATTCCCTGGCGAAGGCGGCAAAGGCCTCGCGGATATGGACGACAAAAGGGCAGTGATTGCAGATAAAAGCAACCAGCAGGGCGGGTGTCGGGCCCACATCGGCAAGTGACACGATCTTGCCGGTGGCGGGCTCTGGCAGGGTGAATTCCGGGGCCGGTGTGCCAAGTTGCAGCATGGTGGAGGCGGTGCGGGCCATTACGTTCTCCGATCTCTCAGTGCAATTGTGTCCGGTTCCACTCAGAATAGCCTGAATCAGGCGTCGGGCGCCAGCCCGCGCCGGGCGTTGATCAGGGCCGGTGAGACCCGGATGGATAGCGACGGCGACCTGCCCCTCGGCGGTGCACGTTTTTTCGCCAGTTTTCCGCAGTTTTTCGCGCGGTTTGGCAGGGAGGTCTCGATAATCTTCACAAATCGGCAAAAACTGGTGGCGAAGCCCCATCGCTTTGCTTTCAATATAGTGGGTTAATCCCGGAGTAATGCTGGCAGGATAGAGTGATGTATTGGAAAGAGAACGACGCACGCGCCCGACGGATCGGCAGAGCGGCGCTCGCGATCCTGTCTGTCACGCTGCTGGCCAGCTGTCGTCTGGTAATCAGCACCGACGATACAGGCTATATTGCTTCTGCGTCGGGTCGATTCGACTGTGCTGCGTCGAGCTGTGCCTATCCTGTCGAAGAGGAGGTTGCCGAGGTGTTTACGGCAGTTCCCGCCGACGGCTACCGTTTCGTCAGCTGGGAAGGCCTGTGTGTCCTGGCCCCGACCGAGGTCTGCGAGGCAGTCATCTTTCCTCTTCCGGAAAAACTCAGTCACCACGACGGCGACATTGGACTTTCGGCCGTTTTCGAGCTCACTTCGGTAGTACGTACCTGGTACCGCGACAGGGACGGCGACCACTTCGGCGCCGCCAACCAGCAAAAGACGTCTGCTGCCCGTCCAGCTGGATTCGTGGTCAACAGCAAAGACTGCGACGACTACGATGCGAGCGTTCACCCTTATACCAAGGAGCAGGAGGACGGCAAGGATAATAACTGTAATGGAATGACCGATGAGGGGTTCGTCGATATCCTGTTCTATGCTGATCGCGATGGTGACAAGTATGGCGATCCGAATTCCACGCGCCTTCAACGGCGCAAACCCAGAGGCTATGTGCTCAACAATCTTGACTGTAATGACAGTAGCGCCGACGACCATCCTGATGCGGTTGAACTGGCTGACCGGCGCGACAATGACTGTGACGGCAGCGTCGATGAGGGCGGCACTACCTGGTTCCGTGATGTCGACGGTGACGGTTTTGGCGTGCCAGACGAGTCGATTACGTCGCTGGAAGCGGTCCCGGGATATGTGGGGAATGACAGGGATTGCGATGACGCCAACGAGGCGATATTTCCCGGCGCAAACGAGGTCTTTGATAGTGCGGACAACGATTGCGACGGCGAGGTGGACGAGGGTTTCACCGAGCGCGAGTTCTACCGCGACGTCGACCGGGATGGCTATGGCGATCCGGCGGACACCGCTTTTGGTGTGTCCGCCCCGGAAGGTTACGTATCCAGGGCAGGCGATAACTGCATAAATGTTGCCAACCCGTCCCAGTCCGATACGGATCGTGACGGCATCGGCGATGCCTGCGATGACTTTACCGATACCGATGATGATGGCGTACGCGATAGCGACGATAACTGTCCCACCCGCGCCAACCCCGGCCAAAGCGATGAAGATGGAGACGGGCTCGGCGACGCCTGCGACAGCCGCAACGGGCTCGACCCCGATAACGACGGGCTGAATAACACGGCGGACAACTGTCCCACAGCCTACAACCCGGACCAGGCAGACGCCGACAGCGATGGTCTGGGCGACGCCTGCGACACGGCGGACGATCGCAGCAGCGGCGGCGGTTCCTGCATGGATTCACCGGAAGCCCAGGCGATGCTGGATGCGGTCAATGCCTTCCGGGCGCAGGCCAGAAGCTGTGGGTCCCGGGGGTCTTTTCCCGCTGTGCCGGCTCTGTCCTGGAACTGCCAGCTGGAAGAAGCCGCACTGGCCCACTCCAGGGATATGGCCGTAAACAACTTTTTCAGCCACACGGGCTCAGACGGTTCGTCGGGCGGCGACCGCGCGACCGGGGCCGGCTACGACTGGTGGACGTGGGGTGAAAATATAGGCGCCGGCTACCCCTCGGTGAATGCCGTCATGCAGGGCTGGATCGACAGTGACGGGCACTGCGCCAACATGATGAACGCCAATTTCACCAACCTGGGCTCAGCCCGATACAATAACAGCGGAAGTGACTACGGTATCTACTGGACCCAGCTATTTGGCAGTTTGCGCTGATGTGCGCAGCGCAGATTTGCCAAAGTCAGGGCCCGCGCAATGGCGGGAGGCCGTAGCTGACCCCCGCGGGCAACCCCTCTTTGGCCGGGCTGGTGCGCCGCAAGCGGGTGAATGACAGCAGTTACAGGATCTCGATGACGATCAGTGCAATGCCGTACAGGCTGGCTGCGTAGAATAGTGGCCTGATGAAGGGCCAGCCAAAGGCATAAACGATCGCATGGGCAACACGGGCGAAGAAAAATATGCTCGCACCCAGTGCCGTTGAGTCGTTGGATACGCCAACGGCATTGGCCACGAGAACGACGGCTGAAAATATAACCAGGTTCTCCTGCATGTTCGCCGAAAGCCGTTGCAACCGCTTCCGAAGTACCGTCGGCTCGGGGAGACTGTCCCGGCTCCCGGCCTGTGCCATCAAGCCGTTTTGGGCGATAGCCAGGGTCGCCTGCACCAGGATGATCAAAAGAAACAGCAATGCGCTGTAAACCAACATCGAGAGTTCTACCGACATTTTCAGCCTCCTTAAGGCGTGGAGTAAAAAATCAGGTCCCGGGTTGAACCCAGACTCACGGCAACGCGAGGTTCCGCCTGCGACGTACTATAGTGCATAGGCCGCAGCTTGTAATTTTCATCGCGCAAGGCAGGGCGAGTAAATGCAGCAGCCGCTGCTCACCCGGCCCGGGTAGGTTACACTAAACCCATGGCTAATCCGACCGCATCTTTCCTTTGTCGAATAGGCGTGATTATGCTCAGCTCGCTCCTTGGGGCCTGTACAAACCTGGCCCTGAAGGCAATCAATACGCCGTCTTATGTGTCCGCTGATATCGAGGTTGAGAAAGACCTGGTATACGGAAGTCAAGAGCACCAGAAGCTCGATCTCTACTTCCCTCCCGAGAACGGGAACAGGAATAGACAGCTGGTCATATTCGTTTATGGCGGGGATTGGACATCCGGCTCCAGGGAAAACTATTTCTTTGTGGCTGACGCTTTGACGTCGGCGGGCTATACCGTAGCGATACCGGATTACATCAAATACCCGGAGGGCGTATTTCCCGCGTTCGTCCAGGATATAGCGCTGGCTGTCGACTGGCTTGCGACCAATATCGGCCGCTTCGCCGACGTCGATACGCTCATTCTGATCGGACACTCCGCCGGCGCCCACATAGCAGCGCTGCTGGTGACTGACCGGCGCTATCTCGCTGCTCATGAGTTACCGGAAGACACAATCGATGCCTTCGTCGGCCTGGCCGGACCCTATGCGTATCTGCCCCAGGAAGAAAAATATCGGGACATATTCGGCCGTCTGGAGGATTACCGCGGGATGCAGCCGCTGCATTTCGTCAGCGGCAGCGAGCCGCCCATGCTGTTGCTGCATGGCAGCCAGGACAAAACGGTGCTGCCTGTCCACACCCGTAAATTCGCGGAAAAAGTGAATGCCCTGGGAGGCAGTGCCGCGACCCGCTTCTATCCGCAGCGCAAACATGCCGGCATGGTACTTGCGCTGTCCCGGATCTCTGGCCGGAGCAACGAGATTCGCTCAGCTATCATGGAATTTCTGCAACAGGCGCTGCCCGGTGACCAGCCCGCCGGGGAATAATCCGGGAGGGGGAACATCGCGCCACGCTGATCCCGAACCGGGCCTTTTTTGCGCGTCAGTGGAAGCTTCGTGATTGCCGGCTTGCAGCAAGCCGGGTTCTGCGTCCATGGCGCAATCGCCTGAAAAATGACGATAGGGCAAGGGTACCCTGGACCGGCCTGGTGGCGTCAATCCCGCCCGTCAAGTTTCGCCTGAACCTCGGCGGTCAGCAGTGGCAGCACGTCGAGAGCCGTCAGGTTTTCCTCGAGCTGTTCCACCCTCGAGGCGCCGAGTATCACCGTAGAAACGTTCTCGTTCAGCAGGCACCACGCTATCGCCAGTCTCGAAAGGCTTGTTCCGAGTTCCTCGGCAACCGTAAGGAGTCGGGCCACCTTTTTCATTCGCTGCTGGCCTCTCTCAGACTCCACCATCAGATCTCTCAACCACTCATAACCCTTGAGCGAGGCCCTTGAGCCCTCGGGGATGCCATCAAGGTATTTTCCTGTCAGCGCACCGGATGCCAGGGGAGACCAGGTGGTTGCGCCCATCCGGTATTTTTCAAACAGAGGCGCATATTCGATCTCGAATCGTTTTCTGTCTAGAAGATTGTACTGTGGCTGCTCCATGGTGGGAGGTGTCAGGTGATTTTTCCCCGCGAATTCATACGCTGCAACGATTTCATCGGCGGACCACTCGGAGGTGCCCCAATAGAGTATCTTGCCCTGGGTGACCAGGTTATGCATCGCCCAGACAGTCTCGCTGACCGGGGTATCCGGGTCAGGCCGGTGGCAGAAATACAAATCCAGGTAATCCACATCGAGTCGCTGCAATGCCTGGTGGCAGGCCTCGGTAATGTGTTTCCTGCTCAGCCCCATCTGCGTGGGTGCCGGATTGGTGGTGGCGCCGAAAAATACCTTCGACGAGACGCAATAACTGTCACGGCTGCGTCCAAGTGATTTCAGCGCCTTGCCCATGACGATCTCGGATTGCCCTGCTTCATAGGCTTCGGCGTTATCAAAAAAATTGATACCGGCGTCGAGACAGACTCCGAACATTCTCTCCGCCAGGGAGACATCAATCTGCTTGTTGAACGTCACCCACGAACCAAACGACAATGCCGAAAGCTTCAGTCCGGCGCCACCCAGTCTTCTGTATTCCATATGCTTTCTGTCTCCATGTCACTGCCTTTCCGGATCCCGGTTATGGCGGTTGCAGCGGGTTCTGGCCCGTGCAACATCCACTCCCGAATCATTCAGGACGGGTGCTTTCTGCTCCCGTCCAGAGGCCGAATACCAGACCGGCAATCGTCCGGATTGATCAGCCGGTTCGGTATGTCGTGATAGGATTTTTCATTCGGGAACCACCTCGAACGGGTTGCCGCCCAGCGCATTGGAGATGTCGGCAATGGCTTTCTGCGCACGCACGCTGTTGCCGGCCGGATCGAGCGGTGGGGAGATCACCGCGATGCCGAACTTGCCCGGGGAGACCGCGATGATACCGCCACCCACGCCGCTCTTGGCGGGGAGGCCGGTCTTGTACAACCACTTGCCGCTGTCGTCGTAGAGGCCGGCGGTGGCCATCACGGCGAGAATCTCCGGTACGTTCTCCGGTTTCACCAGCTGTTTGCCGGTGATCGGGTTGCGGCCCCCGTTGGCGAGGGTCGCGGCCATGACTGCCAGGTCTTTCGTATTGACACCGACCGAGCACTGGCGGGTGTAGATATCGGTTGCCTGCAGCGGATCGCCCTCGATATGGCCGTAGGCGTACATCAGCATCGCAATTGCCTGGTTGCGCTGGTTGGTGGCTGCCTCGGATTTATAGACGTCCTCCAGAACGGAGAGCTTGCGGCCCGCGAAGTCGCTGTAGTAGTCGAGGATGCTGTTCCAGATCGCCTCGTAGCTGTCGCCGTTTACCATGCTGGTCGCTGTGATCGCCCCGGGGTTGACCATCGCATTCATCTCCGAGCCTTTATACTGCTCGACCGCCACGATGGAGTTGAACACCTGGCCGGTGGCATCCACGCCCATGTTGTCAGAAATCGCGCCTGTACCCAGCTCTTCGATCACTTTCGCCATGGTGAAGACCTTGGATATCGACTGGATCGACACCTCGGTTTTCAGATCGCCTGCGGTGTAGACTTTGCCGTCCGTGGTGACAAGGGCGATGCCATAGACGTTCGGGTCTACCTCCGCGAGGGCGGGTATGTAGTCGGCATTGGCTCCCTCCTTGAGCGATTTGTACTTGTTGTAGGCGGCATCCAGGGCAGTCTGGATGTCGGACGGCTGATAAGCCTTTGCCGGCGTGGTCAGCAGCCCGAAATACAGGAGAGCCGCGGCGAGCGCGACGAGTTGCCTGCCTCGATTGAAATGGATCATGGTATTTGCCTCCCAATAATGGATTGACGTCACAGTGGCCGGAAAACTGTACGCGCTCCTCTCGCGGACGCAAGTCGTCGAAGAGATCGTCGCGTTTATGCTGCTGCACTCCCATAGCTTATAGAACTTGTGAGCGGGGTTGTACAGGAGATTGATCACGAACTCTGCGGGACCTGGCCTGGACAACCCGGGAGGGCACTCAGCCGGTCCACTCTGTGCAATCGGCTCCCGAGCGGGACCGGGCATTACCCGGCTGACGGTAGAAAGAGTTCGCTGGCTTCGAGGACCCCTCCGGCGCCCGGTATTCCCGGAGCGCCCCGCAAACCGGGCAGATATTGTGTAAACTGGCAGGCGTTGCAGATATCGCACGCAGAACCCCGATCGAGGCAGGCACTCATGAGTGGTCAAGAACAGGTCGAGATAAATCAGTTCAACCCACCGAAGTGGATTCTGAAGTTGATGTCGCGCAGTCACATCCTTCTGAACCGGCTTACCCTCGGCAAGATGTTCAATACCCTTTCGGGTGACGAGGTCTGTTTCGTCACCATGACCGGTGCCAAATCGGGTCGAAGGATCACCATTCCACTGATGTACGTGCCGTACCAGGGTGGTGTCCTGCTGGTTGCCTCGAGGGGCGGCTCACCCAACCATCCGGTGTGGTACTACAACATCGCGAAGAATCCCGACGTGCTGGTCCGGCACCGGGGTAGGGAGATGGCCTTGCGCGCCCGCCTGGCGACGGCGGAAGAGAAGCCGAAGCTGTGGCCGATCTGCGACAGCCACTATGCCCCGTATGCAGACTACCGGGCCAGGACCGACCGGGATATCCCCATTTTCGTCTGTGAGCCCATCCCAGCGGGCCAGGACGCTGCGGGAAAGCGCCCTTGATGATCAACGAACTGCTGGGTACGAGGCTGCCCTTGATCCAGGCCCCCATGGCGGGGGTGCAGGATGCCTCTCTGGCCGCCGCGGTATGCAACGCGGGCGGTCTCGGCTCGCTGCCCTGTGCCATGCTGTCACCAGAACTGCTTGAAGCAGAGGTTTCCAGGCTGAAGGCATTGACCGACCGCCCGTTCAACCTGAATTTCTTCTGCCACCGTCCGGCCGCCGCCAGTGAGGCGCAGCAACGGGCGTGGTTGTCCACCCTGTCCGGCTACTTCCAGGAACTGGGTATCGACCCGCCTGCCGTTGCTCAGACCCAGTCCCGACAGCCCTTCGGCGCCGAGGCGCTGGCGGTGATCAAACAGGTGCGGCCCGCGGTCGTCAGTTTTCATTTCGGACTGCCTGAGGCCGAATGGGTTGCCCGGATCAAGCGTTGTGGGAGCAGGGTGCTGTCCACGGCAACCACCGTGGAGGAGGCGGTCTGGCTGGCCGACCATGGCGTGGATGCAATCATTGCCCAGGGAATGGAGGCCGGGGGTCATCGTGGCTCCTTCCTGAGTGAGGACCTGACGACCCAGTGTGGCACTCTGTCACTGGTGTCGCGGATCCGCGCGGCGGTGTCAATGCCTGTGGTAGCGGCGGGTGGGATTGCCGGCCCCCGGGAAGTGGCCGCGGCTGTGGCACTGGGCGCTGCGGGCGTCCAGGCGGGCACGGCGTTCCTGCTCTGCGAGGAGGCCACAACCAGTGCGCTGCACCGCGCTGCGATAAAGGGGACAGCAGCCGGCCATACCGCCATAACCAACGTATTTACCGGTCGGCCGGCGCGCGGCATCGTCAACCGGCTGGTGCGGGAGCTCGGACCCCTGGCCCCGTCCGCTCCTTCGTTTCCCTCTGCCGCCAACGCGGTCTCCGCTCTTCGCCGGGCAGCCGAGCCCGCCGGCTGCTCTGACTTCACGCCGCTCTGGTGTGGTCAGAACACCCTGGGGTGTCGGGAGGCGCCTGCCGCGGATGTACTGGAGTATCTCGCCGGAGGACTGGTCGATCAAAGAGGGTGTGAACCGTGACTGAGCCGCGGCGGTACGAAGCGTCGTGCGCACGGGAAGAAAACCGGAAAAATGGCGATCCCCGCGCCTCTTTCCAACTGGTCCGCCCGTTTGCGATCTACCTCGCACTCATCGCCGTTAATCCGGTCTTCTCGATTCCCAGTGAGTCACCGAGCCCGAGCGAATCTTCGCCGGAAGCCGCACTGGAGTCGCCGTGGCTGATTGCGCCGACGGTCAGCGCCGACCCCAAACTGGGCACCACGTTCGGAGCGGTGGCGGGCTACCTTCACAAGTTTGACCACAAATCCAGGACGTCCCTGCTGACTGGATTCGCAACATACAGCGACACCGACTCATACGTGGGTGGCGTGTTCGGGGAGATGTATTTTGATGCCAATCGGCACAAGGTGATATCCGGCTTTATCAACGGCAGGATACGCAACGATTACGATGACTTTCTCGGCTCAGGCAAATCGGCGAAAACCGAGGATGAAATGGCGTCTTTCTTTCTCCGCTATCTGCATCGGGTAAGGGGTCACTGGTATGCCGGGGGCCAGTTCATCTCCTCCGATTACGTTATCGGCGCAGACGGGATTTTCGACTCCATTCTGGAGCAGATCGGCCTTACCGGTTTCAACTCGAACGGACTTGGCCTGGTGGGCGAATTCGACAGTCGAGACAATCGCCGCAACCCGCATGACGGGGACTTCTTGGTGGTTCACAATGTCGCCTACCGGGAGGGTCTGGGGGGCGATGAATCCTTCGACGCACTCCAGATCAATTACAGCAACTATTTCCCCTTTGGCGATGGGCACGTGCTGGCCACCAACGTGCGCGGACGCTGGACCGATGATGCCCCCCTTGGCGGGTACTCTTCACTGAACATGCGCGGCTACACGCGAGGCAATTACCTGGCCGAGCACTACAGCCACGTCAACGTGGATGCGCGCTTTCATATTGCCGGGCGCTGGGGAGCGTCACTGTTCGGCGGCGTGGGCTGCCTGTACGAGAAAGTGTCCTCCTGTGACGACAGTGAGGCACTCTACCCGATGCTGGGCGGCGGCATAATCTACCTGCTTAAGCCCGAGGCCGGAATCGTCCTGCGCCTCGAGTACGCGAAAGGGGAGAGCGACAACTCGGCGGTCTACCTGAGCCTCGGCCACCCTTTCTAGCTCTCGAGGGGGTGGCCGGTGGCGTGACGGAGCTGGCCGGCCCGGGCTAGCGTTGCAACAGCTCGCTCAGCGGATTGCCGATGCTGCCCGAGGGCGGCTTGATGCCCAACAGGGCCGACAACGACGGTGCGATATCGTAGGGCGTCACCGGTCGATCTACCTGCGCCTGTGCGATGCCCCTGCCCGCGAAAAAGATGGGCACGAACGTATCGTAATTCCAGGGGGAGCCGTGGGTGGCAGCCACCACCAGCCCGTCGAAATCGTTGACGTAGACGTTGCTGTCCAGCACCACATAAACGTCACCCGAGCGGCGCGCGTTGTAGTTGTTCCATACGCGGGTTTCCACGGTGCGGTTGCGCACCGGGGAGTAGCGAGTGTCGGCGGTGGTAATCGCCGCGTTCACGCTCTTGCACTGCTCCGCGAGGGCGGCCACGGTTTCGGCCACTTTGGCCCCGTCGAGATTCGCCTGTTCCATCACCTTCTGGTCCAGGTAGATGTAGGGGTGTGAAAACTGTCCGATGAGCCCCTCCACCTTCGCGAAGGGCCCTCGTGCAAGCCCGGCCTCGACCTGCTGCATACACGCTTCCATGTCATAGTAGTGCGCGTCCTGGTCACCGCGCGCATTGAGGTAGGGAGGTGCTTCCGGTGCCCCGTGGTCGGCGGACAGTACGATCAGGGTATGCTTCAGGCCGACCGTTTCATCGATGTAACTGAACAGCTCCGCAAGGGTTCGATCCAGCTGAAGCAGCACGTCCTCGGCCTCCAGGCTCGAGGGGCCGAACAGGTGAAGCACGTAGTCGTTGGACGAGAAACTGACGGAGAGGTAGTCGGGGATGGCGTCCTGCCCCAGCTGCTCGTTTGCCACCAGCGCCTTGGCGAATTCGAGGGTCAACTGATCGCCGGCGGGGCTGAGGGTCAGCAGGGTCGTGAAGTACTTGTCACCGATGCTGCCCCAGGGGTGCGGGAAGGTACGGCCAAAGCCGGGAAAGTCCGTCTCCCAGGGTTGATCGTCGTTTGCGCCGAACAGGTAGTCCTGCGCTGGTCGGAGCAGCTGCCAGCTATTTCCGCTGTAGGCTTCGAGCGGGTTGGTGTCGTGCCAGTCAAGCACCCATTGGGGATAACTCTCGTAGTAGTAGTTGCTGCTGATGAATCGCCCGGCGGGCTTGGAAAACCAGAACGCCTTGCCGGTCTGGCCGGCCAGGGGAATCGCGCCGCGATCCTTGACCGACACCGCGAAGATTTTTGACTGGCCGTTGTAGGCATAGGCCAGTTCGTCGCTGAAAGTGGACGTGAGCAGGGCGCGCGGGGAGCGCCCGTCGGCCAGCGCAACACGCTGGGTGGGATCTATCTCGGTATTCCTGTCGACGTCCGCATTGCTGCTGAGCAGGTGGTAGCGGTCATCCTCGACATTGTAGATCAGCCGCCCCGCGTCCTTGTCAAACCAGACGTTACCGACCATGCCGTGCAGTGCCGGTGTGGTGCCGGTCGCCAGGGAGGCGTGCCCGACGATGGTTTCGGTATTGCCGTGCTGGTAGTAGGCGTTGCTGTAATGCACCCCCTCGTCAAAGAGGTAGCGAAACCCACCCTTGTCCATCTTGTGTAAATGGCGCTGCGGCAGGTCGCCGCGCAGGGCGTCGACCGTGATCTGCAGAATCAGCCGGGGTGGCTCGGCACTGGCGCCGGTTGCGGCGAACAGTGCCAGCCAAGAGAGGGAGCATATTACCAGCAGGGATCTTAGAGGTGTCTTCATAGGGCATATTTCAAAGCGAGGAGGTAGTGAAGAAATGGTAACCGATGGGCGGCGCCGATGACAGCGGGCCTACCGCGCGTCCTCTGGCCGGACAAACGGGGCACCTGCCGCCGTGTCGACCAGGTCCAGGCTCTCTATGAAGGCCAACTTGCTCTCACCCTCATGGAAACCAAAGCGGCGCATCTTCTGCTCGATGCGGTCTTGCGCGTTGATGACATACAGCCTGATATTTCGCCTGTCCAGTAGCTCGGAGATGGATCGCAGGTTGACCATGGCGGTGGTATCGATGGCGGGCACGTCGGCCATATCGAGTACGACGGAGCGTATCTGGTGGTCTACGGATAAAATGACCTTGAGCGCCTTGTGGGCGGCACCGAAAAAAAGCGGGCCGTTGAGATCGTAGATAACCATTCCAGGGCGCTTCTCGGGGTGTCTCTGCTCATCATGGGCAGTGAGCGGGACGACAGTGCTCAGCTCGCTCATACGCCTGATGAACATGACGGCGGCGAGAACCAGCCCGGCGGTGATGGCAATCTGCATATCCACGAGTACGGTCAATCCGTAGCATACTGCGAAGACGGCGACATCAGGCCGCGGCGCCTTTTTGACCAGGTGGACGACGTGCTTGAATTCGCTCATGTTCCAGGCCACGGCGACCAGCACCGCCGCCATCGCGGCCATCGGTACCAGGGAGAGGGCGCGCGCGAGCAGCAGCACGGCAACGAGCAGAAACAGCGAGTGGACTATTGCAGCCAGTGGAGTAGAGCCGCCGGTTCTCACGTTGAGGGCAGTGCGAGCGATTGCCGCGGTCACTGGAATCCCGCCAAAAAAAGGAACGACCAGATTGCCGATTCCCTGGCCGATGAGTTCGCTGTCAGGATTATGCTGTTCGCCGGTCATGCCATCTGCCACAACGGCGCACAACAGTGACTCCAGGGCGCCCAGAATAGCGATAGAAAAAGCGGCACCGAACAGCGCGTGAACAAGTTCAAAGGATAGCCCGATGGGACTGCCATCGGGACCCGGCAGCAGCCAGGGGAGCCGCCATGAGGGCGCTATCGGGGGAATGCCCGCATGCGAAACGCCGTCAACGGTGTATGAAAATCGATCTGCAATCGTCTCGACCCCTGGCAGGGCGTCACTGAGGTTGAACAGATACGAAACAACGGTTCCGCACACCAGCGCAACCAGGTAACCCGGAATCGGGCTGTCGATTCGCTTCCAGAGGAAAATCACCAGTAGCGTGGAAATCCCGAGCAGGGTCTCCTGCCACTGGAAGGTATGGATCGCGGCGGCATAGGATGTGGCCTTGGCGAGAAAATGGATGCCGCCAGATTCAGGGGTCAGTCCCAGCAGGTCTTTGAGCTGCAGACAGGCAATGACTGTACCGATGCCTGCCGTGAAGCCGACGACAACCGGATAGGGGATCGTCTGGATAAATCTGCCTACCTTGAGAAACCCCAGCCCGACCAGTATTGCTCCCGCCAGGACTCCACTCACCAGCAGGCCGCCCAGGCCGTAGTCCTGAACGACCGGAAGAAGAATGACCACGAAAGCGGCGGTCGGGCCCGAAATATTGACTCTGGAGCCACCCGTAATGGCGATCACGAAGCCGCCGACGATTGCCGTGTAGAGACCGTGCTGCGGTGGGACACCGCTGGCGATTGCCAGCCCCATGGAGAGCGGCAGGGCTACGATTCCCACAGTCAGGCCCGCCACGATGTTCGGGTGGCCGGAGCGGAGCAGGGAGCCGTCCCGGATGGCGTCAAAAAATGCAGAGAGGAAAAAGTGGCGCACCAGATACCCTGTCGTTGTGAGCTTACCGATGATGACGAGGTTCGAGTATAGGCAAAATCGGCGGACAGGCGGGGGCTTTCTTGCGACTTCGCTGTTGCGCCGGGGATGGCGGGGCGCCCGTTGGCACCTTTGTGCCCCTGCTCAGTCGATCGTGTCCGGGCGTTACCAGGGTTCTCCCCGGGGCCGCAGATCGACCTCGAAGGTCCAGGCCGAGGGATCCTGCCCGGCGAGGTGATAGTAGGTCTCGGCGATCGCCGCGGGCTTGAGAAAGAAGCTGTCGGGTTTGCCGGCGAACATCTCCCGGGTCCTGGGCAGGTCGATGACACCGTCGACGATCACGAGAGCCACGTGGATGCCCTGCGGGCCCAGTGAGCGGGCCAGGGACTGGGCCAGGTTTCTCTGGGCGGCCTTGGCCGAACTGAATGCGGCAAAATTGGCGCCCCCGCGCAGGGAGGCCGTGGCACCCGTCACCAGGATGGAGCCACCGCCCCGTTCGATCATCTGTGGGGCGACCGCCCTGGCCGCAGCCAGGAGCCCCAACGCATTGATGCGCCAGGCATTCTCGAAATCATCGAGCGACACATCCAGAGCCGGGCCGAACAGCCCCGAGCCCGCATTGTAGATCAGTACGGCGGGAATGCCGGGGCCATCGACGATGGCCTCGAACGTCATGGCAACGGCATCGGGGTCGGACAGGTCGCAGACGAAAGGCAGGATGTCGGGGTTGCCAGCCGCGTGGTGCGCCAGCTTCTCCTCGCTCCGTGCAAGGATGGCGACACGATACCCTCCCCGCAGAAAACGATGGCAGAAGGCCAGGCCGTTTCCCGGCCCGAACCCCGCGATGACACAAAGCGGCTTACTCGTCATTGCTCCTCCTCTTTCGCGGCTGCCCATTTGACCACCGCCCGGGGTGGCGTCGAGATAACAGTATAGCTGAAGGGGAGGGGAGGGCTGAGCCGCCGGCGTTTCTGGCGAGACGGTCAGTGTTCCATGCTTTGTGGAAGTTTCGGGGTCGCTGAGTGAGCTTCCCGGGCCACCTGGCCTCGGGAAGCTGTAAAGCAGACGCTATTCGGCGGGGAGGATAACCGTGTCGATCACGTGAATGACCCCGTTCGAGGCCTCTATGTCCGCCGTTACGACGTTGGCGCCGTCAATCGTGACCGCGTCTCCGTCCCGCTTGACTTCAACCTCGCTCCCTTCGACGGTCTTGACCTTGCTGGTCCCGGTTACGTCTTTTGCATGTATCGCTCCCGGCACGACATGATAGGTCAGGATGGCGGCCAGGCGCTCCTTGTTCTCTGGCAGCAGCAAAGACTCCACCGTGCCATCGGGAAGTTTGGCGAAGGCCGCATCGGTCGGCGCGAACACGGTGAAGGGCCCCTCGCCGGAGAGAACCTCGGCAAGATCCGCAGCCTTGACCGCAGCTACCAGGGTAGAAAATTGTTCGTTGGACGCGGCGGTGTGCACGATATCCATGGTGGGGTTGCGCCGCGAGTGCAGACGAGCCCATTCCGACCGCGACCGCCAGGGCCGCCGCTTTGAACATTAATCTTTTGGAACTAGTCATAATCAACCTCAAAAGGTAAGAAAAGTGTAATGGGTGTGTGGTCGCGGGAGGGTGTCACGCTTCCCGATCGAGCATCCAGATGCAGGTGGAAGCCTGCCCAAGATGCGGCACCGCTTCCGGTGCATCTACCGAGCGTTTCTCCGCCTCCCTGAACACCGCGACCGTGAATGCGATGCCTCCGAACAGCAATACGTGCAGTATCCAGGTGAAACCGAAGTGAAAAATGGAGAGAAAGCTCAGGGAAAATACCATGCTCCACATCCATCCCAGTACCTGCATAAAATAGTGCTGGGAAGCGAGGTCGAGATGGCGCAGGGGGTTGTGCTCATTATCCATGATGGCGTCCCAACTCTTAACGATCCATGCCTTCATATCAACTCCTCTCAGTTCAGGTTTCCAAGTAGGTACGGGGCGCGGGTCGCTTGCGGTTCATGGGAAAAATGGTTTGTAGGGCTTGTGTCCATCTCTCCTGGTGGAGGTCGTCCGTCCCTTCTTCATCGGCGAGTTCCGGTTCTGCCAACCGGTATGAGACGCTGACGTGGTGCCCATCGACCGGATGTCATCCCATGCTGTAGCGACAGCCCCTTTCCCGCACCTGCGCGTGCCCGGCCTGCCGGTTTGCGTCTGCCGAGCCGTCAAAGCGTCGCGATATAGGCAGCGAGGTTTTCGATATCTTTCTCGCTCAACTGCCCCGCCTGGCTCCACATCAGGGCACTCTGTGATCCCAGCGTTTCCCCTGCCTTGTAACGCGTAAGCTTGCCCACAATCGCCGCAACGTCCTGGCCGGCAAGCTTAGGCCCTACACCACCCTCGCCGCCGGCGCCATGGCAGGCGATACATCCCGCGTAGGCCATCTTGCCAAGCTCTTCGGGTGAGGCCTCTGCGCGCGCGGCGGCCGCAGCCGACGCCACAGCGACCACACCGCCCGTTTCCTGCTTCCAGGCCTCGTAGCAACTACCCGAGCAGCCGTGGCTGTCGCCGCCCTCGAATTTGTTCTGCTGCATCGCCCAGAGGGGCAGTCCAAACGAAAAGCAGGCGAAGAGAAGCAGTGCCAGATCGGTAGATTTCACGGTTGTCTCCAAAAATTGTGCGTTTTAGAAAGACTTACATGGCCAGTACGAGCGTGATCCCCGCCCGGTTCCATGTGGCGGAGGTACGAATCAGGACGAACCTTGAACAAGCGCCTGAGGCGGAGGGCAGTGCGCGCTGAGTCGTCTGCAGATCGAAGATTCTCTCTTCTGCACCGGCTGGCGACGGTCAAATCCTCCTGCGGTTTTTTCCGATTTCCTGCAACCGTGATGGCGGACCGATATAATGGAGGTTTCCAGTTTCCAGGAAACAGCCTGTGACGCCCTCCGGTATTGCGGCGACCTCCAATTCACGCCAGCGCCGCTCAGGCAGCTGTCCCTGCTGCGGGCGGACCGTAGCGCTCACCTTTCACCACCTGATTCCGCGCAAGCTGCACCGGCGGACCCGCTTCCGCAAAAGATTCGATCGGGATACGTTGAATCGCGGGATTTTTATCTGCCGCCGCTGCCACAGCGGCATTCATGCCAGCTACGACGAAATGACGCTGGCGAGCTATTTTTCGACGCCGAATGCGCTGCTGCGGGACCCGACTCTGCGCCGCCATTTTGCCTGGGTGAGCCGACAGCGCGAATACTGATTAAGAATTCGGCGTCCTCGTTGGCCTGCCCACGCTCAGTCAGGGCTGCGCGTACGGCCGCCGAGGCCCAGCAGGCGACGCCACCAGGCCGGCGCTTTGTCCTTCGATGGACCGGCGCGGTGCTGCTCGGGAACACCGTGCTCTGCGTACCACTGTTCCCATTCCCAGGCGGTGAGGGTGCGCGGCGCGTCCCCGGACCGGGCGCGCCGCAGAGCGTGACCCCTGAGCGAGTGGTCCGGCGCCTGCTCCGACTCCCCGAGAATCTCCCTGATGCGTCGCTGGTTGCGTGTCTCCATCCTGTTGCGCGTTTGCCGTTTATTCACAGGGTATACGCTGAACGCACCGGCGCAGATCTGGGCGCTGTCGGACACGATAACAGGCAGCGATCGCGCCGTAGGTTTGCCCTTGGTCGTTGCCTGATAGCGCAAGGAGTGATGCGGCAGATGGGCCTCCGGACTGCGCGCGGCGAGCTGCGACCAGCGGGATCAAATACCCGGCTTCTGGCCCTGCTGCTGACTACCCGAAGCCTGCAACTCATGCCACAGAGGATTCTTTCGCATTCGGGCGAACGGTGTACTATGCTGTGCCGGTCCTGATTCGCCAGGTTTTACCGGGTTCTGCAGGCGGGTCACTGATTCAACCTGGCGGGGCTCGGCCCCCTTCGCGTCCCCACTGTGAGACGGCGGTAACATTGGCATAACATCAAGCGAGGACCATCATGATTCCGGCGGACGAAACTTTTAATGGTACCTGGCCTTTCAAGCCCCACTTCTGCGAGGCGGCAGGTTTCAGACAGCACTTCGTCGACGAGGGGCCCCGCGATGGCGAGATCGTCGTATGCCTTCATGGTGAGCCCACCTGGGGCTACCTATACCGCCATTTTATTCCGGCCCTGGCGCAGCACTACCGGGTCATCGTTCCCGATCACATGGGCTTCGGCAAAAGCGAGACACCGCAGGACCGTGTCTACACCCTGCAGACTCATGTCGAGAACCTGACGGCGCTGATCGACGACCTCGACCTCGACAATATCACGTTCGTCTGCCAGGACTGGGGCGGCCCGATCACGGGCGCATTCGCTATCCGTCGTCCGGATCGGGTTAAACGGCTGGTGCTGATGAATACCCTGTTCGGCTACGGCGGAGCGCCGGTCAACCCCGAGCCCTCGGCCTGGTTCCGATGGATTGCACGACACTACGAGGCGGGAACCCTGGACGGGATTGTCGGCGAACTCGGTTCAACCGTGTTATCCGTCATGAAAATCGTCGGTTTCGAGAATTCCGCTGCGGTCGACCAGACCTGGATCGACGCCTATTCGGCGCCTTTTCCCGACCGGGCATCCTGCATCGGCGCCATCGAGTTCCCGCTGGACGTGCATCTGAACCGGTTCCGCGACTATATCCTGGAGGGCCTGGGCACGGGTAACCTGGAGAAAGTAAAAGCTAAACCCGCCATGCTGGCCTACGGCATGCGGGATCGGGCCATCCGGCCGGAGAACGCCATTGCCGACTTCAGGGCGCTTTTTCCCGGCGCACCCGTCAACACCTTCGACAATGCCAGCCACTTCTGCCAGGAGGACATCCCGCATATTCTGGTGCCGTTGATCCACCAGTTCATCCAGATGAATCCCTGACAATAGAGGAAGGGCCCGCCGGGCGGTATGCCTTGAGGCAGGGTATCCATTATGCGCCGCTTCATCGGTCTTGCCCACGCCGTCTCCAGCCGCTTTCCGGGTAAGCCGGGCCAGTCTCGGTCAGGGTGCGCGCTGAGAACCGGGCGACGCCGGGCCCGCGTCACTCGATAGCCGCGGCGAGATCCGGAGCGAGGGCGAAGGCGTTACTCGCGTGGGGGATGCTGTCCGAGCTCCACAGTTCGGAAACGCCGGTTGCCATCAGCGTTTCCAGGGCGTCGCCCACGAAGAGGGCGTGGGTGACCAGCACATCGACCCGCGCCGCGCCGGCCTCGCGCAGCGCCACCGCGGCCCCGGCCAGGGTACGCCCGGTGCTCGCCAGGTCGTCGACCAGCACCGTGTCGAGGCCGGCGTAGTCGCGTTCGGGAAGCCGGATCTCCACGTTGCGGTCACCGCGTCGGGTCTTTTGCGCCACAGCGTATTCGAGCCCGGCAACCCGGGCGACGGTGTCCACCCACTGTTCGGATTCCCGGTCCGGGCCCACCAGCAGCGGCCGCGAACCGCGGGCGGCGAGAAAGGCACCCATGGCCGGCGCGGCACTCACGGCGACGGCATGGCTGACAGGAACGGCTTCAGCCAGGTCATGGACCCGGTGCAGGTGGGGGTCCACGGTGACCAGGGCGTCGACCAGGCCGGCGAGGAATTGTCCGATAACGCGCTGGCTCACCGCCTCGCCGGGATGGAACGCCTTGTCCTGGCGCATGTAACAGAGGTACGGCGCGACCAGCGTGATCTGCCTGGCGCCGAGCGCGCGGGCGGATCGGGCGGCCAGCATCAACTCCACGAGCTTCTCGTTGGGGTAGTGCAGGCTGCGGCAGAGGATCACGTGCTCCGGCAGGCTGGTCGGCAGGCGCAGGCGGCTCTCCCCGTCGGGGAAGCGATGAACGTCGATACAGGCGCGCGGTGCATCCAGCGCCGCCGCGAGGCCGGCAGCCTGTTGATCCGAATCTTCAAATCCCAGTACCAGCATCAGAACTCCGCGAATACCGTAGGGACCTCGTCCGGTGTGCCGAGCCGGTACCCGCTGTCGCTGTCGACCAGGTTGCCTGCAAACCGGAAGTCCGCCGGGAAACTGGCGTGTACGCGGTACAGGGGCTCGCCTTTCTTCACCTCCTCGCCGAGCTTCCTGAGCAGGTCGACGCCGGCGCCCTTGTCCATCGGGGCTCCCGCCATGCGGGCGATACGGGCCATCTGGTAGTTGTCGATGGCGATCACCGTCCCGGATTGCTCCGCGACGACCTCCCGCACCAGGTGCCCCGGCTCAAACTGCCGCTCCTGGCGGCCCTGTGCCTCGATGATGCGCTGCATTTTTGCCAGCGCCCTTCCGGAATCCAGAATGTCGCGTGCGATGTCGAAGCCGTCGCCTCCGCGCACGTCGGGATCGAATTCGATCACGCGGCCAGCCAGCCGCAGTGCCTTCTGGCGCAGGTCGGACGGCGCCTCGGGATCGTTCTCCAGCACCTGCATCACGTCGCGGACCTCCAGTACCGGCCCGATGCCCCGGCCCACCGGCTGGCGGCCATCCGTCACGATTACCTGCACGAACAGGCCCAGACAGTCGGCCACGTACTCGAACAATTTGCGCAGGGCCAGCGCATCACGCATGTGTCGCACCTTGGCGCTGGACCCGACGGGAATGTCGATGACCAGGTGGGTGGACCCCGCCGCAATCTTCTTCGACAGGATGGATGCCACCATCTGGCCCTGGTAGTCGAGCCCGAGAGGTCGCTCCACGGAAATCAGGATATCGTCGACGGGCGCCAGGTTGGCGGTGCCACCCCAGATCAGCGCTCCGCCCTCCTGCCTCACCACCGCGTGGAGTTTCGACGGCGGCAGCTCGACCCGGGCCAGGACTTCCATGGTATCCGCAGTGCCGGATGGTGACGTGATGGCGCGGCTGGAGGTCTTGGGGATCAGCAGGCCGTGCGCCGCCACGATGGGAACCACCAGCATGGAGGTGCGGTTGCCGGGGAGGCCGCCGACGCAGTGCTTGTCCGCCACCAGGTCGCTGTGCCAGTGCAGCCGGTCCCCCTGGGCGACCATTGCACGGGTCAGGTTCATGACCTCGTCGCGGTCGAGCCCGGTCTGCCCGGAGGCCACCAGGAACGCGGCGATCTCCATCTTGGCGTAGCGCCGCTCCGCGATGTCGCGGGCGATGGCCAGGTATTCCTCCGCATTCAGGCGTTCGCCCTCGATCTTGCGCCGCACCGCCTCCATCGACGCGGGCGGCTCGGCGTGGCAGACGCGCACCGGCGCGCCCGGCTCGATTCCCAGCGCGGTGATAGCCTCCTCGGACAGCCCGAGTTCGTCCGGGCCCACCAGCGCCTCGTCGTCGACGACGTTCAGCACGGCCAGAATGTACTGGTCCTCCGCGCCGCGAATCTCGACTTTGGCCAGCGCCTGGAAACCTTCCGCGCGGTAGACCTCGCACTGGCGGTGCAGGTAGGCGACGTTCTCGCGGTAGGTGTCGATGCCCACCCGCCGGAGGTTGAGGGTGCCGGTGGTTGCGGGGCCCTCGGAACGTTCTCTTTTCGTGGCCATGATCCAGTGGCGCCCGGGTAACGCGGTTGCTTACAGTCTAACCGGCGCCGTCTGTCATGGCCAATCAAGCGTAACGGGTCACCACCGCCGCCGGCCCGCCAACGGGCTCCGGCAGCCGCCCGGGGATCCGTACCACCATGCACAATCCCGTCGGCCATGTAATACTGGCGCAGGGCCAGTGGCCTGAAACGAAACAATGTGATGCACGAAGCAGGGGGAAGCGATGACTACCGGTATACACCCACGGGCGGGCCAGCCCGTCGCTGACGAGGATCTCGTGGACGTTCCCGGCCTGGTCAGCCGTTATTACACGCTGCACCCCCGGCCGGACAATCCCGACCAGGCAGTCAGTTTCGGCACCTCCGGGCACCGCGGTTCCTCTCTGAATACGAGCTTCAACGAAGCGCATATCCTGGCGATCACCCAGGCCATCTGTGACTATCGGGTCCGCAATGGCATCACCGGGCCGGTGTTCATGGGCAAGGACACCCATGCGCTGTCGACCCCGGCCGAGATGACGGCGCTGGAGGTGTTTGCCGGCAATGGGGTCACGGTGATGGTCGACCGGGACGGCGGCTATACGCCCACTCCGGTGATCTCCCATGCAATCCTCTGCCACAACCGGGGTCGGAGCGAGGGGCTGGCCGATGGCGTGGTAATTACCCCCTCACACAACCCTCCGGACAACGGCGGTATCAAGTACAACCCGCCCCATGGCGGACCCGCCGAGGGGGAGATCACCGGCTGGATCGCGTCGCGGGCCAATGAACTGCTCGAGGGGGGCAACAGCGTTGTGGCGCGCCTCGACTATCCCGACGCGCTGGCCGCGGCCACCACGATTTCCCATGATTTCATCTCGCCCTACGTCGACGACCTGCAGAATGTGGTCGACATGGAGGCGATAAGCCGCGCCGGCCTGAAACTCTGCGCCGATGCCATGGGCGGGGCGGGGGTCCGGTACTGGCCCGCCATCGCTGAACGGTACGGGCTGGACCTCACTGTCCGCAACGACGCGGTCGATCCCCGTTTCGGGTTCATGACGCTGGACCGCGACGGCAAGGTACGGATGGACTGCTCTTCGCCCTATGCCATGGCCAGCCTGATCGAACTCGCAGACAACTACGACATCGCCTTCGGCAACGACCCGGATTACGATCGCCACGGTATCGTCACCCGCGGCGCCGGCCTCCTCAATCCCAACCACTACCTCGCGGTCGCGATTCAGTACCTGTTCAGTCATCGCCCGGGGTGGGGCGGGCAGGCTGCGGTGGGGAAAACCCTGGTCAGCTCCTCGATGATCGACCGGGTGGCGTCGGGGCTGGGCAGGGCCCTGCACGAGGTGCCGGTCGGCTTCAAGTGGTTCGTCCCGGGGCTGCTGGACGGCTCGGAGGGTTTCGGGGGTGAGGAGTCCGCGGGTGCCTCGTTCCTGCGCCGTGACGGCATCGTGTGGAGCACCGACAAGGACGGCATCATCCTCTGCCTGCTCGCCTGCGAGATCCTCGCCGTAACCGGCAGGGATCCGGCCGGTCACTACCAGGACCTCGTAAAACGCTACGGGGACCCGGTCTATGACCGGATCGAGGCCCCGGCGGACCGGGAGCAGAAGGCCCGGCTGGCGGCGCTTTCCCCGGATCAGGTGGTGGCCGATACGCTTGCCGGTGACCCGATCACCGCCAAGCTGACCCATGCCCCGGCCAACGGCGCTCCGATCGGCGGGCTCAAGGTCTGCACTGCCAACGGCTGGTTCGCGGCACGACCCTCCGGCACGGAGGACATCTACAAGATCTACGCCGAGAGTTTCCGGGGCCGGGAGCACCTGGAACAGATCCAGCGGGAGGCCGTGGAGATCGTCAGGGCCGCGCTGGGTTAGGCAGTGCGACCCGCTTCAGGAGTGGCCGGCAATCACCACGGCTGCGAGCAGTGCGAATGCCACAATGGCCGTCAGCTGGAGCCGGAACCGGCGGATGTGGCGGTCGCACTCCTCGATGGCGGCCAGCAGGTGTTCCTGGCGGCTGAAGGTGTGCGTTGGCTGCAAGGGCTGGCTGTCCGGTTCCATGGCCAATCGTCCTGGGGAAGTACAGTCTGGAAAATAGCCTAATCAGGCGCAGAGCGGAGGGCATAGGCCACCCCAAAAGGGGTAGTCGGCCACGGCTTCATCAGTCACCCCATCCCAGCACATTGTGCATGATCGACCACCTGGGCTCGGTTTTTTCAGCACCCTTGCCGAGCACCCAGTAGGCGTAGGCATCCTCGATCAGGCCCGCGTTATCGGCAAAAATCACCCATTCGTTAACCAGGGTGCGGAGGGGCTCCGCGTCGGGCGCCAGGCCGAAGGCCGATGGCACCCGGACCGGATCAGGCTGCGGCACCACCACGGCGTACTGCGGGTAGAGCAGGGTCCAGCCGGCGGCGTTCTCCGCGGGCATCAGGAAGGCGTCCACCTCGGGATGTCGTCCCTCGAAGAACGGCTCCCAGAATTCCACCACCACGAATTCGGCGTCGGTGCCGCCGAAATACCGCTCCATGCTGGTCTGGATCTGGGTGGAGTCGAGGGGCACGCCGATTTTCAGGCCGTGCATCTGCCGCAGCCTTTCGAGGTCGGCGAAATCGTGGCGCCGGTGGTCCCGCACAGCCAGGCCGATGGTGCCGATGAGATAGGGCTCGGACAGCTGCAGCGAGGAGAACCAGTAGGGCCGGTACCAGACGCCGGGCATGACATCGATGGCACCGCTTTCGAGCAGCCGCGGCAGGTCAGGCCAGCTTATCGGCACGAATTCAGCGCGCAGGCCGAGTGCCGCGGCGAGCTGTTCGCCGAGAGCCACATCGAAGCCGACCAGCTCATCCCGGTTATTGAAGAAGCTCATGGGCAGATTGCGCGGGTCGTAACCGATGCGCAGCGAGCCCCGGCTGCGGATGCGCTCGAGCTGTGCCGCGCCTCCCGGAATTTCGCCCGCCGGCGGTGGCGGCTCCCGGTGCACGATGGTGGTCGCGATGCGCCCCGGGTTTTGCATCCCACGGACCGTCTGGTCCATGTGGTAGGCGGTATCGACCATGGCGCCGAGCAGCAGCCTTGCGGCGACGACCGCTATCACCAGCCCGCCGCCGATACCGATCACGGCGCGCAGCAGGCGCCGCCGCTGCAGCACCAGGAACCCCCCCATCGCGGCTGCGCCCAGCAGGGCAAAAACGATCAGGTTCATCGCGGTGACCAGGGAGTCGAATTTGCCGGTGATGATCGTGGTGGGGATGTACAGCTGGAACAGGTCCTGGGGCAGCCCGAAGAGGTCGATCAGGAAGGGCAGGGCGACCTGCGCCTTGGCGAAGTAACTGGGTATCCCGGCGGCGATCAGCTGGAAGTAGTCGCCGCCCGGCAAGGGGGCACCGCTGAGCCAGGCCGCAAACGGTATAAAAAGCAGCGTGAGCAATTTCCCGGCATTGGGGAAGTTGAACATGATCGGGATCATCACCTCGGTGGCCGATTCGGCGTTGTCATCGAGCAGGCCGTGGCGCGCCAGCAGTGTCTTGCACCGGTCGATAAGGATGGGGAGGACGATGAACGCGCTGTTGGCGACGAAGGCGGTGAGCAGTGCGTCCCGGGCGATCCCCGATACTTCCGCGTAGCGAAAGGGCGTGACCGCCGTGACCAGCAGAGGCAGGATCAGGAAGGCGAGCAGCAGGGAGGCAGCGGCAAACACGATGAAATAGACCTCGAGCCGGGTGAGCGTGTCGAGGGAGATGGTGCCCGCGGTGACCGCGCCGATGGCGAACACACCCAATGGGGTGAGGCCGATCACGAAGTGGGTGATCCGAACAATCGCGGCATTCCAGGTGCGCATCGGGGCCAGGAGGCGCTCCTTGTCCTGGAGACCGATCAGCGCGATCCCCATCATGGAGCTGAACAGCACCACCGCGGGCACGACGTTCCTGGACAGGGAGTCGAAAGGATTGCTCGTAAAGTAGATGTCGGTGAAGGAGAACGACTCGCGCGGTGTGACCATTGCCTGGCTGAAAAACGAGGCGCTGACATAGTCGGGAAAAGCCAGGGGAAAGGCGAAGATCACCGCGCTGGTGACCAGCCAGACGATGAGCAACAGCGCCCCGCCTCTGATCGCCAGCCGCTTTGCCTCGGGTATACTCAACTGCCCGAAGGCGATCACCAGCGAGGTGATGAGGTAGGGCAGTACCGTCATCTGCATCAGCCGGATGTAAATGTCCGCCAGGGGCTGCAGCACCGCCGCGGGTTCACCGAAAAAAACGCCGGCGAAGATCCCGGCACCCAGGCCGACCAGGATACGGGCGGACAGGCTCCACCCTGACCATGCAGTAAAGATGGTTTTCATAAATACAAGCTGGTTACGGGCCAGTAGAATGCCTTATGGTTTTTACATGCAGTAACAGGTTCGCAGACTCTGCCTCAGTTCCGGTAAAATCGCCAGTCGACTATGCGTAATACCTTCAGGGGTGTGGCCAGATGCTCGATAGCCTGACGCGAGAGTCGATTGCGGTGCAATCGTATTGGCGCCGCTCTCGGTCCGGTTCCCGCGGCTCCCACCGGGGGCGCCGGCCCGCGGTTATCCTGCTCGCTGCGCTCCTCACGCTGCTTGCGGGCTGCACCTCCTTCGAGCCCAGGCCGCTGCAGGAGGAGGCCTTTCGCGACAATATTCACACCCGGACTCGCCACGACGTGACGGTCTCCACCACGATTCTGCCCGACCGGCAGGCGGAGAGACTTTTCGGTGTCGACCTCTCCGACGTCGGCCTGCAGGCGATCTGGCTGCGGATCGAGAACCGTTCGGACCACAGCCACTGGCTGCTGGTGTCCCGGCTCGACCCGAACTACTTCGCCCCCGACGAGGCCGCGGTGCTGTTTCACGCCAGGCTTCGGGAAAAAGACGAGGAGCGCCTCACCCGGCACTTCCGTCAGCTGGCCATGCCCCTCAAAACGCATGCCGGGGAGACCCGCGAGGGCTATGTGCTGGCGCCCCGACACGAGGGCGGCCGCTACCTGGCCGTCTCCCTGGCCGGCGAGCGGCACTCGGTCAATTTCGGCTTTGCAGTACCGCTGCCCGACGGGGATTTCGACTATGAAGAACTCGACCCGGTTGCCATTTATGGCGACAGGGTGCGACCCGACATGAACCTGGAACAGCTGCGCACCGAGTTGCGAGGGTTGCCCTGCTGCACCGCCGATGACAGCGGCAACGCTGCGGGCGACCCCCTGAACCTCGTCCTGATCGGCGACCGCGAGGATATGCTGGCGGCCCTCTCCCGCGGGGGCTGGTCGTTCACGCACCGGATAGACATCACGACGGTGCGGCGCCTGGTGGCGGCGGCCATTTCCGGTGCCGCCTATCCGGTAGCGCCGGTCAGTCCGCTCTACTTCATGGGACGACCCCAGGACCTCGCCCTGCAACGCGCCCGCAATACCATCGTCCAGCGCAACCATCTCCGCCTCTGGCTGGCGCCCTTCCGCTTCCAGGGAGAGTCGGTCTGGATAGGCCAGGTCAGCCGGGATATCAGCGTCAAGGCGACGCTGCTCAGCCCCACCTTCACCACCCACGTCATCGACCCGAATGTCGACGAGGCCCGCGAACACCTGTTGCAGAGCCTCATGGTCGCCGGTGCCCTGGAGCGCTTTGCCTTCGTGGCCGGCGTACCCCCGGCTCCGCCCGACGATCCCCATCTCAACCTCACCGAGGACCCCTATTTCACCGATGGTCTCCGCCTGGTCGCACAGGTCTCCGGGGCCACCACAACGCCACCGGAAGAAGTGGAATTCCTGGACTGGCAGGACAGCCAGGATCCGATCGGGGAAAGCCAGACGATATCCAGGACGGGCCCGGTACCGCGGTAATCCCCCCACGACCGACATTGTTGACTCGCGCCGTCACGCGAGTATCGTACTCGCAAACATTCAATCCGGCCCCGCTCGATTCTCCGGGAGCGCGCCGTCAATGAAAAAGGAACCCGAATGCCTGCTTTCTACAAGGTCCTGGGATACAAGGCCATACTGTTCATCAAAAAGCGGATCATCACCAAACCCCAGCCGCGGCCGGTCGTCTTCGCGGGTGCCGATGCGAGCCGCCAGCTCTGCCGCGCCATCGGTCAGCTGGGTGCGCGCAACGTCCTGGTCGTAACCGATAAACCGCTGGTCGAGCTCGGTATCGTCGATACTGCGATTCAGGCACTAGAGGGGGTCGGCATCGAAACCCACACCTATGATGGGGTGCTGCCGGATCCCACGGTCAATGTGGTGGACGACGGCCTGGCCGTGCTGCGACAGCACGGCTGTGACGGGGTGCTGGCCTTCGGGGGCGGGTCCAGCATCGACTGCGCCAAGGTCATCGCGCTGGCCGCCACCAACGGCTTCACCGCCGTGGATTGCGTCGGCGTCAACAAGGGCAAGAATCCGCCGCTGCCGCTGTTCGCCATCCCCACCACGGCCGGCACCGGCTCCGAGGTGACCGTCGCCGCGGTGATCTCGGACAACGAGACCCACGAAAAACTGATCGTCGGCAACCGCGCCATCGTCCCTCGTGCCGCTGCCCTCGACCCTGGCATCATGACCGGACTGCCACCGCATATCACGGCGGCCACGGGCATGGATGCGCTCACCCATGCGGTGGAGTCCTACCTCAATGACTGGCGAACGCCCGATACCGCGGGCTTCAGCCTGGCGGCCACCAGACTCGTTTTCGACAACCTCGAGCGCGCCTGCACGGACGGCGGGAATCTGGAGGTACGCGAGGCGATGGCCCTGGCCTCTTACTACGGGGGGCTGGCCTTCACCTCCGCGCTGGTGGGTTACGTGCATGCCGTCTCCCACCAGCTGGGCGCCCACTACGGCATTCCTCACGGTCTCGGCAACGCAGTCGTGCTGCCGCGCGTGCTGGAGCTGTTCAGGGAGAGCTCCAGCGAGCGGCTGGCCGAACTCGCCCGCCACTGTGGTATGGGAAGTCATGCCGACGACAACGTCGCGCTGGCGCAGACGTTTATCGACCGGGTTTGGCAACTCAATGACGCCGTGGGCATTCCGAGGACCCTGGACGCGGTCAGGGAGGCCGATGTCCAGGTGATCGTCGATGCGGCCCTCAAGGAGGGCAACGGCTACCCCGTGCCCCGGTTCATCGAGCGCCGGGAGTGCGAGCAGGTGGTCCGGGGGCTGATTGCGTCCTGAAACAGCGTGTGCGTGCAACCGGCCATCCGAACGGCTCGCACCCGCGTACCGGCTTTTATCCCCGGTTTGCGCAGGTCGCATCGAATCCCATGGCTTATTTACGTCTGCTGCTGTGCCTGACGCTGCCGTTGCTGCCGGGCTGTACCGCGGCCCCTGCGTATGAGGGGCCGCCCGGCAGTCACTTCGACGGCGAGCGCTTTGTGAACCGGGAGCCCGTCCAGCGCTCGTTCGCCGATCTCGTCCGGCTCGGCTGGGGGGCGATCACCGACGCTGCCGCGTGGCCGGAGTGGGTCGAGATAGAGCAGCGGAGGATCCCCCATACCCGGGTGAAAGAGGGCATTTCCGTCACGTTCATCAACCATTCGACCTTCCTGCTGCAGGTGGACGGGATCAATATACTCACGGATCCGGTCTACTCGGAGCGCGTCAGCCCCTTTCGCTGGCTGGGCCCGAAGCGGGTTCACGCCCCGGGCGTGCGTATGGAGGACCTCCCGCCAATCGATGTCGTCCTGATCAGCCACAACCACTACGATCACCTCGACGAGGACACCCTGCTCGACCTGGCCCGCCGCCAGGAGGAGCCTCCCCTGATCCTGGCGGGGCTCGGCAATGGCGCCCTGTTCAGCCGGCTGGGGCTGGCGCGGCACCGGGACATGGACTGGTCGCAGTCCGTTGCGATCGGCGATCTGGAGATCGTTTTTACCGAGTGCCGGCACCTGTCGGGGCGCGGAATAGGCGACCAGGGAAAGACCTTGTGGGGCGCCTTCGTCGTCCGTTCTTCCGCCGGCGGGATCTATTTTGGCGGGGACAGCGGGTATGGTCCCCACTACCGGGAGACCGGTCAAAGGTACGGGCCTATCGCCCTGTCACTGCTGCCGATAGGCGCCTATGAACCGCGCTGGTTCATGGCGGACGGGCACCTCAACCCCGCGGAGGCGGTCCAGGCCCATCTCGATCTCGGAAGTCGCCAGAGCGTCGGCATCCATTTCGGTACTTTCCAGCTCACCTACGAGGGCATCGACCAGCCCGTCATCGACCTGGACACGGCCCTGGAACAATCCGGCGTGACCCCCGGGCGGTTTCGCGTGCTCGCCCCCGGGGAGACCTGGCGGTTCTAGCCGGCCTGGTGTGAACGTTTTGCACTTTTTTTCATAGCTGTCCTATGATCCTGTGAGGCCACTCTTATCATGGTCGGATTGACCTGGCGCAACGAAAGCCCCTTGCGGATGGTCCAATATTGCGGCCGGCTTTTTCCGCGTTGGTGAAAGCGACCCTCATCGTCAGGAGTAGCGGCATGTCAGAAAACAAGCGTTCCAAAGAGACCCCGATCCGCCTCGGGGAGAGGCTCGGCGCGGCCTTCGAGCAGTTGCAGGAAAAGATCCGCGAGCGGGCCTATTCCATTTTCCTGGATCGGGAGCCCGGAACCGGCGATTCCGTAGGGGACTGGCTGCAGGCCCAGTCTGAGCTGTTGACGCCGATCGAGCTGGAGGTCAAGGAGCAGAAGAAAAATTTCGTTGCCGAATGTAATCTTAAAGGATTTTCGCCCGAGGAGATCGCCATCGAGGTCGAGGACAACGTGCTCAAGGTCTTCGGTTGTCACCGGGAAACGAGCAAGGAGAAGCGGGAGGGTGGCACGGAATCCAGGTCGGAGCGTGTCTACTTCTTCCAGTCTGCACAGCTGCCCGGCGCGGTCGATCTCGACAACAGCCATGCCAGGCTGCTCAAGAACGGCAAGCTGAAAGTGACCCTGCCGAGGCTGGCCCCGCCTCGAATTGCCGCGCGGGGGCGGGCCGCACCTGAGCCGGGCGCACCTGAGCCGGCCGCACCTGAGCCGGCTGCCAGGAAAACCGGGAAAACCGGGAAAGCCGGGGTTTGAGCAGGTGACAGGCCTTTTTGCCCCGGGCAGTCGTAGGTACCTCGTCTCGCTGGCGCTGGTGATCGCCTGCGGCGCCGGCCCGTTCAGGGCCGCGACGGCAGGTGCGGAAGGCATCTATCCGATCGAGTACCTGGTCGAACTGGTGCCGGGGACGGACAGTGCCCTGGTGACCATAACCGTCGCCAACAGCGCCCTGGTGCGGGAGTTGGACTTCAATATCGGGGCCGGCCTGTACAGCGAGTTTGCCAGCGACAGTCCCTGGCGGAGGGAGGGTGACCGTCTTTTGTGGGAGCCGGAGGGCGACCCCGCGCGACTCAGCTACCGGGCCCGTATAAGCCAGCGCCGCCCCTCGCAGCACAGCGACGACGCTCCGCGCTACGACGCGCTGATGACTTCCGACTGGGCGATTTTCCGCGGCGACGATCTGGTGCCCCCGGCGGCAGTGACCACGGTGCCGGGGGCGCGGTCGGATGCCCGTCTCGTGTTCGAACTGCCGCAGGGTTGGCCGAGCGTCAATACCGAGTGGCGGGAGGAGCCGCTTCCCGGGTCGGCGGAAGAAGCGGGCAACCGGCGGGTTTTCCGGGTGGACAACCCGGAGCGCCGCTTCGACCGGCCGACCGGGTGGATGATCGCCGGCAAGCTGGGCACCCGGCGGGATTTCCTCGGTGCACCCGACGTGGGACTGACCCGGGTTTCGGTCAGTGCTCCGAAGGGCACGGCCCTGCACCGCATGGATATTCTCACTTTCCTCAATTTCGTCTGGCCCGCAGTGCAGGAGACTTTGGGAAAGCTGCCCGACGAGCTGCTGATCGTCGGCGGCGACAATCCCATGTGGCTGGGCGGCCTCTCGGCGGCGCACTCCCTGTTTCTGCACGCCGAGCGGCCGCTGGTCAGCGAGAACGGCACCAGCGCCCTGATGCACGAGCTGACCCATATGTTGACGCGCATCTCGGGCAAGAAGCGGGACGACTGGATCGCCGAAGGCATCGCCGAGTTTTACGCCATCGAGTTCATCTCGCGGTCCGGAGGAATGACGGCGGAGCGAAAACAGCGTGTCCTCGAAGCTCTGGGAGAGTGGGGCAGGGAGGTAAATACCCTGCGCAAGCCCCACTCGACCGGGGCTACCACCGCGCGGGCGGTGCTGCTGTTTTACGACCTCGATCGGGAGATCCGGACCCTCTCGGGAAATCGTAAGAGCCTCGACGACGTGGTGCGTGAGTTGATGAAGCAGCGCAAGGTGGGTGTGGGCGACCTGCGCCGCGTCGTCGGGGAGTTGATCGCCCGCCCGTCGCAGGTGCTCGACTCGCCCCTGCTGGACAGTGCCTGACCCGCGGGGGCGCTATACTTCGGGGTATGCAGCAAGGCGCCGGCGCCGGGAGGTCGTTATGGAGAGCAGTCTTCGTGAAATAGAAAAGCTGATCGACCAGAAAATCCAGGAGGGCATTTTTCATTCGCCCGCTCACGCCCTCCAGCTCTTTCGCGAGTGGGTGGAGCAGCTCGAAAGGAACCTGGTGTACGAGCAGATGCGCAACGAGGATGCCTGATCGCACCTGCGCTGGTGCCACTATAACGTCGTTATCTGAAAAAGGATCCTGTCCGTGTGGAGAGCCGTCTTTCTACCGCTTTTGCTGCTGTCCCTTGCCCTGCACGCCGGCGAGGCGCCCGGCCCCCTGCCCAACAGTTATCCCATCGTGCTTGTCCACGGCTGGACCGGATGGGGGCGGGATGAACTGGGGGGCAGGGTCAGGTACTGGGGTGGGCTCGGTGACCTGCAGGAGCACCTCAATGTCAGCGGCTACCAAACCCGCACGGCGGCGGTCGGGCCTGTTTCGAGTAACTGGGACCGGGCCTGTGAACTGTACGCCGTCATAAAGGGCGGCCGGGTCGATTATGGGGCGGCCCATGCCGCCCGGCACAGGCATGCGCGCTTCGGGCGCTCGCACGAGGGACTGCTTCCCGGCTGGGGCGGCCTCGACGGCGCCGGGAAGCGGCGCAAGATACATTTGCTGGCTCACAGTATGGGCGGACAGACATCGCGTCTCCTGATCGAGCTTCTCTATGAGGGAGACGCCGGGGAGCGGGATTTTCCCGGCTATGCTCCCGGCGACGGCCCCCATTCGCTGTTTCTCGGCGGCAAGCGCGACTGGGTTCGGAGCCTGACCACGCTGGCGACGCCCCACGACGGGACGACCCTGGCCAATGCGGCGGATTCGGTGGCGGCGCTTCGCCTGCTACTGGACGGTATTATCGGCATGCTCGACCAGGTGCCTTTGCCCGGGCAGGAGCTGTACGACCTCAAGCTCGACCAGTGGGCAATTCTCGCGCGGGATGTGGATGAGCCCATGGATGACTACATTGCGCGGGTACTCGGTGACGACCCGATGCGAGCCAGGGACTTCAGTCTCTACGACCTTTCCCCGGAGGGCGCCCGGGAGCTGAATCGTCGCACCTCAGCCAAACCCAACATCGATTATTTCACCTGGTCCACCGAGTCGAGCATGCCGACCGTGATCGGTGGCAGAGCGATGGGCGACTGGCAGCTTCTGCCCGCCTTTTTCTGGCTCAGCACCGTGATGGGGAGCTGTACCGAGCAGTGCATGTGGCGCGGCGACGACCCGGTTCCCATCGACGCAACCTGGTTCGAGAACGACGGTATCGTCAATACCCGCTCCATGCGCGGCCCCACACTGGGCTCGACTGACCGCATAGTGCCCTGGTCAGGCAGCTCCCGGTCCGGGCAATGGAACGATATGGGGGTCCTTCGCAACTGGGACCATTACGACATCATCGGGATGAACCAGCTCTGGCCGTTCCCTGCTGCAACCAGGGCCGAGGGGTTGAATCAATTCTACGAGACCATTGCCAGGCGGCTCAGGGCACTGCCCGAGTAAACCCGGCGGCGGGTCGCGGCGGCTTCAGATATGCCCGGTGTTTCGCAGTTCCGCGACGATCAGTTTCTGAATGGCCGATTCCTTTAGGTCCCTGGGCTGATCGAGTCCCATGCGTGCCAGGTAGGGTGTGGCGGCGGCGGGTGGCGACAGCGCCACACCGACTGCTCCCGCCAGTGTCTTGAACAGTGCCCGGCGCGAGCCCATCCTTGCCTTCAGGCTCTGCAGGACTTCGCTGAGCACCAGTTCCTCCCTGGTAAAATCGGTGCCGAAGGGAAAGGTGGGGAACAGACCCCGCTTGCGGAACCGGTCTGCGACCTGCTGCAGCCGCTCCGGAGTGTTGTTGCGATACTGATCTGGTATGACGTAATTTCCGGCGATCTTGCCGGCGTCTTTCGCCTGTTGCAGCAGCTGCTCCTGGAAGCGGGAGTCGGCAATATTCAGCAGCCTGGCCACGACATCCTTCTCCCGCTGCCCGCGCAGCATCGCGATGCCGTACTCGGTGACGACGACGTCTCGCAGATGCGCGGGGATGGTGGCGTGCCCGTAGTTCCATACGATATTGGAGGTGACCGTATCCCCCTTGGTGCGTGTGCTGCGGCACATGAGCACTGAGCGGGCGCCCTCGAGTGCGTGCGCCATAGCCACGAAATTGTACTGACCGCCCACGCCGCTGATCTTGCGCCCGTCGTCCAGCCCGTCGGAACAGGCCGCACCCAGCAGGGAGACCATGATGGTGGTATTGATGAAACGGGCGTTCTGACGCTGGAGGCGCGCAATCTCCTCGCAACCATACAGCTGGTTGACGTAGGCGATATCGGTCATGCAGATCTTCTTTGCCTCATCTTCGGGCATGCTGCGCAGCTGCTGGTACATGGCTTGCGGGCCGAGGAAAAAGCCGGCATGCAGGACGATACCGCCTTTGAGTTTCTCTCCGAGGCAGTGCTCCACGATTCCCGCCGCCGCCTTCTCGTCGCCCAGGTCGGCCTCGATTTCCCGTCCGCCGGCGGTACGCAGAAGGCCGTCATCGAAGGTGACGTCGTCGCGGAAAATGCCGAATTTTTTCAGGAATTCCACATCCTTTCCTGACAGTTTCGACCCCACCGCGCCAGCCTGCACGAGCGATTCCAGGCTTTCCGGCGTCACCGCCTGGCTTATTTGCCCGCTGTTGACCAGGCGCTGCAACGCCGCATCCGGGTAGACCTCGCGCTTGAGGATGCCGTGGTTGTAGAGATGACGGAAGCCGTCGGCGAACATCTCCGTGGAACCGTACAATCCTTTCTCGAAAGGGCCGGTGCCCCCGATCTCATCGATGATGTGGCCAAACCGTTCGAGGACGCCCGACTCGGAGAGGATGGACCGATACTGCTGGTTCTCTTCGTGGCGGAGGATACAGCCGTAGGTTATGGCATCCCCCAGTGAGCCGATTCCGATCTGGAGCGTGCCGCCGTCCGGAAGCAGGCTGCTGGCGTTGAGTCCGATCATGTAATCGGTGGTATCCACCGGCGGGGACGGCGGGCCCAGCAGGGTGTGGCTGTAGGTGGGATTATCGAGGATCAGGTCGTAGGTCTCCGGCGGCACCATCGCGTCGTTATACATGAAGGGGAGCTCTTCATTGATCTGGCCAACCACCGCCACGGGCGTGCCCCGGTCGCGCAACTGCTGCAGGCGCGGAAGGATGTCCAGGGCATAGGCGTCTCCACTCATGCTGTACATGGGATGGCCGTCGATCATCCGCTTGCAGGTCATCTGGCTGAAAACGTTGCAGCCCTGCTCGACCATGTCCCGTAACCAGTGGGTGAAGTTGCTGTAGATGAAGTTCTGCTGGGCGTGCGGGTTGTTGAGAAAACCGCCCGCCTGCAGGAACACCTCGACGATCTCGATGTTCGGGGGAAGCTGCCCCCTCAGATAGGGCTTGACGTACTCCAGCTCGGGCAGGTTGCCGAAAACACGGTCCACGAAAGGGTCGAGAAATCGCTTTTCCAGGTCATTGCTGCCCCCGGGCCGACTGAATGAGGCGCCGGTGATTATGGTCAGCTCGATCGCCGGGTCTTCCTTCGCCCGCCGGAACAATTCGTTGAACAGGTGCGGTGGCCGCCCGAACCCCCCGGCGACGACCACTTTTTTCCCCACCTTGCCGAGCAGCGCTTCCACACACTGCTCCAGATCAGTATGAATTTCGGGCGACTTGGTCGTCATGGCAATCATTCCCCTTGGGTTCAGCGGAGCAGGGCGGGTCGTCTGTCAAAAGGTATAGCAGCCCCCCGGGCAGATTGCCAGACCGGTGATCTCGCTGCGGCGATTTATTGCTGGCGATATCCCGTTGCCTCAACTATCTTATCGAACACAGGGTGGGCGCAGTCCTGTATTTGCCACCCTGGCCTTGATCGACGACGAGGAGATACCCGGGATGTCAGAACAGAATATGACCAGCGCGCGCCGGTTGCTGGAGGAGGTCTGGACCGAGGGCAACCTCTCCCAGCTCGCCGAGGTGATGACCGAGGACGCCGTCACCCGTCCCATGCCGCATACCGATGCCCTCCACGGCCTGGAGGAGTACAGGCAGTTCATTGCGGTCTACAAGGGAATTTTCCTCGATATGCGGTTCCTCATAGAGGACCAGATCGCGAGTGGGGACAAGGTGGCAACCCGCTGGGTCGCAATAGTCACCGGCGACGCGGAGGACGCGCTGCTGGACGAGGAGACCGGAGAGCCCCTTGCCATCGACGGCATCACCATCACTCACCACGACGCCAATGGGAAAATCGTCGGGGAGTGGGCCGTCTGGGACACTCACAGCCTGCTGCGCACTGCGGCAGCGCCGCGTATTTTCGAGCAGTTGTCTATCGTCGTCTGAATCCGGCCGCGGTGCCGGTCGCGCCGGATTGTGAAAATTGCCATATTCCCCCGCACTGCCGAAATTAGGCAGAACATTCTAATTTTTCCCTGTAGTTTTGCTCATGAACGGTTGCCATCGGCAGCCAGGATGTAAAACCTACTGATTTGAAGATCCGGGAGAAAGACCATGGCCAACACCACCACTGCCAAGAAGAAGACGACTGCCAGGAAGGCGCCGGCGCGCAAGACCACCGCCAGGAAGAGTGCACCGAGAAAGGCCCCTGCTGCCAAGAAAGCCGAAGTTTCCGTAAAGCAGACAGCTGAAAAAGCCCTGAATGTCTACCTTGGCATCATTGGCAAAAGCATCGATGCCATCCAGGAGAACCTCGACACCGCGCGCAAAGAGAACGACAAGCGCGTCAAGGAACTGGAAAAGCGCGGTGCCAAACTGCGCAAGGAACTGACCAAGCGTTTCGAGAAGATTGAAACCCCCGACTTCGACGAAGTGGTCGATGACGCCAAGGGGCAGTTCAACAAGCTCCAGGACCAGATCGAAGACGCGGTAGACTCCGTCAAGGAGCGGATCTCCAAGGCGGCCTGATCCACCCGCGGGAGCCGGTCACCGGCTCTCCGGTTGCCTTAGCTATCGAAAAG
>JARRPM010000041.1:0-25959 GCA_037382865.1 Halioglobus sp. | reverse complement strand
AATACCAGCACTTCATTATTCGAAATCGAGTTGGTCATAGTATATACGGCACCTGGGGAATCCATCCTCTTTGCCATAACCAGCCCGGCGGATGAAAGAAATAAAAATGTAACAACTAACCCGGTTCGCTCACCGATTTAATGGGGAGACAGATCTGACGTCCAGTTTCGGTGATCTCGGCCCTTCTGGGCGAGATGGCGCATGTCCGGTGAGGCCCGAATGCCGCTGGCGTGTCTCTTTCAGCGGTTATCACGTCGTCGATCCCGTTCTGGCCACTCCCCGGACATAGACCTGCCTGGCCGGTAAGCATCGCCGGCCACGTCATTACCCGTAAGCAGTGAGGGTTATCCCGGTGGCGCCCAGGCCGGGTACCGTCGCACGTTGGCGAGGATCTGCGCGAAGTCACTGGCGTAGGGGTAGGCTTCCGAGAACGAGAGCCAGACCCTGCGCACCGTGATGTTGATGCGGGTACCGATTTTCAACAGCTTCAGGCGGATGGTCGTACACTGCGCTCTGGCGTGCTGGGTACCCTCCAGCCCCAGCCGGCGCAAACCGTGCATCAGCACATAGGCAAACGAGGAGAAGTACAACCGTAGTTGGTTAGCCCGCATCGTCGCCGTGCTGGTGCGGTCGGCAAACAGTCCCAGTTGCTGTTCCTTAATGCGGTTTTCCATCTCCCCGCGCACGCAGTACAGGTCTTCATAGAGGCGTCTTGCACCCGCCCGGCGTAGGGGCAGATTGGTGACCACGAACCGCGGGTTCGCCTTGCCGGGGAGATATTCCGCCTTTCCCACCACACGACGCTCACGGGACCAGCTGCTGCGGGTACGGTAGCGGAAGTCACGGAACCGGCGGGCCGCCTTGCCGGTACGCTCATGCTCAATCTGCGCCAGATGCATCTCCCGGCCCAGGGCGCGGTTCAACCGCTTATTACGGGCAAATCCCAGCAGGTAAGACACGTCATTGTCTTCGAAGATATACAGCGGCAGATAGCAGTAGCACCGGTAGTACCCGTGGAAGAATCGGCCTTCCTGATGACCATGCAGTGGATCGTCCGTGGCATCCAGGTCCAGCCAGATCTCCCGGGGCGGCTTCTCGTAGGACTCGATAAACAGGTCCACCAACAGGCGATCCAGCGCCGCCGGGTCCGCCGCGATCTTCTTGTAGCGGTGCCCCGCCGCCGAGGCCGGATCACTGAGCTCCAGTCGGTTCAGAGTGCTTGAGCCGGCCAGAGGGTTGCCCCGGTCTTGCTCCCGTGCGCGGTGTTCACCAGTCAGATCCTGTTTGCCCACCAGCAGCGCCAGGACACTGTCGGCCCGCAGTGCATCGTGATCATTGAGATCCTCGTAGCCCAGGGCCAGACCATAGATCCGCTGGGCCACCAGGGCCTGCACGCTATGTTCAATGCTGTTGGGATTGCGGTAATCGGTGAAGCAGGCGGCCAGACGATTCAACAGGCCAAGACACTGATCGACCTCCCGCAGCAGCAGGCCACCACCATCGGAGGTGATCCGGCCGCCATCGAAGCGGCCCACCACATCCCGTCGACCTAAGGCGTGAAATTCAAGCTGAGTGGGATTACACTGTGTATCCATAGGCCTCTGCCTCTTGTGCTTCGTAAGTGCTTGCCGGCTCTTACTTTATGCACCAGACAGAGGCCTATTTCAATTCAACGGTGAGATTTGCGGGCTGATATGGCCCACCCTTGTCAAGTAGCCCGCACCGTTTCCTCGCGAAGGTTCACGCTACCTGCGATTGCTTGAGAGATTATCACACTGAATCAGGAACGCGACGCGCGGAGCTTTATACGACGATGGATCACGCTGATATTCGCGGGTTGGTTACCGCATGACAGAGATACGTCGTGGGGCTGCCTCGCTCTAGTGACGGGGATCATCGCGGCTCATACCCCGATGCCCACATAGCCCGCCCGAGGGTTCCCCTCACCGTGTCCGCGCATCGCGTTCCCGATACAGTGTGTCGCGCCAATCTCAGTTCATCATGGCTCACCTCCTGGCGTAGGGCTGAGGCTTCAGGCTTCAGGCTTCAGGCGCGACGTGCTGGCCGATATCCCAGATGAAGCCGAGCAGTTCGCGGGCGATAGCCACGCAGACCTTGTTGTGCTGCAGCCCACGGGCACTGAGACGGCGATAGCGATGACACAAGCGGAGTTGTGCGCGCCAGGCGATGGCCCGGACCTCCGCCGGCTGATTCTCCTGACGCACCTGCAAGATACGGCTGATCCGGGCAGGGAAGCGGTAGTTCCAGGCCGCTTCAACCAGCACCCGCCGGGCATGGCCGTTACCAGTCTTGGTAATTGCTCCGAGACACCGCCTGGCGCCACTGGAGTGCTCGCTGGGCACCAGTCCCAGATACCCCATCAGCTCGCGGGGCCGGGCGAAGCGACGGAGATCGCCGAGCTCGGCGACCAGCGTTGTCGCAGCAACGAGGTCGAGTCCGCGCAAGGTCATCAAGGCGGACACCACAGGTCGCATCCGCCACTGTTCGACCTGCTGCGCGAGGGCCTGTGTCAGGCGTTCAACCCGCGCCTGGCTCTCTGCCACCGCCTGGCGGTACTCGGTGAAGGCTATATCCTGGGCTGGGTGATCGAACGTGAGTTCTGCCAGATAGCGTTCATGCGCCGCCGTCCAGGAGGTCTTGCCGGTATAGCGCCGGCCGTGACGCAGCAACAGGGCCTTGAGCTGCTGGCGGGCTTTCAGGCGCGCTCGCACAGCGTCCTCCCGCGCCCGGGACAGATCCCGGATCGCCTCGTCCCGTGCGTCCGGAATCACCACCGGCGCCAGGGCACCCGCTCGGGCGAGACTGGCCAGTTGCAGAGCATCACGCCGGTCCGTCTTGACCCGGTCCCCTGGACTGCGCGGGATCTTCGCCGGCGCGACCACCTCACACTGGTAGCCCTGGTCGGCGAGTTCCCGGGCCAGCTTGTAGCCACAAGGTCCGGCCTCATAGACGACCACCAGGGACTCTGGCTTCCCAAGCTGGGCGAGCGCCTTGGTTAACTGCGGGCGCTTCGCGCCGACCGTGCCCACGAAGCGCGGCTTGGTCCGCCCGACGGCGGCAAAGCTGATAGCTGTGGATGTGGCGTGCACATCCAGTCCAACAAAACCCGTGATAGACTTGTTCATGGTCTGCCTCCTGTACATTGCTGCAGATATCGCCTCTGGGCGTTCTGCATGTGGATAGGCGCACTCCGGTGCGCAACCCACGATACTGTGGGAGGCAGGCCTCTTCAGCAAATCAATTGGAATGGACCCACCTACCCTGAGGGCGGGCCATTATGTCTAGACCGGCGCGACAGGCCGGAACGCGATACACCCGGCGGCTGAAGTGCTCAGCGGCGCCGGCGCAGGCGGCGCAGTCCCACCCACAGCAGCGCCACCAGCGCAGCGGCGCCGATGACCAGCGACACGACCAGCAGCGTGGCGAGAAACAGGTCAGCCAGGTCACCGGGCGGCACGCCGAACTGATCGACGGCGACCCAGACCAGGGTGCCCAGGGCCAGTATCCCGAGCAGTATCGTGCGATAGTAACGCCGGCTGGCCCTGCTCAAAACAGCGCTCTCTAGCGGCCGGGTTTCGGGCCGGGCGCGGCGGCCGGTATGACAGGGGTGTCACACTGCACATCCATGTTCTGGGCCCGGTGGCGCAGAACGTGGTCCATCAGCACCAGCGCCAGCATCGCTTCCGCGATGGGCGTGGCGCGGATTCCGACGCAGGGGTCGTGGCGCCCATGCGTGGCCATCTCCATCGCGGCTCCGGCGGTGTCGATCGTGGCGCCGGGCTGGCGAATGCTGGAGGTGGGTTTGAGGGCGATGCTGACGGTGATGTCCTGGCCGCTCGAGATCCCCCCGAGAATCCCCCCCGCGTTGTTGCCGATAAAACCGTCAGGCGTGAGGAGGTCGCGGTGTTCACTGCCATGCTGCCCGACCGCGGCAAACCCGGCCCCTATCTCCACGCCCTTGACGGCGTTGATGCCCATCATCGCGTGGGCTATGTCCGCGTCCAGCCGGTCGAACACGGGTTCCCCGAGACCCGGCATGACACCGGAGGCGACCACGTTGATCCTGGCGCCGACGGAGTCGCCCCGCTTGTTGAGCGCCGCCATGAATTCCTCCATCAGGGGCACCTTGCCCGGATCGGGGCAGAAAAAGGGGTTGGTCTCGACCACATCCCAGTCCAGGGCGTCGGTGACGATGGGCCCGAGCTGCGCGAGGTAACCGCGAACCTGGATACCGTAGCGCCCGGCCAGGTATTTCTTTGCGATAGCCCCGGCCGCTACCCGCATCGCTGTTTCCCGCGCGGATGACCGCCCTCCCCCACGGTAGTCGCGAAAGCCGTACTTCTGGGTGTAGGTGTAATCCGCGTGGGCGGGACGAAAGGTATTGGCGATGTTCGAATAATCCTTGGAACGCTGGTCAGTATTCTCGATCAGCAGACCGATGGGCGTGCCGGTGGTTCGGCCCTCGAATACGCCGGACAGGATGCGCACCTCGTCCGCCTCGCGGCGCTGGGTGGTGAAGCGGGAGGTCCCCGGCTTGCGGCGGTCCAGGTCCCGCTGCATGTCCGCCGCGGACAGCTCCAGCCCGGGGGGGCAGCCGTCAACGATACAGCCCAGTGCGGCACCGTGGCTCTCGCCGAAGCTGGTCACCGTGAAAAGTTTGCCAATGCTATTGCCCGCCATGCCGAATCCGCGTAACCGTGAATCAAAGCCGGCTATTATACAGCCTGATAGCGCAGGCTGGCGCGGTATTCCTGCATCTCCACCGCGGTCAGCGCGAACACCCCGTGACCGCCCCGCTCGAACTCGAGCCAGGTGAACGGCACCGTGGGAAAGGCCCGCTCCAGGGCCGCCCCGCTGTTGCCCACCTCGACCACCAGCAACCCACCGTCTGCCAGGAAATCACCGGCGCCGTCGAGGATCTGTCTGGTCAGGTCGAGGCCATCGGGCCCGGAGCCCAGGGCCCGCTCAGGCTCATGGTGGTACTCTGCGGGCATGGTCGCAAGGTCTGCGGCGTCGACGTAGGGAGGGTTGCTGAGAATGAGGTCATACCGGCCCTGCGGGAGCGCCGCGAACAGGTCGGAGCGGATGATACGCACGCGGTCTGCGAGCCCCAGAGCGGCGGCGTTTTCGGCGGCGAGTTCCAACGCGCCTTGGTCGATGTCCACGAGATCGACCACAGCCCCGGGAGCATAGTGCGCGGCTGCCAGGCCGATGCAGCCCCCGCCGCAGCATAGGTCGAGGATACGCCGCGGGGGCGGCCCGGCGTACCACGGACGGAAATCGTTCAGGATCAGCTCGGCCAGGGGGGAGCGGGGGATGATCGCCCGCTCATCGCAGCGAAATTCGAGACCGGCAAACCAGGCGCGACCGAGCAGGTACGGCAACGGAACGCGTTCACCGGTGCGACGCCGGAGCAGCGCCTGCAGCCGTGCCGACTGCGCCTCATCCAGCGCCAGGGGCAGCACGCTGTCATCGGCATCGACCGGCAGGTTCGCGACGGCCAGCACGAGCTGAACGGCCTCGTCCCAGGCATTGTCCGTGCCATGGCCGAAACAGGCGCCACTTGCCTCGAGTGCCTCTGCGCAGTATTCCAGCGCCTCGCCGACCGTCGCCGGTCGCGCCTGTAGTTCAGGGGGGGATCGCATGGCGCCAGTGTAACCGATCAGGGTGCCCGCTGTACCCAGATTGCCCTGCCTGCGGCGGGTTGGTACTATCAAGCCGGCTGCGGGATTTTCACGATCCGCTGTATGTCACTACCAGGGAGTAGCACCTGTGGAAGAACACTGGGCGCGCATCATCGAAGCGGTGGGCGAGGACCTCGATCGACCGGGACTGCGTGACACGCCGAAGCGGGCCGCCAGTGCCTTTGAATTCCTGACCCGGGGTTACCGGCAGTCCGTTGACGAGGTGGTCAACGAGGCGCTCTTCCCCTCGGACTCCAGTGAAATGATCCTGGTACAGGACGTGGAACTCTACTCCCTCTGCGAGCACCACCTGCTGCCGTTCATCGGCAAGTGCCACGTCGCCTATATCCCCACGGGGAGAGTACTGGGCCTGTCGAAGGTGGCGCGCATCGTGGATGTCTTCGCCCGCAGGCTGCAGATCCAGGAGTCCCTGACCATGCAGATCGCCGAGACCATCATGGACGTCACCGGCGCGGAGGGTGTCGGGGTGATCATCGAGGCCCGGCACATGTGCATGATGATGCGCGGGGTGGAAAAGCAGAACTCGGTGATGAAAACCTCCGCCATGCTGGGAAGTTTCCGCAGTTCCCAGAAAACCCGCGAGGAGTTTCTGGCACTGCTGCAGATGCGGGTCTAGGCGCCCGCCCGCCAACTACCCCTCGAACTCGAGCAGGTCCGGGTCTTTGTTCTCGACCCTCAGCAGCTCCACGTGCAGGTACTGGCGGTCCTCGGTGCGCACCGCGGCATAGACCACCAGACGGTACTCCCGATCCCAGTTCAGCCTGAACACGCGGTAGGCCTGGTCCCCCTCCCTGCCGTACAGGACTCGCTGTCCGAATACGCGGTTGGCCCACTGCACGGCGCGGCCGCAGGAGCGGCCATCGCAGCTGAAGAGCAGTTCCGTCCCCCCGGCTTCACGCACGGCCGCGATCAGCTCATCCATGACCTCCCGCGAGGAAAATCCGTCGACGATCTGCCAGGTATGGCGCAGAAGCTGACCCGTCACCCGCTCGCTCTCCTTGAAGCGCCAGGCGCCGCGCACTTTCTGTATCGCGCCCAGACCGATCTCGTGATCGATGACGTGGGCGGTGCCGGTATCCACGGAGCGGGCATGCGGATAGTCATCCAGTTCATTCAGCAGTTTCTCCGGGTCGGCTGCCTGCGCAGCGCCGGCCAGCATCAGGAGAAAGCCTGCCAGCACACTCCGGAGAAGTTGCTGCAGTCCTCTATCGCGAGTCATTACATACTTTCCAATTTGCGTCATCCATGCAGGAACCGTCGTATTTTACCGGCGACGCCGGTAACGCCGGTCTCCATGTGAAAATGGTGACCGCCGGAGACGGTGGCCACCTCTAGATCAGGTACGTGCCGCCGGGCCAACTCAGTCATTTCACGGATCCGGTCCGGACCGCCCTCTGCAAGCATCAGCAGGGTCGGCATGGCAAGTCGCGACAATACTGCCTGAATCTGGCCGTCAGTCAATTTCACGGCCGAGGCACCCTGCAGGCGCGGATCCGTGGTCCAGGTGACGCCGCCATCGCACGGTCTGAGATTCCGTTCGACGAGAAGCCGTGCTGCCAATGCGGAGAGACCCCGCTCCCGGCGACTCGCCGCCGCCTGCTCCACCGTGTCGTAGACCCGGCTTTTACGGGCCTGCAGGCGCGCCTTGTCTTCCAGGAAACGGCGCATCTGCTCCGGGAATGCAGCTTCACCCAACGGTTCCGGCATAATCGCGTCCAACAGTACCAGGCGCGGAACCCGCTCCGGGACCGTCGCAGCCAGCAGGGCGCCGATGATCGCACCGCGGGAGTGGCCCATCACACTGAAATCCTGCCAGCCCAATGCGCCCGCCACACCGAGGATCTCCGGCAGATCATCCCAGATCTGGTAGGTGGCATTGGCGCAGCGCCAGTCGCTCTGCCCGTGCCCGGTGAGATCCAGGGCCACCACGTGGTGATCCGCCAGCAACGGCGCAAGCAGGCTGAAGCTGGCGGCGTTGTCCAGCCACCCATGCAGGGCGAGGAGCGGGCTGGCACCGGGTTCTCCCCAGCTCAGACCCGACACGGTGAGGCCATTCACCTGCCAGCAGTGGGCGCGCGGCCCGGAGGAGCTCATACGCCTGTCTCGTAGTCAGGCGGGAGGGCCCAGAACAGAAGCTGCCCGCAACCACGGGCCGGGACGTGCAGCTGCAGGGTCACCAGCCCGCCGGGCGAGAGCGCCGGCACCCGACCCGCCTCGCCCAGGTAGTGGTCTACCAGGCGTGACACCAGGGGCTGGTGGGAAACCAGCACAACATGCTCCGGCGCGTGCGAGGCGTGCTGCAGGGCGCTGAGCGCCGCGTCAACGCTGCGCACGTCACTGCCCGGGATCAGGGCGTCCAGTGAGCGCAGGCCGGCGTGGGTGAACGCGGTGGCGAGGATCTCTGCGGTCTGGGTGGTTCTCGTCCACCGGCTGTGCAGAATAAGATCCGGATGGGGCAGCGACCGGCTATGACAGATATCGTGAAACTGGTGACAGCCATAACCCACGTCGTCGGTCCCGGCTGCGGTCAGCTCCCGCTTCTCGTCGGACGGTGCACTGCCCGCCTCTCCGTGCCGCCAGATGGTTGCGATCATAAACTCTCCACCCGTGACAAATTGACCCTCCGCCTGTCGGTCATCCTAACCGAAGTTACGGCTCGGATTGGCCGGCGGACCAGTTGCCGGCCGGCCTGCCGCCAGATTAGCCCCGGCTCATCTCGAGCAACAGCTTGTTGAGCCGGGAGACGTAGGCAGCGGGGTCCTCCAGCTGACCGCCCTCGGCGAGACTGGCCTGCTCGAAGACGATGGTCGCCAGGTCGGCGAAGCGATCCTCGTCCGCTTCCCTGTCCAGCATCTGTACCAGTGGGTGCCCCGGATTGATCTCCAGGATCGGCTTGCTCTCGGGTACCGGCTGGCCTGCCGCTTCCATGATGCGGCGCATCTGAGCGCCCATGTCGTAGTCACCGACAACCAGACAGGCCGGGGAATCGGTGAGCCGGTTGGTGGCACGCACCTCGGTCACCCTGTCCTCCAGTACCTTGCCGAGCCGTTCCACCAGCGCCTCGCTCTCCTTCGCAAGTTTTTCACGCTCCGCCTTCTCCTCCTCGGAATCGGCCTCGAGATCGAGGGCGCCACGGGCGACGTCCTGCAGTTTCTTGCCGTCGAACTCACTCAGGTGGTTCATCAGCCAGTCATCGATCCGATCGCTGAGCAACAGCACCTCGATGCCCTTCTTGCGGAAGAATTCCAGATGGGGGCTGTTTCGGGCGGTATTGAAATTCTCCGCGACCACGTAATAGATCTTGTCCTGTTTCTCCTGCATGCGCGCCACATAGTCATCCAGTGACTGGTCCTGCTCCGGCTTGTCGGTATGGGTCGTGCTGAAGCGCAGCAGTTTGGCGATCTTCTCCTTGTTGGCGAAGTCTTCAGCCGGTCCCTCCTTCAGAACCTGGCCGAACTCCTTCCAGAACGTGGCGTAGTCATCGCCCCCGGCCTTGGCCAGCTTGCCCAGCATGTCGAGCACCCGCTTGGTGAGTGCGCTGCGCATGGAGTCCACGGACGCATCCTGCTGCAGAAGCTCCCTGGAAACGTTCAGTGGCAGGTCATTGGAATCCACCACGCCTTTGACGAAACGCAGATAGAGCGGCAGGAACTGCTCGGCGTCGTCCATGATGAAGGTGCGCTGGACATACAGCTTAAGACCCCGGGCCACATCCCGGTTCCAGAGGTCGAAGGGCGCCCGTTTCGGAATGTACAGCAGGCTGGTGTACTCCAGCTTCCCCTCCACCTTGTTGTGGCTCCAGGTCAGCGGGTCGTCAAAGTCGTGGGAGACGTGCTTGTAGAACTCCTTGTACTCCTCTTCGCTGATGTCGCTGCGGCTGCGCGTCCACAGGGCCGTGGCCTGGTTGACGGCCTCGTACTCGACCTCGGTCGCCGCAGCCTGCTCCTCGCTCTCCTCGCCCTCTGCCGGCGGCGCGGGGGGCTTGGGCATCATGACCGGGACGGAGATGTGGTCGGAATACTTGCGAATGACGCTGCGCACGCGAAAATCGTCCGCGAAATCCTCGCAATCCTTTTTCAGGAACAGCGTGATACTGGTACCACGGCTCTCTTTCGGCCTGGGCTCGATAGAAAACTCTGACTCACCGTGGGACTCCCACAGCACTCCCGCCTCGGGATCATCCCCCGCCTTGCGGGTATGCACCTCGACCCGCTCGGCCACGATGAAAGCGGAGTAGAAACCGACCCCGAACTGCCCGATCAGCTGGGAATCCTTGCGCTGGTCACCGGTCAGGCTCTCCAGGAACGCCGCAGTCCCGGATTTGGCGATCGTGCCGAGATTCTCGATCACCTCCTCCCGGTTCATCCCGATACCGTTGTCGCTGATGGTGACCGTCCCGGCGTCCTTGTCCACCTCGACATGCACCTGGAAGTCCCCCTGACCCTCGAGCAGCGACTCATCGGAGAGCGCGGCAAAGCGCAGCTTGTCGATGGCGTCGGAAGCGTTGGATATCAGCTCCCGGAGGAAAATCTCCTGGTTGCTGTACAGGGAGTGGATCATCAGGTGAAGCAGCTGCTTCGCCTCGGTCTGGAAACCCAGTGTCTCTTTGCTCACATCAGCGGTCATTTTGGCCCCTCTTGTTCGGTGTCGTGAGGTTGGTTTGATTGTATAAGTAATCGTCAGATGGGGCCGGATCATGCCGATTTCAAGCCACTGGACGGCAAATTTGGTTCGGTTAATGCTCCGCTACGCAGCGGGCGTGGTACATATGGTTGCGCGGGACACGCTAAATCCACCTGGAGAGCCTGCCCCGCTTTATCGGGTACGTGCTCGTAGCGGTTCCCGGCAGGGGGAAAGCCGCCGCCCCAGCGCGGTTGCAGGAAAACAAAGAAAAAAGGCCCATCAGATGATGAGCCTTTTCCAGAAAGAAGCCGGGAGACCGTTACCAGCCGGTAATCTCGGCCAGCCCCGCGCCGATATCGGCCAGGCTGCGGACCGTCTTGACGCCCGCGTCTTCCAGAGCGGCGAACTTCTCGTCCGCGGTGCCCTTGCCGCCGGAGATAATGGCTCCCGCATGGCCCATGCGCTTGCCCTTCGGCGCCGTGACACCGGCGATGTAGGAGACCACCGGCTTGCTGACATTGGCCTTGATGAAGGCCGCCGCCTCCTCCTCCGCCGTGCCGCCGATCTCGCCGATCATGACGATCGCTTCCGTGGCCGTGTCCTTTTCGAACATGGTCAGGATATCGATGAAGTTGGATCCCGGAATGGGGTCGCCGCCGATGCCCACCACCGTAGACTGGCCGTAGCCCGCGTCCGTGGTCTGCTTGACCGCCTCGTAAGTCAGGGTACCCGAGCGGGAGACGATGCCCACCTTGCCAGGCAGGTGAATGTCCGCGGGCATGATACCGATCTTGCATTCGCCCGGGGTGATGACACCCGGGCAGTTGGGTCCGATCACGCGCACACCCAGCTCGTCACATTTGACCTTGGCCTCCAGCATGTCCAGGGTGGGGATGCCCTCCGTGATACAGACGATCAGCTTGATACCGCTGCTCGCCGCCTCCAGGATCGAGTCTTTACAGAAAGGGGCCGGCACGTAGACGACCGAGGCGTCGGCGCCGGTGGCATCGACCGCGTCGGCCACCGTGTTGAATACCGGCAGCCCGAGGTGCTCCTGGCCGCCCTTGCCGGGGGTGACACCGCCGACCATTTTGGTGCCATAGGCAATGGCCTGCTCCGAGTGAAAGGTGCCCTGCGAGCCGGTGAAGCCCTGGCAGATGACCTTGGTGCTCTTGTTGATCAGGATACTCATTATGCCGCTCCTCCCGCCGCTTTCACCGCCTGTTGTGCAGCATCCGTAAGGCTGGTGGCAGCAATGATGTTCAATCCACTCTCTTCGAGAGCCTTCTTGCCCAGCTCCGCGTTATTACCCTCCAGGCGCACCACCACAGGCACAGTCACGCCCACCTCCTCGACCGCCCCGATCACACCCTCGGCAATCAGGTCGCAGCGCACGATCCCGCCGAAGATATTGATCAGGACCGCCTTCACTTTGTCATCGGAAAGAATGATCTTGAAGGCCTCGGTGACGCGCTCCTTGGTGGCGCCACCGCCCACGTCCAGGAAGTTGGCGGGGGCACCGCCGTGCAATTTGACGATGTCCATGGTGCCCATGGCGAGGCCGGCCCCGTTCACCATGCAGCCGATATTGCCATCGAGGGCCACGTAGTTGAGTTCCCACTGAGCGGCGTGCGCCTCCCGGGGATCCTCCTGGCTCGGGTCGTGCCAGGCCCGCAACTCGTCCTGGCGGTAGAGCGCATTGCCGTCTACGCCGATTTTGGCATCGAGGCAGTGGAGGTTGCCCTGTTCGGTGATGACGAGCGGGTTGATCTCAATCAGTGCGAGGTCCTTCTCCTCGAACATTTGGGCCAGGCCCATGAAGATCTTCACGAACTGCTTCACCTGGTCGCCCTGCAGGCCGAGCTTGAAAGCGAGTTCGCGGCCCTGGTAGGGCTGGGCACCGACCAGCGGATCGATGGTCGCGCGCAGTATCTTGTCCGGGGTTTCCTCGGCCACTTTCTCGATCTCAACGCCGCCCTCGGTGGACGCCATGAAGACGATGCGGCGGGAAGAGCGGTCGACCACAGCGCCAAGATAGAGCTCTTCTGCAATATCGGTGCAGGATTCCACCAGAACCTTGCTGACCGGTTGCCCGTTTTCGTCGGTCTGGTACGTCACCAGGTTTTTACCCAGCCAGTGGTGGGCGAAATCGCGGATCTCATCCTTGGTCTTGACCAGTTTCACGCCACCCGCCTTGCCGCGGCCGCCGGCGTGTACCTGCGCCTTGACGACCCACATGTCGCCGCCGATCATGTCTGCCGCCTCGACCGCTTCCTGAGGTGAATCTACCGCGCAGCCCTTGGAGACCGGCAAACCATAGTTGGCAAACAGCTGTTTACCCTGATACTCGTGAAGGTTCATGCTCTGTCCTGTTTTCTGTCACTGTTATCGATAAGTACGCGGGCAGCCGGCATTGAAACGTCGCCGATTAACCCCCCTTCAGGCCCGGATACATGGGCCTCCACCGCCATTCTCCGCATGCGGCTGAATGCTATTTTCGCTTCTTGCGATTGGCGATGTGAATGGCGTGGCCATCCACTGCCAGTGCCGCCTCGTGCACCGCCTCGGAGAGGGTCGGATGCCCGAACACGGTAAGGGCCAGGTCCTCGGCGCTGGAGCCGAACTCCATGGCGATCACCACCTGCTGCACCAGATCCGCCGCCGAAGGTCCCACGATGTGGGCCCCCAGAATCCGGTCTGTCTCCTCGTGGGCCAGCAATTTGACCAGCCCGTCGGAATCGTTGGCGGCCAGGGCGCGGCCGCTCGCCGAAAAGGGGAAGACGCCAGCTTTGTAGGGTATGCCGTCAGCCTTCAGCTCCTGCTCCGTTTTACCGACGGAGGCAATCTCGGGATGGGTATAGATGATCGAGGGGATGCAGTCATAATTCATCTGCGCCGGCTTCCCGGCGATCCGCTCGGCTACCATCACGCCCTCTTCCGAACCCTTGTGCGCGAGCATCGGCCCCCGGACGACATCCCCGACGGCATAGACCCGGGGCGCTTCCGTTTCGCAGAAGTCGTTGACGAAAATAAAACCGCGCTCATCCAGCGTCACACCGCTATCGGAGCTGAACAACTCCTCGGAACGGGGTCGGCGCCCGACCGCGACGATGAGCTTGTCGAACTGCTCACTCTGCTCGCCGTCTGCCGTGGAGAATGTCACTGTTACCTTGCCTTTCTTGATCTCGGTGCCGGTCACCCGGGTACCGAGCCTGATATCCAGTCCCTGCTTCTTGAATATCTTTGCCGCTTCTTTTGCGACCTGCATGTCCATCATCGGCAGGAACTCGTCCAGCGCTTCCAGAATAATCACCTCGGCGCCGAGGCGGCCCCAGACGCTGCCGAGTTCCAGGCCGATGACGCCGGCACCGATGACGCCGAGGCGTTCCGGCACTTCGGTTAACTCCAGGGCCCCGGTCGAATCGACGATGACGTCGTCGTCTACCGGCGCCGGGGGTATATTGATCGGCAGTGAGCCCGCCGCAATGATCACGTGGCCGGCCTCCAGCTCCTGCACTTTGCCGTCCCGATCGGTCACTTCCACGCGGGGGCCGGACAGCAGCCTGCCCGTGCCGGAGACCGCGGTCACGCCGTTGTGCTTGAACAGGCCCGCAATGCCGCCGGTGAGCTGGTCGACGATTTTCTGCTTGCGCTTGAGCATGGCCGCGACATCCATGGTCGGGTCCTGGACGCCGATGCCGTGCACGGCGAAGTGGTCCCGCGCCTCGGCAAATTTCTGGCTGCTGTCGAGCAGGGCCTTCGACGGGATGCACCCGGTGTTGAGGCAGGTGCCACCCAGGCGAATCTCGTTGCTGTCATCGAGCCACTGCTCAACGCAGGCCGTCGAAAGACCGAGCTGGGCGGCCTTGATGGCGGCCACATAGCCCGCCGGGCCCGCACCGATAACTACCACATCGTATTTGTCAGACATGCTGTTTCCTGTTTGAAGTCAGTTTGCAGAGCGGGCCATCGTGGCCTACAGCTGCAGCAGTATGCGTGCCGGGTCCTCGATCAGGTCCTTGATCGCCACCAGGAACTGCACCGCGGTCTTGCCGTCGATGAGCCGGTGGTCATAGGAGAGCGCGAGGTACATCATCGGCAGAATCACTACCTCACCGTCAACAGCCATGGGGCGATCCTGTATCTTGTGCATACCCAGGATGCCGGTCTGTGGCGGATTCAATATCGGGGTCGACAACAGGGAGCCGAATACACCGCCATTCGAAACGGTGAAGGTGCCCCCGGTCATATCCTCGATGGTCAATTTCTTGTCGCGGGCGCGAAGCCCGAGGTCCCTGATGGCAGCCTCGATATCCGCCAGGCTCATGAAATCCGCGTCCCGCAGCACCGGGACGACGAGCCCGCCCTCCGTGGATACCGCCACGCCGATATCCTGGTAGCCGTGGTAGACGATGTCATTGCCGTCGATAGAGGCATTCACTTCGGGGAATCGCTTGAGCGCCTCGCAGGCCGCCTTGACGAAAAAGCCCATGAAACCCAGCCGTGTGCCGTTGTGGGTTTTCTCGAACTGGTCCTTGTACTTGTTGCGCAACGCCATGACGGGCGCCATGTTCACCTCATTGAACGTGGTGAGCATCGCGGTCTGTTGACTCGCATCCAGCAGGCGCTCGGCTATCTTCGCCCGCATCCGCGTCATGGGCACACGCTTCTCGACCCGTTCGCTGGAGGGGCCGAGCGGTGCCGGTTCCATCGCTGCCGAGGGCGCCGGGGCTGCCACCTCCCTGGCTTTGGGCGCCTCTTCCCGGGTCTTCAGGTAGTTGAGCACGTCTTCCTTTGTGATACGGCCCTTTTTACCGGTGCCGGAGATAGCGGCGACATCCAGGCGGTGTTCCTCCACCAGCTGGCGGGCGGCCGGCCCCAGCAAACCGGCCTCGTTGCCCTCTTGCGCGTCGCGGCCTTCCGCCGCTGCATCGCTTTCAGCGGGTGCGGGTGCGCTCGTGGCCGCGCTGCCTGCGCCGGCAGCATCTCCCTGCTCCAGGGTCGCCAGCAGCTGTTCGCTCTCGATGGTATCGCCCTCCTGGGCGTGAATCGCCGTGAGCACACCGTCCTCCGGCGCCACCACCTCCATGACGACCTTGTCCGTCTCGATTTCGACGATCAGCTCATCGCGGGAGACGGCATCACCCTCCTTCTTGTGCCAGGCGGCCACTTCACCGTCCGCCACCGATTCCGGGAAGGCGGGTGCCTTTATTTCAATAGCCATTCTGATTCCTTATCTTCTGCTATCACTGAACGCTGCTATCAATCCCCGGGCTCGCAGGGCGCCAGGGCTTCGTTGATAAATTGCTCCTGCTGCTCGAGGTGCAGCTTCATGTACCCGGCGGCCGGCGCCGCCGACGGTTCACGGCCGACGTAGCGGAGGTACACATCCCTGTTGTGGCTGTGAATAACCCTGCGCATATGGTGCTGGCTTGCGTACCAGGCTCCCTGGTTCATCGGTTCTTCCTGGCACCAGATTGCATCGGTGATGTTGGGGTAGCCGCTCAGAATCTGGAGCATTTCTTCCTCGGGGAACGGATACAACTGCTCCAGTCGGAGTATGGCGATATTGTCGATCTCCCGCTCCCGGCGCGCGTTGCGCAGATCGTAAAAGACCTTGCCGCTGCAGAGGATGATGCGTTCCACCTTTGACCCGTCGAGTTCATCGGTCTCGTCCAGGACGTTGTGGAAATGGCCCTCGGCCAGCTCATCAATCGTCGAAATGGCCTCCTTGTGGCGCAGCAGGCTCTTGGGCGACATGACGATCAGCGGCTTGCGCAGGGGGCGGATCGCCTGGCGGCGCAGCATGTGATAAACCTGCGCCGGCGTGGTCGGCATGCACACCTGGATATTGTGCTCGGCGCACAGCTGCATGAACCGCTCGAGTCGCGCGGACGAGTGTTCCGGGCCCTGGCCTTCGTAACCGTGGGGCAGTAGCATGGTGAGACCGCAAAGACGCGACCATTTGTGCTCGCCGCTGGTAATGAACTGATCGATGACCACCTGGGCGCCGTTGGCGAAGTCGCCGAACTGGGCTTCCCAGATGACCAGGCCCCTGGGCATGGTTGTGGCATAACCGTATTCGAAGGCCAGCACCGCCTCCTCCGACAGCAGGGAGTCATAAATTACGAATTTGGCCTGGTCCTCGCCGACGTGCTGCAGCGGTATCCAGATGCTCTCGTCTTTCTGGTTGTGCAGCACCGCGTGACGGTGAGAGAAGGTCCCGCGGCCGACATCCTGACCCGTGATGCGTATTGGGTAACCCTGCTTCAACAGGGAGGCGTAGGCGAGGGTTTCGGCAAATCCCCAGTTGACCGCCATGGCGCCGGCGGCCATTTTGCGCCGGTCTTCGAGAATTTTCTGCACCTGGCGCTGCAGCGGAAAGTTGTCCGGCGCGACGTTGGTGTCATGGGCCAGCGCCTGGAGCTCCTGAAGATCCATGCCGGTATCGGCCTGCAGGGTCCAGTCGTGTCCCAGGTAGGGTGACCAGTCGACGAACAGGGACTTGTTGGGCTCCGACACCAGGCTGCTTACCAGAGGTTCGCCGCGATCGAGGGATTCGCGGTAGATGTCGACCAGCCGCTGGTCCTCCTCCGCAGTGATCAGACCCTCCGCGATCAGTTTTTCAGCGTATAGATCGCGGGTGGTCTTGTGCTTGCGAATCGCCTTGTACATGAGGGGCTGGGTAACCGATGGCTCGTCGGCTTCGTTGTGGCCGCGCCGGCGGTAACAGATCAGGTCGATGACCACATCTTTATTGAACTCGGTGCGGTAATCGACTGCGAGCTGCGTGATGAACAATACGGCCTCGGGATCGTCCGCATTGACGTGGAAGATAGGCGCCTGAACCATCTTGGCGATATCGGTGCAGTACTCGGTGGAGCGGGCGTCCTCGCGCTTACTGGTGGTAAACCCCACCTGGTTGTTGAGCACGAGGTGAATAGTCCCCCCGGTCTTGTAGGCACGGGTCTGGGACATCTGGAATGTCTCCATCACCACGCCCTGGCCGGCGAACGCGGCATCCCCGTGAATCACGATGGGCACGACCAGATCACCGGTCTCGTCGTGGCGGCGTTCCTGGCGCGCCCGGACCGAGCCCTCTACCACAGGGGAGACGATCTCGAGGTGGGACGGGTTGAACGCCAGTGCAAGATGCAGTTCGCCGCCAGGGGTCATGACGTTCGAGGAGAAGCCCTGGTGGTACTTGACGTCCCCGGAGCTCTCATATTGGACGCGTCCCTCGAACTCGGCGAACAGTTCAGAGGGGTTCTTGCCCAGGATGTTCACCAGCACGTTGAGACGGCCCCGGTGGGCCATACCGATGACGATCTCCTGGGCGCGGTAGGCGCCGCACCGCTGCACCATTTCGGACAGCATGGGGATGAGGCTCTCTCCGCCCTCGAGACCAAAACGCTTGGTGCCGGGGTACTTGGACCCCAGGGATTTCTCGAGCCCCTCCGCCTTGATCAGGCTTTGCAGCAGGTCTACCCGCTGCTCCCGGCTATACCGGGGCGCGGAGCGGACCGACTCCATCCGCTGCATGATCCAGTGGCGCTGCTCGGTGTCCACGATGTGCATGAACTCGGCGCCGATGGTATGGCAATAGGTCCGTTCCAGGGCCTCGTAGATCTCGCCGAGTGTGGCATCCGCCTTGCCGATATGGAGGCTGCCGGTCTGGAAAACCGTATCGAAATCCGCCGTTGACAGCTGGTGAAAGCTGAGCTCGAGATCGGGAACGTGCTCGCGTTCCGCCAGGCCGAGGGGGTCGAGCCGGGCCTTCTGGTGGCCCCGCTGCCGGTAGGCAGAGATGAGCTGTACCACCCGTACCTGCTTGCGCTCGTACTCGGTGGCCTGCGAATCGTGTTGCACCGTCGCCTCGGTGCGCACCCGCATCTTGCTGATCTGGGCAAAGCGGTCGCGGATGACCGAGTGGGGCACATCCTCCATCTGGAGGGTCTCGGACTCAACCCGCGGCAGCTTGTCGAAATAGTCGCGCCACTGCCCGGGAACCCCGTTGGGGTCCTTCAGGTAGGACTCGTAGAGATCTTCAACATAGGTGGCATTACCGCCGGCTATGTGCGAACTCCGCCAGAGGCGTTCCATTGAATTCTCTTGCATCTCGACCCTTCCAAGTGGGAACGTCCGCGCCGACCGGGCGGCGGGGCAGCCGTGTCCTGAGTTTAGCAGCCCCGGGCGGGCCGTGCCTCAGTCGGGCAGCCGCCCGAACAGGAACCTTGCCCGGGGCCCGGTTGAACCGACGTGGCCCTCAGGCAAAACCCTTTATTTTCATAACGTTATGCGAACAACCTCATGTCAGGTCCCACGGGCCAGCAGCATGTTGCGAATATGGCCAATCGCCCGGGTGGGGTTGAGGCCCTTGGGACACACATTGACACAGTTCTGGATGCCGTGACAACGAAACACACTGAATGGATCATCCAGGTTCGCCAGTCGCTCTTCGGTCGCGGTGTCCCTGCTGTCTGCGAGGAAACGGTAGGCCTGCAGCAGGCCGGCGGGGCCGATAAAGCGATCCGGGTTCCACCAGAACGAGGGGCAGGCGGTGGAGCAGCATGCGCACAGAATACACTCGTAGAGGCCATCCAGCTTCGCGCGATCCTCCGGCGACTGCAGGCGCTCGATCGCGGGTGCCGGCGAGTCGTTCTGCAGGAACGGCTGTACTTTCTCGTATTGCGCATAGAACAGGCTCAAATCCACGACCAGGTCGCGTATCACCGGAAGTCCGGGCAGCGGCCTGATCACCAGTTTGTTGCCTTTCACGGTCTCTGAGAGCGGCGTGATACAGGCGAGTCCGTTCTTGCCATTCATGTTCAGGCCATCGGAGCCGCAGACGCCCTCACGGCAGGATCGGCGGTAGGTGACTGTGGTGTCCTGGGCCTTGATCATTTCCAGCACGTCCAGCACCATCAGGTCCTTGCCCCCGGTGTCTACCTGGAACTCCTGCATGGCAGGCTGGCTGTCGGTCTCGGGATTGTAGCGGTAGATACTCACTTGCAACATGTCACAGCTCCCTCAATAGGTCCGCACTTTTGGCTGGAAGGTGTCCACCGTTCGGGGCTCGAAATTGACAGCCCGCTTGCCTACCCGCTTGTCGGCGGGGAAGTAGATCGAATGGCACAGCCAGTTTTCGTCGTCGCGCTCCTGAAAGTCCTCCCGGGCGTGGGCCCCACGGCTCTCCCTGCGCGCTTCCGCAGCGACCGCAGTGGCCTCGGCAACCTCGAACAGGTTGTGCAGCTCCAGCGCCTCGATACGCGCCGTATTGTAGGCCGAGGTCTTATCCTCCAGATGCGAGTTCTCTACGCGTTCGCGCAGGTCAGCGAGTTTCCTGATGCCCTCCTGCATGAACTCGCCGTTGCGGAACACGCCGAAATGATTCTGCATGACACCCTGCAGTTCCTTGCGCAGGTCTGCGACTTTCTCACCGCTGCTGGAGCTGTTGAGCTTGTTGAGGCGAGTCATCGCCTGCTCCACGTCGCTCTCGGACGCGTCCCGCATCTCGATCCCCTCGCGCAGGGCCTGTTCGATGAAGAGCCCGGATGCCCGCCCGAACACGACGAGATCGAGCAGTGAGTTGCCACCGAGGCGGTTGGCACCATGGACGGAGACACAGGCCACCTCTCCGCAGGCGTACAGCCCCGGTATCACCTGGTCGTTGCCCTCTGCGTCGACGGTCAGCGCCTGGCCATGAATATTGGTGGGTATACCGCCCATCATGTAGTGACAGGTCGGCACAACCGGAATGGGCTCTTTAACCGGGTCAGCGTGAGCAAAGGTCCGGGACAGTTCACAGATGCCCGGCAGGCGGCTCTCCAGCACCTCTTCCCCGAGGTGATCGAGCTTGAGGTAGACATGGTCAGCCTCTGGCCCACAGCCGCGCCCCTCCAGGATCTCCTGAACCATGGAACGTGCCACCACGTCGCGCCCCGCAAGGTCCTTGGCGTTGGGCGCGTAGCGCTCCATGAACCGCTCACCGTCCTTGTTGATCAGGTAGCCGCCCTCGCCCCGGCAGCCCTCGGTGACGAGAACGCCGGCCCCGGCGATGCCAGTGGGGTGGAACTGCCACATCTCGATGTCCTGCACGGGAAAGCCGGCGCGCAGCGCCATGCCGATCCCGTCTCCGGTGTTGATGTGCGCATTGGTGGTGGAGGCATAAATCCTGCCCGCACCTCCCGTGGCGAAGACCGTCGCCTTGGAGCGGACATAGACCGTCTCTCCGGTCTCCATGCAGATCGCGATCACGCCGACCACGGCACCGTCCTGGTTCTTGACGATGTCAATGGCGTACCACTCGCTGAAAAAGACCGTGTTGTTCTTCATGTTGCCCTGGTAGAGCGCATGCAACAGGGCGTGTCCGGTGCGGTCTGCCGCGGCGCAGGTGCGGGCGGCCTGCCCGCCTTCGCCGTAATTCTTGGACTGGCCACCGAAGGGACGCTGGTAGATGCGGCCCTCCTCGGTGCGCGAGAACGGCAGGCCCATGTGTTCGAGCTCGAACACAGCCTCCGGACCTACGCTGCACATATACTCGATCGCTTCCTGATCGCCGATGTAGTCAGAGCCCTTGACGGTGTCATACATGTGCCAGCGCCAGTCGTCGTCGGGGTCGGCGCTGGCGATGGCGCAGGTGATACCGCCCTGGGCCGAAACCGTGTGCGATCGCGTGGGAAAGACCTTGGAGATCACGGCGGTCTTGTAGCCGGACTGGGCCAGCTGCAGCGCGGCGCGCATACCCGCCCCGCCGCCGCCGACGATAACGCCGTCAAATGAAAGAGTACGCATAGCCGCCATATCCTAGTATCCCCAAAGAATCTGGATTCCCCAGACGAAATAGATGAACATGATGATGCCGCTCACCACCTGGGCCAGGAAGCGCAGGACATTACCCTTCGGGCCCATCAGGCGTTCGGTCAGGTAATCGGTGAATACGGCCCAGAGGCCTACCCAGGCGTGCATCCCCAGGGAGACCAGGGCGAGCAGGCTGAAAATACGCATCCAGGTCTGGGAGAACAGCGCTTTCCATGCGAAGTAATCGACGCCGCTGAGCACAACGAACCCGACGTAAAGAAAGTAGGACAGCAGGATCACAGCCGAGACCCGCTGCATCAGCCAATCGTAGAGGCCGGAGCGCCCCATACTGGTTACTGCAGTTACCATATCCAGACCCCCGCAAGCAGAGTGAGCACAACTGCCAGTGCGATCACGATACGGGCGCCGCGGGCGCCGCCCTCCATGCTTTCACCGACACCCATATCCATGATCAGGTGCCTGACACCCGCCAGGCTGTGGTAGATGAGGGCGGCGAGTATCGCCCAGAGAACCAGCCGCGCGAGCGGACTTCCGAGAGTGTCCTGCAGCGAGGCAAAACTTTCAGGGCTCCTGAGGCTGGCATCGAGGGCCCAGATCAGGAAGGCCATTCCGGCAAAGAGAAAGACGCCGGTGGCGCGATGAGTAATGGAGGTCCACGCGGTGACAGGAAGCCGCATGGTACCTATGTCCAGATTTACGGGACGATTGTCTTTCACGTTGGGTACCGTCGCTGTGACGCCCGAAGGCGGTTAATCGGGATAACGAGCGGGTGCCGCAGATCGCGGGATAGCTTCCGCCGTCAGCTCAAAACGCGCGAAATTATAGGCACTTACACCAATGAATACAAATACGGACCCGATCCTGTACAGGATCATTGCCCTACCGCGTGCGGCGGGGACGCGGCGGCCCCTTCCACCGGTCAGCTTTCGCGCTGCTGCGCCGGGAGCGAGTCCGCCAGTCTCTCAATTGACAAAAATTCCCGAGACTCTATAGTGAAGCCCCCACTGATTTTTAGCGCAGGATCCCTCAATGAGCGACAAGAAAGCCACCCTGAAAATCGACGGAATGGACGAGGTCATCGAGCTGCCCATTTACTCGGGTACCCTGGGGCAGGACGTAATCGATGTGGGCGGCCTGACGGGCTACAACATGTTCACCTATGACCCGGGCTTTGTCTCCACGGCCGCCTGTGAGTCGCAGATCACGTTCATCGACGGTGCCAAGGGGATACTGCTGCACCGGGGTTATCCCATCGATCAGCTGGCCGAGCACTCAGACTACCTGGAGACCTGCTACCTGCTTCTGTACGGGGAACTGCCCGACAAGGCGCAGAAGGAGAAATTCGTCACCACGGTGCACAACCACACCATGGTGCATGAGCAGATTCGCACCTTCTTCAACGGGTTCCGGCGCGACGCCCACCCCATGGCCGTCATGTGCGGCGTGGTCGGTGCCCTCTCCGCGTTTTATCACGACTCTCTGGACATCGCCGACGAGCAACACCGGCAGGTCGCGGCCTACCGGCTGATAGCGAAGATGCCCACCCTGGCGGCGATGAGCTACAAGTTCTCCATCGGCCAGCCGTTCATGTACCCGGATAACAGCCTGAGCTATTCCGAAAACTTCCTCCACATGATGTTCGGCAACCCCTGCGAGCCCAGCGAGATCAGTCCGGTACTGGCCAAGGCCATGGATCGGATTTTCCTGCTCCACGCCGATCACGAACAGAATGCGTCGACCTCCACCGTCCGGCTCGCCGGTTCCTCCGGGGCCAACCCCTTTGCCTGCATGGCCGCCGGCATCGCGGCCCTGTGGGGACCCTCCCACGGCGGTGCCAATGAGGCGGTGCTGCAGATGCTTGAGCAGATCGGGGACGTCTCGCGCATCGACGAATTTGTGGCCCGCGCCAAGGATAAGGACGACCCCTTCCGCCTGATGGGCTTCGGTCATCGTGTCTACAAGAATTTCGATCCGCGGGCCAAGGTCATGAAGGAGTCGGCCGACGAGGTCCTCGCAGAGCTCGGCATCGAAAACGACCCGCTGCTGGCGATAGCCAAGCGCCTGGAAGAGATCGCCCTGAGCGATGACTATTTCATCGAGAAAAAGCTCTATCCTAACGTGGATTTTTACTCCGGGATCATCCTCAAGGCCATCGGCATTCCCACCAGCATGTTTACCGTCATATTTGCGGTAGGGCGGACCGTGGGCTGGATTGCCCACTGGCACGAAATGATCAGCGGCAGCTATCGCATCGGTCGCCCGCGCCAGCTCTACACCGGGCACGCGCAGCGCGATTACGTCCCCCTGGACCAGCGTTGAACAGCGGCCGGATCAGCAGCCCATGAACGATATCGTCATCAGCGGCACCGGGCTCTACACTCCCGCGGAGTCCATCAGCAACGAGGAGCTCGTCGCCTCGTTCAATACCTACGTCGAAAACTACAATGCCGCCAATGCCGATGCGATCGCAGCCGGAGCGCTGGCGCCCCTGCAGCCCTCCTCGGCAGAGTTCGTGGAAAAGGCCTCCGGCATCAAGTCCCGTTACGTGATGAACAAGTCAGGTATCCTCGATCCCGAGCGGATGGTGCCATATATTCCGGAGCGCCCCAACGATGCGCAATCGGTGCAGTGCGAGATGGCCGTGGCTGCGGCCGACGAGTGCCTGGCCCGGGCCGGTCGCTCAGCCGCAGACGTGGACGCGGTCATCGTAGCTGCGTCCAACATGCAGCGGCCCTACCCCGCCATGGCGGTCGAGATCCAGAATGCCCTCGGCATCCAGGGGTATGCCTTCGATATGAACGTGGCCTGCTCGTCCGCCACGTTCGGCATCCAGCAGGGTCGGGACGCCATTCTCGCCGGCAGTGCCGACTGCGTTTTGATGCTCAATCCGGAGATCTGCAGCGGTCACCTGAACTTTCGCGACCGGGACTCTCATTTCATTTTTGGCGACGTCTGCACGGCCGTGCTGCTGGAGCGGGCGGAGTCGTCGAATTCCGCCGAGCGTTACAGGGTCGTCGATACCCGTCTGCAGACTATCTATTCCAACAACATCCGCAACAACTTCGGCTTCCTGAACCGGGCCGACGAATCCGGCATCGGCAAGGCGGACAAGCTCTTCGTGCAGGAGGGGCGCAAGGTCTTCAAGGAGGTCTGCCCGGCCGTCGCGGCGCTGATTACCGCCCAGCTGGAGCGGCTGGACATCGCCCCCCAACACCTGAAACGGCTGTGGCTGCACCAGGCCAACCTCAACATGAACCAGCTGATCGCCAGGCGAGTGCTGGGCAGGGACGCCACCGAGGAGGAGGCCCCCACCATCCTGGATGAGTACGCCAATACGAGCTCTGCGGGTTCCGTGATCGCCTTCCACAAACACCGGCAGGACCTCCAGAGCGGCGATCTGGGCGTGCTGTGCTCATTCGGCGCGGGCTACAGCATCGGCAGCGTCATTCTCGAGAAGCTCTGAGCCACTTCATGCGCCTGCCCGGTAGTCTCCGGGTCAGGCGAGTCACTCCCCTCAGGCCAGTATTTCGCGCAGGGCGGCCAGCAGCGTGTCACACTGCTCGTCGGTACCGACGCTGATGCGTAAATAATCGTCGATGCGCGGCTGCTCGAAATACCGCACGATGACGCCCCGTTCCCGCAGGGCGGAGAACAATACCCGCCCGGCCCGGGCCGGATGCCGCGCGAGGAGGAAATTGGCTTCCGAGGGCAGCACCTCGAAACCGAGGCCGGCGAGTTCCCGGGCAAGGCGCTCACGACTGGCCACCACCCTTGCGCAGATGGCGCGGAAGTAGGCGACGTCCTCCAGCGCGGCCACAGCGCCACGCTGCGCGACGCAGTCCACCGGATAGGAGTTGAAGGAGTTCTTCACCCGCTCGAGCCCCTCGATCAGGTGCGCCTGCCCCATGGCCGCGCCTACCCTGAGGCCCGCCAGGGCCCGCGACTTGGATAGCGTCTGGATTACCAGCAGGTTCTCGTATTCCGCAATCAATGGCACCGCGGAGGAGCCGCCGAAATCGATATAGGCCTCGTCGATGACCACCACCGCGTCAGGATTCTTGCCCAGCAGGGCCCGAATGTCATCCAGGCTCATGGCCATTCCAGTTGGCGCATTGGGATTGGGAATGATGATGCCGCCGTGCTCGTCGTGGTAGGCGGCGGGGTCGACGGAGAAGTCGTCGGCCAGCGGCACCCTCCGGTATTCTACCCCGTAAAGGTCGCACCACACCGGGTAAAAGCTGTAGGTGACATCGGGAAACTGGATCGGCGCCTCGTGCCGCAGCAGGCCGAGGAAAGTGTGGGCCAGCACTTCATCCGAGCCGTTGCCCAGAAAGACCTGCTCCGGCCGGAGGCCACAGTGGGCCGCGAAGGCACCTTTCAGCCGGGCTGAATCCGGATCCGGGTAGAGGCGCAACTCTTCACCCCGGGTGGCTGCGATTGCCGCGAGCACCCGGGGAGAGGGCTCATAGGGGCTCTCATTGGTGTTGAGCTTGGTCAACTGCTCACCCCGGGGCTGCTCGCCCGGCACGTACGGTGTCAGTCGCCTGACCACATCGCTCCAGAACCGACTCATGGTGTTCCTCTTACAATGAAAAAGCCCGGCATCACCGGGCTTCTGGACAGGGTTATTCTAGCGGAGCGCCAAACCGATGCAAACACCGGCCCCGGCTCGGCCTGGTCTAGTGTCGTGAATCATGAGTTCGCATACTTTCAGCGAGTCCAGAAGCGCCCAGGGCAAGGCGCGCTGCGCAGGGAATGGTGGTTCCATTGCCAAGCAGTGCAACGCGGC
>JARRPM010000040.1:0-30008 GCA_037382865.1 Halioglobus sp. | reverse complement strand
CACCCTGTCCCAGGCCACGCTGGAAGACTCTCCCTCACCATAGTGCCGGACCAGCTTGAGATCGTTCACCGCAGCCCTGCCATCGAGGCGCAGACTGCTCCCGGGCGCCCATTCAGCCTCGGCCTGCAACTGCGCGTCCCCCTCTGCGGTCATGTTTTGCGGGAGCAGTGCCACCAGGAAGCGAAGATCTCCCGCCGCGCTGAGACCCGCACTGCCCTGTTCGCCCAGAACCAGGTCCGAGGGACAGAGCCGCGCGCCGGGCTGCAGCCAGCAATGGCTCTCCACGTAGAGCTGTGAGGCCGCGCCTGACCAGCGCAGAGCCACCGCGTCAGGCAGGTTCCAGTCGCCCTGTGGCGTCTGCAGAACGGTCGGGGCCAGGCGGCCGGTCCAGTCCTGTCCCGCTGTCTCGCCGCTGACAGACAGGCTGCCATTCAGGTCCCCCCGGCTCGTGAGGGTGAACTCCTGGCGGGTGATGGTACCGGCGATAAGCAGTTGCAGGGAGTCGAGGGCCATCCCCGCCGCCGAACTCCCGAGCAGGCCGGCCTCCAGCTTGAACGCGTGGTCCCCGTCAAAGCGGTACCGTCCGCGAAAAGCGCCGCTATCGACCTCCAGCCCGCCCCATACGATGTCCTGCAGGTCACCCTCGAGGCGCAGCAACAGCCAGTCCGGCGGTATCTCCATCTGTACCCGCACCTGGCCCCGACTGCCTGGCTGCCACCGTCCGAGATCGTCGATGGTGACCTCCGCCCTTGCGCCCTCTTCATTTGCCCCGGGGGCGCGAATGATCACGGCGGCGCCATTGACGTCCGCCCTGAGGTCACTCGGAGCCACCTGCAACAGGCGCTCGCCCGCACCGCCTGCGAGCCCGGCGTAGCCGCTTATCGCGGCGGGAAGCTGGTTGACGTCACCCCGGAGGTCGACCCCGGCCACAGCGACCCGCCAGTCGCCCTCCCCGACCCTGCCGTCAACCTCGAGCCGGCCCTGGAGTCGTCCCCGGGCGTACTGACTGAGCTCGGGAACATCGAACCCGGGGGAGTCGACAGACAGTGTCCAGGCCAGCGCCTCGGCAAATGACAGGTCGCCCGTGGCGCGGAGCCTGTTACGGCCTGTGCCGTCGGCCAGGAGAAGCTCCTGCACGGTCAGCCTGGCGTCACGCTGGCGCGCCTCGAGCGAGATGGCGAGAGCCTCATAGCCCAGACCGCTGGCTCCTCCCTTCAGCGACATGAACTGCTCTGAACGGGAGCCGTGGACATCCAGGCGCATGGGCGAGACCAGCTCGACGTCCCGCAGCGCTGCGGGAAGCTCGATCAGCTCGCTCAGGGACAGGCCCCCTGTCCACTGCGTATCCAGGCTCGACTGGAAGGGCATGTCCCGATCCAGCAGATCGACCTCTCCGCTCAGCTCGACCGCCGGCCTCCCCGGGCTGGCTGCGGTAACCTGCAGCGCGGACAGGGTCCCCTCGAGATCCAACGTGAGCTCCCGGTCATGCAGCGATACCGGGAGGGGTGGCTGCGCCAGGGAGGCTTTCATGCTGACCCGCATCGGCCAGTCGCCGGAGAACTGGACGTCACCGCGCAGGGTGAGTTCACCCCAATCTGCAGTGCTGGCTTCGAGTTGCTCGACCTGCAATCGACTTCCGCGCCAGCGCGCCCGCAACGTCAAAGACCGGTGCCCCTGCTGCACCCCGTAGGCATCCCAGGAGGGGTTGTTCAGGGTCAGAGGATCGACCACCAGTTCCAGCGGGAGGACGATCGGCGGCAACACAATATCCCCTGCCGTTGGTTCCTCCGGCTCACCGCTATCGTGCAGTTCGAGCCGGCCGTCCTCGACTGACGCGTCCCCCACGGTCACGCTGGAGCCTCCCAGCGCGAGCCCGGCGCGCATCCTGCCCTGTTGCCAGCTGCCACCGGGCCAGGTGACGTGCGCGGCGCCTACAGAAAGGTTTTCCACCTCCACCCGCACCGGGAATTCGATCGCGCCGGCTTCGGCGCCAGGCTCCGCTTCACCGCCGTTACCACCGGGGGCTATCGCCAGGTCGACCTGACCCGCACTCAGTTCCCGCAGACAGATGGTGCTGCGCCAGAGGCAGGCAGGTGTCAGTTCCGCCTGCAGGTCGACAATCTCCAGCGTGACACCGCCGGCGTCCAGAGCGAGGCGTGCCAGCTGTAACCGGCCCGCTACGGATCCCCCGCGGTAGTCGATCTCGAGGGGAGTCAAGCGGTCGACCAGGCCGCACAGCAGCCGGTTGCCCGGCGCAGTGAGCGACAGTGCCAGGACGAACAGGGCAAGCGCTGCCAGCAACAGCAGCAGGTTCCGCGAGAGGCGGGTCAAAATTCGGCCCCTATCGCCAGGTGGATACGCCAGTCCGGGTTGTCCTCACTGAACGGGTTGGCAAACTCCAGCCGCACAGCGCCCACCGGCGTCAGGTAGTGGATCCCGAAGCCGGCCCCCAGGTGAAGGTCGAACTCCCCCTCGTCAAACGCGTCACCGCCATCGAGAAAGATGGCGCCGCGCCAGGTCCGGTTGAAATAGTACTGGTACTCGATACTGGCAGTGACCATCCTGTCACCGCCCACCACCAGGTTGGCAGTGTCTCCCCCCTCCCGCGCCACACTGATCTCATTGCCGACCGACTGATAGCCGTAGCCGCGGATGCTCTGGGAACCACCGGCGAAAAAGTTGAGCGAAGGCGCCAGCTCATCCCGGTCAGAATCGGCCAGCAGCGCCACGCCCAGTTCGGCGTGGCTCACCAGGCGGTGATCGGGCGCGAGGCTGAAAACATAGCCGAACCGGGCGGTGGCCCGCAGCAGGTCGATATCGGAACCGGCCGACTCGCTGGCCGCCTCGAGCTGATATAACTGGCTGAATGCGCCGGAAGGGTCGACCAGGGAGCCGACCCGATCCCGACGGGAGAGGGAGAAGCCGGGGAGCAGGTAATCATTGGTGCGGCTCTCTTGCAGCACTTCCCAGGATTCGCTGAGGCTGCGCAGCGAATAGCCCGTGATCCACCGCTTCCTCCGGGTTTCCCTGCGCACGCCCAGTTCCTCCTGCTGGCTGTCGATATCGCCAAACTCGTTGTCCTCGAGGCGGGCGAAGAGCTGCAGGAAATCATTGATGGGGTGGGTCAGCGGAATCTTGTAGTTGATACGACCGCTCGGATTGATCGGGGAGTACTCCAGCCGGGTCTCCTGGCTGTGGCCGTAATGGTTGATGTTCGGCGTGCGCCAGGTCAGTGATACCCGCTCCTCCGTATCGGTGCTGTACCCTACTCCCACATCGAAACTGTGCCGCTTGGCCGGATACAGGGTGAGATTCAGCGGGATCGATCCGTCTTCTGCCTGCTGCAGCTCCGGTGTCAGCAGCACGCCGGAATAGTATCCGGTTCGCTGCAACTGGGCCTGCAGCTCCTGCAGGCGGCTCTGTTCGAAATAATCTCCGGTTACGAAGGTCCGCAACGCATCGATCTGCCCGCTCGATATCTGGGACTCTTCATACCGCAGCTCGCCAAAGCGGTAGCGGCGTCCGCTCTCATAGCGCAATTCGACATCCGCGCTGCGTGCCCCTGTCTCCACTGCCACGCGGCTGTGCACGACCTTGCCGTCGAAATAACCGCGCCGCTGCCCGGTCGCCAGCAACATTCTCTTATAGCCTTCGTAGGTATCGTGGCGCAGGACGTCTCCAGGCTTGAAAGGCGGGCTGGCAAGCGCTTTATCGAAACCGCCGTCCGCGGCGGCCGGCCCCAAAAGCTGGACCGTCACGTCCCGGATATGCACGGGGTCGCCGGGCTCCACTTCGATCGTGATTTTCCATGCGGGCTCCGTGCGCTGGACCTGGACGGCGATTTCCGGGCTGTAATAGCCGAGCGCCTGCAGGCTTCGCTCGACCTTTTCCCGTGCCGAAGCCACAAAACCGACCCGCTGTTGAGCAGACTCAGGGGGGGCTCCCAGCCAGGCGAGGACATTGCGCTTGAGCTCGCCCCCCAGCCCGACGACGGAATACTCCAACGACGCGGAGAGGGCGGATACGGGCAGCAGCAGGCAGGCCAGCAAGACCACGCTGGCAGGGTGGCGCAACTTCATGCAGTTCACGCGACAGGCAGGGGAGCGGTCACGCCAGGTGCGCGCTCCCCCAGAAATTGTAACCGGCGAACTTCGGGGTGCCGGGTAGGTACATGCGCTCAAGCTCGTCTATCTCAAACGCGCCCTGGTTGAGCAGGTCGGGGATATCGCGATTCAGGTTGCAGCCACCCGCCATTTTGCGCCAAAGAGGATTGATGCGGTCCTGCCACTTGCGCACATTGGCATCCGGCGCCTTGCCATGCTCACAGAAAATGAGTCTGCCCTGAGGGCGCAGTACCCGGGCCATTCCCCGCAGCGCGGCAACGGGGTCGGGGATGGTGCAGAGGGCGAACGTCACCAGCACGGTGTCGACACTGGCATCCTCCAGGGGGATTTCTTCGCCCGGCAGGCCGATGAACTCAACATCGAAGCCCAGATGCGCAGCCCGCTGTCGCGCCAGCTCCCATGAGGCCTCCGATGGATCCAGCCCGATCAGCCGCTCGATCCGGGCGGGGTCGTAGAACGGCAGGTTCAGGCCCGTACCGATACCGATTTCGAGGACCGTACCGCGCGCGAGAGGGACGACTTTCTCGCGCTGTTTCATGATCGGTTTTGCTCCGCAGGCGCAGTTGATAAACCTCGGAAGGATATGCGATTCGTAAAAACCCATGCGGCAAACTCCACAAACGAGCGGGACGGTTGATAGTCTCATGCAGAAGACTGAAATACGATACAGTATGAAGGGGGCAATGATAAGGAGAAGAGATGTTTGAGACGTTGGAAGTCGGCCGACGCCTGAAGCGCAGCGAGTACAACGAGCTGCAGCTACCCCTGCGACAGAAACTGCTGGAGGCGCAGTTCGACCTGGCAGAGCGGGACTACCCGGTGATCATCGTCGTGGCGGGGCTGGACGGCGCCGGCAAAGGGGCGCTGGTCCACCGGCTCAACGAATGGATGGATCCCCGCGGAATCGAGACGAACACCTACTGGGAGCACTCCGATGAAGAGGAGTCGCGGCCCTACTTCTGGCGATTCTGGCGCTCTCTTCCCCAGCGCGGCCAGATCGGCATCTTCCTCGGATCCTGGTACACGCGACCGGCGCAGGCCGCTGTGGACGACGATATGACCCGGGAGGAGTTCGCCGTGGCGTGCCAGCAGATCGAGTCCTTCGAGCGCATGTTGAACGATGACGGAGCACTCGTCATCAAACTCTGGCTGCATGTCAGCGAGGAGGTCCAGCGGGCGCAACTCGAGGGAAAAGCGCCTCGAAGTCAGCAGAATCCGCGAGTCAGCGACCACCCCTATGAGCTCCACGGAAACTATTCGAAAACCCTCGAGGCGTCAGAGAAGCTGATCCTGGGCACGGACTCGAGCCACAGCCGCTGGCATCTGATCGAGGCGCATGACCGCTACTACCGGGACATCACCGCGGGCGAAATCATCGCCGAGGCGATGCAGGCACACAAACCGCGCAACCAGCCCGCCCCGGTCGGACCGTCGGACGCCGACGATATCGCGGTAACCGGCCGGCAACCCACAGTGCTCGACAGCGTGGACCTGACAAAATCACTGCACAAGGACAAGTACAGGAAAAAGCTGGCGAGTTACCAGGACAAGCTCCAGGACCTTGCCTGGGAGGCCTACCGGCAGCGCCGCTCGGTGGTCGCTGTCTTCGAGGGGTGGGACGCCGCCGGCAAGGGTTCCGCCATTCGTCGCGTCACCGGCGCCATTGACCCGCGACTCTACAAACTGGTGCAGGTCGGCGCCCCCACCGACGAGGAGAACGCGCACCACTACCTGTGGCGCTTCTGGCGACATCTCCAGCGGGACGGGCGCGCAACCTTTTTCGATCGTTCCTGGTACGGACGGGTGCTGGTCGAGCGGGTGGAGCAGTTCGCCTCGCCCGCCGAATGGCAACGCGCCTACAGCGAGATCAACCAGTTCGAGCGACAACTGGTGGCCCATGGCAGCATCGTGCTCAAATTCTGGATCCATATCAGCAAAGAGGAACAGATGGCGCGCTTCGAGACCCGGCAGCAGGAACCCCACAAACGCCACAAAATCACCGAAGATGACTGGCGCAATCGGGAAAAGTGGCACGACTACGAGCTGGCCGTGGACCAGATGGTCAGCCACACCAGTACCCAGCACGCGCCGTGGACGCTGGTGGCAGGCAACGACAAGCCCTGGGCACGGATACACATCCTCAAGAAGTTCTGCAAGACCATGCGAGCCGAATTGAAGAAGGCGAAGTAATGCCGGCCCGCCATCGCCAAGGGGTGGACCGGCCGCTGCTTGGCCTGCGACCGGCGGTTGGCGATAATCGGTAGCCTGACAGGTTAATCCGGGGGATAAAAAGATGCGAGCCATGGTACTGGCGCAACAGGGTGAACCACTGGCACTGCGGAACATTCCGCGGCCCGCGCCCGGGCAGGGCCAGCTGCTGCTGCGCGTGACGGCCTGCGGAATCTGCCGCACCGACCTGCACGTGGTGGATGGAGACCTGACTGAACCCGCACTGCCGCTGGTGCCGGGACACCAGATCGTCGGCCGGGTGGAAGCAGTCGGCGTCGGGGTGAGTGGTTTCACCCCGGGGCAGCGGGTCGGTGTCCCCTGGCTGGGCGGGAGTTGCGGCCACTGCTGGTACTGCGGCCACGGGAAGGAGAATCTGTGTGACGAGGCCCGCTACACCGGCTACCAGATCAACGGCGGCTTCGCCGAATACACGGTCGCGGATGCCGGGTACTGCTTCAGCCTCCCGGACGGCTATGACGACGAGCAGGCAGCGCCCCTGCTCTGCGCCGGCCTGATCGGCTACCGCAGCTACCGGCTGGTGGAGGAGTCAGAAACCATCGGGTTTTACGGCTTTGGCGCCGCCGCCCATATCCTCATCCAGGTGGCGCGGTACCGCGGGCAGGCGGTCTACGCCTTCACCCGAGAGGGCGATACCGAGGCCCAGGCTTTTGCCCGGACACTCGGCGCAGCCTGGGCCGGCGACTCCCTGCAGGAGACGCCGGTGCCCCTGGACGGAGCGATCATCTTTGCCCCCGCCGGGGAGCTGGTCCCCGCGGCTCTGCGGGCCGTTCGGAAGGGGGGACGGGTGGTCTGCGCCGGTATCCACATGTCGGACATTCCCTCCTTTCCCTATTCGATTCTCTGGGGTGAGCGTGAGATCTGCTCAGTGGCGAACCTGACCCGGCGCGACGGCGAGGAGTTTCTGCCCCTGGCGGCGCAGATTCCGGTGGAGACCACCGTGCATCGCTACCCGCTCGAGCGGGCCAATGAGGCGTTGGACGATCTGCGCAACGGCCGCTTCAACGGCGCCGCCGTTCTCGTGCCCTGAACGGTCGGAGCGTCCTGCTCAGGCAAAAATTTCCCCGAGAAAGTCGAGCAGGGCAGCCCAGGAGCGCCGGTCGGCGGCGGCGTCGTAGACGGCTCCCATCGCGGGATCGTTGGCGTCAGGGTTGGTGAAGGAGTGCAGGGTATTGCCGTAGGCGTGCAGCTGCCAGTCGGCCCCGGCATCGGTGAGTTCCGCGGCAAGATCGAGCACACTCTGCGGCGGAACCATCGGGTCGTCATAGCCGTGCAGGCAGAGCACCTTCGCGCCGATGCGGTTGCCCGCCGTATTGCCGGGCGCTGCGAACAGGCCGTGGAAGCTTGCCACGCCCAGCACGTCACTGCCGCTGCGGGCCAGGTCGAGGACGCAGAGTCCGCCAAAGCAGAAGCCCATCGCCGCCAGGCGGCCTGCATCCACCTCCGGCTGCTGTCGCAGTACAGTGACGGCCTCGTTGATACGGGCCTGCAGCAGGGGACGGTCCTCCAGGAAAGGTGCCATCAAAGCGGCATTCTCCTCGGGATTAGAGCCGCGCACGCCCTTGCCATATATGTCGATGGCAAAACCCACATAGCCCTGCTCCGCGAGCCTGATCGCCCTGCCCTCCTCGAAGGCCGACCGACCGCCCCAGGCGTGGGCGATTGCCACAGCTGGCCGCGGGGAGCCGACGGCGTCATCCCACGCCAGGAAGCCCTCGAAGGGCTGATCGCCGTGGGTGTAATCGACCAGTCGCGTCCGTATCGTCATCGTACTGCTCCCTCCATCCGCTCGACGATGGTACCGTTGGCGGTACCGCCCCCCTCGCAAATCGCGAGCAGGCCGTACCGTTTGCCGCTGCGGTGAAGTTCATGGACCAGGGTAGTCATCAGCTTGGCGCCGGTCGCACCCAGGGGATGCCCCAGCGCCTGGGCGCCGCCGTTGACGTTGAGTTTTTCCAGGTCGGCATCGAGCGCCCGCGCCCAGGCAAGGGGCACCGAGCCGAAAGCCTCGTTGACCTCGAACAGGTCGATGTCTGCCATCTGCATACCAGCCTTTTCCAGCACTTTCTCGGTCGCCGGGATCGGGCCCTCGAGCATGATCACGGGATCGGACCCCACCACACTCATGGCGACAATTCGCGCCAGCGGCGTCAACCCCAGTCGCCTGCATGCGGCACCACTGGCAATCATCAGGGCGGCGGCGCCATCGCAGATCTGGGAGGCATTGGCGGCGGTCAGCAATCCGCCCTCCTGCAGGGGCTGCAGGCCGGAGATGGCGCCGATGCTCGCATCCATGCGGATGCCCTCGTCCTGGACGTGCATCTCCCGGGTGCCATCCTCAAGCTCTATCTCGATGGGCACGATCTCGTCCCGGAAGCGACCCTCTTCCACCGCGCGTTTGGCGTTGAGGTGGCTGGCGAGCGCAAATTCATTGAGCGCTTCGCTGCTCAGTTCATATTTCTGCGCCAGCATCTCCGCGCCGGCGAACTGGTTGAACTGCACCCCCGGATAGCGCTCACTGATCTTCCTGCCGTAGGGAACGCCGTGATCTGCCTTGAAGCCGTCGGTGATACTGGCGCCGATCGGCACCTGGCTCATGCTCTCGACGCCGCCGGCAATCACCACGTCCTGGGTCCCGGAGAGTACCGCCTGGGCCGCGAAATGCATGGCCTGCTGCCCGGAGCCGCACTGCCGGTCGACGGTGGTTCCCGGCACCGCCTCCCCAAGCACAGAGGAGAGACAGACGTTGCGACCGATATTACTCGACTGGGCTCCCACCTGGGAGACGCACCCGAAGATCAGGTCGTCGATCTCCCCGACGGGGACACCAACCCGCTCAACCAGCGCGTCGACGACGGCGGCGCCGAGATCTATCGGGTGTATTCCCGACAGGCGCCCATTCTTCCTGCCCCCTGCGCTGCGCACTGCACCGACGATATATGCATCTGTCATGATGGCGTTCCTCGCTCCTGATTGTCGTATGTCCGGCCAGTCACAGCCGCAGTCGGGTAGGCCTCGGGATCAAGCCGACGCATTTCCGCCTCGATCCAGCGCTCCACCTCGTCCATGAGCTCCTCGGCATCCCGTCCCTCGGCACTGACCGCCTGGCCGATGGAGACATCGATCACGCCGGGAACAAACGAGAAGGATCGGCGTGGCCAGCAGCGCCCGGACGTAACGGCAATAGGTATGACCGAAGCGCCGGTTGCCACTGCCAGTCGGGTCGCACCGGTCTTGTAATCACCCTTGGAACCCCGCTCGGTCCGGGTGCCCTCGGGAAACATGATAATCCACTTGCCCCGGTCCATCAGCACCCTTCCCTGCTCGGCGACCCTGGCCCATGCCTCTGAGCGTTTGCTCCGGTCGATGTGAATCATCTTCAAGCGGGCCATGCACCAGCCGAAAACCGGGATGTTCAGCAGCTCCTTCTTGAAAACGTAGGCCAGGGGATGGGGCGTCATGCTGGGGAAAAAGAAGGTCTCCCAGGTCGACTGGTGCTTGGGACAGAGGATCACCCGACGCATGTCGTGGGCAGGCGGCAGGTTCTCCGCGCCGTGCACCTGGTAGCGGACGCCCCCAACCAGGCGCGCCGCGCCAATCACGCCCTTGAGCCAGGGCACGGCGAAGTACCACCAGAGCTGGTCGTCGCGCAGAAAGAGCGAGCAGATGACCAGTGCCAGCCCCATGGGGATGACCGAGAGGACTATCCAGGCGAAGACCAGGGTGGAGCGAATGGCATTCATGCAGAGGGATCCGGCACAAGGTTGCCGAGCATTAAACCAGAGGCGGGCGCCCGAGAAAACCGGGCACCTGTTTTATTCGGCGAATGGGGTTACCATGAGCCTGACGCGGTTCAGGCGGAGGAGGCCCCATGAGCGAAATACGGCAGGCAGGGTTGCACGATCTCGGTCGCGGCGTCTACGCCTGGCTCGCCCCCCGGGGAACGTGGGGATGGAGCAACGCCGGACTGATTGTCGACGGCGAGCAGTCGCTGCTGGTCGATACGCTTTATGACCTCGACCTGACCGAGCGGATGCTGCGCCGGATGCGAGCCGCCGAGCCCCGGTCCGGGGCTATCGACACGCTGGTGAATACCCACGCCAACGGCGACCACTGCCACGGTAACGAACTGGTTGCCGGCGCGGAGATCATCGCATCGACGGCATCCGCCGTGGAGATGGCGGAGCTGCCCCCCGAGGCCATGGCGGCCCTGATGGAGGGCGCGCGGGAGATGGGGGCCGTCGGCGACTATTTCCTGCACTGTTTCGGCGGTTTCCGCTTCGCCGGTATCCGCCACACCCCACCCACCCGCACCTTCGACGGCCGCCTTGACCTGCAGGTGGGGGACAAACCGGTCCACCTGATCGAGGTCGGCCCGGCCCATACGCGAGGCGACGTGCTCGTCCACTCCCCGAAGGACCGCACCGTATTCACAGGGGATATTCTCTTCATCGAGGGGACCCCGGTGATGTGGCAGGGGCCCGTCGCCAACTGGATCAGGGCCTGTCGCATGATCGAGGCGATGGACGTCGATCATATCGTGCCGGGGCATGGGCCACTCACGGACAAACAGGGTGTAGAGCAGGTCCGACACTACCTCGAATACGTCCGCGACCAGGCGCGGGCCCGCTACGATGCCGGCATGAGTGCGTTCGAGGCGGCCCGGGATATCGAGCTTGCAGAGTACTCGGCCTGGTCGGATCCGGAGCGCATCGCCGTAAACGTCGACAGCCTCTACCGCGAATTCTCCGGGGAGGCGCAGGCTACCGACATAATGGAGCTGTTCCGGCAGATGGCCGAGCTGGCAGGGTTCAGCGCCGCGGGCGCCACCGCCGACTGAGCGCTCCCATGGCAGTGCACCCGGCCCGATGGCTTCATCCCCTCCTGCTGCTGCTCGCCGTGTGCCTCAACTGCCATGGCGCCGGTGACGATACCTCGCTGCACCGTCGCGGTGGCGCCACACTTGCCCTCCAAGTGAGCGACGGCTTCTCGCCCGAAACGCGGCAAGCGATCGGGCAGTGGACAGACTTCATCGCCGATGCCCTGTGGCGCGTCTATGGCCGCTGGCCCAGGACGCAGTGGGCGATCTCCGTCGAACCGGCGTCAGGCTCGGCCGATGATCCCATTCCCTGGGGCCAGGTGAAGCGCGGCCCGGTCGACCGGGTTGAATTTTTCATACTGCCAAACGCCTCAGCGGAAGCGCTGAAGCAGGCCTGGACCGGCTACCACGAACTGGCCCACCTGCTGATTCCCTACCGGGGCTGGGGCGACGCCTGGTTCAGCGAGGGGCTGGCGACCTATTACCAGAACCTGATGCAGGCGCGCAGCGGCATACTCAGCGAGCGGCAGATGTGGCAGAAGCTCTGCGACGGTTTCCTGCGCGGCCGGGAGGATCGACGCTTCGACGGTAAACCGCTCACGGCGGTGAGTGACGGGATGCGCCAACACGGCGGGTTCATGCGTGTGTACTGGAGCGGCGCCTGGTATTTCCTGGCGGCGGACACCCGCCTGCGCCGGCAGTCGGAAGGGCGACTCAGCCTTGACCTCGCGCTTGAAAAACTCAACCGCTGCTGTCGCGATGCGCGACTTTCAGTGCCGGAAATCGTCACCAGGCTGGACCAATTGAACGACGTGGTGCTGTTTGAGCCGCTTTATGAGGAGCTCCGCGCGTCCACGCAAGTGCCCCCCTTCGAGCCGATGTTTGACCGCCTGGGCGTCGCAGTGGAAGGTGGGGTCGTCGAGCTGCAAGGCGACGGAACGGACGCCCGCCTGAGGCGCCAGCTGGTCGCCGGAGCTTCACTGTAATTGTCGGGCCGTGGCGTTATACTGGCATATTGACCAGAGGGAATCAGGCAATCTTGAAGAAGCCCGTTTCAAAAGACGAACTGCGTGCTGAACTGGAAAAGGAGACCGAGAGGTTCCTGAAACAGGGCGGCAGAGTGAAAAACGTCCCGACGGGTGTCAGCGGCAAGGATCCCGGTGACCCGCCCCTGTTCCTCAACCGCCGGCTTTTCGTCGAGCCCCGGCCCACACGCACCCTGGTGCCGGAAGTCGTCGCCGCCATCGAGGCGCGGCGCAAAGAGCAGATGAAGCGCAAGCCCGCTCCCAAGCGCAGCCGGCTGCCCCGGCCCCGGCGGAAGGTGATCTACGATGACTTCGGGGAGCCCCTGCGCCGGGTCTGGATCGAGGAATAGCAGGGAACCTGTCACGCCAATTTCATTGCGGGCCAAAACGAAAAAAGGGGCCGAAGCCCCTTATATTGCTATCCGCGGACTGTTCTCAGCCGAGACGGCGACGCAGACCGCCCAACAAGCCGCCCAGCGCCAGGAACGCACCGCCTGCCGCACCCAGCAGGAAGAGAGGGCTGGCCGTGGTCGGCATCTCTACAGTCTCCTCCTCGATCGGAACCAGGGCCGCGGTATCCAGACCACCCATGTCCTCGTCGTGTACCGCCAGGGCAAACCGGTCTTCCGGGATGTAGACGTTGAGCTGCTGCCCCCGCATCAGGTCGCTGGCCCGGTAGTTGCGGCCGGCGATCTTGGCGCGCCAGTCACTGGGTACGGTGACCGTGCGGCTGTCGCCCATGGTGCCGTCCGTGTGCAGCGGGCGGAATGTGATGGTATTGCCGCGCACCCGGACCACCTCGATAGTGGTCTTGGCGTACAGCTTGCCATCCCTCTCATACACAGCCTGGCAGGCCCGACCCACGTCGGGATTGTTGGCCAGCACCTGGGCTGACCAGTTGATGTCCGCGCAGGTGAGATCGGAAACCTGGGCGTTTGCCTGCCCCATGGACAGTGATGCGACGATTCCTACCGCTAGTACCAACTTCTTTTGCATGTCAATTCCTCCTTAATGTTGATTGACATAGGTTGTGTCGAGGGACGCAGTCACGATAAACCGCTGGGGCGCATGCCCGACAAAATAAAAGGGGTAACAGGTGACCAGCGTGAGCGTCTGGTCGGCAGTATCCTGCAAGACGCTGGTATCCGATATCTCCACCACCTGCGTTGCATCGATCGTGAACTGCTTGGTGCCCACCAGGGTCTGGAGAACGAGGGTGTCGCCCACCTGGACGTCCTTCAGGGCCCGGAAATAACCGTCGCGGTGGCCCGAGATGCCGATGTTGCCCGCCTCATGGGGATAGGCCATGCCATCGATGATGCCGGCGCCGCGGTCCATGGTCTGGCCGGCACTGGTGGAATAGACCGGCACTTCCAGCCCGACGGAGGGTATCTCCAGAACCCCCAGCACCGGGGGCAATTCAGCCTGCAGGCTCGCTTCGTAGTCGGCGATGCGACCCGGCGCCCAGTGGGTCATATCGGGCGCCGCGATCTCCTCGAATGCATGTCCCGAGGCCGGCGGCGCAGCCTGCCCGCGCACAGAAGCCGGGGCATAATGCTGAAACTCGTCGATGCCGTCCCGTCGTTGAACCTCGCCCTGGGCGAGCTGCACGACAAAAACGCCCGTCAATACCACCCCCGCCAAATAACTCAGGCGCTCTCCCCATCGACATGCTGAGAGTTGGACTCCGGATGACATTCTTGTTTCTTTTTCCTTGATCCCTGCCAGTTACCCGATCGGAACAGGCAGCTCCGAGGGGGGAACCCACGTGCCGGGACACTGTTTCGACTTCGTGTTGGTAAGATGCTTGCTTCTCCGGCAATTGTCAACCGATCCGCGCAGATGGGTCACGGTCTCTTCAAAGAGGCCAGAGCGTCCCTCGCGGCGGTGAACTGACGTCATCCGGCACTCGTATCTACTGAAGAACACTTCCCGAGGGTCTCTTGCTCAGCATGATCGAGTTGCACGAAAAAATTGACGTACCGCGTCCACCCAGGGAGGCCTTCGCCTACGTTGCAGACTTCAGTACCACCGAGGAGTGGGATGCCACGGCGACGGACGCGCGCAAAATCACACCGGGACCGATCGATCGGGGCACCCGGTTCGAGGTGGTCTGCAGCCTGCCCCTGGGCGCCATAACGCTTGATTACACCGTCACGAGGATCGAACCCGACCACTTGATTGAGCTGCAGGGGACCAGCCGGTTCTTCGCTGTCACCGACACCATCACCCTCGAAGAGACTGCCAGCGGTACCCATATCGACTACCGGGCGCGCTTCACTTTCCGCGGCTTTTTGGCAAAGCTCTCCCCGCGCTTCGCTGAGGGTATGCGGCGGATGGGAAGGGCCTCCATCGAGGGTCTCAGGGAAGCCCTGGAGGACAATTACCCGGCGCCGTCAGCGGCGCCAGACACCCGGCGGGCGGATCGCTGGATCCTCCCGGGCCTGCTGCACTTCACCCGCGCCGGGTACCGGCGCGGCAGGAAGCGCTGGAACCCGATGTCTGCCTGGATGGGCGACAAGCACGTGGTGATCACCGGTGCCAGTTCCGGACTGGGGCTGGCCGCCGCCATCCGGCTGGCCGGGCGCGGGGCCAGACTGACCCTCGTCATTCGCGATGAAAGCAGGGCCCGGGAACTGGTCGATACAATCCGCAGGGAGACCGGTAACTCCCGCATCCGCGTGGAGCTGGCTGACCTGTCCCTCATGACAGAGGTCGATGCGCTGGTGCGACGACTGCGGGACAGCGGCAGACCTGTCGACGTGTTGATCAACAACGCAGGCGCGCTCTTCAACCCGCGTCAGGTAACCCCGGAGGGGCTGGAAAAGAGCTTCGCCCTGCTCCTGCTCAGCCCCTTCCGCCTGACACTGGGGCTGCAGCCTCTGCTGGCAACCGCAGGCCAGGCGCGGGTCATCAACGTCGTGTCCGGCGGCATGTACACCCAGAAGCTCGACGTGGACCAGCTGCAGGCGCCGGAATCGGATTACTCCGGCAGCGTGGCCTATGCGCGCTGTAAACGGGCCCTGATGGTGGTCACGGAACAGTGGAGCCGGGCCTGGGCCGAGCAGGGCATCGTCGTCAACGCCATGCATCCCGGCTGGGCCGACACGCCGGGTGTGCAGAGCGCCCTGCCGGGTTTTCACCGGTTGACCCGCCGGGTTCTGCGCAGCCCTGCGGAAGGCGCGGACACCATGGTCTGGCTGGCTGTGGCGACGGAGGCGGGCAAGGTGAGTGGCGCCCTCTTTCTGGACCGCGAGCCGCGCACCACCCACCTGAAAAGTGCTACGCAGGAGTCGTCCCCGGAGCGGGAGAGACTGCGCGCATATCTCGCACCGTTCGCCCCTCCGATTGCAGCCGAAGCGCCGGCGGCGGCCGACGCGATCGGGACTGCCTCCTGAGCGCCGTCCCGACGGCGCCGGACGGGGACTTGCCAGCGACCTGCTCCATCACCTAGGGTTGAATCTCTACATCGGCCCCGGGAGAACGTCTCATGAGCACAGGCATCAAACCCTTTTCCATTGCCATACCACAGACGACCCTGGACGACCTGCAGCGCCGGTTGGCTGCCACACGCTGGCCGGACCGGGAGACCTGCGATGGCTGGGACCAGGGCATGCCCCTGGCGTACACGCGGGAGCTGGCGGAGTATTGGGCGGCGCTGTACGACTGGCGGCGCTGCGAATCGATGCTCAACGGCTGGCCCCAGTACAGCACCCCCATCGAGGGCACCGACATCCACTTCATACACCGCGAAAGCCCGGAGCGGGATGCCCTGCCCCTGATCATGTCGCACGGCTGGCCCGGATCGGTCATCGAGTTCCACAAGGTCATCGACGCACTCACCGACCCGGCCGCGCATGGCGGCAGCGCAGCGGACGCCTTTCACCTCGTGATCCCCTCCCTGCCCGGCTACGGCTTCTCAGGCAAGCCACGGGAAAAGGGTACCTCCGCGGAGAAGATCGGCAGGATGTGGGGGCAGTTGATGGCGCGTCTCGGTTACCAGCGCTATGTCGCTCAGGGCGGCGACTGGGGAGCACTGATTACCCAGAGCATGGGCCAGACGGAGACCGCCCATTGCGCGGCCATCCATGTAACCATGCCGATCGTCGAGCCGGATCCTGACACGATGAATGACCTCACCGACAGGGAGCAGTCCGCCCTGGAGGGCATGGCGTTCTACAGTGAATGGGATTCGGGTTACTCAAAACAGCAGTCCACCCGCCCGCAGACGCTCAGCTACGGGCTCGCCGATTCTCCTGTCGGCCAGATGGCGTGGATCATCGAAAAATTCTACACCTGGACGGATTGCGAGAAAGACGGCACCAGGCATCCGGAGAATGTACTCAGCAGGGACGAGCTGCTGGACAACGTCATGTTGTACTGGCTCAACAACTGTGCCGCCAGTTCCGCACGGCTTTACTGGGAGAGTTTTCGCAACCCCAACCGGGACCCGATCGACATGCCCACGGGCTGCTCGATCTTCCCCCGCGAGATCTTCAGGAGCAGCCGGCGCTGGGCCGAGAGGCGATTCTCAAACCTGATTTACTGGAACGAACCGGATCGCGGCGGGCACTTCGCCGCCCTGGAGCAGCCGGACATCTTCGTCGAGGAGGTGCGCAACTGCTTTCGCAGCCTGCGTTAGCCATCCGGGGGAAGGATCTACTCTTCGAATTCGGTGTTGGTAATCAGGCTGCTGAAGGGCGGCGGTTTGCGGTGTTCGGCGCCTGACAGTCCCGGGGGCGCCAGCGGTGGTTCCAGACTATCTTCGGTCACCGGTGCGTCGCGACGATGTGCGCCGTAACCCGGCGGCCGGGTCGTATCGTTGTGGCCCGGCGCCGAGTCCAGGTCGACGACCGAGGAGGCGTCAGCGCCGGCATCAGGAGCGTCCAGGGGACGCAGCCGGGGTGATGCCGCTGCCCGGATTGCACCGGGCTCCGGCGTAGCCGCGAACCGGGCGCGCTCCTCGTCGCTAGCCTGCCTCGGCGCTGGCGCCGGCTCCGCCGGTGGCGGGCGATCGGCCGGCACACTGCCTCGCAGGCTGGGGGGCGGCGCACTTCGCGTCCCGCCGGCGTCGGCACCCCCTTTGCTGTCAGTGGCCGGAGGCCCCATGCCGATGGAGTGCTTGCGCTGACTGCTGCCGATGAATTCGAGATTCTGCAGGGCGGCATCGGCCCCCCTGTGACTGCGCCGGCTGTTGGGGGCGCTGCGGGACGGGTCCGGCGGCATATTGGAAAAACGCCCCGCCAGCACAGGTGACTGCGGCCGCCTGATGACGTAGGTCCCGGGCTTCAGCAGGCGCGCCTGTTCTGCCAGGGTAGTCCCGGTGGCCACGCTGTCGGCGGCCACCGGCGCGAGCGCTGCAGGCGTTCCCTGCACCGCGCTGTCAGGCGGGAAGTCGGATTCCCGGGGGCCCGGCGCGGTGTACCCGGCGCCCGCCGCCTGCCGCAGGGGGGTCTGAAGCTCTATGCTGCCCTCCTCCTCCCGATCATCGGCCCGCAGGGCGCGCTGCTTGAGGACCTCGTTGGCGCAGTCTGACCAGCGCCCGAAGTGCGAGGACTCCGCCGGGTCGGGCATACGGTGCTTGCGGAAGCTGCGCATCGCCTCCATGAAGCGCTGTTTTACCGCGCGGTAATGGTAGATGTGGTCCTCGGTCGGGAGCGGAATCAGGTCTGAGTCACCACGGATAAGGAGCAGCTGTGGCGGCAGCTGACCCTGCAGGCTGTGCAGGAGGTCGGCCAGAAAACAGAGGCGAAACGCGGCATTGCGGGTCGAGATCGTGGCCTGGGTATCGCAGGGGATATAGAGATAATCGCCCAGCTCAGAATAGCCACTGGTGCGCATGAGCAGGTTGGCGGGGCCCGACAGGGGTCCCAGCGCCAATTGCCCGTTGACGATGAAATCTGCACCGTGGCGCATCGCCTCGAGGGTTGCGCTGCGCCGCAGCGGCTCATCCATATCCCAGTCTACCAGGGTGACATCCTTGCCCTCTGCGCGCAGGGTTTCGCCGAGGTCATCCTGCCGCTCCCCGTCGCTGCACGGCGGCCTGCTGCCGGCGTCCGGGGGGATGCCGTGTTCCGGGTTTTCGAGGGTCAGGCGCTCCATCCAGCAGGCGAAGGGTGATTCCCTGAAAAGGACGAAGTCTTCCGGGGTGTAGGTTATGGCATTATCGACACTGTAGCGATACATAGGTGACTGCGTGTTTTCCTCCCCGGCTGAAAACAGCTTAAGCCCCGATCTCACTTATGCCGTTTGCGTATTTATATCGGAATGGGTCCCGGGTGTCCACGACCGGGCGCAGAAACCGCCCCCGCGCCTGGCCGATTGTGACCCAATTGGGGTTTCATGGCCGGCGACGGCCTCCCCGACCACCCGGCACCGGGTGTCCGGAGCGCTTCACGGGTGACGATAGATCGTGGCGCCGCCGACCAAAGTCTGCTCCACTCTGAGCTCCCGCATGGCCATCGGATCGTCCAGGGGATTGCCCGACAGGATCACGAGATCGGCATATTTGCCCGGTTCCAGCGAACCCCGGTTGTCATCCTGGAACACCTGCCACGCGGCATCGATTGTGACCGCTCGCAGCGCATCCATGACACCGATGCGCTGATCCGGTCCGAGCACGTCACCGCCCACGGTCTGGCGATACACCTGGCTCCACACCGCCTGCAAGGGCAGCATCGGGGTCACCGGTGTGTCCAGGTGCGAGCTGAAGCGCAGGTTCCGATCCCTGGCCCAGCGGGCCGGACTGATCCTGGCGGACCGTTCCGGCCCCAGGAAGATATCCCGGTGGCGATCGCCCCAGTACCAGGTATGCGCGGAAAAGAAACTCGGGGTGACGCCCAGTGCCCTCATCCGCGCTATCTGGTCCTGCCGGGCCATCTGGGCGTGAATGAGGATCATCCGCGGATCCTCCACCGGGTGGGCGCGCTGGGCCGCCTCGAAGGCGTCGAGGATATCCTCGATCGCTTCGTCACCGTTGCCGTGAATGGCAATCTGGTACCCTGCGCGGTGCAGGGCCTCCACCTGGGCAAAGAGCTCCTCCCGGGGCATCGCCGGATAGCCCCGGTAGCCGGGGTCGCCGTGATAGGGGGTGTGGTAGGGCAGGCTCAGATACCCGGTGTAGCCCTGGATACTGCCGTCGGCGACGATTTTCACCGCCCCCATGACCAGCCGGTCCCCGCTGTAATCGGCGGGGTCGTACTGCCCGTTGAAAAGCACGTCACGAAAATCGCTCTCGAAAGGAAAGACCACCAGCCGCTGGGGGATCACGCCCAACCTGCTGAACAGGGCGAGACCCTGGGCCAGTTTCCTGCTGACCCCGCCGGACTGGGCCGTGGTGACCCCGACCGCCGCGTACTGGTTGACGGCGCTCTTCATCAGGCGGTAGGTGTCGGCCAGACTCATCTCCTGCATGTGCTTTATCACCTCGAGCCTCGCGGTCTCCTCCAGCAGCCCGTTGGGCTCCATCGAGCCGGCACGCCTGCCGATGACCCCGCCGACCGGGTCCGGGGTGGCGGCGTCGATGCCGACGGCCTCCAGCGCCAGGCTGTTGGCCACCAGCATATGCCCGGAGATGTGCATGGCCGCCACGGGATGCTCCGTCGAAACCGCGTCCAGCTCGGCCCGGGTCGGATGGCGCTGCTCCGCCAGCAGGGTGTCGTCGTAACCGTAACCGGTGACCCACTCGCCCGGTTCGGTTTTTTCAGCCTGTGACCGCAGCGCAGCGATCACCTCGGCCATCGTGGTCTTGTCACCGATGGGCGGGCTGTTCAGGTCGGCCGCGATGGCAGACAGCCCCGAGCCGGGAAAGTGGCCATGGGCGTCGATGAACCCCGGGAGGAGCGCCCTGCCCCGCAGGTCGACAACCTCCGTAGCGTCGTCGACGAGCGCCATGATCCGGTCGGTGGTGCCCACCGCTTCGATGCGGTCACCGCGCACCGAGAGCGCTTCGACGACCCGGTTGTCGGCGTCCATGGTGAGGACGTCGCCATTGATAAATACCTGGTGAGAAGGAGGTTCAGGCAGCCGGGTGGCGATCCTCACCAGCACCGCGAAACCGATGAACAGTGCGGCAACCACCACCAGGGTCGTTTTCCAGTTCACGTTAGCGCACTGCCCCTGGGGTGGCGGCTGTCGTCACGGCATCTGCTCACGCCGCGTCGCCGATCAGGATGTCGGCGAGGCGTGCGCGGTGCCAGGGGGCGTCGCCCCACAGCATCTGACTGTGCTTCTGGCGCTTGAAATAGAGGTGGACGAAGCACTCCCAGGTGAAACCGATACCGCCGTGGCACTGCACCGACCGCCCCGAGGCGAAGGCGGCGGTATCGCTGGCCGACGCCTTCGCCATATGGGCGTACTGCAGCGCTCTCTCCGGTTCCGTATCGATGGCGCAGGCCGCGGTATAGACCAGCGATTTGGCCTGATCGGTCTGAATCATCACGTCCACCAGGGGATGCTTGACCGCCTGGAAGAAGCCGAGGGGGCGGTCGAACTGCCGGCGTGTGGACACATACTCGACGGTCGTCTGCAGCTGCCACTCCGCGGCACCGACGATGTCGGCGGAGAGCACGGTCCAGATCGCAGGAAAGGCGCCGTTGAGGGCGGCGGCGCCATTCGCGGTGACCTCCTCGGCGGCCACGTCCTGGAAGCTGATATGCGCCTGGTCCCGGGTCAGGTCGACGATCCGGTCGGGGGTCATGGTGATACCCGGGGCGTCGGCGGCGACCCAGTAGAGGGAGAGACCGGCGTCCGACCGGGCACTGACCAGCAATCGCTCGGCCTTGCGGGCGTCCTGTACGAACCAGGCCGTGCCATTCAGCACGCCGTTCGCACAGTTCACCTCGGTATCGTTGACCGACCAGGACCCGTGCCGGTCGGTGATGGCCAGGGTGGCGGACTTTCCCTCCGCTATCTCCGCCAGGGCGGCTTCGCCTCCCTGACCACAGGCCGCCAGCACATAGGTGGCGTTGAAGGTGGGCAGCAGCGGGCAGGGCAGCGCCGCGCGGCCCAGCTCCTCCGCCAGACCCGCGACACCCACCAGCGGCATCCCGACGCCACCGCTCGCTTCCGGTACCGCCAGCATGGTCCAGCCAAGCGCCACCATCTCCTGCCAGAGTTGCGGATCCCACTGGCAGCCGGGTTCACGCTCCGGGGTCGGATCTGCCGCGACCAGTGCGTGCAGTGCCTCCGTCGGCATACGTTCGCCAAACCACTTGCGCGCCGACTCTTTCAGCAGCGCGCACTCCTCGCCAAAACCAAAATTGTTGGGCTGCGTCATCTCGCTCTCCTCACTTCGACTTGGGCATGCCGAGCACGCGCTCACCCAGAATGTTGCGCTGGATCTCGCTGGTGCCCGCGGCGATGGTCATGCCGTAGGAATTCATGTAGGCGAGGGACCACTGGCCGCCGGCCGGCGCGTGCTCATCCCCCAGGTAGAGGGAGGCGCTCGCCCCCATTACGTCCAGCGCCAGACGGGCGGTATCCTGGGCGATCTCGCTGGCCAGCAGCTTGTTCTGCAGCTGCAGACGCATCGGGTGGTCCAGCAGCGCCGGCACTCGCGCCCGGCGCTGGTTCTCCGCCAGCCCCGTCTCCCGGATCACCTGTTGCATGATGCGATCGCGCACTACCGGGTCAGCTGCCGCCGGCCGGCCATCCCGCTGAGTGTTGCGGGCGAGTTCGATCAGGTTGCCGCTGGTGCTCGAGTGGGTGGCGCTGCTTTTGAGTCCGCCCGAGCGCGGAGTCTGCAGCTCGCCGGCACCGCGCTCGTGCAGCAGAGTCGTCATGGCGACCTGCCAGCCCTTGCCCAGTTCGTCCAGGCGAAAACCGTCCTCTACTTCCAGGTTGTCGAAAATGACCTCGTTGAAGCCGGTTTCACCGGTGATCTTGATCAGGGGCCGCACGGTGACCCCCTTGCCCAGAGCGGCGCGGATCGGCACCACGAAGTAGGAGAGCCCGTCATATTTGTGGGACTTGTCCGTGCGCAGCAGGAGGATCATCCACTCGGCGAAGTGGGCCAGGGAGGTCCATACTTTGTGGCCGTTGATCACCCAACTGTCGCCCTTGCGCTCGGCAAAGGTCTGCACGCTGGCGAGGTCAGAACCGGCGCCGGGCTCACTGAAGCCCTGGCACCAGATTTCCTCCCCGGAAAAGAGCTTCGGCAGGAGGCGCCGCTTCAGCGGCTCCTGGGCATGGTAGAACACGGTCGGGGCCGCCATGCCCAGGCCGATGACATTGGGCAGAAACGGGGTACGGGCCGCCAACATCTCCTCGTTGGCGACCCGCTGGCAGTCGCTGCGCCCGCCGCCGCCGACCTCCACCGGGTAGTCACAGCCGACGAGGCCGGCGTCGTAAGCCGATTTCTGCCAGGCCTGGAGGTAATCCATCTGCTCTGGCGTCATGATCTCGATGGGTGAAATGGGCAGCCGCACCGGCGGGTCGCCGGGACGGTTGTCCTTCAGCCACTCCCGGCAGTAGTGCCGGAACTCGGCCTGTTCCGGGGTATCCTTGCGCGCACTCTCTGACATTGGGGGCCTCCTTGAGCAGGGTCCGGTCGGTATAGGAATTCGATGATGTCTGCAGCCAGGGCATTCTAGCGGCGCGTGCCCCGGCATGAAAGCCGGCTACCTGCCGGCAGCGGATTTATCCGAACGTGGTTCAGTAATGTGGCGGCTTTTCCTGCAGAAGCCCCACGCCCGCGCCCGTGTCGAGCTGTGCAGAATGCTCGTCCTGACGCTGCTTGAGCAGCGCCAGCTGCTGGCGAAGCAGGAGGATTTCCTGTTGCTGGGCGGCCAGTGCGTCATTCAGGCTCTGCACCGTGTGCTCCTGGAAAGCGAGCTGGCTCTGCAGATCCGCCAGTTGCCGCTGCACCTCTTCCAGTTCTGTCATCGGCCGCCCTCCCCTGCCGGATCTGCCGTAGCGCCGGACCGCAGGTCCGACTGCCGTGCCCCTGTCACCGCCGTAAAGAGGTAATATAGCGCCAGTCCCTGGATAAGGATATGCCACGCCCATGAAGAGACAGGATAAGAGCGGCAGCCGGCTCGTCTACTCCACCGAAGCCGGGCGCCTCTGTCCCCAGTGCCACCGCCCGGTCGCCGACTGCGTGTGCGGACAGCACCGCCCCCGGTCCGCCGGCGGAGATGGCATCGTGCGACTGCATCGCGAAACCAAGGGCCGGGGCGGCAAGGCCGTCACCGTGATACGGGGCCTGCCGCTGGCAGGCAAGGAGCTGCAGGAACTGGCCCGGGCGTTGAAGCAGCGCTGTGGCGTCGGGGGTTCGGTCAAGGGCGACGCCATCGAAATTCAGGGGGATCAACGACAGCTACTGCAACCGGAGCTGGAAAAGCGCGGCTACAGCGTCAGGATCGCCGGCGGCTGACGCCCGCCTCCCAACGGGTACGGGGGCCAGGCGGCGGTGCTCCGGCGCGGGACCGCGGTGGCGCTGCGCGTACGGGATAGAGTTCCTCGGGGTCTGTCAGTTACGCCGCCTTTCGAGATATTTTGTGAAATAACACCTCCAACATCCTATTTTAATTGGTTTTATTTTTCCCCTGTGGTACAAGATCGACACGAGTCCGAACCAGCGGCAACCATTCGGAAAGAGTGAAAGTCCGCCGAGAATAACCGGGCCGCTCGATACCATTACAGTGAACGGCAGTATCTGACGGATTTGATATCCCTGCGAGGTAGTGGGTTATGTACATTACCGCGGAACACCTGAGAGACCAGGTCATACGGCCTACCCTCAGGTACCTTGGCACGTGGACCCCCGCCAGCGAGGCATTTCTCCTCGACGTGGTCGTCAATCCTCCCGACCTGGGCCTCTTCTCTGCCCGCAGGAATGGCCTGGGCCTGTTTCACATCACGACCGCCGAGCACCGGGACCTGTGGGACCGGTACCTGGCACGCAATCCCGACATCGCCGGGCGCGTGAGGGGGCTGGCGAGCCAGCGGGCGTTCCTCAGCGACCCGGACAGCGAATTACAGACCAACCTGAGCTACTGCACCGCCGTGGCCTGGCTCCTGTATCAACTGCATCATCGGTCGGGAACCGCCCGGTCGGGGCTTGCCCGCTGGGGGCGCGCCCTGTCGGGACGCGCGCTGCCCCGATCTGCTGCCGAGGCCAGGGCCATCGCCTGACCCTCCGGGCCAGGCAGCCGTAACAGCCGCGAGGAGGATCAGCGCATGGCCGCCTCTTCGGCGTCACGCAGGGCATGCCAGGCGTTCAGATCCTCCGGCCGGTCGACATCCTGCAGGGCCGGTAACTCACGCCAGTCCCAGCCCAGCGCCTCCAGGCGCTTCCGGGTCTGCGCCAGCACCGCCCCGGAGCCCCAGCTTATCCGGGAAAACAGCTCCGGCCGCACCTGCCGGGCGCCGATCAGCACATAGCCCCCATCCAGCGCCGGCCCCAGTACCAGCGGCGCGACATCCAGGGCTTCAAGCGCCGACTGCAGGTAGGTCCGGTCGATCCACGGGCAATCGCTGCCCACCAGGATGACCCTGTCGTGTCGGGCGAGGCCACCGAGGATGGCCCGGTACATGCGCTCCCCGAGGTCCCCGCCACACTGCCGATAGACCGCACTGACGCCGGCCGCCCGGCACTCCCGGAACAGGGTGGCCCCCGTACCACCTGCCACAGCCAGCTCCACCGCGCCGAGACCGGCTGACGTGAGTCGCCGGCAGGTCCATGCCACCAGTTCACAGTGCAGGCGCCCGGGCGAACTGGATCAGCAGCGCCGATTCCGGCTCAGCGCCCATAGTAGTGCTGCCAGAGCCGCGCGGGAGAGGCGCCCAGGAAGTAGGCCAGGCGCAGCGCCCACATCTGGAGAACCGTGCGGACCACCCCCCGTGCTTCCCAGCGACGGCTCGACGTGACCACCGGCTCCCGCACCACCCGGGGGGCGGCGATCCTGCGCAGGCGCCCGCAGTAGGCGATATCCTCCATCAGCGGAATCGGTTCGAAGCCGCCGGTTTCCTCGAACAGCTCCCGCCGGACAAAGAGCATCTGGTCCCCGGTAGCGATCTTTGTGACCGCTGATCGCAGGTTCATGCACCGCTCGATGATCCTGAATACAGGCCCCGGGCCCGAAAGGCGCACGCGACAGAAGCCCCACTGCGGTCTCCCCGCGAGGTACGCGGAAAGAGAGGGTGCGGACACGCCCGGCACACTGTCCGCGTGGAGAAACAGCAGGTACTCGCGCCGGGCCGCCCGCCCGCCCAGGTTCATCTGGTTCGCTCTGCCCTGCTCTCCGAGCAGCAGCAGGTCACAGAGGGGCATCGCCGTCGCCACGGTGTCGTCGTCGCTGCCGCCATCCACCACCACCAGCTCGGCCTCGGGATAGGTGCTCCGCAGTTGCAGCAGCAGCGGACCGATGTTCTCGGCCTCATTAAGAGCGGGTATGACGAAGCTCACACCGGTCGGCATCACTCCTCCAGAGCGCCACCACAACTGCTGCCCTGGCCGGCAGTGCAGCCGTAACAGTGTTCTCCGGTGGTGATGGCGTTGCCCTCCAGGCGGGCAGAGTCGATCAGATCCGACACATGAACCCGCCGGTCGCTGGCGATGAGCGGCAGGTCCAGCATCTGGTTGAAGTCGCAGTCGTAGACGAAACCGCGCCAGTCGATACTGACCAGGTGCCGGCACATCACGGTAGCCAGGTTGGCTTTGCTGAAGTTGTCGCGCAGCAACTGCATGTAGTCACTGTATTGGCCCTGGGCGAGGAGCACTGCGCCGAAGCGGCTGATCGGCATATTGGTAATAGTGAAAAGCTGGTTGAAGCGAATACCGAAGCGTTGCTTCAGCTCTCGCTGGTAGTCTGCCTGCAGCGCGGCCTGGGGCGGGGGAAGCGCGGGCCCCACCGGGTTGTAGACGAGGTTGAGTTGCAGGCGCGGATCGCTGCCGTAGCCCAGCTCGTTGAGAAGGCGCAGGGCCCGGATGCTGTCGTCATACACCCCCCTGCCCCGCTGCGCCTCCACGTTGTCCTTGAGGTAACAGGGGAGCGACGCCGTAATCTCCACCCCCTGTTCCGCCAGGAACCGGGCGAGCCCCTCCTGGCCCGGCTCGAACAGCACCGTGAGGTTGCAGCGGTCGATGACTTTCACGTCGAGGGCGCGTGCCTCCCGCACCAGGTAACGGAAATGGGGGTTTAGCTCAGGCGCCCCGCCGGTGAGGTCGATGACGCCGGCGCTGCTCGTCTGCAACAGCGCGAGGACCTGTTCCACGGTTTCACGGCTCATCAGCTCGGTGCGAGTGGGGCCGGCATTGACGTGGCAGTGCACGCAGCTCTGGTTACAGAGGTAGCCGAGATTGACCTGCAGCGTGTCCAGGGACGCGCGCTGCAGGGGGGGAAAGTCGGTCTGTAACAATAGGGGACGGGAGTCCTGCATGGTGTCTGCTTGTCCGGGTAGGCTGGCATGTGCGGCGCGAGGCGGGGCCGGTACCGGCCCCGCACCCAGCCCTGGGTCAGTAGCGCGCTTCCCGCTCCTGGCCGGTCAGGAGGCTTGGGGTGTCGCCCATAAGGTACTGGAACACCACATTATACGACAGTACGGCCTGCACGTAGTTGCGGGTCTCCCGGTAGGGAATCACCTCTATCCAGACATCAACCGGCAGCCCCTCCCCGGCATCGCTGCGCCAGCGATCAACCCGGTGCGGCCCGGCATTGTAGGCCGTCAGCGCGAACACGCGGTTGCCGTCGAACCGGTCCAGGAGCTGGCGATAATAGGCGCTGCCCAGCAGCACGTTGTGGTCCACCTCGTACAGGTCGGAACCCGAATGGGGCCGCCCCAGGGAAGACGCCACCTGGCGCCCGGTCGCGGGCATGATCTGCATCAGGCCGCGCGCGCCGACGGCGGAGCGCGCCTCAGGGAAAAACGCGCTCTCCCGCCGCGCGATGGCCATCAACTCGGTACTGGGGACCCGCTGCAGGGCGGCATAGTGCTTGAAGGTATCCCGGTAGGGCATGGGAAAGCGCAGATCCAGTGCATCCCACGCCCTGGCCCTGTTGGCGGCATCGATGGCCATGCGGTACCAGCCCTGACTTGACGCCAGTTGGGCGAGGGCCTGTTGCTCGGCGGGGTCGGGGGTGTCCTGCAGGACCTTGAACCACTCTGAGTGGGCCAGCCGGTTCTCTTCGTGGAAATGCAGCTCCTCGATCCGGCGCACGGCGGGCAGCTGCCGGAGCGGGGCGTGGACGGCATCCCCGGCCGCCACCGGCCGGTTATTGAAGGCGTAGGGCTGCTGCAGGCGGTCTGCTGCAAGGAAGCTGTAATACCCGCGCTCATCCGCCAGTGCCCGCAACAGCTTCTCTGCCGCTGCCCGGTCGCCAGAGCGCTCGAGGAGGACCGCACGCCAGTATCGCCAGTTGCTCTCCTCCCTTCCCTCGGCAGACAACAGCGGCAGCGTCTCCGCCACGGCCGCCCAGTCCTGGTCGGCGAGGGCCCATCTCAGGCGAATCTCCACCAGCTTGTCCTCACCGAGACGTGCCAGCGCGCCCTTGAGCCAGGGAATCAGGGCTGGCGCCTCGGCGAACAGGCCCTGCAGGGCGATCGCGTACTCGACCTCACGGGCCTGGTCTGCGGAGAACGCCAACCTGCCCTTGAGGTCCGACCAGACCTGCAGGGCCTTCTCGGGCTGGTAACGGGCCAGGTAGACCAGGCCATGACTGGCGATGTCGGTCGAGTAGGGACTGGCAGGCGGCAGCGAGATACTCTGGAGACTGTCCGGTTTGCGGTAGACCGCCAGCAGCCGGTCTGACCAGGGAGCGAGTGTCGGACTGCCCTTCCTGGCCACGTAGTTCATGAGGGATCGCTGTCGGGCGTCGAAGGCTTTCAACAGTCTGGCCCAAACCACCTCGTCACTGAGCGCCCCCGCCTTCATCCATGCCGCAAAGAGGGGGTCACACTGATCCGGCCTCGATTTACCATAAACCCAGAGGCGCTCGGCCCCCTCCCACGCCGCCAGCTCGTCACCCTCGGCGAGCTTCGCGCGGAACCAGTAACACTTCAGCTCGACACTGTTCGGCTCCTTTCCAGCGACCTGCAAAAAGTCGCGCCAGCGGCGGTCCGCACCCGCCTTGTGCAGGTAAACCGAGAGAAACCGGTTGGGCAGCGGAGAATCCGCACTGAGGCTGATAAACCGGCGCGCGTCCGCCGGCCTGACCCGGTCAACCTGGCGGCTGAGCTGGAAATAATCGAGATAGATCGAGAGGGGATAGTCGTCGAGGCCCGGGCGCAGCTGTTCGTACTCGGTCCAGTTGCCCCGGTCTATCGCCTGGACGGCCGCGCCGTAGTCCGCTCGGGAGCCGGCGAGAAGATCCGCAGTGGCCAGGGCCGGGGGCGCAAGCCCCTTCCCGAGAAGGGAAAACAGGAGAACAGCTGCAAACGTGGCCCGATACCGCACCGCTACACACCCCGAAAAGTCGTGTTCTGCAAACAACGGCGCTCTCCGGCACCGTTTTCACGTGACCGCTAGAGTGATATGAGAGAGGGTGGATTGCAACAGGCAGGGAGCTTTTTTCTCGCGCCGTCACCCATTGGCGGCACGATGGCTTGCCGACAGCGTCAATGGGAGCAGAGCGCCCGCCCGCCGGGACGGGCGCCCGTATGCAGAGGCCTAGTCGATGGCGATTCGACGTCGCTCTGTGCTCTTCTCGACCAGTTTGGGTGCCTGCAGCTTCAGCACCCCGTCCTTGAACGAGGCCTTGATGTCCTCTTCGTGCACATCGCTGCCGAGATTGAAGCTGCGCAGATATTTGCCGTAGCGACGTTCCTGACGGATCACCTTGCCCTCTTTCTCCTCCTTGTCCTCCTGGCTGGCCTCCGCCTCGAGAGTCAGGATACCGTCCTTGACATGAACGTGGATATCTTCCTTGGCCACCCCGGGAAGTTCCGCGGTGATCTCGTAGTGATCACCCGCCTCCTTTATGTCCACCCGGGGCGCGAAGAACGTACCCATATCCGACTCGGTGAGACCGGGCCACTGGTCTTCAAAAAAACGATCGATATCGAACAGGCTCTTGCGTGGAATCAAAGACATCCTACACCTCCTTTTACGTTTGGGATTGCCTTTACGTGTCACAATAGATGGGTCCGCCCGTCGGTTTATTCAAGACGCCGTAAGCCGTAACGCAGCAATTGTTGATCCACATCAAGGGGAACCCCGGGCTTGCCATACCGGGCCCCGCACGGAATAATCCCCCCCTTCCCACCCGCCTGTAGCTCAGTGGATAGAGCAACCGCCTCCTAAGCGGTAGGTCATAGGTTCGACTCCTATCAGGCGGGCCATTAACTTACTGTATTTACAGCAATTTATAGATTACTCTCACCCTCCCCCGACACACCCAAAAGCACCTAAGTGCAATGTAAGTGCAGCGATACTACAATTTTGCCTTTCAGTAGAGAGGCCGCCGCCATGCACAGAGATCAAGATTCGGCGCCCTGGCTTCTCGAAAAATGGGCCCAGTAGGCATGGACCGCTCAAGGTCTGCACCTCAACTTTCCCAGTATCACGCCCTTCCGCCGCCTCAACAGCTCTACAGTGAAATTCCCTCTGATATCTGACCTATGGTGCCGCAGAAGTAGACTCGACAGTCTCGGCGCCGTATGAAGCCTTTGGACGCGAAATGCAGCAGGATTATGAGAAGGTGATCCGGATGCAGCGGGGTAACTGCGTCCTTTTTGTGATCCTGGCCCTGACTGTAGGGTTCTTCGCAGAAGCGATTCTGCAGGATTACGTGAGCGATCCTCAGCAGGTCATCATCGTCCCGGCGGAGGACTGCATTTCAGTTTGAAGAAGTC
>JARRPM010000039.1:0-34909 GCA_037382865.1 Halioglobus sp. | reverse complement strand
CTGCAGTCTGAACTGACCGATACTGAAGACCAGATCCAGTACGCGCGCCGGTTCTACAACGGCGCGGTCAAACTCTACAACACCCGCATCCAGTCCTTTCCTCACCTGCTGCTGGCACGCCCCCTGGGCTTCGCTCCCGCCGATTTTTTCGAGATCGGGGAAGCGGCCTCCAGGCTCGCGCCGACAGTGGCGTTACACTGAATGAATCGCGCCGTACCTGCCTGCCTGGTGTTGCATGCCGTGTTCCTGCTCGGCATGCCGGCGAGAGCTGACGAGCGCATCCTCTCCTACGACAGCGCCATCGATATCGCCGAAGACGCCAGCATGACCGGGCGCGAGACCATACGCGTCGTCGCGGAGGGGGACCGGATACGCCGCGGTATCTACCGCGAGTTCCCGACGACGTACAAGGACCGCTTCGGCAACAGGGTGGTGGTCGACTTCCGCGTGACGGAAGTGACCCGGGACGGACAGCCCGAGAGCTGGCACAGGGAAAAACGCTCTAATGGGGTGCGCATCTACGCGGGGCGCTCCGACACGCTCCTCGACCCGGGGGAGTACACCTATAGCTTCAGCTACAGAACGGACCGCCAGATCGGCTTTTTCGAGAAACATGACGAGCTGTACTGGAACGTCACCGGCAATGGCTGGGATTTCAGTATCGATAGCGCAAGCGCCACGGTCAGGTTACCGGGGGAGGTGGATCCTGCGGATATCACGATGGCCGGGTACACGGGGCGACAGGGTTCGACGGAACGCAACTACACGACCACGGTGGAGGCCGGCAGTGCCTCCATCAGGACGACGGAGGCCCTGCCAGCCAGGGCCGGCCTCACCCTGGTCATGGGCTGGCCGAAAGGTGTGGTGAGAGAGCCCGGTCGAATGCAGCGACTGGCCTTTCTCCTGGGTGACAATCTCGGGCTGCTGCTCTCCGTGCTGGCTTTCCTCGGCAGTGGCTTCTATCTCTATTGGATGTGGTCCAGGCATGGCCGGGATCCCGGAAAGGGCGTGATCTTTCCCCATTACGAGCCGCCGGACGGCTGTTCCCCGGCGGCGGCGCGTTACGTCATTGAAATGGGCTATGACGACAAGACGTTTACCGCCGCCGTGATCAACCTGGCGGTGAAGGGGTATGTCTCCATCACCTGTCACGACAAGGAGTACACCCTCGAGCGACAGGCCTCCTCCGTCCCGCTGGCGCGCGGTGAGGCGGCCCTGCTCGACAGGCTGTTCCGACGCGGCGCGGTACTGGAGCTGGATAACAGCAACCACGCGCAGGTCTCCGCCGCCCGGTCCGCGCACAGGCGGGCGCTGCAGCGCGACTATCTCAACCAGTATTTCAGGACCAACGCGATATTGCTGCTGCCGTCGATAGTCGGTTCGGCACTGCTGCTCCTGGTGACCGTGAGTACCGGGCACTTCGTGCTGCTGGTACTGCTTTTTTACGCCGGCATCATCGTTCTGCACATCGCCTTCGCCTACCTGCTGAAGGCGCCATCGAAAAGCGGGCGGCGTTTCATGGATAAACTGGAGGGCTTCAGGCTGTATCTGGAGGTGGCGGAAAAGGATGACCTGGCGTCGCGACATCCCCCGGAGATGACCCCCGAGCTGTTTGAGAGATACCTCCCTTTCGCGATCGCGCTTGGCGTGGAGCAGGAATGGGCGCAGCAGTTCAGCCGGGTTTTTACCCGCCTCGCGGGGGCGGAGGGCGCTGCATACCGTCCCGCCTGGTATCGGGGCAATTTCAGCTCCAGCCGGATGAACAGCTTCGCCAGCAGCGTCGGCGGCAGCTTCTCCTCCGCCATCTCCTCCGCGGCTTCGCCACCCGGCAGCAGTTCGGGCGGGGGAGGGGGTTCCTCGGGAGGCGGTGGTGGCGGCGGCGGTGGCGGTGGCTGGTAGGCGCTGGCGGGCACGTGCAATCACTCAGGAGCTGCTCTGGCCGTTAACATGAACACCAGCCCCTCGCTGGATCGCCGGATCTGGGGCATCGCCTGGCCGGCGATCCTGTCCAATATCTCGATTCCCCTGCTGGGTCTAGTGGATGCGGCCATCCTCGGGCACCTGGAGAACGCCAGTTTCCTGGGGGCCGTGGCTATCGGCGCCGCGCTCCTGTCCTTCCTCTACTGGGGATTCAGCTTCCTGCGGATGGGCACCACCGGGCTGGTGGCGAGGGCCTGCGGTGCCGGGGACCAGGCTGGCGCCTTCCTCGTGCTGATGCAGTCCGTGGTGCTGGCGGCCGTCCTCGCGATCCTGGTGATCGCACTGCATCCATTGTGGTTGGGGTTAGGGTTAACGCTCATGAATCCCCAGCCCGAGCTGATGCCGCTGGCCGACAGCTACGCGCGTATCCGCATAGCCAGCGCACCGGCCGTGCTGGTGACTTACGCCGTGGTAGGCTGGTTTATCGGGCGCCAGGATACGCGCTGGCCGATGGTCATCGTGGTACTCACCAACGTGACCAATATCGGCCTGGATTTCCTGTTTATCGTCGGCCTGGGCATGAACAGCGACGGTGCGGCCATCGCCACGGTGATTTCTGAATACCTGGGCCTGGCGGTGGCGGTCCTGGTGGTGCGGCGTAACCTCCCCGTCGGCGCCTGGCGCGAAGTCCGCGGGCAGTTGCTGGATTGGCCCGCCTACCGGCAGCTGCTGCGCAGCAATCGCCACCTGTTCGTGCGAACGGTGTGCCTGCTGGCGAGCTTTGCCTTCTTTACGGCCATGGGCGATAAACTGGGCGGCGCGGTGCTGGCCGCCAACACCTTACTGATTCACCTCCTGATGCTGGCCGCCTATGGCCTGGACGGCTTCGCCTTTGCTGCGGAGGGCCTGAGCGGAGCTGCACTGGGCGCCCGGGACCTGCACGCCTTCCTCCGGGCTGTGCGGCGCTGCGCCCTCTGGTGTTATGGCACGGCGACCCTGGTGAGCCTGGCGTTTGCGCTGTTACACCCGGTGCTGATTCCGGTGCTCACCGGCCTGGCTCCGGTCCGGGAGGTGATGTTCGACCACATCGTTTGGCTGATCGTTCTGCCGGTACTGGCAGCGCCAAGCTACCTGCTGGATGGCGTCTTCATCGGCAGTGCCGAGACGCGCCCGATGATGGTCACCATGCTGCTGAGCGCCGGCCTCGTCTACCTGCCCACCTGGTACCTGACGCGTGACCTGGGTAACCACGGTCTCTGGCTGGCGTTTTCCTGCTTCAACGCCGCCCGGGGGCTGAGCCTGTGGCTGTGGTACCGCCACCTGTGCCGGCATGGGGGCTGGTTGCGGCCGAAGGTCAGCTAGCGGACAGACTAGAGTGTCCCGTACGGAATCCCTGGCGGCGACCGTGCTCGGCGAGGAGGTCCGGGCTGCAGATTCCGGTGAGATGCAGCAGATCATCAATACCAGGCTGTTCGACCAGTATGCCGCGGAGCATGTCACCTCACTGATGAGGGATGAGCTTACGCCACTCCCTAAAATCTGCGCATCACCGAGCCGCGGATCCGCAGCGGGTGGTAGCCGAATATCGCGTTCAGGTGATGCAGATACGCGTGCTGCCCGTATTCCTCCCACTGGGCATTCAGCGCCCGGTCGACCCGCTGGTAATGTGACAGCAAGCGGGAATAGGAAACGTTACCCTCCAATCCGGCATCCTGGCTTATCTCCTGCACCAACATCAGCCAGCTCTGGCTGGCGCCCATGATGAAATAGGGCCAGGAGCGCTGTACTGCCATTGGCCATTCCGGGTCGCTGGTCTGTTCGAGAAGGCCAAGTTCCTGCCGGGTGCGCTTATTGAACGCGGTCTTTTCGATCATGGATTGATCGATCAGCCAGAGCGTCAATGGATCAGTGCTTATCTCGTGGTTGATCTGCGCGGCTGTTTCCTCATCTGTGTAGAAGATGAGGCTGAACTGGTGGCCGGCCGCGTCCCTGGCGGCGCGCCGGTGAAAGCGCCAGAGTGCCAACTGCTGCTCGTGCGCCATGATGGCCGGCAGCAGCAACTGCTCTGCGATCAGCAGGTGCCGGGAGAAATCGGGATATTCCCCTTCCGGCCAGACCAGTCTGAAGCGCAGCTGCCACCAGGCCCGTCCGGGCTGCTCGACAGCCAGGGCAGCCTTCTCCGGTTCTATCGGCGGTGCCTTGTCCACCTGCACTGTCGTGGCGCAGGCTCCCAGCCACAACGCCTGCAGGACCAGCAAAAGCCTGGTTAGCGCTCGCATTCGTCCACCCCCCGTAACCTGAGACCCTGCCGCAACCGCCGTATCCCGCGCCCCATTCAAGAGAAAAATGACCGCGAAAGCAGGCAGCAGGCATCTACCTGGCAAGCGAAGGCTATACTACTGGAATCACGCTGGTGGCCGACGGGGGCTGATGGCGAAGCGCTAAACACCGCGCAATCTTCAGGCCTCGAATGGTGCCAGACGTTAACCGAACACCGCCATTATTTTCTTGGGGAATCTATGCCATGCCACAAGACACTTTCACTATTAGCGCTCGCCAGATGATGACCGGGGGAAGGGACGTTCCCTGGCTCATGCATTACTGGGCTGAAAGACAGCCCGACAAGGCCTTTCTCGTCTGGGAGCCGTTCAGCGGACCCTCGCGCACCTGGAGCTATGCCCGGATCCACCGTGATATTGAGGCAGTCGCAGCGGGCCTGCATCAGCGCGGTGTCAGCCCAGGCGAGCGCGTGCTGTTGCACCTGGATAACAGCCCCGAATTCGTCATCAGCTGGTTCGCCTGTGCGCGTATCGGGGCGGTCGCCGTGTCGACCAACACGCGCTGTGTGGAGCGCGACATGCGTTACTTTGCCGACCACGCCGGTGTCGTCGCGGCGATCACCCAACCCGGGTTCGCCGACCTGGTGGCAACGTCCGCTCCGGGAATTCGCTTCCTCGCACTGACCGACAACGACGCGGGTGAAGAACCGGCGCAACAGCACCTGCCCGCCCACCTGCCGTTCGCCGAACTGCTGCAAAGCACGGGAGCAGCTCCGCAGCGGGCGGCGGACCCCATGGCCAATCTCGGTATCCAGTACACCTCGGGCACGACATCGCGGCCCAAAGCCGTGTTGTGGACCCACGCCAATGCCCTGTGGGGCGCGCAATTGAGCGCCCTGCACATGCGTTTGCGGGAGGACGATATCACCCTCACCTTTTTGCCACTGTTTCACACCAACGCCCAGTCCTACTCGATGCTCGGTTCGCTGTGGGTGGGGGCGACCATGGTGTTGCAGCCGCGGTTCTCCGCATCCCGCTTCTGGGACGTTTCCCTGCGCAACGGCTGTACCTGGTGCTCGACCATCCCGTTCTGCGTCAAGGCGCTGTTGTCCCAGCCGAAACCGGAGCAGCATGATTACCGCTTCTGGGGTTCGGCGGTGGCCCTGCCCGATGCCGATGCCCACTTCGGGGTAACAACGTTTGGCTGGTGGGGCATGACCGAAACCATTACCCAGGGCATCACGGGTGACCCGGCGCATCCCGGGCCCTCACTCTGCATTGGCCGTCCGTCGCCCGGCTATGAGATCGCAATTCGCCGGCCCGATGGCTCGCCAATAGGGCCCGGCGAGCGGGGCGAGCTGTTTGTGCGCGGCGTCCGCGGTGTCAGCCTGTTCAAAGAGTACTTCAGGAATCCGGAAGCCACTGCCGGCGCATTCGATGACGAGGGCTGGTTCGAAACCGGTGACCTGATCCGAATGGACGAGGAGGGTAACCTGTTTTTCAGTGACCGCGACAAAGACATGCTCAAGGTCGGTGCCGAGAATGTTGCCGCCTCGGAGATCGAGCTGGTACTGCTGGAGACCGGCTGGGTCGGTGAATGTGCCGTCGTCGGGCAAAGGCACGCCATGCTCGATGAAGTGCCCGTCGCCTTCGTGCTGCCCGCTGCCGGCGCCCCCGCAGACCTCGAGCAGAAACTCCTCGAGGAGTGTCGCGCCAGGCTGGCCGCCTTCAAGGTGCCGCGGGCAGTCCATATCGTCGATGGCTTCCCTCGCGCTACACTCGAGAAGATTGCCAAGAACGTGCTGCGGGACAGTCTGCCGGAAATAACGGATTGACGATTTAACGCCGGGCGAAGGTCTCCCGCAACTCGCGCGCTGCTGTCACCATTGCCTGCAGTTTGCCGAACGCTGCCTCACGCGACAGGTATTTCATGCCACAGTCCGGGGCCAGAATGATGTGGCGCTCATCAACGTAGGTCAGTGCTCTGAGCACCCGGTTCTTGATGGTCTCCACGCTTTCGATCTCCTCCGTGGACAGGTCGAGAACCCCCAGGAGGATGTCCTTGCCTCCCAGTGCGTCCAGTACCTGGCAGTCGAGATTGCTCTGGGCGGTCTCGACCGACACCTGGTTGCAGCAGGCGCCGGCCAGTTCTGGCAGATAGGAGTATCCCTCCGGGCGCTCGTGGATCAGGGCAGCGTATCCGAAACAGATATGCACGCAGGTCTTGCCGTCGACGCCATCCAGGGCACGGTTCAGGGCCTCGAGGCCGTATTCACGGGCCTGATCCGGCCTGGCCTGCATGTAGGGTTCATCCAGTTGCACGACGTCGGCGCCCGCCGCAAACAGGTCGCGAATCTCTTCGTTTACTGCCGCGGCATAGGCCAGCGCTGCCTCCCTGCGCGAGGGGTAGTAGTCATTCTGGGCCTGCTGCGACATGGTAAAGGGTCCGGGAACGGTGATCTTAACCTGCCTGTCGGTGTTCGCGCGCAGGAACCTGAGATCCTCGACGGTGACGGGGCGGAGGCGCTCGATGGGACCGACGATGCGCGGAACGAAAACCGGTTCGCCGCTCCTGTCCAGCGCCTCCCCGGGATTGTCGAGATCTATCCCGGAGAGCGCGGTTGCAAAGTGATTCGAGTAGCTCTCCCGACAAATCTCCCCGTCGCTGATGATATCGAGGCCGGCCCGCTCCTGGTCCAGTATGGCCAGCCGGGTCGCGTCGCGCTGAGCCATCTCGAGAAGGTCCGGTTGCACACGCCAGAGTTCGCGCGCCCGCGTCCTGGGGGGAAAGCGCCCGGAAAGTTTCTCGCGGTCTATAAGCCATTCCGGCTGTGGATAACTGCCGACGATGGTGCAGGGGAAAAGTGGCAACTCGGGCATGCGTTATTCCTCCAGTTTGGCGACGGCGTTATCATCGCAATCAGAATAATCAACCAGCTTTGACTTGTAGGTCTCACGGGGCAGGGTGGCATGCGGCACGAAGCTGACGTCTGTCGTGACCAGGAGCCGGGAGCGGATTTCATCGATCATGCGTTGCCGCAGACCGTCCGGGGCGCGGGGGGTGTCCTTGCCGAGTTCGATGACGACGGGCAGCGGCGGCGTCTGCAGGACACCGCGCGCCCGGGGTCGCACCTGGAACATGCCGGAGACCGCCGGGGTGAACTGATCGAGGATAGTGCGAATGGCCGTCGGGAACAGGTTGACGCCCCGCACGATCAGCATGTCGTCGGTGCGACCCACACAGCGGATGCGTGGACCGGTTCTGCCCGTCGGGTTTTCAGCCATGGTCACGATCACGTGGTCTCTGCTGCGGAACCGCAGGAGCGGCATGGCCTCACGCTGTAATGCCGTGTAGACGAGCTCACCCTCGGCACCGTCCTTCCAGGGAATGGGGTCGCCGCTGACCGGGTCGATGAGTTCCACGTGGACGAATCCGCGCGGCATGAAATGCATGCCCCTGCCGTCCTCATCCTCCGCCCAGGCAGAGAGGGTGATGTCGCCTATCCCCATGGATTCCCTGACGACGCAGCCGAACGCTTCCTCTATTTTCCCGCGCACGAGGGGGTCGCCGCCTCCGGGCTCGCCAGCGGTTATCATGTTTTTCAGGCCCAGCGAATGTGTCTCGATACCGTGCTGGTGACACCAGTCGATCAGGTAGAGGCCGTAGGATGGCGTGCAGCTGATGCCGGTGGCCCCGAGCTTCTGGATCGCGGTGACCATGCGCTCGGTATTGCCGGTGCCCACAGGGATGACTGAGCAGCCGATTTTGTCGAAGCCGTAATACACCGCGCCGGCAACGAAGGGGCCCGCGTTGAATCCGACCACCACCTTCTGTCCGCGCGAAAAGCCGGCGGCGGTGTAGCCCCGTGCCACGTTGGTCGCGTACATCTCAAGATCGCTGGCCGTGAGACCGAGGTAGCAGGGGGTTCCGGTGGTGCCACTGGTGCTGAAAACCCGCCGCAAATCCTCTTCCCTGGCCGCCAGATGCGCGCCAAACGGCGGCGCCGATGCCTGGGTCGCCCTGATCTCGTCTTTTTCAGTGAACGGCAGCCTGGCGATGTCCTCGAGCCCGCCCACATCCTCTGCTGAATGAAAGCCCGCCTCGCCGAGCTTTTGCTGGTAGAAGGCAGAGTTTCGAAGCAGGTAGGCGACCTGTTCCCGGTACCGTCCCTGGTCGAGCTCATACTGGTCGGCAACGGGCCGTGTCTCTACTTCCGGATCATAAATCATAGCGTCTCAACTCGATGGTTATTGTGGTGGCCGACAGAACCGGGGCGGTCGTCGGTAGTCTCAATTCCAGCGCAGGGCACAGCGCCCGACTCTCTCGCCAAATACACGGGCCGTTTCCAGGTCCGCTCCGGTCGGCGCCACGTCCGGGCCTTCGTCGACATTGGACTGGGCCATCGCGCCCAGCGAGGCGCCCAGGCGATTCTGGTCATTCACCGATCCGCCGGAGCTGTTGTTCCCGGGCAACTGGTTGAGATTGATCCACAGCATGCCGTGCTGGGCCGCGAAGGTGGCGAGCTGTACCAGCGTATTCTGCTTGTCGCCATTCTGGGAGCCGGAGTTGGTGAAACCGGCTGCCAGTTTGTCCGCCCAGCGCTGTTCCATCCAGCGCGCTGACGAGAGCTCCATGAACTTCTTGAAGTCCGACGACGCACTGCCCATGTAGGTCGGGCAGCCCATGACGATTGCGGCGGCATCGTCGAGGCTCGACCACTCACCGGCTTCCGGGTCGTGTAGCGCCTCCACCTTGATCGTGTGGCAATCAATGCCCTCGACAGCCGCTACGCCCGCGGCGACCGCCTCGGCCTGTTTCTGTGTGTGCCCGTAGCCACTGTGATAGACCACGCAAATCGATATGCTCATGATGTCGGTGTCCCTCTGTTTTTTTCAGCGATGAAACTGCTCGTTGTTCGGGGTGTGGTCACCCGCAAGCCACTTCGCCAGATCCTCATGCGCGCTCTTCTTTTTGGCGGCATTGATCTGGTCGACATCCTCGTGATCGACGGTGAATTCCACCAGCAGACCGGACGGATCGAAGACATACAGCGAATAGCAGTAGCCGTGGTTGAGTATGTAGGCCTGCGGTTCCGTTATGCCGGCAGCCGCGAGGCGGTCCCGAATCCCGTCCTGGGTCTCCCGGTCAACCTTCATGGCGAGGTGGCGAAAGCCGGAGGGTGTCAATTGAGGGCCGAACTCCTCCTGGTCGGCTTTGTCCGCGAACTGGAAAAAGGCGAGACAGGAGCCGTCACCGATATCGAAAAAGCAGTGCATGTAGGTGCGCTCTTTGCCGAATAGCTCGGTCTTCTCCGCCCAGGTGGCGACGAGGGGGTAGCCTATTATCTCCTCGTAAAACCTGCGTACCGCCTCCATGTCTTCTGTCACATAGGCATTGTGGTGGAGCTTGCTGTTGATCTGTAAGGGTGCGTTCATTGCGACCTCCGTAAAATTGGCAAACCGGGCGGTTCGATCAGAACCACTTGGTAAATTCTACGCCATATCGCGCCGGCAGCGCGGGCCAGAGGAAGTTGAAGCCGGGTTCAGGTCCCGGAGAGAATTCCGTGTTGTAATCCTCGTCAAAGGCGTTTTTGGCCCAGAACATCAGCGACCAGTCGTCTGCCCGCTCCACGCCAAGGCGCAGGTCGACCAGGTCGATGGGGCTGCGGGAGGAGATGTTGCCCGGATCCCACCAGGTTTCACCCACGCGCGAGTAATCCACCCGAGCCACCGCTTCCACGTCGCCGCCGAAAAGATTGATCGGATGGCGGAACAGGCCGCCGACATTGACCGTGTATTCGGACACCAGCGGTGCCTGGTTGCCCTCCTGGGAGGGATCGGCCGCTTTCTCGATTTCGCTGTCGGTGTAACCGAATCCCAGATAGGCGCTGAATGACTCGGTGATGGCCGCGCTCGCCTCGAACTCCACGCCCATATACGTGGTTTCGTCGATGTTGCCGAGGTTCTGGGTGCTGGTGCCGGGATCAAACAGGAAGAAGTAGGCGCCGTCGAAATCGGTGTAGTACAGACTGAGTGAAGTGCTCAGCAGGCGATCAAAGAAGAACGACTTGACGCCGACCTCGTAGGTCTCCGCAATCTGCTGATCGAAAATATCACTCACGCCCGGTGTGGGAACGGCCTCACCCACGCCCGTCTGGTTGAAGCCGCCGCTGCGGAAACCGCGGCTGTAGTCGGCATACAGCGTCATATCGTCGTTGGGCTTGTAGCGCACCGTGACCTTGGGCTGCAGGTCGTCCCAGGATTTCTTGCGTTTCTCGCCAAACACCAGGTCGAGGCCTGATGTGTTGTAGAGCGCAGGGGTCTTTGTCGTATTTTCGCGCTCGTCCTCATCATATCGGAGCGAGAAGCTGGCCTCGAGCTGGTCTGTGACGTCGTAGGCGACCTGGCCGAATACCGCCCATGCGAGGTTGTCCTGGCTGTCCGCGAGAATGTTGAGCTGCGGACTGCGATTGGTCGGATCCACGAAAACCGAGGGCCGGAAATTCTTTTTAACGTCGAAGACCCCGAGCCCGCGGTCGATCTGGTTGCCGGTTGAGATGTAGCGGTCGGTAGCGATGACATAGGCGCCCGCGATCCAGCGCAGCCGCTCCTCCGCGGGTGAGGTAAAGCGGATCTCCTGGCTGATTGACTCCACCTCCAGGTACTGGTTCTGGCTGAGGTCTGTGACGTCGTCCCCGGTCAGGGATTTAATGTACTGGCCAAACTCGTCAAAATTGAAGAATGACTCCTCGCGGGGCACGAAGTTGAACTGGTCCCCGGAAAGCACTTCATCCATATCGTCATAGGCGGTGATTGCGGTGAGCGTGCCGAGATCGCTGAGCCACTCCAGCTTCAGGCTGGCACTGACGAACTCGCGCTCGTTATTCCCCGGATTGTTCACGCGAACCGGCAGCGACGTATCGTCCGCATCTGCCGCAATGCGGAAGTAGAGCGCCTGGGTCTCCAGCTTGGAGTAGCTGAGACGCAGGTCGGCGTTGAAGGTGTCGCTGATGTCCCACAGAACCCGCAGGCGGCCGGAGGTGTCCTTGTAGGGGTCTGCCTCTTCACCCAGGTATTTGTTCTTGATGAATCCGTCGGTATCCACGTCAGAGCCGGAGAGCCGGTACCGCAACGCGTCAGAACTGCCCACGGGGCCGCTGACGCTGCCCCGGACCTTGTAGCCCGGACCGCTGTCGGCCCCGACCTCGATGCGTCCCTCAAGCTCGTCCGAGGGCTGCTTGGTCTGGATGGTGATGGCCCCGCCGATCGCATTCCGGCCGTACAGCGCGCCCTGTGGTCCGCGCAGGACCTCGACCTGTTCGATATCGAACAGCTGCTGGTTGAACTGGGTGGGGTTGGACATCAGCACCCCGTCCACCAGTACCGCCGCCGAGAGCTCGCTGTTGCGGGCCTGCGACACGCCGCGAATGTTGAGAAACGAGTTCCCCGCATTCTGGGTCTGCACCAGGGTCACGTTAGGTGTGAGATTGATGAAATCCTGGGGCGTTTCGATACCCGCGGAGCGTATCTCGCTCTCGGTGAAAGCGCGGACTGAGACCGGGCTGTCCGAGAGGGACTCGGTGCGCTTGCGGGCCGTGACGACGACTTCTTCCAGCGCCTGGCTGTAGGCCATGGGCGAGGCGACCGCTGCGGCGAGAAGGATCGCGGAAGGTTTTGCGGCTTTATTCATCGGTCTCTCCGGGCTTGATCTCAGTGTTATTGTCCGCTAGCTTAGGCACTTCGATATACGAAATCAACTTCGCATATCGAAAATATTAAGAGTTTTTTGGTTTAAAAAATGCAAATTCTAGAACGTTCGGCTACTAAGCTTGTGCGAGCAGCATTGACTCTCGCATTATCGGAGTGCTGCCGGGGGCCGTTGCCGTGTCCTAAAGCCCCGGTAGCGTTGAAGCGACGAGGGAGCAGGTGAAACTATGAGTGAGAACAGGAGTGCCGGGGCCACCACGGCGATATGCGGGTATGACGCGGACACTATTTCGGTCCGTGGCAGAAATCTCGTCAATGACCTTATCGGGCAGCGAACGTTTACCCAGGCCCTGCTGCTCCAGGCGTTGGGGGTCGAACCGGACGCGAGGCAGGTAACGATCGTCGACGCCGTGCTGGTGACCATCATGGAGCATGGTCTGGTGCCCTCCGCGATCGTGACCCGCCTGACCCACTACGGTGCTCCCGAGTCGTTCCAGGGCGCCATCGCAGCGGGCCTGCTCGGTGTCGGCGATCGCTACGCGGGGACCGCCAGTGAATGTGGCGAAATTCTGGAGCGGATCGTTGCGGCGCAGGACCCCACGCAGCAGGCCCGGGACGAGGTGCGCGACTACCGCGCGAGAAAACGCCCCGTGCCCGGTTTCGGCCACCCGATCCACCACAGCCTCGATCCCCGTGTGGAGCGGCTCCTGGCGGTCTGTGAGGCGGCGGGTGCCGATGGTGCGTGCATCGCCGCGATGAAACTGCTCGAGACCACGCTGAACCAGGAGACTGGCAGGCAGCTTGTCACCAACATCAGCGCGGCCATCGGGGCCGTGCTTGCCGAGGCGGGAGTGCCGTCGAGGATGATGCGCGGTGTCGTCCTGACGGCCCGCTGCGCCGGCCTGGTCGGCCACCTTTTCGAAGAGATGAACAACCCCGTCGCACATGCAATGTGGGAGGGGGCCCAGGAGGCCGTTTCCTATGAGCCCTGACGTATCCGGCGCGACCCAGTCTGTGCGCCAGCTGCACTGTCCCGATGGCGCGCGGATCGACGTCTATTCCTCGGGCACAGGCCCGGCGCTGCTGCTCGTGCACGGTTGGTCGATCGACCAGCGCTCCTTTGCACCGCAGATAGAGCCCTTCAGCCGTGAAATGCGGGTCATCACCTACGACCGGCGGGGCTTCGGCAAGTCGACGGCAGCCCCCGACCTGAGTGTAGAGCTCGACGATATCGACTGCATCCTCGACTCGCTGGGTCTCTCGCAGGTGCACCTCCTTGGCGTGTCACAGGGCGCCCGCCTTGCCCTGCGCTATGCCGCCACGCGCCCGCATCGCCTGGCCTCGCTGATCCTGCAGGGAGCGGTTCTGGACGGGTACGCGGTCGAGGAGCCACCGGAGGAGCAGCTGCCCCTCGGGCATTACCAGGAACTTGCCTTGCAGGGTCGCATGGATGAAGTGCGCCGGCTCTGGCTGGAGCACCCCATGATGTCGGCCGGCGTGACCGATCCCGCTCTACGCGAGGAAATTCGCGCCCTTGTTGCCGATTACTCCGGCGCGGATCTAACCGCGACCACGCCGCCCGCCAGACCTTTCGATGTGGACGTCATGGCGGCCCTGCAAAAGATCGACCTGCCGACCCTCGTCATCACCGGAGCGCTCGAGACCTCCGGGCGCAAGGCGCATGCCAGGAAAATCTGCGAGCTGTTACGGGGGGCCAGGGAAATCGAGATGGCGCACAGCGGTCACCTGAGCAACCTCACCGAAGCCGAGCGTTACAATGCCGCCGTGCTGGCGTTCTGCCGGGCAGTGGAGTCGGCAGCTCAGGGCCAATCCAGATAGTGTGGACAGGCACCCGATATGGCTCCAAGCGTGATCTCGCGATGTAAGGGGTGCGCCTCACCTCAGTGCGGGCCATTGTGTCTGATCCCTTCGTACCGGAACTGGAAACGATGTCGCCGGCGTGCCGCGCAGGCGGCAAGATGTAAACCCTGTCTACGGTATGCACCTGGCTCGTTCAGCTTCACTTTGCCCGGATTCGGACAGGACCGAACATGCCGCTGACGAAGATATCGCCATCCGGCATGGGCATATGGAAACCGCCCAGCGCATTGTAGATATAGCTGGGCGGCAGCTTTATCTCAGCGATCTGTTCGCCGCTGTCCCAGTTCACGCCTACGATTATCCACTCTCCATCCTGGAGAGTATTTAAATAAGTGGCGTTATTGGCAGCGCTGACGGGCGTCATGGTCCAGGTCACCGTGCGCGCATCGTATAGCCAATCCCGCTCAAACGCATTGGTATCGGCATTCCATGAAAACTTCTCCGCACCCCGCGGGGCTTTCCGAGTATACCCCATGGTCACCAGCGTCGTGAGTAAGGACCTGTCGCCATCGCTGGTGATGGGGTCCGGGAAATCTGAAGCCAGCGCCATGACACCATTGCCATAGACCTGTAACGACCACTCGATGGTGGTGTCCACGGAGAAACCCACCGGGACCTCCCCCGCGAGACGCCTGCTGGAATGGCCGGGCAGTTGTTTTGCATCTTCGGGAATGTCGTCGCGCCAGAAGGCAAGTACCTTTACAGGGTCTCCCGCATCGGGAATCAGCACCAGTCGATCAGCGTCCTCGCCAAAACCCATGAGGGTTGGGGTGGCACCGCTGCCGCGAGACAACCACAGGCCCGGTTTGTCCCTGGCATAGGCATAAGGTTCTTTCCACGCGCCGTCTTCGGGTTTCATGGAGAGTTCCCTACCGGTCCATACCAGTTTCCGCATGTATTTGTCGGTCACGACATAGATCCCGCCCTGAGGATCAATGGCGATACCGTTGTCCACCGCCTCACCGGTAATGGGTGCCGTATAGACCTCTTCGAAGTCACGACTGACAACGGCGATAAGACCGGGCAAAGCCACTACGACGTAGCCATCATAGGTGATATTGACGCCGAGAAAGCGGGTCACGGACGCAGCGAGTTCCGGCGGCACCGCCTTGCGCAAATCCAGTGAGCGATCGATCTCCAGCTCTGCATCGACGCCATCTGCTCCCTTATCACCGATGCGGTACAGTGTGGTGTCGTAACCCGCGTAGGCATAACCGTCCCGGTCTAGTACGGTGTAGAGGCCGTTCGGCGCAATTTCCCGTGAGAATCCGACCTCCTCCAGATAGGCGCGGAAGTTTTTCAGAATCGCTGCCTCGTCCATCCAGCTGCTGTCCATAGCCTCACGCAGCTTCATGATGCGCTCGGGCGAGGCCCGGTGGTCCTGTTGTTCAGGTATCACGAGTTCGTCGATCTTTTGCCAGCGCCCCCCGTCCATCCTGACCTTGATCACGCCGGCATTGGTGAACGTCAGAATGGCCTGTGTGCCATCAGCATAGGGACGATGAATATTACCGGGAATGGCAATGGTTGACGGCACCCACTCGACCTGGCTGGGGTCTACGCTGTGATTGCCCTCCCACATTCGCACTGGAGTGGCATCCGTCTGCGCCGAATCGAAATGCACAATCGGATAAAAACTGTCGCTGATCAGAAAAGGGTTATGAGGAACCTGGCCTTTCCCCTCGCCAGGGGCGGGCTTCTGTCCTGCAACTGAGTCGAGAGCCACTGCCAGGCTACAGGCCACCACGAAAAAGAAGATAGCTCGGCTGCCGAGCCCTACAGTATGTTTCATAGCAGGTATTACCTCAGATGTATTGCACCAATAAGTCAATGTAGTCGAGCCGCGAGACAGTCGGCAGAGTGAACTCTGGTAGCATTTTGCCACGGTTGAGCTTCTTTTTGGTAAGGCATCAGCATCCTTATTCTCAAGATCTCTCCGCCGTTTTTTGATCCCCTTCGCCAAATATCCGGGCTACCGGCTCTGCGCGCGGATGGAGTGCACCAGGGCAGGATAGCGCCGCAACTCGATCTCTATCTCCCTGGCTGCCTCCCTGAGGTAGGGCAGCCGGCTGTCGAGCATCTCCCCCGGCTCCACACGGGAGGTCGCCGTGGAGCAGTTGATTGCGCCGATCACATCCGGTGTTCCGGCCCGAATGGGCACCGCGACAGACACGATACCGTAGTCGAGCTCGTCCTGAATCGTGGCGTAATCGTTCTGGCGGGCCTGCAGGATGATCTTTCGCAGGCGGTCCCTGTCCGTGATCGTCTTGTCGGTAAGCCGCAGGAATTCCGTATTCGCGAGATAGTCGTCGAGCTTTTCGTCCGGGAGATGGGCGAGAAGAATTCTCCCGAGGGAGGTGGCATAGGCCGGAAAACGCGTCCCGACCCCCGCGGCGAGCCGCACCATGCGGCTGGTGGAGACATGGATGAGGTAGAGGATGTCGGGGTTTGAGAAGACGGCGAGCGAGGAGCTGTCACCTGTTCGGTCCCGGACGTCCTGCAGGTGAGGCCGCACCACCTCCTCGATATTCATCGACTCCAGGAACGCGGAGGCGAAACTCATCACCTCCGGCGTCAGCAGGAAGGTTTTGCCCTGTTTGCCGACATACCCGAGTTGCACCAGGGTGTTGAGACAGCGCCGGGCCACTGCCGGGCTCAGGGAGGTGCGGGCGGCCACCTCCGTGAGGGTCATGGCGGGGTGCTCTTTTGAAAAGGCGCGCAGCACGGACAGGCCCCGCGCGAGCGTGTTGAGAAATTCACTGTCCTTTTGGGGCTTTTCCAGAGACATGCCAATTTATCCGGAGGATCTGCAGCGGCCGCCCGGACCCTGCGAAGTGGTGGGATTATACCGTCGAACGACGGCCAGGCTGCAATCTGTTTCCCCGGAGCCTGATGCCCGGCAGGAAATTGCCCGCAAAAACCGGTCTCCACCATTACCGCCATCGGCGGCGCTGCGGCAGGAGGCCTCCGCAAGACACCCGGGAATGGTCCGCTACTTTCCGAACACCCGCGCGAGATGCTCCGGTGAGGGGGGCGCCGTGCACAGGGAGACGGCGACCATGGCAACGACCGAGCAGGCCGCACCCAGGGTCGCGCAGGCGTAGGGATTGACGGCCTGATCCGCGAGCCAGGTGCCGGCCACCTCGAGCGCGGAGCCGGAAAACCAGGCGGGGTCCACGAGGCCGGCGTGGAGGCCCGAGAACACCGCGCCGCCGATGAAAAAGCCGACCAGGGCGCCCTGGCGGGTCGCCCGGCGCCACAGTACGCCGAGGAACATCGGGGCCGCGGTCGCCGCCATCATGCCCCCGATCCCCATCCACACCAGCAATGCGACGTTCTTGTGCTGGGTCGACCAGGCCAGTGCGATCGCGGCGAGCAGGACCGCCACCGTGGCGAGCCGGCCGATCCGGAGGCCGATTCGATCGACCGCTGCGGGGGTCAGTTGCGGCATCCAGCGCGGGGCGACGGTGCGGCGGAAAATGTCGTTGGCAAAAATCTGTGCCGTCGATACCACCAGCCCGTCGGCGGTCGACATCACTGCGGACAGTACGCCGGCGCCGATCAGTGCGGCTGCCCAGGCCGGCAGGGTGGCCACGAACAGTGCCGGGACCGCGTTGTTGGGGCTGCTCCCTTGCGCCAGGAGTTCGTCGCCCAGCAGCCCTCGGGCGAGAATGCCGCCGCAGGTGATGGCGGGCAGGAGCAGGCCGAATACGAAGGAGATGATGATGAATCTGCGCTGGTCGCGGTTGTCCCTCAGCGCCCACAGTTTGTTGCCAATGTGCGGCAGCAGGCCGAGGGGGAGATGGGCGACGAACATGGCAAATATGTCCCAGGTGGAATCAAAGAGAGGCTCGTCGGGGTTGAGCGGCTGCACCAGCGTGGGATCGATGGCTTCCAGGCGCCCGAGTAGACCGCTGAAACCGCCCTCGATGCCGAAACCGGTGAGGAACATCCACAGCACGAGGCAGGCCAGCGCCAGCATCAGGGCGCCCTGCACGCCGTCGGTGAGGATGTCCGCGTGCGCCCCGCCGAGCGCGATATAGACCATGAGTACCAGCGCCGTCACGCACAGCGCCTGCAGCAGTTCGAGCCCCAGCATCTGGGTGAACATGACGGCACCGGCCAGCAGCTGTCCGGCGAGATAGAAAAGCAGCAGCAGCGAGAAAACCGCGGCCATGAGCCGCAGGCCGTCAGAGTCGAACCGATCCCCCAGGTACTCGGGTATGGAACGGCTGCCGAAACTCGCGCCTACCCGACGTATCGCGTGCAGGCAGACCATTACCCCGATATAGACACCCAGGGGATAGATAAATGCATACCACAGCGCCGACATGCCGGCGCGGTAGGCAAGGCCGGGCAGGCCCAGAAAGGTGGCGCCGCTGGCGGTGGTGGCGGTCATCGCAAAGGCGAGAAAAAGGGGGCCGTAACTGGCGCGGGCGGTGGCGAAATCGTCGCTGTTCCGGACCCGGCGCATGCCGATCACGCCGAACAGCAGCATCATGCCCATATAGAGCGCCAGGAACGTCCACCCCCAGAATATCAGCGGGTCGAAGCCGAACATGCAGGTTTTCCTTCAGTGACGGGTATCCGGGCCCGGGCCGTCCTGCCGTCTCGCAGGAACAGCTCTGTTGCATATTGCCGCGGCTGCTGTCTGCCAGCGTGCATGTCTGCCCGGATCTCCTACCTGGCCGGACCGGCGGGGTCGGGTGGCGTCGCAACGTATCGCAGGGGAATATCGCCGCCGCGGGCGGCGCGTGCGGCGGCCTCCGCAGGCGTCTCCAGCGCGGCAGCCTCCGCCATGGCCGCCTTGCGGTCTACCGGCTGTGGTCGCAGGTCGTTGGGTACGGGCATCATATGGGCCTGGTAGTAGGCCATCTTCTGCCGCGCCGGCGCCATTTCGCGGTCGAGATCGAGGTCACGCCGGCTGACGCCCTTGACCGGGGTGACACAGAGGCCGTCGACCAGCTCGAGATCGAACCACCACTTTTTAGCCGGATTGCGCCGCCCCTTGCCCAGGTAATCATCGAGCCGGACGGCGACCGGCACCAGCAGTGGCTTGAGAAAACCGGCGTGGATACCGCACCAGCTGGCCAGCCGCTCTGCCAGGGCGCCATCCGACGTCACGACCTTGTTGAGGGGGCAGGTCTTCATGCAGCGCCCGCAGGCAGATCCCTTCGCGTTGGTGAGACGATAACGCGCGCAGCGTTCCACGTCCGGCTTCCACATCTCATACCCGTTGAACATCACCTTGTCGCCCCAGGAGATGGCGTCGCAGGGGCACTCGCGGGCGCATTTGTGGCAGTGGCTGCAAAAATACTGCAACCCGAAATCGATCGGCTGGTCCACCTCCAGGGGCATGTCCGTCGTCAGTACCACCGTTTTCAGCCGGGGGCCGACGAAGGGGTTGAGTACCAGTTCCCCGATGCGGGAGAGCTCCCCGAGCCCCGCCAGCAGCATCAACGGCAGGTGCAGGACCTGGCTGTCCATGTTGGTCTGGGAGCGGGACGCGAACCCGAGCTTGCGCAACAGGTCCGCCATGACGCCCGCGATCTCCGCGCCGCGCAGGTAGGCGCGCATGGACTGGGTGCCGGAGATCCAGTCATCGCCGGTGGCGCCCTCCATGGTGTCGAATTCCTGGTCAATCAGCATCACCACCGCGTACCTGTGCCGCGAGCGGATCGGTATGCCTTCGGCGTCGTGGCTGTACCAGGCGTAGGGCGGTATCTCGCAGATGCCGGTCATGTCTGCCCCGAGGAAATAGGAGAGCGACTTTATGGCGCGGGCGTTCGCGGCGGAATCGCCGTAGCGCCCGGCAGGCGGCTCCCGGCTCACCCTGCCATCCTGGGCGGCGACCATTGCGCCCATCGCGCCCAGCATCCCGGAGGTATGGGGCTGCTTGTAGGCGAAGCGGCTGCGCTCTCGCCGCGCTTTTTCACCGAGGTCGCCCCGCAGCGCGCGATCGAAAAAAGAGGCCCTCCTGGATACCCGGGGTACTTCGCCCTCCAAAATCAGGGTGGTGGGCGTATTCACCCGCTTCACAGTCTCCATCGGGTAGCTGCCCAGGTGGGTCGGGCGCCGGTTGCGGCGGCGCCGTTCGCGCCCGGAGGTGGCGCCATTCCGGCCGAACCAGTACCGGACGCCCTTTGCCTGCAGGGCGCTGGCCGACAGCGGCTCGTCCACCTCCAGTTCGTAGTCGGTGGTGACCACGGCGATCGAAAAACCGCGATCCAGGAAAGGATTGCGCAGTGTCTCCCCATCCCTGACGAGCAGGCCGGCCAGCACCGCCAGGCGCGCCGCATCCACCCGCCCGGCGCCCATCACGTGGGCCGCGGCCGCAAAGCCCAGCTGTTGTATATGTCCCGCCAGGCAGACGGCGATCCCGCCGATTCGCGCATCCGCGGCTTCGGGCACCGCATTCTCGACCCACTCCCGCGCCGGATTTCCCCTTTCCGGTACCCGGCCGTGTTCCAGCAACAGTACGATGGCATAGCGATGCTGGAGCGGCTCCTCGCCTTCAGCCCAGGCACGGGGAGGTATTCGGCAGATGCCCACCTGCGAGGCGTTCATGAAGTAGCTGTAGCCCTTGACGTCGATCATCCTGCGATGCGGATCATCGGGAATGGGCGCCTTGCCCGGGGCCGGTTTTGCCACGGCGTTTTCTGCGAAGATGCCGAGGTAGTCCCGGAGGGAGACCGCCAGTGGACCTGTCGGGCCGCTGGCATAGCGTGGAGCAGCCACTCTCGGGCGCCCGGCCTCGGTTTCGATAATGGATGCGTCCCGTCGGAGCGTTTCCAGCGGGTAGGTGCCAAGGTGGTAGGGGCGTCGCTCACTGCGTGCGCTGAAAAACATGTGCAACCCTCACACCCTGATATCCCCCTGGCGGACTTTAATATGATCCATTTGGGACCGTGGGGCAAATGGCGCAACGGCTGGTGCTGCGGCGCGGGACGGAATCACGTGAACGTACGGACGCGAATTTGCGCTATCGCCTGCGCCGGTTTGCTGGGCGATAAGTACCTGTCAAAGGGACGAGTGACTGACGATTCACACAGTGAGGGCGCTGCGTGGGGCGATACAGTTTCTCGCAGACGGAGCGGGCGTGCTAGCGGGGGAGGTAGTCGGGAAAAGCGGTGCGGTGGGATAAAACGGGCACGGGAGACGGGGCCCCCGTGCCTTGGATGCGTCAGAAGTTGAAGCCGACACCAAACACGTACTGCCACGCGCCGTCGTCGAAGTTGTCCTCAGCAGAGTCGCCGCTGTCGAAGAAGAACTGGTACTCCGCGCGAGCGAGGATGAAGGTGCTTTCCAGCACGTAGTACTTCACGCCCAGCTCGAGTCCGGCAAATGCGCTCTCGTTCACGCCGTCACCGTAGATTGCACCGAGGCTGGCGCCGACGAAGGGCCGAGCCGCACCGCTGCCGAAGTGGTAGTCATAATAGCCGCGGGTGCTGCCGTTCCAGAAGTCGTCGCTCAGGTCTGCACCCTGAACGTCGGCAAAGTTGATGCTCTGGCGGATACCCCAGACCGAGTGGTCGGAAGTGAGCCAGCCATAGTCGCCAGACAGGCCGAAGCTGCTGTTGTCGAAATCCTTGTCGCTGACGCCAGTGCCTGACAGTGTGAATTCGCGCTCACCGCTCTCCGGGCCTGCGTAGGAAATGCCGGGCACGATAGCAGCCATGAGGCTGGCGGCGAGTAAAGTTTTCCTAAGATTCATAACGTGAAACTCCTAATTGACAATGAGAGAAGAGCGCCGGGACCGGGACAGTCCGGATCGAGTCCGGGTTGCCACGAAACAGGCACACCCTGCGGGAACGTTGTGAGGAATGTTGGTTTTATAGGGGAGACACATCACGTTCTGGAGCGCACTCTATCAGCTGGCCCACGAGATTTCAGAGCAAATTGCGCGTAAAAATAACGGGATTATTGTGATCCACCCTGCGGGCCTTTGGCCGTCGGGCGGCCACTCCGGCCGGGATGCCTTTGCCACGGGCCCGCCGGGCGTGACCCGCCACGGGGCGGGAATGCGATCAGCCCGGGGTCGGGCGGCCTAGCATCAATCGATGTTGCGCTCCACGGCGTCAAGGAACCCGCACATATCCACCACGTTTTCAGTGGCCGGGTCGGTGGTCTTTCCCCTGAGGTCGCCGGTGATGGTGCCCTGGGCGACGGTTTCGATCAGGGCTTCCTTGAGCCTCAGGGAATAATCCAGCAGTTCATCGTTGTTCTCGCGCCCCGCAAGGGTCTCCAGCGCGTTGGCCAGGGCGAATATCAGTGCCGAGGAGTTGAAATGCGCCTCCCTGCCATCGGATTCCAGGTACTGCAGGTAGAGGTCGTGGGCAGTGCCGTGGGGCGCCTCGTAGAGCATGGTGCCGTCCTTGCTCTCGATAATGGAACTGGCGGTGGCGAGGCTGCCGCCGAGGGCGGCGGAGATATCGGAGAAGATGTCACCGTCCAGGTTCTGGGCGGGGTAGAGGGCATTGCGCGGCGGGTCGGTGATCATCTTCTTGAGCTGGCTGGAGGGTCGCATGATCATGAAGGAGGGGGGGCGGGTGCCGGCGCTGGCAAGCTCGTGGCGCACTTCCAGCAGAACGTGGCTGAACACCTCGTCATACTGCATGTACTCCCGCTTGAGCCCGAAATAGACCTCCTTGTTCTTGTGGGATGCGTCCCGGAAAACCTGCGTAACCCAGTCCTTGATCGCCTGGCGATCGTTTGACATGAACAGCACAGGATCGCCTTTCTGCACCTCCCGGGCGTGCTTTTCCTCGCCGTCGACAATGACCTTTACGATGCCGTCCTCCGCCATCGACAGGTTGAAGCTGCCGTACTGGTCGCCACCGCCGGCGCTCATGCGCGACAGGGAGACGTGGTGTTTGCGGTTGGGAATACCGTACTTTTTCAGTTCATTGACCAGCTTGAACAGCTTGCGCCCGGTAGTATTGTCGGGGACGCCCCACAGAGCGCGCTCGGGCGGGTTGGCCACGATACGCGCCGCCTGGGCGTCGATCAGCTCATACTGGTAGCCGATGCCTGCATTGGCGAGGAGTTCTTTGTAGTCCCGCTCGTAGATCTCCTCGATCGCCGCGCGCATCACCCCATCATATCCGGGGATGACCGTGTCCTTCAGGCCCAGGTAGGCATCGCGCTTCTCGTCGAGAGCGCGCTGGAAGAACTGGTGGGCCCAGGCCCTTACCTCGTCCAGGTCGTTTGTAGCCAGAAGCCAGGGATCCCCCTTGCGCAGGGTACGGCGGTGCAGTTCCACCGGGTCGCCGCTGCTGCCGACGAACATCACCTTGGCCACGCCCGTCGCACTGGAGAGCTCGTTGTAGCTGTGTTTGATGCCGCCGGTGTCCATGGTGAACACCTCGATATCGCGCCCGACCCAGTCCGGCTGGCGAACCTGCAGGTTGCGGAACTGGATGTCCTCGCGGGTGATATTGCCGCCAATGCCCTTGCGGATAGCGCCATTGGGAGACTTGGTGGCGAGTTTGTCCAGTTCGGATTCGACGATCCCCGGATGCTTTGCCAGGAGTTCGTCGAGCTGCTGGCGGTTGACCGTCATGCCGGCGTTCTTGACGCCGACACCGTGCCGCTTTAGCGCCTCGATGGCATCGCGCACCACCTGGCCGTTGGTGACCAGGCGGTTCTCCGCGGTGAGATCGATCTCCACGAGGTCGATGTCGAGGCGGCTCTGCACGAACTGCTCCAGTATCCGCTCGAAGGCGACCTGGGCCATCTCGTCGCCGTGGAGTATGACCAGTGGCTTTTCTACCTTTATCTTGCTGTGCATAGGGTTGCCGCGGTGTTATCTGGAAAGTTGACAGTATAGACCGTGCCGGCCGGGTCTGGCAGCAGGTGACACGACCGGGGAGCGATCTGCAGGCGCGACAGGTTCAGCCCGGGCGGGCTAAAGTGGCGCGCGCCGGGGTCTGTTCACGGCCCTCAATTCCACACCTGGTTGGGGGCATCACTACAGGCAGCGGTGACCACGTTCCCGCTGGGGGATTTGGGATCGCCGGCAGCCTCCAGGCACTTGTCGAGACCATTGACCAGCCGCTTCTTGCCGTCCTGTCGCCACTGCTGGAATTTGGCGCCACTGCATTTCTGCATCACCGCACTGGCCCCGGCTTTGTTGGCGTCACCGGCGACCCCCACGCATGCCCCGCCCTGGCTGGCGAGGCGGCCCTTGTCGTCGAATCGCCACTTCTGGTTGTCGGACTTGGGGTTGCACTTGTTGATCACCAGGTTGGTGCCGGCCTGGCCTTTGGCGTGCAGGCACTGCCCACTGGGCAGCTTGAAGGTGCGCAGGCCCTTCGACTCCTCTACGATCTTGTGGCCCTCCTCCTGCATCGACTTGAGCGCATCGGTGTTGAAGTCCACGGCCCCCGCGCCGGGCAGGTAGAGGGCCAATAATGCGATCCAGAGAGTTCGTTGTTTCATTGCCTTCGACCTTTCACTAGTATTGGGTGGAGCTTTTTAAGTTAACCGCTGATCGCCCGCCTGGCAACTGCAGGACGGATAACACCAAGAGACAACGGACTCCCACAATAAGTGCCGTCTGCGCTGCGAAATCTTCTCATTCTGGTCTGCGTTCTGCTGCTGATCGCGGTCGGGGTGGTACTGGCCCTGGTCGGCACCGCGGACGGCACCCGGCTACTGGCGGAGCAGGCGCGGCGCTGGTCGGGCGGCGCGCTGGAGTGGGACCAGATCGAGGGTTCACTGCTCGGGACGCTGCGGCTGCAGGGGGTGCGGGTGCGGGAGCCGGCACTCTCCCTCGACCTGCAGACGCTGGCCCTGGATTGGCGGCCCAGCGCGCTGCTCATGGGCCGCCTGCAGATCGAGCGGCTGGAAGCCGAGGGCATCCGCATCGATATCCCCGAAGCCGATGAGGAGTCCCCGCCAGCGGGCCCCTTCCGCCCCGGCGAGGTGCCGCTGCCGCTGGACGTCTGGCTGCAGGAGATGCAGGTTCGGGACCTGCAGGTGCGGATCGGTGAGCAACCCGCCCGAACCATCGACCGGCGCCGAGCTGAGCGACGAGCTGCCGATAGAACTTGAGCTGGAGTGGGACGGAGTGCTGCCGGACCGGCGCCTGGTCGGTGGGCGGTTGCGGGCCAGGGGCAACGCCAGTGTTATGACGGTCGACCACGAGGGCCGCGGCGAACTGCCGATCGAACTCCACGGGGAACTCCGGGACATCCTGGGTCGACCGGGCTGGCAGGTGGCCCTGAGCTGGCCTGAGCTGCCCCTGACCGCAGGCGATGACCCCATGCTGCTGGGCCCCGCCACGTTGAGCACCAGCGGTCGCCCGGACGCTTTCGAAATCGCCAGCGACGGCCGGGTTGTCGGGGTGGGCCCGGAGCCTGTCCGTTGGTCGCTGCAGGCCCGGGGTAACACCGCGGGCCTGGAACTTGCGCCACTGCTGCTGACCACACCGCCGGGTGAACTGGCGCTGACCGGCAGCCTCGACTGGCGCGGCCCCATCGCCGTCGACCTCCAGTACCACGCCAGCGGCGCTGAGCTGGCAGCATTGCAGGACGCGCTGCCCCCGCGCCTGGACGCCAGAGGGCGCCTGCGGGGCAGCTTCCAGGGCGAAGAGCTGGTCCTCGAGCGCTTCACCCTGGCGCTGGACCAGGCCCCGCTCCAGCTCGACCTCAACGGTGATGTGCGACTGCCCGCGGGGGCGGAACCCGCCTTCACCGGCCGGCTGCAGTGGAACGACCTTCAGTGGCCGCTGGCGGCGCCGGAGCCGGGGCTGGCCAGCTCCGCGGGACAGCTGGAACTGGCGGGGACCGCGGATGCCTGGACGGTCGGCCTGGCGGCGGCCCTCGGCGGCAGTCAGGTCCCGCCCGGCGAGTGGCGGGGGCAGTGCAGCGGTGACCGTCGCGCCCTGCGCCTGCAGCAATTGCGCGGCAGCCTGCTGGGGGGCGAGCTCAACCTGAGCGGCGAGCTCGGGTGGGACCCCCTTCCCAGCTGGACCCTGCACGGTGAGGGGCGGGACCTGGACCCCGGTCATTGGCTGCCCGAACTGCCCGGCCGGCTCGCCCTGGTGCTCGACAGCTCGGGGCGTATCGATCCCGATCAGGGACCCCAGGCCGACCTTGCGCTCAAGCGGCTGGCGGGGCGCCTGGCGGGTCGTGAATTCAACCTGGCCGCCACCGCGGGTGTGGCGGGAGAACGCGTTGCGCTGAATTCCCTGGAACTGGAAAGCGGCGGCAACCGGGTCAGCGCCCAAGGCGAGGTGTCCCCCCGGCTCGCGCTGGACTGGGACCTGCGGGCGCCGGCCCCCGGTGCGCTGCTGCCCGGCGCCGAGGGCGCTGTGACGGCCGGGGGCCGGCTCGAGGGTACCCCCGCGGAACCGCGCCTGCAGGCGCGGCTGCAGGGGCGGGACCTGCGTCTGGACGACCTTTCCCTGGCCAGCGTGGAGGGCGACGTGCAGGCGGGGCTGGGCACCGACGCCCCCCTTGAACTGGATCTCGAACTGGGGCCGCTGCAGCAGGGCGATCAGCTGCTGGTGCAGTCGGCCCTGCTGCAGGCCCGGGGCAGGACCGCCAGCCACTGGCTGACGCTTGACCTGCAAGCCCCGGCCGATGGCCTGCAGGCGCGCCTGGAGGGCGGGCTGGATACGGTGCTCATGGCCTGGAAGGGCCGCCTGGCGGAGCTGAGTGTCGCCAGTGCAAGCTTTGGCGGCTGGCAACTCGCCCAGCCCGCTCCCCTCGCCCTGGCCGCCTCCCGGGCGAGCCTCGGAGAGGCCTGTTTCGAGTCGGCCGCGGACGCGGCGAGGCTGTGCGCCGGGGGTGACTGGTCGCCGACCGCGGGTTCTGTCCTGGCCGGACACCTCCAGGCGCTGCCGGCGCAGCGCCTGCTGCCGAACCTCAGCGGAGAGCTCAGTGGTCGCGTGCTTGTGGGCCTGGCCCCCGATGGCGCCCTGCAGGCCCGGGCCGCCCTCGCCATGAGTCCGGGACAGCTGCAAGTCGCGCTGGCGGAGGGCTCGCAGTACCTGGCCCACGACGGGGGCAGCCTCGACCTCACCATCGATCCCGGCGGGCTGGACGCGCGCCTGCAGCTCGACTCCGCGGAGCGCAGGCTGGTAGAGGCCGATGTGCAGTTGCCCAGCTTCGACCGGTTGCCCCCGCCTGAGCGCCAGCCACTGACGGGGCGCATCCGGGCTGAAATACCCGATCTCAGCGGCCTGCAGGCCCTGGTACCCGCCGTCTCTGCCACCCGCGGGCGCCTCGACGCGGACCTGCGCCTCGCCGGCACCCTGTCACAGCCCCTGGTCTTCGGCGAGTTCGACCTGGCCGGCGGCGCCGCCGACATCCCCCTGGCCGGGCTGCAATTGCGCGAGATCGAGCTGCAGGTCCGCGGCGAACCGGACAGCGGCGGGACACTGGATCTCACTGGTGGCCTGGTGTCAGGTCCCGGTCGAATCGATCTCGACGGTCGGCTGGACCTGCCTGACAGGGCCGTTGCGCTCAACCTGAAAGGCGACCGGTTGCAGGTCTACAATACCCCGGATGCCCGGGCGTTAGCCTCTCCCGACCTGCGGATAGGCTGGAGTGATGAGGTCCTCACGCTGCGCGGCCGGGTGCTGGTGCCGGAGGCCGATATCACCCCCAGGCTGGGGTTAAGTCCCGGCCTGGCTACCGACGAGTCCGGGGCTCAGGAGGTACCGGGCAGCATCATCGCGCCCTCCCCGGATGTGGTGGTGGTGAGCGCCGAGGGCGAGGTGCTCGAGCCTGCCCCTCCCACGGCACCCTTCCAGCTCGACAACCAGGTGGAGCTCATTCTGGGTGATCGGGTGAAAGTGAACGCGGTCGGTTTTGCCAGCCGTCTCACCGGTGCCGTGACCTTCACCAACCAACCGGGGCAGAAAGACCTGATCCCCACCGCCAATGGCCGCCTGTCGATCGAGGACGGCACTTTTCGCGCCTTCGGCCAGGACCTGCAGATAGAGGTCGGGCAGGTGATTTTCCCCGGCGGGCCGGTCACCGAGCCAGAGCTGAACGTGCGCGCGGTGCGCTGGATCGACAACGACCCCGAGGTCTCCGCCGCCGGGGTGGTGGTTTCCGGTACGGCCCGGGAGCTCACGCTGGACTATTTCTCACGACCACAGCGCGACCTCGCGGAGATCCAGTCCTACCTGCTCACAGGGCGCTCCTTCGACGAGACCGACATGGTCCTCAGTGTCGGCACCTACCTGCGACCGAAACTCTACGTGGGCTATGGTTTCAACCTGGTGAAGGAGACCAACCAGTTCAACGCGCTCTACTCCATCACCCCGCGCTACGGCGTGGAGGCGAGCGTCGGTGAAGCCGACAATACCCTGAACCTGACCTTCACCTATGAACGCTGAAGCGCTGCCGCGTCTCGCTGCCCTGCTGCTCCTGCTGACGGGCCTGACGTTGGGCCTGCCGCAGCCGGCGCTGGCCGATGAGACGGTGAGTGTCCGGATTATCGGTCTCAAGGGTGAGCCGCTGGACAATGTGCGCGCCTCCCTGAGCCTGGAGCAGCGCCGCCGGCAACCGGGTCTCACTGCCGAAACTATCCGGGAGTTGCATACCCAGGCGCCGGGAGAGATCGCCCGTGCCCTGGAGCCCTTCGGTTATTATCGGCCGGAGATCAGCGCCGATCTGGAGCCGCCAGCCGTTCCGGGTGCGCAGTGGCAGGCCACTTACCGCGTACAGGCCGGCCTGCCGGTGCCGATCGCGGCACTGGACATCGGTTTCGAGGGAGCCGGGGCGGCGGACCCGGTGCTGGAGGGGCTGGTCGCCGGCCTGCCACTGCAACGCGACACCCCCCTCGACCACCGCCTCTACGAAAAAGCGAAATGGGATCTGCTCCGGGCCGTGCGCGAAAACGGCTACCTGGATGCGGCGCTCGGCCTCCACCGGGTGGAGGTGGATATGGCCGCCTATGTCGCCCGGATCCGGCTGCGGATCGACACCGGGCCGCTCTACCGTATCGGGGCCATCGAGTTCGAGCAGGACCGGTTCGACCCCGGCTACCTGGCCCGCTACCTGATCCTGAAGCCCGGTGAACCCTACAGCAGTCGCCGCCTCGCGCGCCAGCGCCAGGCCCTGAGCCGGAGCGGACATTTCCAGGAGGTGGAGATCCAGCCCCTGCCGACCACTGGTGGGCCGGCCCCGGCCGTTCCCCTGCGCATAAGGCTGCAGCCCTACCTGCCCAATCGCTATCGCGGACGCCTCGGGTGGGGCACCGATACCGGCTTCGGTGTCCAGCTGGACTGGACCCGTCGCTATGTCGGCCGGCGCGGCCAGCGCTTCACCCTGGGGGGCGCCGCGGTCGAGGATCGCAACCAGCTGGCCGGCGACCTGAGCTACCTCATCCCCCTCGATCCCATTGCCGGCAGCGAGGTGGAGCTGACCGCCCGCCACGACAGCAAGGACCTCACCTATCAGGATGTCAAGCTGGATGAGGGGGGCGAGACCCGCATCGCCACCAACCAGATGTCTGTCCTCTGGCACCTGCAGCACAGAGCGTTGGGTCCCTTCGAGTTTTTGGCCGTACCGGGTCTCAGCCTGGTCACCGAGACCTACGACGTGTTCGAGGTGCTGTTCGGCAACCTGCCTGGGTCATCCCAGAAAATCATCATTGACCGGATCGGCCCCGAGGCCTACGCCACACTCTCCCCGGATTTCGAGGCGCTGGTGCCTAACCTGCGCCTTACCCTGCGCCGCAGCGACGACCGCCTGTTCATTCGCGACGGCGATTTTGTCAACCTGGAGCTGCTGGGTGCCAATGAAAGCCTCGGCTCCAACATCACATTCTGGCAGGCGTTGCTGCGCACCTGGCATATCCGGCCGCTGTTCGAGGGCGACCGGCTGCTGCTCCGAAGCGCCTTCGGCTACTCCGATGCGGATAGCCGGCGGGTGCTCGGAGTCAACTTCAACCTGATGCCGGAGTACTATGAGTTCCGTGCCGGGGGTGTTCGCAGTGTGCGCGGCTACGGCTGGGAGACCCTGTATCCCGGGGATGCCATCACCGGCGGCAAGCACCAGCTGGTAGGCAGTATCGAATATGAGCACGAGATCATTCCGGACTGGAGTGTCTCGGTGTTCCTCGATGCGGGGAACGCCTTCAATGACTTCGACGACATCGATCCGAAGCTCGGCACGGGCCTCGGTCTGCGCTGGCGCTCACCGGTCGGTCTGGTCCGCGTCGACCTGGGCATCCCCCTGGATGACGCCGAGGACTCCTTCGAGGTGCACCTCACGGTCGGACCGGAATTCTGAACGGTGCAAACCTCCCTGCGAAGAACCGGATAGCCTTTACGATGCGGCGACAGGCGGCGCAGCTCGCGGTCAGCAGCAACCGGTGCGCGTTCATTCCGCCGGGCCGCCGGGCGCCGACCCGGAAATCGCTTCCCGGAGCGCCGTCTGGGCCACTCTCGAGAGGCAACCTGCCCCGGTCATCTGTTTCCGCGCGGACCCCGTAACCGGGTATCATCCAATGCAATGTCCAGAACAGGGGAGACAGCATGAAAATCCTGATGGTGCTCACTTCGCACGATCGACTCGGCGACACCGGCCAGAAGACCGGCTTCTGGCTGGAGGAGTTCGCGGCGCCTTACTACGTATTCATAGACCAGGGCTGCGATGTCACCCTGGCCTCTCCCGCCGGTGGGCAGCCGCCACTTGACCCCAAGAGCGATGCTGCCGATGCCCAGACCGCCGCGACCGAGCGGTTCCGCCGGGATCAGGACGCCCAGGCCGCGTTGGCAAACACCGTCAGACTCGACAGCGTCGACGCCGCGGACTTCGACGCGGTGTTCTATCCGGGCGGCCACGGTCCCCTCTGGGACCTGGCCGAAGACCGGCACTCCATCGCGCTGATCGAGCGTTTTCATGCCCTGGGCAAGCCGACCGGGCTGGTCTGTCACGCCCCGGGCGCACTGCGCCACGCAACCGCCCCGGATGGCAGTCCGCTGGTTCAGGGCAAACAGGTGACCGGTTTCACCAACTCCGAGGAGGCCGCCGTAGGGCTCACCGACGTGGTACCCTTCCTGGTGGAGGAGACGCTGGCGGCAAACGGCGGCAAGTTCGGGCGGGCACCGGACTGGCAGAGTCACATCGAGGTGGACGGCAACCTGCTCACCGGCCAGAATCCGGCGTCCTCCGAAGCGCTTGCCGAGGCGGTCGTTGCACAATTGCGGGCCTGACCGCCGCTCCCGCGATCGGCGGTCCAGCGACGGTGAAGCACGAGGAGCGTGCACGAATCCGGCGATGGCCGCCATAAGATTTGGTTACGGGCCCGGGAGCCCTTAGACTGCCACAGCGGGCCAGGGCCGATTCCCGGCACCAACCGTGGCTTCAGGAGGAGATACCTATGTCCAGCTTGTTTAAACGGCTGTTGCTCTGCGTGGCGCTGATCGGCAGTTTATCGCTGCCGGCGGTCTCCATGGCGGGAGAGACGCTGCAGCGCGTCATCGACTTCAAGACCCTGCGGGTGGGCATGTCCGGCGATCAGCCACCTTTCAGCATGGTCAACCGTGACGGCGCCCCTATGGGTTTTGACGTCGATCTGGCGCTGGCCCTGGCAGGAGCCATGCGGGTGAAGCCGGAGATCAAGCGAATGCCCTTCGGCGAGCTGATGGCGGCACTGGAAAAAAACGAGATCGATATGGTGATCTCGGGGCTGGCGATTACCCCGGAGCGCGCTGAGGCCGCATCCTTCATCGGTCCCTATATGATGTCGGGAAAATCGATCCTCACCAGGGATTCGGTACTGGCAAAGGCCTCCGAGGGGCAGCAGTTCAACCGCAGCGATCTCAAGCTGGCGGCACTACAGAACTCGACCTCGGCCGAGTTCATCAACACAGTGGCACCGGAAGCGACCCTGGTCGAGGTCGAGACCTACGAGGAGGCCATCGCCATGCTGGATAAGGGCAAGATCGACGGGTTGGTCGCCGACATGCCGATCTGCATACTGACCGTACTTCGCTACCCCGATGCCGGTTTCGTGACGCTCGAGAAGCCACTGACGGTGGAGCCGATCGGGATCGCGGTAAACGCGACGGACCCGCAGTTCTACAACCTGGTGGACAACTACCTCGAGGCCTATGCCCGGGTGGGTATCCTGACGAAGCTCCGCGCCAAGTGGTTCGAAAACAGCGACTGGGTTGCCGCGCTGCCCTGATGGGACCGCCGTCCCCTGGCAGCCGGGCAGGGCGCAGATGATGCCGCCCTGCGCCAGGGGTTGCGGCGATTCTCGCGCGGGTAGCGGTGCGGGGAAGCCGGGGTGAGATTACCGGCGGCCGTGCTGCTGGTGCTTTCGTGCCGGGGACCTGCCGCGTCTGCGCACCTGCCACAGTTGTTCGGACTGGAGTATGTCCGCGCGGAAGAGCATCGCCTGGCAGCACCGCGGGCAGGTGGCGAGGTGTCCGACCCCGGGGGGGAGAGCGCGTTGGCCGGGGGCAGTGACGCTGCCCTGGTCCGCCGGATAACGGATTCAGAGCACTCGACGGGGCCTTATACACCGGGCCTTGTGGATCCGCTGATCAACCTGGGCTCGCTTTACCAGGCGCAGGGTGACTACGACGACGCCCTGCAGGCCTACCAGCGCGCGCTGCACGTGATCAGGGTCAACGACGGTTTGACCAGTGAATACCAGATTCCCGCCCTGCGCAGGCTCATGGTGCTCTATCGGGAGCTCGGTGACTATGGGCGCCTGCGCGATGCCTATGCCTATCTGTTGCGGCTCAGGATCCGGGCCGGTCCGCCCTACAGCGCAGGCGCTCTCAGTGACAGTCTCGAGTACTTCCAGTGGCAGCGGCAGGCATATGCTGCCCCGGGCAGTGCGCGCCGTGACAGCCACCTGCTGCAGGCTTACCACGATAATCGCCGGATGCTGGAGGCGGTGGCGACGCGAGCGGATGATGAACTCGAGGCGTATCGACGGCTGGCGTTAAGCCAGCTGCACAACCTCTACCTGATCCTCGGGATCGACCCCGCTCGCCTGCAGGGCGGCGGAATATCGCCGGAGCAGGATTTTAGCGATGAGGCGGCCCGCCAGCATTTATTGAGGGTTCAGGAGGTCGGCCTGTATGAGGGCAAGCACCTGCTATTGGGACTGATCGAGCGGTCGCGGGACGCGCGGGCCGAGGACCTGGCGGCGCTGCATCTCGAGCTCGGCGACTGGTACCAGTGGAACGAGTCCCAGGGGCGTGCCCGGGAGCAGTATCAGGAGGTGTACCGGCTGTTGCGCAAAGCCGGGCGGGACGACCTCTTGGCCCGCTGGCTGGATGCCCCGGTGGAGTTGCCGGACGAGCGCGAAGCATGGTTGCAACCCTCGTCGGCAACACCCCCGGGGGCCGTCGTAGTCGCCCGGTACCGTGTCTCAGAGCGCGGTGACGTCAGGGACCTGGAGGTGCGCCTCCGCGGCAACGACGAAGGACCCGCAGCGGCCAAGATCGGGCGTATGCTGCGCGATACACACTTCCGGCCGAAATTCAGCGGTGGCCAGCCCCAGGCGTCCGGGGAGGTGACGCGCTATTACAGGCTTCTGGATTAGCGGGAGCCGCTCTGCCGATCCCCCTGCGGCAGTTCGAAAACATAGAGCGCCTGGCCATTGGTTGGCTGGTAGATCTCCGGGCTGATCACCGCGGTCAGGGCGCGGAATACACCGATGCCGGTGGGCACCGCGAGGTACTGTCTGCCCGCTACCGTGTAGGTGATCGGATAGCCGTGGAGCGGCGCAGCCAGGCGGGTTTTCCAGAGTTCCTCGCCGTTGGCAACGTCGAAAGCCCTGAAATACCGGTCGACGTCACCGATAAAGACCAGTCCCCCGGCCGTGGTGAGTGCGCCTGTCAGGAACATCGCGCGCTGCTGGTGCGCCCAGCGCTCCTCCAGCGTCCTGACATCGAAAGCGGCCAATCTGCCCAGCTTGCCGCCGGCACCGGGCATTTCATAGGTGCGGGAGTCGCCGCCATAGCCGCCGCCCCCCAGTTTGATCGGCACCTCCCGCCCGATCATGTCAGAGCACAACTGGTGCAGCGGTATCACCAGCACCCCCGCGCCGGGATGGTAGGCAGAGGCCTGCCAGTTGTGACCACCGTAAATGCCGGGGCAGGCCTGTATGGGCTCGTTGATGCCCGCATTGAGGATGTCCTCGCGATAGGTGACCCTGCCCTTGTCCCGGTCGATCTCGGCGTACACGTTCTGCGGCAGGGTTTCGCGCAGGTCGATATACCGGCCCGTCTCTCGATCCAGCTTCCAGAGAATCCCGTCCTTGCCGATGGTGAACAGTACCGGCTTGCCGTCCACGTCGATGAGTACACGCTCGAAGCCGACATCCATGTCGATGGTTTCGCCGGGCACGTGCTGGAAGAACCACTCGATCTCTCCGGTCTTCGGCCTGATCGCCAGCGTCGTATTCGTGTACAGGGCCTGGTCCCGCGGGGTCATGCCGCGGCTTGCCGCCACCCAGGGCTTGGCCTGGGCCGTGCCGATAAAGAAGAGGTCCAGCCCGGGATCGTAGGAGCCGGCGATCCACGAGTCGTCGCCCGCCCTCAGTTCCGGGGGCTGGCCGCCCCAGGTGTCATCGCCGGGCGTGCCCGGGAGGGCAATGGTGGAGGTCCGCCACAGCTCCTTGCCGGTGTCCGGGTCGTGGCCGGTAATAAAACAGCCGTCCGTGGTATAGAGCTCACAGCCATTGATGCCGCTGAGCACGACGCCGCCGCCTATGATCGGGCCGCTGCTGTGGGTGTAGGCCTGCCGATAGTCCGCCTTCTGGGTTCGCCAGAGCTGTTTGCCGGTGCGGGCGTCGATGGCGACGATAGCCGCATCGTAAGTGCTCATGAAGAGCTTGTCGTCATAGAGGGCGATATTGCGGACCGGTCCGCCCAGGGTTTTCGCCTCCGGGGGGAACTGGTAGGCGAATTCCCAGATGACGTCGCCGGTGTCGGCCTCGATGGCCTGGATGATATTGCCCGGGTGGGTCAGGTACATGACGCCGTCGTGCACCAGCGGCGTCACCTGGTTGCTGCCGTCGCGCATGGCGATAACCCAGGCCAGCTTGAGATCCGCGACGGTTTCACGGTTGATCTGGTCGAGGGGGCTGTAGCCCTGGCCGTCCAGCGTGCGGCGCCAGCTGAGCCAGTCGCC
>JARRPM010000038.1:0-25075 GCA_037382865.1 Halioglobus sp. | reverse complement strand
CGGGGCTTTCTGCGAGCACTGTCCGAGTCCCGAAAAATTGCGAAGCAATTTTTGGTCGAGTTGCGCAGCAGCCGAATTGGGTACGCTTCGTTATGGCCGTTTTCGGGCCGGGCAGCTGCGCTGGTTGCCGGGGCGGGCCAAATCGATCAGATAAAAGTCCCAAGCCGCTCGCCCAGCCTGGTAATTGAGCCCGCCTGATAGCGCTCGTCCCATGCAATCTTATCGCGGGGAAACAGAAGAATCACTGTAGAGCCGAGCATGAACCGGCCCATCTCCTCGCCCCTGGCCAGCTCCACCGGCTCCGGCAGGTTGTCGTAGTCCACCGCGACCGGCCGCCTGGGGGGCGGCGCCACCTGGCCCGACCAGACCGTTTCGATGCCGGCGACCACCATGGCGCCCACCAGAATCATGGCCATCGGGCCGACCTCCGTTTCGAAATGGCAGACGAGCCGTTCATTACGGGCAAAGAGACGCTCCACGTGCTCCGCGGTGACCGCGTTGACCGAGAACAGCTTGCCGGGGATGTAGCGCGTCGCCGCCAGGCGCCCGGCCATCGGCATGTGCACCCGGTGATAGTCGCGCGGGGAGAGATAGATGGTGGCAAAGCGGCCATTCTCGAACAGAGCGCTGCGGGCGTCGTCACCCCCCAGGAGCTCCCGCGTGCTGTAGTGTCGGCCCTTGGCCTGGAAAATCCGGCCGGCGTCGATATCACCCAGCTGGCTGACCACCCCGTCCGCCGGGCAGACGATATCCGCATCCGCAATCGGTCGCGCACCCTCGCGCAGCGCCCGCGTGAAAAATGCATTGAAATTCTCGTACCGGGTCGGGTCCGGCTCCGCCGCATCGGCCATGTCGACATCGAAATGACGCACGAAACGCTGCACAGCCCAGTTCTTGAGCCAGATGGGGTAGCGCAGTTCCGCCAGCCAGCCCGTGATGCGGGACAGCAGGTGTTGCGGCACGATCTGCTGGAAAAAGATGAAAAGCGTATCCATAGCCGGTAGTGTAACTCTTCGAAAGGAAAAGGTATTCAGACTGAGACGTGAAGAATTGGTTCGCAATAGTGCTCGCGATGTCCCTGCTGGCGTTTTTCCCACCAGGGGCTGCCGCGAACGAGAGCGCAACCGGCGGTGATCAGCAGCTGGAGAGCGGCGGGGGGCCGAACGAGCCACTTGACCCCAACGATCCATCTGTGACGTGGGTAGACAGCAGTCACGCCTACGCGACCGATCAGGCGCAGGCGCTGACCGAATGGATGGATTCGTTCTTCGGCGATCCGGTCAATGACCTGGAACAGGCCGAGTCATGGCTCCGCCTCGATTTTATATCGGATTGGGACGAGGACGACGGCAGTGACCTGAAGGTACGACTGCGGGGCAAGGTACAGCTGCCCAGGATTTCCAAACGCCTGGACCTGGTCTTTTCCGGCGATGATGGCGACGACCTCGGCGAGCTGCAGGACGACGAGCGGGAGGTCGACGACCAGGTCGGGCTGCAGTACGAGATCCTGGAGAATCTTCGCTCGCGGGTGGACGCCACCCTGGGGTTCTCCTCAGGCCATCTGCGCCCCGGACTGCGTTACCGGTTCCGTAATCCTATCGGTGACCACTCCAGCCTCCGTTTTACGGAGCGCATCCAGCATGAGAATGACGAAGGTTTCTACAGCACCACCCAACTCGATCTGTACCGAACACTGGACCAGGACAGGTCTCTGCGGTGGAGTAATCGCCTGCTGTGGGGCGAAGAGACCGACGGCCTCGAGTGGCGGACCCGGCTGAGTCTGCGCGAACGGCTCTACGCCGATAGCGAGAGTCCGCTGGCCGTTGCCTGGTTCGGGTCCGTGAACGGCGTGACGGACCCGCACTCCTACGTCAAGAACTTCCGGTTCGGGGCGCTTGTCCGCGGCCGCATCTATCGCAAGTTTCTGTATCTGGAAGTGGAGCCCGCCTACAATTTCCGTAAACGCGACCCGGATGAGAACCGGGAGGGCGCCTGGAGCGTCGTCTTTCGACTGGAGGTACACCTCCGTCGTGACCTGCGCAGCGTGAAATCGGAGAACGACACCCCGACGAAGACCGGTGAGGAGGGCTCGGCCTGGGACCGCAAGGGCGACCTGCTATAGGTTCTCCTCCGCGAATGCCGCCAGCCGTGAGCGAACGATCCCGTTCACGTGCATGATTCCCGCATGGGGGTAAGCCTTGCTCTTCTCGACCAGGTAGGTGAGACCCGAGGTCAGCGGGGAGATGTACTTGTTGTCGATCTGGGCCAGGTTGCCGAGGACCACGATTTTGGAATCGGCGCCCACCCGGCTGATGACCGACTTCAACTGGAACTGGGTAAGCCCCTGGCTCTCGTCGATGATGATGTAGGCGTTGTTGAAGGAGCGTCCGCGCATGAAGTTGAGCGACTTGAACTGGATGTTCGCCCGCTCCTTCACGTACTCGATGCTGCCGTGGCAGGATTCGTCGGTGCCGTGGAGGATCTCCAGGTTGTCGTCGAAGGCGGCCAGCCACGGGGCCATCTTCTCCTCCTCGGTACCCGGCAGGAACCCGATCTCCTCCGCGATGGGCGGCGTCGAGCGGGCGACGATCAACTTGCTGTATTTCTTCTGTTCCATGATGGCGTGCAGGCCGTACGCCAGGGCGAGCAGGGTTTTGCCCGAGCCGGCGGGGCCGGTCATCACGGTCATGTCCACGTTGTCATCGTCCAGCAGGGTCATGGCCATGGCCTGCTCCAGATTGCGCGGCGCCAGCCCCCAGAAACGACGGTTCATCAGGTTGTCCCGGCTGTCGCAGCGCAGGTAGACATACTCCTTCTCCACCCGCTTGACGAATGCCATGAAGGCCTGGTCGTCGTACAGGAACATATTGGGATAGGCATCTGGCAGGCACTTCCGGGGAATGCGGTGGAGGGTACAGTCTCCCTCCCGCAGGGTGTCCACCTCGGAGATACCGGACCAGAAATCCCCCTCGATATGTTCGTAGCCCCTGGCCAGCAAGTCGATGTCGTCGAGCACGCGATCGCGGCGATAGTCCTCCACGTGGAGCAGACCGGATCCCTTGGCCTTGATCCGCATGTTGATGTCCTTGGTCACCAGGCAGACGAAGTCACCGGGATTTTCCGCCTGCAGGCGGAGCGCGACGTTGATGATCCGGTTGTCATTCGCCTGGTCCTGGGTGTCGTCCAGGTAGGGAATGGCTGAATCATCCGAGAGGAGCTGGTCCGGGTAGATCGCCAGCGTGCCGCGCACGCCGTCGCCGTCCGCGCCAGGCATCTCCACGCCCGCCTGGATCTCCTGGGGAGTTGCCGCATCCACCACCTTGTCGATCATCTGGATCGCAATCCGCGCCTCCCGGCTGACGGTCTTGTCGCGCCGATCCTTGATGTGGTCCAGTTCCTCGAGCACGGTCATCGGTATGACCACGCGGTGTTGCTTGAAGGCGGTGACGGCGGTGGGATCGTGGAGCAGGACGTTGGTATCCAGGACATAGGTCTTCTGGGTGACGGATTTCAGGGTGGTCTTTTCTATGCGCAGGGCGGAGCCTGAGTCCATAGGGTCATCCTCATCGGTGATTCAGGGAAGTATTTCAGGACGGTTGCTGGTTCCGGGGCCGTATCCGCGGTCCGGGGCAGTGGTGGGAGGGAAAAGAGTTCATAAATCGGGCCGGGTCGGGGGCCGGGCACGTTCGGTCGCAGGGGACCGGGCCAGGAGGCAGCGCGACAGCGCTTGTCAGTTGACGCTTCACAGCCGACGATGCCCTGTCTGGCCGGCGTCGGGAATTCATTCAAAGGCGCTTCCCGGCGAGTTCGCTCAGCGACGTTACCGGGATTATCTGACCCATCCGCAACGACTGTCAATGCCGACGGGAAACAACTCCACCGGTTTGTGACCGGACTCGATCTCTCACTGACAGTTAGCGCGATTTCAGCTACGATACCGCGCTTGTGTATATGAAACGATAAGTAGCCGACCCAATGCTCAACCAGGAATCACTTGCCCAGCTGAAAGGCCTCAAGTCCCAGATGGAGTCCGAGAAAGAGCGGGCCGAGGCGGTGATCAAGGGCACCCAGTCCCGTTACGGTTTTGCAGTGCTGGACGATGGCCGCGAAATTTTCATTCCCCCGGACGAGATGCTCAAGGCGTTTCCGGAGGACCGGGTCAGGGTCTGTATACGGCCGACCAAGGACAACAAGACCGTCGCTGACATAGAGAAACTGGTGGATTGTCCTCTCGGGGATTTCACCGGCCGCTGCGTGCGCAAGGGCAAGGCATTCTTCGTGGAGCCGGACCTGCCGCAACTCAAGCGCTGGCTCTTTATCCCCCCGCACGCGCGCAACGGGGTCAAGGAGGGGGATTACGTGCGCTGCGCCATCCTCCGCCATCCCATCCGCGACGGCAAACCGCAGGCCAAGGTGCTTTCCGTCATTGGCGACGACAGCACACCAGGGATCGAGAATCTCTACTCCATGGCCAAGTATCGACTGTCGTCAGAGTGGAGCGCGGCCAGCAGGAAGGATCTGGCGCAATGCCTGGAACAGCGCAATCCGCTGGAGACCGGCAAACGCCGGGACCTGTCCGACCTCGAGTTCGTCTCCATCGACACGGCCAGGACCCAGGATATCGACGACGCGCTCTACGCGGAGATCAGCACAGACGGCTGGACCCTGTTTGTCGCCATCGCCGATCCCACCGCGTACATCGAGGCACAGAGCAGCCTGCACCGCGATGTCGCCGCCCGGGCCACCTCCATCTATTTCCACGGCGACATACTGCCCATGCTCCCGGAGGAGCTTTCCCAGGACACCTGTGCCCTGTCGGAGGGCTGCGACCGCCCCGCCCTGGTGTGCAAAATCGCCGTCAGCGACAGTGGTGCGGTGGGGGAATTCGAATTCATCGAGGCCACTGTGCGTTCGCGGGCCAAACTCTCCTACTACGCCGTGGACCGCTACCTCAACGGCCAGGCCGACGACCTGATGAGCCATGCCACGCCCCTGGAGGCCCTCTACCAGGTCTACCGGGCGCTGCGCGGCTACCGGGAGGAGCACATGCTGGTGATGGAGGACCGACGGGAATACCGCTGGATCCTCAACGACGACAAGCAGATCGATCACATAGAACCGTTCGAGAAGCTGCTTTCCCAGAGGCTGGTAGAGGAGTGCATGATCGCGGCCAATCAGTGCGCGGCCCGCTTCCTGCAGGAGCACGGCGCCAGCGGCCCTTTTGTCACTCACCCCGGCTTCCGCCGCGACCGGCAGGACGAGATTCGCAAATTCCTGGGCATGCACGCGCCCGACGTGGCGGAGACCGACCCGCTCAGCCTGGAGGGTTACACCGCCATTCTCCGCTGCCTGTCGGCATCACAGCAGGGCCTGCCCCTGCGCCCGATGGTCAACCGGCTGATGACCCGGGCAGTGCTCAGCACCGAACCCGCTGCCCACATGGGCATGGCCCTCGAGAGCTACACCAACTGTACCTCGCCCCTGCGCAAATACGTGGATTTCCTGGCTCACCTGCAGATCAAGTCAGCGCTGCGCGGTGAGGCGGCCAACCATGTCACACCGCAGATGCTGGAGGAGGTGGCCACTCGCGTCGCCAGGGCCCGCTCCGCCACCCTCGAGGCGGAGCGGTGGCTGGCAGGCAGGTACCTCGAAAAGCTTGCGGCAGAGGAGGGCGTGACATTCAAGGCCCGCATCAGCCACATCAACAGCAGCGGCTTTACGGTGCGCCTCGACGACACCGGACTCGAGGGCCTGGTCGACCTGCGCAGGGAGCCGGAGAAATTCAGCTACGACAAGTGGACCGCCAGCCTCACCAGCTCCACGCGCCGCTTCCAGCTGGAGCAACCGGTGGAGCTTGCCTTCAGGGGTGTGGACGGGGATGCCCAGCGAATCGCGCTGTTCGAACTGGTCCCCGGCTGCGGCCTGAAGCCGCCCAGGGAAGAAAAGGAAAACGCGCAGCGGTCACCGTGATCCGGCGGCGCAGAGCCGCGCTCCCGGTCAGTGTGCCCGACGCTGCCTGATTTCCAGGCGCTCGGCACCGCTGATCGTGTACGGTGCGGGGCTTCCACCCAGCGCCAGGCGGGCCATGGCCGCGGGGATCGGCGCCCCGTCACTGAGTTCAGCCTGAACCCGGGTCACCAGGCCGATCATCTCCCGCACGCCCATGGCGCGCAGGTACTCCCCCATCTCCCGGCGTGAATCGCTGGCGATTGTCAGGTCTGCCGCGCGCAGCGCCTGGATGATGAGGTCGTCGCGCTCGCTGTAATCCTGTTCCTCCCCGAAGATCAGCTTGGTGAAGGTGTCCACGATGGCCATCTCGCTGACCGGTCCGCCTTCCCTGAAATCGTATTCGCGCACGCTGCTCTCCTCCCCGTTTTCGAACCGGTTCCAGGGTCGACCACCGGCCTGTAACGTATGCATTGGTCCCTAGTATGCTCGAGTTGAAACCGGCCAATGGTTAAAGTTTAGTCACTTTTTCGCACTTATTAAGGGATTTGGCCGAAAACAACCCATTTGGGGCAGGGTTTGCTCAGAAGTGGGCGTGGCCAGGGGTTCTCGGGAAGGGGATCACATCCCGGACGTTATCCATGCCGGTGACGTAGCTGAGCAGCCGCTCGAAACCGAGCCCGAAGCCGGCGTGGGGCACGGTGCCGTAGCGGCGCAGGTCCCGGTACCACCACAGCTCATCCCGCAGGGCCGGCTCCATTCGCGACTCCAGGACATCGAGCCGCTCCTCCCGCTGGCTCCCGCCGATGATCTCCCCGATCCCGGGCGCCAGCACATCCATCGCCGCGACAGTCCTGCCGTCGTCATTGAGACGCATGTAGAACGCCTTGATATCCCTGGGGTAATTCATCACCACGACGGGGCGTCCCACATGGCGTTCGGAGAGGTAGCGCTCGTGCTCGGAAGCGAGATCGGCGCCCCACGCCACGGGAAACTCGAATTTCTCGCCGCTTTTTGCCAGGATATCGATGGCCTCGCCGTACTCCATGCGCTCGAAGCGATTGTCGATGACAGCGCGCAGGCGGTCGATCACCGTCTCGTCGATCCGCTGCCGGAAGAAAGCCATATCGTCCTCGCGCTCCTCCAGCACCCGGGTCAACAGGTACCGGAGCAGGTCCTCCGCGAGATCGGCATCGTCCTCCAGATCCGCAAAGGCGACCTCCGGCTCCACCATCCAGAACTCGGCCAGGTGGCGGCTGGTATTGGAATTCTCTGCGCGAAACGTGGGGCCGAAGGTATAAACCTTGCTCATGGCCAGGCAGTAGGACTCCACCTCCAGCTGGCCGGAGACCGTCAGAAAGGATTCCCCACTGAAAAAATCCTGCCCGAAATCTACGGCCCCGGCGGCATCGCGCGGCAGGTTGGCGAAATCCAGGGTACTGACCCGGAACAGTTCGCCCGCGCCCTCACAGTCACTGCCCGTGATGATCGGGGTATTGATCCAGTGGAAGCCACGGTCGTGGAAATAACTGTGAACGGCATTGGCGAGGGTGGTTCGCACCCGGGTAATCGCACCGAAGGTGTTGGTGCGCGGGCGGAGGTGGGCCTGGGTCCTTAGATATTCGAACGTGTGACGCTTTTTGGCGATGGGGTAGGATTCCGGGTCATCCACCCAGCCTACGACCTCCACGCCGGTGGCCTGGATCTCCACGTTCTGGCCCTTCCCCTGTGACGCCACCAGTTCACCCGTCACGATCACGGCGCAGCCAGTGGAAAGTTTCAGTATCTCAGAGGCGTAATTGCCGAGCGTCTCGGGTACGACGGCCTGGATCGGATCGAATGAGGAGCCGTCGTGCACCGCGAGAAAGGAGATGCCCGCTTTCGAATCGCGCTTGCTGCGCAGCCAGCCCCTGACGGTGACCGGCTGGCCGATGGCGGTTTTGCCCCGCAGGAGCGCGGCGACTGGGGTGGCCGGGGTCACAGCTGACGGCCTAGCGCGCGATACGCCTGATCTTGCTGCCCTTCAGGCTCAGGTCGTGCGTCAGCCCCTCATTCGAGAAGATGAAACCCACCACAGGGTCGGCCACTTTTCTTACATCGACGCGACCGCCCCTACCCGTTTCGACCAGGGCGACACGGCTGTCGACGCCGACTTCCCAGCCCGGCCGGGCGCGAAATCCGTTCAGCGCCTCCTCTGTCATAAAGAGGATCATTTCGGTCTTGTACTGGGCCCCCAGCTGCAGGCCGAAGGTGGCGCCTGCGGTTGCGTAATAGGCTTCCGGCTTGCCGTCGACCAGCAGGCTCCCCTCGCCGTACTGACCGCCGACACCGAAACCCATCTTCACGATATCCGGAAACACCAGGACTCCAGCGGCCTTCTCCAGCAATTTGTCGGCACCGGCGGCGTGGTCGCGCAGCCGCTCCAGCGCCTCCTGGCTCTTGGCGTCGATGAGTGCTTTGCTGTCGGCCAGCGCTGCCGACGCTGCCAGCGCGAGCAGCGCGGCCGTGAAGAGTGAAAAGAGAAATCGAACGGGTCCCCGCATATCTGTACCTCGAATCGGACGGGCGCCATGCCCGGAAAGCTGTGCGGAAATTCTACACCAGCGGGCAGCACGACGATAATGGCAAATTTACCCACAATGACCGGCGTAAAAGGTATTGTGACCGCCTGGCAATGTCGCTTTAATGTCGGGCTGGACCCTGAAACCCCGGATATCCCTGACAGGCCCCGCTATGAATACCGAAGAGATAGAATTCCTGGAGGGCGGCAACTACATCAGCTTCGCCACCCGCAAGAAGTCCGGGGCGTTCGTGGCGACGCCGGTCTGGTTCGCGCCGGACAAGGGCAGCTACTACGTCTTTTCCGCGGGCGACGCCGGCAAGGTCAAGCGCTTGCGCAACTTCAGCGAATCCCGGATCGCGGCCTGCACCGTGACCGGCACCCTCACCGGCGAGTGGATCGAGACGGAAGCACACCTGCTCGATACGCCCCGGGAGAAGGACACCGCGCTGGCTGCCCTGCGCCGGAAATACGGCTGGCAGATGGCCATCGGCGACTGCTTCTCGAAACTGACGGGGAAAATGCGCCGCCGCGCCTATATCCGTATCGACCTGAAAAACGGAGGGGATTAAAGGCCAGCGGTCCGGGCCTGCTCCACCACTCTCAGCTGGGCCCTGTAGGTCTCGATGTCGGAGCGCAGATCTGCCGCGCCGATGGCCCGCTCGATGTAGCGGCTGGCGTCCTTGAGCTCATCCAGATGGTAGTGGATGACCCCGGTGGCGAAGAGCAGGCGACTGTCCTCCGGTAGCAGCTCGAGAGCATGCTGGTAATGCGAGAGAGCCTGGCGCCACTCGCCATTTTCTCCCGCCATATCGCCCAGCCAGGCGTGGTAGTAGGGATTGAACTCGCGGTAGCGCTCCACCCGCTGCACCCAGTATTCACGGTCCTTCTCCCTCCCCTCGAGGCCGTACAATACCACCAGGTTATTCATGGCTGACCGGTCCCAGGGGTCCAGTTCGAGGGCGTAGAGATAGCTGCGCTCCGCCTCCCCGTGCTGGCCGCTTAACCGGTACACGGCCCCGAGGTTCACCCAGAGATGGGGTATCAGGGGGCTCAGCTGCAGGGCGCGGACTTCGTGCACCCAGGCCTGCTCCAGGTCATTCGCCGCCAGGGCCTCCATCGCGATATTGTTGTGGTACAGGGCCTGGGCATCCCTGTCGCTGATCCGGCGCGAGCCCGCGATCTCCCGCGACGGCAGGGGATCTATGTCGATCATGTAGTGCTCGCGCCCGGCGAGATCGACCATGACATTCACGTGCAGACGCACCGCCAGCCGTTCGCCCATGCGGGTCCACTGGGGTCGAACCTCCAGCCACTGGTAGCTGGCATTGAGTCCGGCCTCCCGCGCCAGAGCCACGAACAGGTTGGCGTAGGAGAGGCAGTGGGCCGTGCCGCGATGGAACACCTCCTTGGCGGTGCCGTCTGCAAAGGGGTCATATTCCAGGTTGAGAGTCCCGGCGCCCTTTATGGCGCGGTGCAGCATCATCAACCGCTGCCGCGCGCCGTGCACATCCCCGGTGTACTGATCCACAAACCGCCGCATCGCGTCGTCCACGGCAAGCAGGTCGGGGGTGGGCGCAAGGCCGGGAACGGCATCCACGGACAACGTCCTGCCTTCCAGCTGCAGCGGGGGCAGGTCGCGCACAGTCCGTGAGGCCTGGTGGGTCGTGCCGCAGGCGGTCAGGGAGACTGCCAGCAGGCACACGGCGATGGCGCGCCAGCGACAGGCCGCCGCCAGCGACAGGACCGGTGCTGCAATCCACGCACAACCTGTCATAACTCCTCCGCCAGGCCAGTATAACGCATTGATCTGAGTCAATGCGCCGAGGCAGCGGATGTCGCAGTGTCTGTATAAGCGGGTTCGAATATGCAAGAGCCGGAAGGAGCGTTGTCATGACCCAACATACACTGCGCCAGGACACCGACGAAGATCGGCGCACCCTGCGCCGCCTGGGCGTCATCATCGGCGGATTCATCATCGCGACCGCCATCATGGCGCTCGCTGTCGGATTGATAATGGGTTGAGATCAGGCCGCGGTGTGCAATCCGCATTCGCGGCCGTCGTGAACCTTGGTGGGATCAAAGTAGTGGCGGCAGGTGGGCAGCCCATGCTGCGCCATGTAGGCTTCGACGTCGTCCTCTGACCAGTAGAAAAGGGGAGCGACCTTGATGATTCCCCGGTTGTCCCTGGAGACGATATCCAGCGTCTGGCGGTGCTCGGTCTCTTCCTGTCGGATACCCGTCAGCCAGACCTCTGGCTGAAAATCCTGCAGGGCCCGTTCAAACGGTTCCAGTTTCACCTGCCGGGTAAACTCCCGGTGCCGCTCAGCCTCGTCGACGGTGGGTATGCCGCCCATGATCGCATTGCGTCGCTCAGAGGTCATCTGCGGCGAGTAGATGTGTATGTTCAGCGCCAGGTCGCGGATCAGCCGCTCGGCCACGACGTAGGTATCGCGCAGGTTGTATCCGGTATCCACCCAGACCGTGGGCACCGTGCTGTCAACCTGTTGCACCAGGTGCAACATGACGGCGGCATTGCGCCCCATGCTGGTGGTGGCGATCGTCGGCCGACCCAGATCCAGCGCCCAGCGCACGACCTCCTCAGCGCTGGCAGAGCGCAGGGCGGCGTTCACACTGTCGAAATCGAGGTCCACCTGTCGGACTTTCCCGGGTCTTGTCGATGATCAGGGATCGAACTTTATAGAATCAAAAAGCTGCTTACAAATAACTATGATTCATATGGTTATTCTCTCGCCATCGCCCCGGCACCCCTGCCGTCCTGACAGAAAACGCCATTTTCCCTGACACCCAGGCGCACTTGCCAGCGCGGGCCGGCACTCCAATACTGGCCGATGACCAGAACAACCCACCCGGAGATGAAGATGCGCAACCCACTCTGCGAGAAACTTGGTATCGAGTATCCGATTTTTGCTTTTACCCACTGCCGGGACGTGGTGGTGGCCGTCAGTAAGGCCGGCGGCATCGGTGTGCTCGGGGCGGTTGGCTTCAGCCCCGAACAGTTGCGCGAGGAACTGGACTGGATCGACGCCCACATCGGCGACAGTCCCTACGGGGTCGACGTGGTGATACCGCAGAAGTACGAGGGCATGGGGGAGATGTCCGCCGAGGAGATGGAGGCCCAGCTGTGGAAGATGATCCCAAAGGAGCACATCGAGTTTGCCCGCAAGCTGCTGGCCGACGCCGGGGTGCCCGAGTGGCCGGACGGGACCCAGAGCATGGGTCTCATGGGCTGGACCGAGGCCACCGCGACCCCCCTGCTGGAAGAGGCCCTGACCCGTCCCGGGTGCCGCATGATCGCCAACGCTCTCGGCACCCCGCCGGAGGACAAGATCCGGATGGTGCAGGATTCCGGCCGGCTCATCGGTGCCCTCTGCGGGCGGGTCAAGCAGGCAGTGGCGCACAGGGAAGCAGGGCTGGACTTCGTGGTGGCCCAGGGCGGCGAGGGCGGCGGCCACACCGGTGACGTGGGATCCATCGTGCTCTGGCCGCAGGTGGTCGACGCCCTCGGCGATACACCCATGCTGGCGGCCGGCGGTATCGGCAACGGCCGCCAGATCGCCGCGGCGCTTGCCATGGGCGCCGCCGGCGTCTGGACCGGCTCCCTCTGGCTCACCGTGGAAGAGGCCCACACCCAGCCCGCGCAGAAAGCGTCCCTGCTCCAGGCCACCAGCGAGGATACGGTGCGATCCCGCTCGTGGACCGGCAAGACCTGCCGTATGCTGAAGAGCGACTGGACGGAGGCCTGGGAGCGGCCCGACACGCCCGAACCGCTGGGCATGCCGCTGCAGGGCATGGTCACCTCAGACGGCATGCGCCGCACCGCCACCTACGCCGGGGTGGGCAATTGCCAGAATGTGGCCTTCAACCCCTGCGGCCAGGTGATCGGCCAGATCAATGAAGTGGAGTCATGTCGCCAGGTGATCTACCGGCTGCTGGATGAGTACGTGGACGCCGTCGCGAAGGCCGGCAGCATGCTGCCCGACGCCTAGGAGGACCCGCCCGGGCGCCTTCACACCGCGCCTGTCACACCGCGCGCTATGTAGGCTGGGCCCGATGGCACTTGCTCACGCTGAATTTGAGCATCCAGGTGCCATGCAGGCTAGGCCGCCTTGGAAAGCGTCTTTTCCAGCTCCGCATGAAGGTCGAGGAACTGGGCGGTCAGCTTGTGGCCTGGGGCCATGTCGACCAGCGGCCGATGGTCCCGGTGGGACTCCTTCATCTTGACGGAGGTGGTCAGGTAGGTCGCCAGCACCGGATAGCCCTCCTCCTCCAGTTCCGCCACGAGCTCACCGGGGAGGCGGGCCTGGCTGTTGAACTGGTTGATCACGATACCCTCGACCTCCAGGTCCGGGTTGTGGTCCTCCTGCAGCTCGGCGATGTTGTCCATCAGCGTGTAGAGACTCTGGCGGGCAAAGCTGTCACAGTCGAAGGGAACCAGCACCGAGTCCGCGGCTATCAGGGCCGACTTGGAATAGAAGTTGAAATTGGGCGGGGTGTCGATATAGACACGGTCGTACTCACCGTCGAGTTTTTCCAGGGCGTCGCGCAGCTTGTAGATCTTGTAGCGCGACTCCAGCTCTTTCTCCATCTCCGCCAGCGCCGGGCTGGAGGGCATCAGGTAGAGGTTCTCGTAGGGGGTTTCCCAGACGAAGGAATCGGGGTTCTTTGCCATGCGGCGCGATCCCACTGTCTGCTTGAAGAGCCCCGCCACGCCCTGCGCCTCCGCCGGGAACGCCTCGGCGTCGATCTCGCCGACCAGGTAGTGGGTGGTGTTGCCCTGCACGTCCAGGTCCACCACCAGGGTGCGGTAGCCCATGGCAGCGCCGATAGCCGCAAGGTTGCAGGTGATGCTGGTCTTGCCGACCCCGCCTTTCTGATTAAATACAACGCGTTTCATAAGCCCGTGTCCCACCTTGGAAGAGAGTTGCCAGATGGCATCACAGTGTAATCAATGGCGCGCCGCAATGTAAGCGCGGCGGCAGCTTTATCCACCCGCGCCGGCAAAATTCTTCGGGGCGTCAAGCTGCCCAGACACGCTGGTAGAGCTCGATGATCTGCCCGGCGTCGGGTACGCGCGGATTGTTCTGGGGGGAACCGGAGGCCAGCGCCTGTTCGGCCATCAGCGGAAGTGCATCGAACCAGGCTTCGGCATCGATGCCGTACGCCCCGGGCGTCGGCACTGACAGCTCCGCTGTCAGGCTGCGCAGTCCATCCACCAGTTTGTCCGCCGCGCTGCGGTCGCTGTCGGAACCCGCGGCCACCCCCATGAAGCGCGCGCAGTCGGCGTAGCGCTGCATGGCGTGGTCCAGCGACCAGGCGGTAACCTCCGGCAGCAGCATGGCGTTGCTGAGCCCGTGGGGCACGTGGAACAGAGCCCCGAGGGGCCGGCTCATCCCGTGAATCAGGGTCACCGACGCGTTGGCGAAGGCGATCCCACCCTGGGTGGCGGCCAGCATCATGGCCTCCCGGGCAGGGCGATTATCGGGCTCCCGGCAGACCGTGCGGATATTCTGCCAGATGGTGCGCATCGCGGTGAGGGCGACGCTGTCGGTGAACGGGTTGGACTTGCGGCTGACATAGGCTTCGAGAGCGTGGCAGAGACTGTCCAGCCCGGTGTCTGCGCTGAGTCGGTAAGGCATGCTGAGGGTCAGCTCGTAGTCCACCAGCGCCGCCACCGGCACCAGGCCCAGTCCCATGCAGAGCATCTTTTCGCCGGTCTCGCTGTCGGTAATGACCGCGGCCCGGGTTACCTCTGAGCCGGTGCCCGCAGTGGTGGGAATGGCCACCACCGGCAGTCCGTCATCCAGCGCGTGCGGCACCTTGTAATCGCGCATCGGTCCGCTGCGCAGGGCCAGCACGGCCACCGCCTTCGCGGTATCGAGGGAACTGCCACCGCCGAGTGCCACCAGCGAATCGAATTCGCCCCCGCGATAACAGGCCAGAGCGGCGTCGACGCTATCGGTCGTGGGGTCAGGGACGCACTCGCCGAACAGGCCGCAGGCGACTCCGGCCTGCTCCAGCATCTGCTCGAGCGCACCGCTGTAGCCGCATGCCACCATGTGGGGATCTGTGATGAGCAGGGGGCGGTGCAGCCCCAGCTGCCGCAGTGTGGTAGCCAGCTCACGGCTGGCGCCGCCGCCGACCCGCAGAATGCGCGGGAGGTTGATCGTGGCGAAATCGGACATCAGGTCACTCCCTGCCGTCGCCGGGCCCTGTCGCGCCCCTCCACGCCGGTCCCGTCAGAAATTTCCGCTATGCTTGGGGGGAGAAGAGCTTAGCACACAGGAACCCCGGCTGCAGACCCGGCGACGGCGCGGAGGGCCGCCCATGAACGAGGAGATCGAGGCGATTCACAGTTTCTGGTTCGGGCCCCTGGACGATGCGGGGTTGAGCGCGACGGACCGCAATGCCCTCTGGTTCAGGGCCACCGCCGCCACCGATGCGGCCTGCCGCGAGCGCTTCGGCGAAGGGGTGGAGAGGGCCCTCGCGGGGGAGCTCGATGATTGGGCAGGTGGCGACCGGGGGCTTATCGCCCTGATCCTGCTGCTGGACCAGTTCACCCGCAATATCTTCCGGAATACCGCCCAGGCGTTCAGCGGCGATGCCCGGGCGCTGGCCCTCGCCCAGCAGACCATTGCGGGCGGTCACCACCAACGCCTGCCCGCCATTCACCAGGCCTTCCTGTTCCTGCCGCTGGAACACCACGAGGACCTGGAGGTCCAGGAGGAGTGCGTGACCCTGTTTGAGGAGCTGGCCGCGGTGACCGGCAGCGACCAGATCGCCGGCTTCACCCGCTACGCGCTGGCGCATCGGGACGTGATCGCCCGCTTTGGCCGGTTTCCCCACCGCAATGCCGTGCTGGGCCGGGTATCCACCCCGGAGGAACTGGTGTGGCTCGAGCAGCACGGCGGTTTCTGATGCGCACCCTGGCAATCATCCTCCTGCTGCTGTCCTGGCCTGCCCGGGGCCAGCAGGAGACCTTCGACTGCGAAGCCTCGGCAGCGCATCGCGCCTTCGATTTCTGGGTGGGCAGCTGGGAAGTCCGGGATGCGCGGGGGAAGTTGCAGGGCCACAACGTCGTGACCTCCATCCAGAATGGCTGCGCGCTCCAGGAACACTGGCAGAGCCTTCGGGGCGGCACGGGGCAGAGCATCAACTATTACCACCCCGGTCACGGCCAGTGGCGCCAGCTCTGGACCGATGCCGGCGCCAGCATCATCGACATTCGAGGCGGGCTGGAGGGCGAGGCCATGGTACTGAGCGGCACGATCTACTATCTGGACTCACGGACGGAGCGACCGTTCCGGGGGAGCTGGACACCGCTCCCCGACGGCCGCGTGCGCCAGTTTTTCGAGGAACAGGATACCTCAGGCGCATGGCAACCCTGGTTCGAGGGGTTTTACGGCCGGCGCTGAAGCGGGTCGGGGGATGTGCCCCGCTCAGCGGCGCCGCCGGGAAACCGGCCGCAGTGCATAGCGGCTCTCGGTCATTTCGGCCTGCCAGATGTCGAATTCCCCGCGCTCCAGGTCGGCATAGGCCTGCTCTATGGAGTCGTTGACCTCGGGGTAGGCCAGCTGGCCCCAGGGACACTCATCCCGGCTGAAGAAGGCGCAGGCCAGGCTCTCCCGGCCGGCGCGGCAGAAGCCCGTATCCACCGCTCCCCGGAAGCCAACATAGACCTGGTTGATGAACGTGATGGTGCCCGTCATGTAAAGTTGCAGCTGCCCGGCCTCCAGCAGAACCCCGGCCTCTTCGTGCAGCTCCCGCGACGCCCCCTCCGCCAGGGTCTCGCCGGACTCCAGGAAGCCGCCGGGGATGGCCCACAGGCCCCGCTTCGGGGGCAGGGCGCGCTGCACCCATAACAGGCGTTTCTCGTAGGCGATGAAACTGGTTACCACCACCGTGGGATGCCGGTGACGGGGCCGCTGGCAGCGTTCACAGAACCAGTGCCTGCGGACCTCGCCCCCGACCACATGGGGCACCAGCGCAGCCCCGCATTCGGGACAGTACCTGAATTCAACCAAAGACGTCGCTCTCCGGGGCAATGCGGGATCGCGTCGACGGATGCGGATCGCGGGACAGGGCAACCCGCTCCGCCGCACTGCCCCTTGAGCGACAATAGCACTTTGCCCCCGCGAAAGCATTGGCGCTATGCTTGGCCGTCCAGAAAACCGGCAAGAGGCCGCCATGAACGATCGGGAAATAAAAATTCAACTGCTCCTCACCGGCAATGAGATCATGAGCGGCGACACCGTGGACTCCAATTCCGCGCTGATCGCCCGGCGCCTGGGGGAGCTGGGTCTGCGGGTTTTCCGCAAGGTGACCGTCGGCGACGAGGTGGCCCTGCTCCGCCGGGAGCTGGCGGCCATGACCGAAGAGGCGGACCTGGTCATCGTCAATGGCGGCCTGGGGCCGACCGTGGACGACCTGACTGCCGAGATCCTCGCCGCCGTCGCCGGCGTCGGTATCGAGCGGCACCCCCGGGCAGTGTCCCACCTGGAGAGCTGGTGCGCAGGCCGCAACCTCCCGCTGAATGCAGCCAATATGAAGCAGGCGATGCTGCCGGCGGGGGCCACCGTCGTGGACAACCCCATCGGCAGCGCGGTGGGATTCGAGATGGCGGTGGGCAGCTGCCGGGTGATCTGCACCCCCGGGGTGCCGGGAGAGCTCGCCGCCATGCTGGACGGAATCGTCGCCGATCTCGCGGCGCGGCTGCAGCGGCCGCCGGAGCGCCGGGTCCTGCGCCTGCAGACCTTCGGGCTGGGCGAGTCCAGCGCGCAGCAGATGATCAGCGACGCCCTGCCGGACTGGCCGGCGGAGGTGGAGCTCGGCTTCCGCGCCGGCGCGCCCCAGATGGAGATCAAGCTCACCATCGACCGGGCATCCGCGGAGCCCGTCCTGCAACGCTGCCGGGGGCAGCTGGAGGCCCTGTTCGGCGACCATATCATCGGCGAGGGCGATACGCTGCTGGCAGCGAGGGTGCTGCAGCTGCTGCGGGAGCGGGAAGAAACCCTCGTCACCGCCGAGTCCTGTACCGGCGGCCTCATCGCCTCCATGCTCACCCGGATACCGGGTTCTTCCGACGCCTTTCATGCGGGTTTCGTCACCTACTCCAACGCCGTGAAACAGGCGGTGCTGGGCGTGGCTGATGACACGCTGGCACAGCATGGGGCGGTCAGCGAAGCGGTCGTGAAGCAGATGGCGGAGGGGGCGATGGCGCGCGCGGATGCCGACTATGCCATCGCGGTGTCCGGCATAGCCGGACCGGACGGAGGCACCCCGGACAAACCGGTGGGCACCGTGTGGATCGCCTGGGGTGCGCGGGATGCGCTCCGTACCCGCTGTCTGCTCTGGCCGGTGGAGCGGACCCTCTTCCAGACCATGATCGCGGCGGCCGGTCTGGACATGATCCGCCGCACCCTGCTCGGAATCGATCAGGAGCCCCGCTACTTCAGCCAGCGCCGCGCCCGCTAACCGCGTGCCCGGCTTACTCGCCGACCAGGTGCTCGTCCAGCGGCGGCTGCTTGTGCCAGACCAGGGAGTGAAAGCGGGTCACGCCGCCCACCTCGTCCTTGCCGCTCAACACGAGGGTCTGGCCGTCCAGCTCTGCGTGGCGCAGCTGCTCCGAGCCGGGAAAATTGGGGTTGAGGCTCTGGCTGACGGAATGGATGACATCGCCGCCCACCACCCGGTAGCGGCCCGCGTAGTGAAAATAGGAGGAAAACGCATCAGCCCTGAGATCTGCGGGCAGTTTGCGAAAGTTGACACCCTCCGGCAGGCGCGGCCGCCCGCTGCGGCAGATCGAGGCGCTCATCCAGCCATCGCCGGTATAGAGCAGCAGGCCCTCCGGGTTCTCACCGAAGGGATAGGTGTAGTCCTCGCGATCGGAGTAACCGATGGTCCAGGACTCCAGCTGCCAGGTGCCTAGGAGATCGTCTTTGCTAATCATTGCGTTTAGTGTACCTCGTCCTCAGGGTTGCAATTGCTCTATGTGCCATTCACCGGTGGGCTGCCGTGTGTAGAGGAACCGGTCGTGCAGCCGGTGCTCACCGCCCTGCCAGAACTCGATGCGCTCCGGCATCACCCGGTAACCACCCCAGAAGTCCGGCACCGGGATCTCCCCCTTGCCGAACTTCGCCTTAAGTTTCTGCACCTCGTTCTCCAGCAGGGCTCGGGTGGAGATCGGGCGGCTCTGGCGCGACGCCCAGGCCGCTATCTGGCTCTCCCGGGGGCGGGTGATGAAATAGCTGGCGGACTCCGCCATGCTCATCTTCTCAGCCCGGCCGCCGATGATGACCTGGCGGTCCAGCTCATTCCATGGAAAAAGCAGCGAGACCCCGGGTTCACGGGCGATATGTTCCGCCTTGGCGCTGCCGTAATTGGTGTAGAAGACGAAGCCGCCGTGAGAGAGCCCCTTCAGTAACACGATACGCTGGGATGGCATTCCCCGCGCATCCACCGTCGCCAGCACCATGGCGGTGGGATCCTCCATGCCGGCTTTTACCGCCTGCTCCAGCCAGTGCTCGAACTGTCTGACAGGGGAGGCGTCCAGCATTTCCCGAGTGAGCCCACCCGCCGTATACTCGCGCCTGAAATCCTCGTATCGCACCGCCGATACCTGTTAGTCTGCAATGGACTGACCTAGTTTACTTGATCGACACTGCGCACGCATTCAGGGGCTGAAGGGGGCCGATGCAAAAACAGCCGACCATACGGGAAGCCACCCGAGACGACCTGGAAACCCTGATCGGGATCTTCTGCGACAGCTTTGCCCGGGATCCCCAGCTGAACTGGATGATCCCCCTGCCGCGCCTCTACCCCGACTTCTTCCGGCTGGTCATCGAGGGCATCTACCTCCCCAGGGGTATCATCCACATCGATACGGAGGGTCGCGGGGCGGCCCTGTGGTTGCCTCCCGGCGAGCGTCCAGAGCTGCCGGGACGACTGGTGCGCGCACGGATGCTGGTCGAGCTGACTTTGCGCAAGGGACCTGCCCCGCTGCAGCGTATCCATCGACAGGGCGCATTGTTCACCAGGCGCCACCCCAGGGAGCCCCATTTTTATCTCCAGTTCATCGGCGTCCGCCAGCGGCACCAGGGTCAGGGGCTGGGTTCAGCCCTGCTGCGGGCGGGTACGCGGCTGTGCGACGCCAGCGAGTCGCCCGCTTACCTGGCGAGCTCCAGCAGCCGCAGCGTGCCGCTCTACGAGCGGCACGAGTTCGCGGTGATTCACCAACAGGCACTGGCGAAGCATGGGCCCACCGTCTGGTTCATGTGGCGGGAGCCCGGCTAGCCAGGCGGAAAATCGGCGAAAATAGCCTTGGCGGCCTCGCGCCGCCGCGCTTCGGCCTGTTCGGGATCGGGCTGGGACTTCAGGCGCGACTGGATCGTACTGCGCCACACCGACTGGTTGCGCCGGGGATCGACCATGTCCACGATCATTGTGCCCTCGGTGTACTGGCGGACGCTGACGTCAGAGACCGCCGGGCCACAGCGCCAGCAACTGTAGTAGCTGGCGCTGTTGTAGCTGCGCACATCGGTCTTTTCCTGGGTGACCAGGTGCCAGGTCAGGTAAATGTCCGCCTGGCTGTTGTCCTCCACCACCTGCAGCCCTTTGCGCCGCAACTCATCGCTGATCGCTTCATTGATTCGCGCCACCTGCATGTCACTGACGCGAACTGAGCCCGGGTCGGTGCGCTGGAAAGGCTGGATGGCAACGGTTTTGACCCCCGAGAAGTCGTACTGGCTGTCGTGGTCCGTCACCGCCTCGAGCGGCGTCGCGCAGGCTGTGACGAGCGCCGCCAGAGATAGTACGGCCAGAGTGAGAAGAGCACGGTTTGTCATCGGCATGGTCCTGGTCGGGTCGGTGCGGCATTATAGCCGCTCACGGAGTGTAAATCTTCAATCGGGGGTGCTCGGGTGGACGGGCGCCCTCAGTCCGACCGCCGGTATCAGGGGAAAGGGGTAGAACGCGCGCCAGTCCGGCCCGAAATCCGCCTCGAGCGGGCGTCCCCAGGCCCGCCGGTAGCAGGCGTCCATGGCGGCATCCAGCGCCTCCTCCGGCGCCCCGGCTAGCACCGCCGCCTCCATCATGCCCTCGGCTCTCAAGCGCTGGGCCGGCGGCACATCGCTCCCGGCCGCCAGCGCTTCGAACATCCGCCGCCAGCGTATTTCCAGTTCGTGCAGCAGTGGATCTGCACCTGCCGTTTCCGGGACTGTGACCACCGCCCTGCCCTCCCACACCGCGCGTTCCTGAACTGTGAGTATGCTGTCCCGGGCAAAACAGTTAAAGTCTCGCCTGACACACAGGAGGAGATTGACGTTGGCAACTACCCTGCAGCATTGGTTACTGGCCCTGTTGGCATGCAGCCTGCTCGGCGCGACTTCAGCCCGGGCGCGCGACACGCAGGCAGAGCTGCCGCCGATCATCGATTACGAGGAGCGCTTCCTGCCGGTCGTCGCCCGGCAGGGTATGGTCGTGGGAACAGAGAAACTGGCCTCGGAGGTCGGGCTGCAGATCCTGCAGCAGGGCGGCAATGCCGTGGACGCGGCGGTCGCCACCGGCTTTGCCCTGGCGGTGACGTACCCCCGGGCCGGCAATCTCGGGGGCGGCGGCTTCATGCTCATTCATCTCGCGGACGGGAACCGGCAGGCTTTCATCGACTACCGCGAGACGGCGCCGGCGGCGGCGCACCGCGAACTGTTTCTCGACGAAACCGGCGCGGTGGATGCCCAGCGCACCTACTTCAGCCACCAGTCCGCCGGGGTTCCCGGCACGGTAGCAGGCCTGCTCTACGCCCTTGAGAAATATGGCAGCATGAGCCGGGAACAGGTACTCGCCCCCGCCATTGCCCTGGCAGAGAATGGCTTTCCGGTCTCCTTCTCCCTCAACTATGAAATCGAGGCCCGCGGCCAGCGCCTGCGGCAGAACCCGGAGGCCCTGCGCCTCTTTTTCAAAGCGGATGGCAGTGCCTACGAAATCGGGGAGACCTGGCGCCAGCCTGACCTCGCGAGAACACTGCGCCATATCGCCCGGAACGGGCGGAGGGGGTTCTACGAGGGCGAGGTGGCAGAGCATATCACGGCCGAGATGGCCGCGGGGGGCGGCCTGATCACCGCACAGGACCTGGCGCAGTACCGGGCCGTGGAACGCGAGCCGGTGCGCGGCACCTTCCGCGGATACGAAGTTGTATCGGCGCCGCCGCCCTCCTCCGGCGGGATCCACATCCTGCAGATACTCAATATCCTAGAGGGTTACGACCTGGCGAAGATGGGCCACAACAGCGCCGCCTACCTCCACCGTCTGACAGAGGCGATGAAATTCGCATTCGCCGATCGCAGCGAATATCTGGGCGACCCCGATTTCGTCGATGTACCGGTGCAGCGCTTGATCGACAAGCGCTACGCGGCGCGGCTGAGGCAGGCCATAAAAGCGGAGCGGGCCATACCCTCGGTCGAGATCGCCCCCGGACGGGAACTGCACAGTGAGAGCACCGACACCACCCACTACTCCGTGGCGGACCGCCTCGGCAATGTGGTGAGCAATACCTACACCCTGAATTTCAGCTTTGGTTCGGGGATCGCGGTGCCGGGTACCGGCATGCTGTTGAACAACGAGATGGGCGATTTTGCCGCCAACCCCGGCCAGCCCAATATGTTCGGCCTGGTGCAGGGAGAGCGCAACAGCGTGGCCGGCGGCAAGCGCCCGCTGTCCTCCATGAGCCCCACCATCGTGCTCCGGGACGGTCGCCCGTGGCTCGCCACCGGCAGCCCCGGGGGCAGCAGGATCATCACCACGGTGGCGCAGACCCTGCTCAATGCCATGGTCTTCGATATGAACATCGCCACCGCCGGCATCAGCGCGCGGGTCCATCACCAGTGGCTGCCCGACAACCTGCTGGTGGAGCAGGGCATCAGCCCGGACACGATCCGCCTGCTGCGTGAGATGGGCCACGAGGTGGAGGTCGGCAACCGCACCATAGGCCGTACCCAGTCCATCGTGCTGCAAAACGGGTGGCTCTATGGCGCCACGGACACCCGTCGTCCCGAGGGCTGGGTGGCGGGGTATTAGTCTCCTGTCCGGCTAATTCGCACCATTTCATGCAGATTAACCGGGCGGGCCACTAGCCCACCCGGATCCGGGCCGTCTGGCGACTGATCGCGACCAGCTGTCCGGCGCTGTCCCAGTATTCCCCGTCCTCCTCGATCACGCCCCGGGTCAGGTGCCGGGAGAAGAGGCGGGCCTGCAGCGGGCCGGGCGCCGGGCGGGCGCGCACCTGCACGGTCAGCTCGACCGTTGGCACCCAGTGCAGGGGCCCGAACAGGGTGAAGGCGGGCGGCGGGAATGCATCGGCAAACATCAACAGGGAGATGACGTCCGGGTCCGTGCCGTCCGCGTGCCTGACCCAGCCGAGGAACTGCCCGCTGCCGTCCGGCTCGCGCCGGCTGAACACCTCGGCCCCGCTGGCCAGACGGATATCGACCCGCTCGCGGAACTCGAGTTTTTTCTGGCCAGAGGGCAGACAGTCGTCCCAGCCGGGAACATCCGGCCGCGGCGCGCCGGACCAGGTTTCCCCGCTCAGCGCGTCGAGGTCGGTATAGGCGGCGGTGACCTGCACCCTGAGTTCCCCCTGCTGGTACATCTTGACTTCCGCATGGCTGATGCTGCGCCCGGCACGCAGCAGTTCCACCCGGCACTCCACCGGGCCCAGATCGGCGGGGGCGAGATAGAAGGCGTTGACCGCCAGCGGGTCCCGGTGCGGCAGAGCCTCGCTCAGCGCGCGCCCGGCAACCGCCAGCACATAGCCACCGTTGGGCACCGCGCCGATGCGCCAGCCACGGCGCAAGTCCCCTCGCCAGAGATTGTCTCCGACCCGTTCCACCCTGGTATCCGTCGCAAACTGACTCATGCTCTCCCCGGCGCTTTGCTAATAACAAATTGCCGCGCATTTTGTCTGTGCCGGCCAGTAATGTATATACTTGGGCACAAGAACTGTTGAATGTCGGATCGCGGTAACCCCACCAGCGCCGCCCAAGCGAGACTCGAGATGAGCAGAACTCCGCTCCACACAGTCCTGTCGCGCGCTCTCCTGCTCGCCTCACTGGCGGGCAGCGGCCCGGTCAGGGCAGCGGAGGAGCTGCCTTCATCCCCGGAAGCGGCAGGCAACGCCGATTTTGAAGAACTTTCCCTGCTCGACAGTGACGACAGTCCGGCGGTCCTGGACGCGATCACCCACCTGGAGTCCAGCGAGGGCGCCTACGCCCCCGGCCTGCCCGAGCAGCTGCTCAGCCTCGGCCTCAAGCTTCAGAGCCAGGGTCGGCACGGCGAGGCGGTCCGCGTCTTCAAGCGCGGCGTGCACCTGGCGCGAATCAATGGCGGCCTCTACTGCGAGGAGCAGCTTCCCCTGCTTGAAAGTGAAATAGCCAGCCACCTGGCGCTGGGGCAGTACGCCGAAGCCGACGAACGACAGCGCTACCTGTACCGGGTCCAGGTGCGCAGTCTTGACGGCGGCAGGCCGCGCACGCTGGCGTTCATGCAACAGGCCAACTGGCAGTTCAACGCCTACCGCCTGGGGGTGGGCGAGCAGGAGTTTGGCCGCCTGATGAACATGTGGGACCTGTACCGGCTGGCTCTCAACGATATCGCAACCCGGGAAGGTGATACCTCTGTCAATCTGCTGCCGCCCCTGCGCGGGATGCTCCAGGCACAATACCTGATCGCGGGTTATGCCGGCGAGTCCCCCTCCGCCGGTTTCAGCTACGGGGAAACCTTTGTCGACCAAAAGCAACAGAACCGGTTCAACGCCTTCCGGGCCCAGAGTTTCAAGAAGGGTCGGGCGGTCATCCTCGCGATCTACGACATCGAGCGAGAGCGTCACGGTGCCGACAGCGTGGAGGCGGCCGAAGCGCTGGTAATGCTTGGCGACTGGCTGCTCTGGCACGAGGACCGAGACGCCGCTCAGCAGGCCTATGCCGATGCTTATGCGGAACTCGCCGGGCGGGATGATGCCCAACTCCACATAGTGCGCATTTTCGGCGAGCCCGCGGCACTGCCGGATCTAGATGGGGTCAGGCCCCTGCCGAGAGCCGCAGAGGGGGGTGACATCGTGCTCGAGTTCGGCGTCACCAGGGAGGGTCGCGTGGTGGACCTGGAACGAATCGACGACAACGATGTCAGTGAAGGCAAGGCGAACCGCCTTATGCGAACACTGCGCAAGACGCGTTTCAGGCCCCGTTTCGAGACGGGCCAGCCCGTCGGGACGGATAAGATTGTCAGAGCCTACACTATTGTTGACTGAGCGCGAGCGCGGTCGTCGGTGGCAGCGCGGCGCCTCATCGCCCGCGCTGGTGATATTCGCCTGCCTGTTGCTCAGCGGTTGCCCCAGCGCCAGCAACCCCACCATGCCCCAACCCCCAAGCACGCCGACCCCCTCGGCCTCGACACCACCGTCCTCGCCTTCGTCAGCCGGTTCGCCCCAGGGTCCGCAGAGCAGTTCGTCGGGCAGCCAGAGCAGCAAGTCTTCGGGCAGCCAGAGCAGCAGTTCTTCAG
>JARRPM010000037.1:0-34138 GCA_037382865.1 Halioglobus sp. | reverse complement strand
TGCGATTCTGCTTCGTTGCAACCCTTGAACATGGAACCACCATGCCCTGCGGGCTGCGCCTCACAGAATCGCATTGGAGGCTTTCTGAAAATATGCGAACTCATGATTCACGACACTAGAGCCGCTTCAGCTTGCGTCGCCGCCGGATCGGCTCGTGCATGAGGGACTTCGGGTAGCGCGGCAGCTTACCGGTCACCAGGTAGCGGTGGATGGTCTCCTGGGAGCGGATACGCGGGGCCTTCTTTTCGCTGGTGACGAACCTGTTGGTCTGGTGCTGGTCGATGATGCGCGCCTTGACGTTGTCGTACCACTGCTGGTCCAGCACGTCCTGGATGACCTTCTGGGCACTCTCGTCGAGAATCGGGCACAGGGCCTCCACCCGGTAGTCGAGATTGCGCGTCATCAGGTCCCCGGAACCGATGAGGTATTTCGGCTTGCCGCGGTTATAAAAGATGTAAGCGCGGGGGTGCTCCAGGTAGCGGTCCACGATACTGATGCCGCGGATGTGGTCCGAGATTCCGGCGACGCCGGGCAGCAGTGAGCACATGCCGCGCACAATGAGGCGCACCTCCACGCCGGCGGCACTGGCTTCGTAGAGCTTGTTGACCAGTTCCGTGTCCACCAGGTTGTTGCACTTGAGGGTCATTGCCGCGCGATAGCCGCTGCGGGCGTCGGCGATCTCGTTCTCGATCAGTTCCATCAGACCGCTGCGCGCCGTATGGGGACTGACCAGCAGCAGTCGGTACTGGGGCCGCTTGTAGTTGTACTGCAGGAAATCGAAGACGTCGTAGACATCCCTGCCTATGTTCTGGTCGTAGGTGAGCAGGGTGAAGTCGGTATAGAGCTTCGCCGTTTTTTCGTTGAAATTACCCGTGCCGATGTGGCTGTAATAGCGCAGGCTGCGCCCCTCCCGGCGCTCGATCAGCAGCAGCTTGCTGTGCACCTTCAGGCCGGGGATGCCGAAAATCACCTGGATACCGCTTTCTGTCAGACGCTGGGCCCAGCCGATGTTGGCCGCCTCGTCGAAGCGTGCCGCCAGTTCCACCACCGTGAGGACCCGCTTGCCGTTCTGCGCGGCGTTGACCAGCGCGTCGATCACCCGCGAATCCTTCGCCACGCGGTAGAGGCAGATCTTGATGGTCATCACCCCGGGGTCCAGGGCAGCGGTCTTCAGCAGGTCGACGATGTAGTCAAAGGGGTGGTAGGGGTAGTAGAGAAAGACGTCCTTTTCCTTGATGCTGTCGAACAGGCTGCCGGGTTCGTCGAGCCGCGAAATCCGCACCTGGGGCAGTGGCTTGAGCTCGAGATACTTCGGGCCGACGTTGGGAAACGCGATGAAGTCCTTGGAATTGTGGTAGCGCCCGCCCGGGATCATGCTGTCATATTTGCCGAAGCCGAAGCTCGCACTCAACTGCTCGAGCAGGCGCTGGGGCATGGTCTCGTCGTAGACGAAGCGCACCGCATCCGCCCGACGCCGCTGTTTGAGGCTGCTCTGCATCTTCTCGATCAGGCTCTCGGTAATGTCCGGGTCGATCTCGAGCTCGGCATCGCGGGAAAACTTGAAACAATAGGCCGCGGCGGCATCGATCGGGAACACGCCGCGGAACATCTGCGGCAGGCAGGTGCGCATGATGTTGTCCAGGACGACGAACACCCGGCTCTTGCCCTGCCCCCCGCGCCGGGGGATTTCGACGAACCGCGGCAGGCGGTCGGTGGGCACCTCGACCACGGCATAGTTGTAGGACCCCTCGGAGAGGATGTCCAGGGCCAGGTAGATGGATTCGTCGTTGAGCACCGGAATGGGCTGGTCCCTGCGCAGCAGGATCGGCTCGAGCTCGGGGAGCACGGTGTGGGTGAAGTAATCCTGCACGAACGCCGCCTGGTTGGGATCGAGCTGCTGTTCGTTGATCAGGTAGATGTGGCGCGCAGCCAGATCTTTCAACACCTCGGAGTAAACCCGCTCGAACTCCCGCTGCAGCCTGACCACGCCGCGCTGGATCGCCTCCAGCAGATCCTGGGCCTGCTGCTTGCTGGTCCCGGTGGCCACGGAGACCAGGCGCCGCACCTCGGCCACGCGCACCCTGAAAAACTCGTCCAGGTTGTTGGAGAAGATGCCGAGATAACGCAGGCGCTGGATGACGGGTACGTCCTCGTCCGCCGCTTCCTGCAGCACCCGGGCGTTGAACGAGAGCCAGCTCAGCTCCCGGGGCATGAACAGGTCTTCGTTGAGATCCGCGAATCGTGTGGTAATGGGACTCTGCATATCACTTCCTGTGGAGTTCAGTGGCGATCCGTCCGACCCGGGGGTCCAGCCACGTCTAATCTAATACATTGGCGTTGCCGGCAAAAGGGGAGCCCGCGGCGCCCCGCTCACGCGGTTTTCTGTCAACAGGCCGTCACACCCGGCGTTGCCCATCCTCCAGCCAGCCATGGAAGCCGAAATCCAGCTCCGCATCGCGGCGCGCCAGGAGCGCATCGACCGCCTGGTAGAGCAACTCGATCTTGCGCGCCGCCTTGCGCCGGGCCAGCGCCGGCCAGTACCAGGCCAGGGGCAGGAGATCGGGCCAGCCCAGGCCGTCGATGACCAACAGGCGCTGGGGATCTGCCGCGCTGCACTGGATCACCATATTGTGCAGGAGCAGGTTGCGCGAGGGGACGCCCAGCCGGCACCAGCGAGCGGAGAAGCGGCGCAGCGTGTCGTCCAGTTCGGCACTGCGCCCATGCTGCCAAAGGTACTGCTTGAGCGACAGTGATATCCTGCCGTCGCCGTCGCGCACCAGGTCGCAGCACAGGCCCTGCCCGAAGTTCGTGGCGACCAGCCCATAAATGCGGGGAATACAGTCGAAGGCCTGCGCGCCCAGTGCACGCGCGATGCGCTCGTACACCCGGATCTCCTGCAGGTTGTCGTCGAAGGCGCTTACAGGTTTCAGGTTCTTGGGAAACCCCTTCTCGCGCCGTTTTTTACCGGGCAGGCGATCGGGTCGCAGGACCTTGATACAGCGGCCGGCATCCCGGGGATCGACGAATACCAGCCGGTTGCCGCCGCGCGTGAAGGCGGCGCCTTCATCCCCGAGGTCGATCACACCCGCGCTCGCCGGACCGGCCGGGGCCGGCTTCAAAGCGCCCCCCCGGATGCGGGCCGACGCCCGGCGATGTCCCTGAAGAACTGCGCATACCGTCCCACGATGACCGGCCGGGCGTAGTCGCGGTCGTAACGGGCCCGCGCCCTGGCGGCCATCCCGGCGGCACTTTCGGGGGAGGTCAGCAGGCTGTTGACGGCATCCGCCAGGGGCTGCGCTTCATCGATGGGGGTCAACAGGCCCGTGTCGCCGTCGACGATCAGTTCGGCAGGACCCTGGGAGGCCGTCGCAACGATCGGACAGCCATGGAACCAGGCCTCGAGCACGATACCCCCCAGTCCCTCGTGCCGTGAGGGGCAGACGAAGAGGTCAGCGGCGCGCATCAGAGCACCCACGTCATTGCGCCACCCCAGGAACCTGACCCGCTCCCCCAGACCGAGCTCGGCGCAGAGCGACTCGAGCGCATCGCGCTCGGGCCCCTCTCCCGCGAGCCAGAGGCAGGCGTCCGGGATCATGACGAGAGCCCGCAACAGGATATCGAAGCCCTTGTTTGTGTGCAGGCGACCCGCCGCCAGCAGCACGGGGGTATCCGCAGCGGTATCGAGCGTTTCTCTGGCGGCGGGGTCGACCGGTGTCTCGTCCGCAAAGTTGGGAATGTGCACCACCCGCGCGGCAGGCATGCCACCCTGCACCAGGTAGTCGCAGATGCCACGGGTGTTGCCCACCCAGTAATCCGCGTGGCGGTAGTACTTGAGATCGTAGTAATGGCCGAGGCGGCAGGCGAGCGCGTAGTCACCCGGGGGAGTGAGCCCGCTGGCACGGTTCATGTAGGTCAGGACGACCTGCGGCCCGTAGTCGCGCAGCGCCCGGCGGTAGGCGCGGTGATCCAGCTTGTCCAGGGGGCCGCCGAAGCGGAAAGTCTGCACCGGTACGCCGGCGGCCCGCAGCTGCGCCAGGCGGGCCGGGTTGTCGCGGGTGAAGGCGGCCTGCTCGATCCCGGGTTCATCGGCCATGGCACAGACCAGGCGGGCATAGAAGTTCTCCGCGCCCCCGAATGCGGCGCCGGCCAGTGCCTGCACCACCCGCAGTCGCGGCCCGGCCGGATCAGCGCTCATGCCAGGCATAATCCAGTGACAAGGGAAGCTCCATACCGGCCTCGACGATGTAACGGGCATAGCGGGTGCTGTTCAGCTCCCGGTGAAAGAATGCCCTGGTAGTGGCGGCCCACTGCCTGCGCCGCGCATCATCCGCCTGGAACGCGTTCACCTGATCCAGGAGCGCCTCCGGCGTATCGAAGTAGACCAGGCTCTCCGGGGGAAAGAGGGTGTCGAAGTGACCGCTGCTGTGGGTGAAGACCAGCAGGCCGTTGCCGCCCATCTGGGCCATGCGGGCCGACGAATACCAGTGGTAGCCTTCCTGCCGGTTGAGGTTGAGTCCCATCTTGCTGGCGCCCAGGGCCTGGTCGTAGTCGAGCCCCCAGACGCCGGGCACGCCGAAGCTGCCTGGCGTATAGAACGTCACCGAGGGGTCCAGGTGCTCCCGGAGATAACGCACAGTATCCCCCCGCGTGGTGTACTCCTCGGATTTGCTGCAGAAGATCAGGTCGTAATCGAGATCCTCGCGCTGCGAATTGTCAAAGCACTCGATCGCCTCGTCCACCGGGTTGGGCATGTGCAGCAGCCGCGCGCGCCGGCCGGCGAACTGCTGCAGTTCCGGGACGCCCGTGGAGACGAACATGGCATCGACCACCTCGCAGCGATGGGCGATCTTCGCGGCGTTCTCCGGCACGAACAGGGGGTCGTTGTTGCAGCCGACAATGACCGTACCAGGCGTCATCCGGCGAATGGCGGACAATGTCTCATTGGTAATGATGTCACAGTGGCCGACGATCACCAGGTCGGGCCGGAACGCCTCGACGGTCTGCAGCAGCCGCTTGTTTGCCCTGCCCTCGCCCCAGGCGCGGATCCCCAGCGGCGCCTCGAAGGCGGCCACGTCGCGGTCGCTGAAGGTCTGGACCATGAAGCCGTTCTTAATCAGGCCGAAATAAAGCTTTTGTGCCCAACTGACCCGGGTCAGGCCGTACTTGCGCAGTTGCTGGTGGGCGACGTGCAGTATTCGCATTATAGGGGGATGTCCCGATGTGCGCGGCAAAGTCCTGGCCCAATGGTATACCAACCGCGGCGCGGCATCACGCCAGGACGTCGCGGTAGACCGCGAGCGTCGCCTCGACCTGCGCGTCCAGGGTGAACTGCCGCGGCAGAACGACCTGCGGTGGTGCCTCGAGCATCCGCAATGTCGCCGCCGCCAGCGCCACGTCGTCACCCACCGGCACCAGCCCATCCGGCAGGCAGTCGCGCAGCGACTCCGCGGGGCCCCCGTAATCATAGGCGACCACCGGCACGCCCATCGCCAGCGCCTCGATGACGGTACGGCCGAAGGGCTCTGCGTGCTGGGAAAGGTTGAAGACCACCGCCGCAATCGCATAAAGGTTTTCCATGTCGCTGCGGTGGCCCAGAAAGCTGATATCCTCCGCCAGGCCGCGCGCCTGCGCCAGTTCGCGCAGTTCCCGCAGGTAGGCGTCCTTGCCCGGGGTCGGTTCGCCGGCGACCAGTCCGTGGCAGGGGGTACCGCGGGCGCGCAAGGCCGCGACCAGTTCGATGAACTCGATCTGTCCCTTCCAGCGGCTGAGGCGGCCGGGCATGAGCAATAGCGGCTTACCCGCCGCCTGAGGATACTCGCCGAAAAACTTTTCCGACCATTGCGGGTCCGGGAGACCACCGCGACTGAAGTGGTGGGTGTCGACGCCCCGGTGAATCACCGTGATCCTGGCGGGGTCGACCTGCGGGTAGTTGTCGCGGATATAGTCGTGCACGGTGTGGGAGATGGCGATCACCCGGTCCCCGCAACCCATGATCGCGCTGTAGCGACTCACCGAATAGAGGCCGTGAAACGTCGATACCAGAGCGGGCCGGTCTCCCCGGGGTTTCCGGCCGACGGCCAGCCACACCATCCAGGCGGGAATCCGGGAGCGGACATGCACGATATCCGGGGCGAGCTCCGCCAGATGCCGCCGCAGCCCCCCGACCCGCCACAGCGAGCGCGGTGACTTTTCGTGGACCGGGAACTCGATGTGTCGACTGCCCTCCGCCAACAGCTGGTCCACCATGCGGCCGCCGGAGGACATCACCAGCGATTCGTGGCCGCGCTGAACCAGCTGCCGCGCGAGATCGAGGGCGCCGCGCTCGACGCCGCCGCTATTGAGACCGGGTAGGACCTGTAGAACTTTCATCGAGAGCAGCCAGCCCCCCCTTGTAGAGATGTGTGTCGATGTACTCCGCCATCCGCTCCGCCTCGGAGAGACGACCCGTCCCGGGGGGCATGGCGCCCTGCTCTTCGACCTGCTGCAACGTCGCCAGGGCGCCGCTCTCCAGCAGACGGTCCAGGCCGCGGCTGACCCGGCTCTCCCGCGATCGCGGCACTGCCAGCACGCCAACGGCGGCGCCGGTGGCGAGGCTCTCATAGACCATCGAGGCGCTGTCTTCGGTTACCCAGATCACGCCGCTGCGGCCGTACTGTTCGCGCAGCCAGTCGCGGTCCGTCTGGTGGTGCGGGACGAGGACACAGCGCTCGTCCAGCAGCGGCTCGACCGCCCCCTGGAAAGTGGCCGGCGTACGCCGCGAGGTGGTCAACGTCCAACGCACCCCGGGCAATACGGCCTTCAGCCTGCGCAGCTGCGCCACCATCTGCTGGTCGGACCAGTCGTGATGTTTCGAGGGGCCGCCGAGCATGACCAGCCCGCGACGCGGATCCCTGTTCTCACCGGGCGCGATGTCGTTGAGCGTGCCGACGGTCGCAAGCACATTCTTTGCCGTCGATACCCCGTCGTGCTCCGGAACAATACAGAGGTCGAACAGGCCGCGTGGCAGGCTGGGCTTCATCAGGACGATGGCCTTGCCCCCGTACCACCACTTCATGAGCAGCGCCCGCAGGTGGGTCCCGTGTCCGGCGGCGATAATGAAGTCGGGGCGTCCCTGGCGCGGCGCAACCCGCCGGTACAGCGGCTGCCGGGCATCGATCCAGGTCAGGTCCATGTCGTGGCGTTCTGCAAGCGCCCGCAACAGCCCCCGCAGCTGGCTCTCGTGGCCCGGCTTGTGGTCGGTGACACACCACACCACCAGGGGATCGGGCGGCGGTTCAGGCACGGCTCAATCGATCAGGCCGGCGCGCTGGCGCCACCAGTTGCGGCTGTACTTGCGGTAGCGCTTGTTCTTGCGGGTGGGGTTGTGCGGCTGCAGCATCGTCTGCACGGCCGCCTCCACGTCTCCCTCGGCACCGATAAACGCCCACATGCGGCGGAAGTCGCGCTCGGCATGCTCCAGCTGGAAATCCATGGTGTGGCGCTTGTCCTTCAGGAAGAGGCGGATGTTCTCCGTAACCGTGTCGCAGTAGTCCAGCGCCACCTGGTAGGCGTCGGCCTCGCGGTCCAGCCCCCGCAGGATACCGCGGCTGTAGGCCCGCATGATGCCATGGGAAAAGCGGTAGACATGGCTCTCAGCCACCTTCTCCGGCGCCCGCTGCAGGTGCACGTAAATGGCGTTGTCACCATACGCGCGGTCCAGCCGCCCCAGCAGCCAGCTCAGCCGGTTGTCCGCCTCGATGTGGTTCTCGGGAAATGCGAAACGCCCGACGCCCAGCAGGCCGCTGCGCGACTCGTGATCGGCGGTGTAGTTGCGGATGTGCCGACAGGCCTCGATGATCGAGGTGGAGCCGCAGCGACCCGTATTGAGGATGAAAACGTTCACCTGCCTCGCGCCTCCTGCCCGTTCCAGTCCCGGACCGACTCGACCCGGCGGACGGCCCGTTACCGATGATACCGCAGTGCAGCGGGATAGCCAGCGCACGGCCGCCTGACCCCAGGCGCATTTGGTAAAACAGACCGTTGGGCTGATAATGGCGGCGGACCCCCGAGAATCGGCCTGAGGAGACGCCATCCATGACCCTGAAGCGACTTTTGCCGGACGTCATCGGCCACACCCCTTTGCTCTACCTGCGCAGGGTCTCGGAACTCACCGGCTGTGAGATTTACGGCAAGGCGGAATTCATGAACCCCGGCGGATCGGTCAAGGACCGCACCGCGCTCGGTATCATCCGCGCTGCGGAGGCCGCGGGTGAACTCGGCCCCGGTGGGGTGATCGTGGAAGGCACGGCAGGTAATACCGGCATCGGCCTGACCATCGTCGCCAACGCGCTGGGCTACGAGTGCGTGATCGTGATGCCGCAGAATGCCAGCGAGGAGAAGGTCCAGCAGTTGGAGATGCTGGGGGCGGAACTGCTGCTGGTGCCCTCGGTCCCCTACGCAGATTCCCATCACTACATCCACACCGCCGAGCGGGTGGCCGCGGGACGGCGCAAGGAGGAGGCCCACGGGGCCATCTGGGCGCGCCAGTTCGACAACCCCGCCAATCGCCAGATCCACTACGAGACCACCGGGCGCGAGATCTGGGACCAGACCGAGGGGCGGATCGACGGCTTCATCTGCGCCGTGGGCACGGGCGGGACCCTGAGCGGGGTCGCGGCACATCTGCGCGAACGCAACCCGGCGGTGAAGATCGGGCTGGTAGACCCCATGGGCTCGGCCCTCTACAGCTATTTCAACGGCGGGGCACTGCACGGCGAGGGCGAATCGATTGCCGAGGGTATCGGGGTCTCTTTCGTTCCGGGCAACCTGCAGGGGCTGGAGCTGGACTTCGCCTGCCAGGCGGACGACGACGAGGCCCTGCCCCACGTCTACGAACTGCTGAAGGACGAGGGAATCTCCGTCGGCGGTTCCTCCGGCATCAATATCGCGGGCCCTGCTGCACAGCGCGGACGCCGCGAAGGTCCAGGGCTGGTTCGACGCCTACTAGTGTCGTGAATCATGAGTTCGCATACTTTCAGCGAGTCCAGAAGCGCCCAGGGCAAGGCGCGCTGCGCAGGGCATGGTGGTTCCATGTTCAATGGTTGCAACGAAGCAGAATCGCATTGGAGGCTTTCTGAAAATATGCGAACTCATGATTCACGACACTAGTAGGCGTCGAACCAGCCCTGGACCTTCGCGGCGTCCGCGCTGTGCAGCAGGGCCAGCTTGAGCAATACCCTGGACTGGGCCGGGCTGAGTTCCCCCGATGCCACGGTACCGAGCCGGTCGTCGTCGATCTCGAGATTGCGCCCCACCAGCCCGCTGGGAACCCGGGTGGAGCGGACCACCACCACCCCCCGCTGCACCGCGCGGTCCACCGCGGCCAGCGCCGCCTGGTTCATGTTGCCGTTGCCCACACCGGCAATGACGAGCCCCCTGGCGCCACACGCCACGGCGCTGTCGATCAGGTCCGGAGAGAAACCGGCATTGACGTAAACGATGTCCACCCGAGGCAGAGCCGCCACGCCCTCCACGGAAAACTCGCTGCCGCTGGTGTGGCGACGGTAGGGACGGCGGAACCAGCGGTTTTCGCCGTAGAGTGTGGCGCCCATCAGGCCGCGTTCGGCGGAGACGAAGGCCTGGACGTCCGTCGTGCTGCTCTTGGTGAGGCCCCTGGCTCCGTGGATGTCGTCGTTGACGACGACGAGCACCCCGCGCCCGCCCGCCTGTGGGTCCGCCGCCACTGCGACGGCATTGAAGATGTTGAGCGGCCCGTCCGCAGAGAGCGCGGTGGCGGGCCGCATGGCCGCGGTCATCACCAGCGGCTTGTCGCTGCGCACCACGAGGTTCAGGAAGTAGGCCGTCTCCTCGAGCGTATCGGTGCCATGGGTAACCACGACGCCGTCCGTGTCCGGTGAGGCCAGCAGGTCGTTGATGCGATCCGCCAGGCGCAGCCAGATTTCGTCAGACATGTCCTGACTGCCGACGCTGACGATCTGCTCGCCCCGGATCTCCGCCAGCTCGACGATCTGCGGTACGGCCTCGAGCAGTGCCTCGATCCCCAGGCGGGCTGGCTCGTAGGCGGCCCGGCCACCCTTGCCTGCCGCGCCGGCGATGGTGCCGCCGGTGGCCAGGAGTGCGATGCTTGCTTTCATGACGGTTTCCGCCGACGGGTGCCTATCCGCGACGATACCACCGCTGCCCCCTTCACCTGAAGCCCCCCGTCCCAACAGCCGGCAAATCGCCTATGATAATGGTCCGGTGAACAATTTAAGCAGGCAGGCATTTTCATGACCGATACCGTACTGGTGGACCGCGACGGCCCGATCTGCACCATCACGCTCAATTGCCCGGAAAAACGCAACGCCGTGGACGGGCCCACTGCGACGTTACTGCGCGAGGCGTTTGAGGCGTTCGAGGCCGACGCCGACCAGCGCGTCGCGGTGCTGCACGGCGCCGGCGGCAATTTCTGTGCAGGGGCTGACCTCAAGGCCGTGGGGGATCCCGAGCGGGGTCATTTCCTGGACCCGGAAGGGGGACCTCCCGGGCCCATGGGGCCCTCACGCATGCAATTCACCAAGCCGGTGATCGCGGCCGTTTCGGGTTTTGCAGTCGCCGGCGGCCTCGAACTCGCCCTCATGTGCGACCTGCGTGTCGCGGAGGCGTCCGCGCAGTTCGGCGTGTTCTGCCGGCGCTGGGGCGTCCCGCTGATCGACGGGGGCACCGTTCGGCTGCCGCGCATCGTCGGCCAGGGGCGCGCCCTGGACATGATTCTCACCGGGCGGGCGGTGGGAGCGGATGAGGCCCTGACTATGGGACTGGCGAATCGCGTGGTCCCGGACGGCGAGGCGCTGGCCGCCGCGCAGGCACTGGCCCGGGAGATTGCCGCGTTTCCGCAACAGTGCATGAATGCCGACCGGCTGTCAGCCTATCGGCAGTGGGATTATGAACTCGCCGAGGCGCTGCGCCGGGAGGGCGCGGGGGGATATCCCGTGGTGCGGGCCGAAGCCGTGGCCGGTGCCCGCCGGTTCGCCGGGGGAGCCGGCCGCCACGGCAGTTTCGAGGGACAGGAGTGAGCCTCATGATCAATACAGTTGTTCCAACCTTGAAACGGCATGTTGTGCTCAGACTCCGGCTGCTTCGCCCCTGCCGGAGCCGGCTGCTTGCCTTCTGCCTGCTGCTCGCCGCTCCCGCCTGGAGCTACGACCTCGTCATCGCCAACGGGCGGGTGATCGATCCCGAGTCGGGGCTCGACGGCATTCGCCACGTCGGCATCGAGGCCGGCCGCATCACCTCGATATCGGCGGAGGCGCTCGCGGGCGATGAGACGATCGATGCTGCCGGCCAGGTGGTGGCGCCGGGCTTTATCGACATCCACTCTCATACGCCCTCCCTGTTCGGCGCCCGCCTGCAGACTCTCGATGGCGTCACCACCCAGCTCGACCTGGAAGCCGGGGCATTTCCCGTGACCGCCTACGGGGAGCATTTCAGCGGTGGCGCCCTGCTGAATTACGGCGCCTCCGTCGGCCACTTTGCCATTCGCATCAAGGTGATCGAGGGACGGGATCAGCCGTACCTTTTCGTGGGCAAGAAATCCGCGGCGCCCGGCCCGGCCTTCCGGCAACCGGCAACACCCGCCCAGGTCGAGCAGATGCGCGCCATGCTGCACGAGGGGATCGACCAGGGCGGTATCGGAATCGGGCTGCTGGCGGACTACATGAGCCCGGCCCTCAAGCCCGCGGAGATGCGGATGATTTTCGAGGTGGCGGCGGAGCGCGAGGTGCCCGTGTTCGTCCAGGTCCGGCGCGGCCTCGCCGGCGATCCCGCCGGCCTGGAGGAGGTGATCGGCCTGGCGCAGGAAACCGGCGCGGCGGCGCTGATCTGCCACATCACCCACAGCGCGATGGGAGCCGTCGGTGACTGGCTGGAGCAGATAGACCGGGCCAATGCCGAGGGCGCCAGGATCGCGACCGAAACACTCTCCTGGGCGGCCGGAGGGACCGCCATAGGCGCAGATGTGTTCAGTCGCAACTGGCGGGAAATCTTCGGCATCGACTACGGGGACGTGCAGTGGACGGCCACCGGCGAGTGGCTGACGGAGGAGACCTTCAACCGCTACCGGCGCGAGCAACCGGGCGGGATGATCAATCACCACTACGTCAAGGAGCCGTGGATCCACACCGCCCTGCGCTGGCCGCGCATGATGGTGGTGAGCGACGCCACCCCCGCCCTCGACCGCGACGTCCTCGGCAATCCCAACGTCTCTGGCACATTCACCCGCGTGCTCGGCCATTACGTGCGCGAGACTGGCGTACTGTCACTGCCCGACGCGCTGGCGCGGCTATCCCTCTACCAGGCGCAGTGGCTGGAGCCCACTGCGCCGGCGTTCCGCCGCAAGGGCCGACTGCAGGTGGGGGCAGACGCAGACATCGTGGTATTCGACCCGGCCACCGTGGGCGCCGGGGCCGACTACGGCCAGCCCTGGGAGTCGCCCACCGGCATGCACCATGTCATCGTGGCGGGCCGCCCGGTGGTATCAGATGGCGAGGTCGTGCCAGGACGTTACCCGGGGGTTCGGCTGGTCGGGGAGACAGCCCGATAGGCCGGTCGATCGTCGCTGAGGCACAGGCAGGCATGCAGGCTGTCGCCGACCAATGCGCCGCAGCCGCGTTCGGGCCGCATGCCGACGTCAGCCGGGGCCTACTGCGCTCGTCGCGCCGCTCGGCCCACGCCCCCCGGCCGGCAGTGCGTCACTGGTAGTCCTGGTACTTCTCCAGGTAGCGCACCGGCTTCGACAGGGCGTCGCGGCGGAACGGGTCGCCCAGTTCGCGCGTGCACATCACCTCGATCACGGTGGTCCTGCCGCTGCTCATCTGCATGTCCAGCGCCCGGCTCAGGGCCGGCCCCACCTCGTCGAGCTGGTCGACCCTGATGCCCTCGGCGCCCATCGCCCGGGCGATACCGGCCCAGCTTTCGTTTTCGAGTTCGGCGGCGACGAAGCGGCGATCGTAGAACTCCACCTGGTTCTTCTTCTCCGCGCCCCAGTCCCGGTTGTGAAATACCACCGCGGTCACCGGGATGTCGTGGCGCACGCTGGTGAGGATCTCCGACATGCTCATGCCCCAGGCGCCGTCCCCGGCATAGGCGACAGCCGGGCGATCCGGGCGCGCCACCTTGGCCCCGATGATGGTGGGCAGGGCATAGCCGCAGTTGCCAAAACTCATGGGAGCGAAGAAACTGCGCGGCTTTTCGAAACGCAGGTAACTGTGCGCCACCGAGTTGATGTTGCCGATATCGGTGGAAACCATGGCCTCCCCCGGGAGCGCCTTTTCCAGCGCCCGCAGCACCTGCCGCGGGTGGAGCCAGCTGCCCTCTTCCGCCTCGGCTTCGGCGATCATGTCGAGACTGTAGGGGTCGCGCTCGTGGGTCCACTCGTCGAGCTCTTTCTCCCAGGTCGCCTTTTCCGCCGCGATCTCCGCCTGGCGCTCCTCGCGGTTGCCCTGGCAGGCCAGGTCACGGCTGCGCAAACGCCCTGCGAGCGCCACCGCGGCGGCCTTCGCGTCGCCGCAGATACCGACGGAGATGGGTTTGACCAGACCGAGCGTCTTGTGATCCGCATCGACCTGAATGATCTTGGCGTTCTTCGGCCAGTAATCGATCCCGTGTTGCGGCAGCGTACCGAAGGGACCGAGGCGCGAGCCCAGCACCAGCACGACGTCCGCCTTCGAGATCAGCTTCATCCCGGCCTTCGAGCCCTGGTAACCCAGGGGGCCGCACCAGAGCGGGTGGCTGGCGGGAAAGGAGTCGTTGTGCTGGTAGCTGTTGACCACCGGCGCCCCGAGCAGCTCGGCGATCGCCCTGCACTCCTCGACCGCATCGGCCATCACCACGCCACCGCCGGAGACGATGACCGGGAACCTGGCGCCGGCGAGCAGCTCCGCCGCCTGGTCCAGGCTCGCATCGCCGCCGGGACCGCGGTCGAGGCGCTGGGGCTGCGGTACCTCCACGTCGATCTCGCCGTAGAAGTAGTCCCTGGGGATGTTCAACTGGGTCGGGCCGATGTCCGACATGGCGCGATCGAAGCAACGGGCAGTGTACTCCGCGATCCGCCGGGGGTTGTTGACATGGCCCTGGTACTTGGTGAACTCCTGGAACATCGGCAGCTGGTTGCATTCCTGGAATCCCCCGTGGCCCATATTCATCGTGCCCGCCTCCGGCGTCACGATCACCACCGGGGAGTGCGCCCAGTAGGCCGCCGCGATACCGGTCACGCAGTTGGAAATGCCCGGGCCGTTCTGGCCGATGACGACCCCGTGGCGGCCCGAGGCACGGGCGTAGCCATCCGCCATATGGGCGGCGCCCTGCTCATGCACCACGGGGATCAGCTCGATCCCGGCCGGGGCAAAGATATCCATGGCGTCCATGAACGCCGAACCCATGATGCCGAAGATCTTCGTTACGCCATTGGCGACCAGGGTTTCCACGAACGCTTCGCTGGGTGTCATTCGAGCCATGGGGGAGCCTCACAAAATAATCGGGATGATGAAAGCAGGATAGTATAGACGCCGCGGCGGGCCGTGACAGGGCCAATTGCCGGCCGTGTTGGGGGCCAGCCCCTCACTGGACAAGCAGCCTGGTCCAGGACACCCTCACGGTTGCAGAACAACCACCGGGGCGGTACCTCGCAGGCGCCACGGGGATCGCCCTGAAGGCGACCACCGCACCTTACAGGAGGCCCCGCAGCCGGCCGGTCTGCGCCCTGACACGGTCGCTCAGCACGCGGGCAGGGGCACTGCGGCCAGCGCCCGGTCCAGCGCCTCGAGGATGTCGTCGATATCGCGGCGGGTGGCAATCAAAGCGGGACTCAGGCAGAGCGTGTTGTTCAGCTCACTGAAGCTGCGGTTGGTACGGCCGATGATCACGCCCTGCTGCATGCAGTGGCCGACGACGCCCGCGGCGTAGCTCTCCGGCACCGGCGTTCTGCTCACCCGGTCACGGACCAGTTCCAGGCCCGCAAACAGCCCCTTGCCGCGCACGTCGCCCACAACCCGGTGCTTCTCCTTCAATGCGTGCAGCCCCTCGAGGAGATATTCCCCCATGCGGGTGACGTTATCGAGGAGGTTCTCCTCCTCGATGATGCGCAGGTTCTCGAGCCCGGCCGCCGGCCCGCCGGCACAGCCGCCGAAGGTGCTGATGTCGCGGAAGTAGTGCATGCGGTCGGTGGGGTCCGCTTTGAATCGCTCGAACACCGCGGCTGTGGTCACCGTACAGGCGATCGCGGCGTAGCCACTGGCCACCCCCTTCGCCATGGTCACGAAGTCGGGACGGACGTCGTAGTGCTGGTGGCCGAACCAGCGGCCGGTGCGTCCCAGCCCGCACACCACCTCGTCGATATGCAGCAGGACATCGTACTTGCGACAGATCGACTGGATGATGGGGAAATACTCCGGCACCGGTGGAATCACCCCGCCACCTGCCGTCACCGGCTCCAGCACCACGGCGCCTACGGTCTGGGGCCCCTCCCGCAGAATGGTCGTCTCCAGGTCGCGCGCGCAGTCGATATCGCAGCTGCCATAGGTCTTGCCGAAGGGACAGCGGTAACAGCAGCAGTGGGCAATCGGGACGAAGCCGGGGGCAAAGGGACCGTACTGGTTCTTGCGCTCGAACTGTCCGGTGGAGCTCAGCGCGCCGATGGTGGTGCCGTGATAGTCCCGGTCGCGATAGATGATCTTGTGCCTGCTGCCGTCGCCATCGATATGGGCCAGCTGACGCACCATCTTGTAGGCTTTCTCGTTGGCTTCGGAGCCGGAGTTGGAGTAGTAGACCCGTTGCATACCCGGCAGCCTGGCCACCAGTTCGGCGGCGAACCGCGCACCGGGTTCGCTGCCCGCCGTCTGCGCGAAGTAACACATCGTGACGAGCTGGTCGTAAACGGCCCTGGCGATGCGCTCCCGGCCATAGCCCACGTTGACGGTCCAGACGCCGCCGGAGGTCGCATCGAGGTACTCCCGCCCCCGGGCGTCGGTCACCCGCATGCCGGCACCCCTGACGATGACCAGGGGTTCCCCGCTCTCGAGCGGCTGGTGCTGGGTGAGATGGTGCCAGACGTTGGCCCGATCCGTCCCGATAACATCCGCCCCGACCTGTTCTTCCGCTGCAGTGCTCATACCCGCGTCCATTTCCCGACTCAACGCCACAGACCCGGCTGCGGCCACGCTGGCCGCACCCTTCCGGGCGCAGTTTAGTCCCTCCCGCCGGCGCGGAGTAGAGCCAGTTACGGTACTGCGATGACGCCAGTTCCGACCGGCACGGTACCGGCGCCAACCCGGGGGCGCCGGCAGAGCGGCCTTGCGGGCTCTCCGCCCGACGCCCTATGATCGGGCCTCGGCATGATCCGGGATCTCACCACGCGAACCATGGAGCAACTGTTCAGACTATCTCCCGATTACCCGGGCACGCTGCAGCAGCAGCTGCGGGAGCGGATTGCCGCAGCCATTCTAGACGGCCATATCAGCACCGGCCAGCCCCTTCCCTCCAGCCGCAAGCTGGCGGCGCAGCTCGGGATCGGCCGCAATACGGTGATGCTCGCCTACGCCTCGCTCCTCGAGGACGGCTACCTGCAGGCCCGGGAACGCAGCGGTTACTACGTCAACCCCGGTCTGCTGCAGGGCCGTGCGGCGGGCCCTGGGAACGCCCACGGTCCCGATGCCGCGGGCACTGAACCGGACTGGTCCCGCCACCTGGTGCTGCAGCCGAGCCGCCAGGCCAATATCCTCAAGCCTGCCAACTGGCGCGACTATCCCTACTGTTTCGTCTACGGGCAGCTCGATCCTGCCCTGTTCCCCCTGCGTCACTGGCGCGAATGCTGGCGGGAACGCTGGAGCGCGGTGTCCGCCGCCCTCCAGCGCCACCTGCCGGATTCCGCCGGGGCGCCCGGTTTCGGCGGATCCTCGTTCTGGGTGGAGGGGCCGCGCCGGCTGGACGCGCGGGAGCTCGCGGCGCGGGCCATGCTGGAAGGGATTCTGATCGAGCCCGGCGACGTCCATTTTCTCGATGATCCCCCTCCCCGGCACTGCTTTCGGCTGGGATACTCATCGATACCCGTGGAGCGGATCGAGCCGGGCATCCGCAAACTGGCGAACATCATCGGGGGCATGATTTGATTAGCGGAGGCGGGATGAAGGAGTCGGGTGAGTCCACTGCCATTCTGGCGGTCAACGGGGGTTCCTCCAGCCTGAAAGCACAGCTCTTTGCCGGGGCGGACGGGGAACCGCAGCCGCTCTGCTCTATCCGGGTGGACGACATTCTCGGGCGGGCCCGCTGGCGGACAGGCGGCCGCCATACGCCGGATTCCAGCTCTGCCCTGGTCGCGCTGGACGGCCTGGAGCCGGGCTCGCGCCATGCCGAGGCCATGAGAGCGATACTGCGCTGGCTGGAGGGGAGCCCCGACTATCCTGCCCCCGCCGCGATCGGCCACCGTGTCGTGCACGGGGGGGACCTGTTCCGTGACCCGGCGCGAGTGGATGCGCAGCTGATAGAGGCCCTGCGCGGGCTGACTCACCTCGCACCGCTGCACCAGGGGATAAACGTCGACCTGGTGGAGGCGTGCGCTGACGCTGCCCCGGATATTCCCCAGGTCGCCTGCTTCGACACCATGTTTCACCAGCGCCAGGCGCCGCTGGAGCGCCACTATGCCCTACCGGCGGCACTGAGCGCGGCCGGCATTCAGCGCTACGGTTTTCACGGCATCTCCTACGACTACGTCTCGCGCCGGCTGCGCACCCTGCTGCCCGGGAAGGCCTCGGACCGGGCCGTGATTGCGCACCTGGGCGCCGGCGCCAGCCTCTGTGCGATCCGAAAGGGGCGCAGCGTGGCGACCACCATGGGTTTCAGCACCCTGGACGGGGTACCTATGGGCAGCCGCTGCGGCCATATCGACCCGGGCGTGCTCATCTACCTGATGCGCGAGCAGGGGCTGGACGCGGATGGGTTGGAGGATCTTCTCTACCGGCGCAGCGGCCTGCTGGGTGTCTCCGGAATATCCGGGGATATGAAGGAACTGCGCCAGTCCCGTGACCCGCGCGCCGCGACCGCTATCGTACAGTTCTGTTACCGTATCGTGCGCGAGATCGGCAGCCTCGCGGCGGCGCTGGGCGGGCTCGACGCCCTGGTGTTCACCGGGGGCATCGGCGAAAACGATCCGGCACTGCGCGGCGAGGTCGCCGCCGGCTGCAGCTGGCTGGGCGCCCGGCTGGACGACGACGCCAACGCGCGGGGCGACAGGACGATCAGCGCGCCCGGGAGCGGACTGCGCTTGCTGGTCATCCCGACCAGCGAGGAGACGATGATCGCCCGGTACACGAAGGCGGTGCTCGGGACCGCCGGCGCCTGAGCGCGGCCCGTCCGCCGCGATAAGGCCCGGGGAAACAGACACAATCCACGTGCACTGCCGATTGCGGCGGCTGGCGAGGGAGCCCACCGTGCTGTTTTCCACTAGAATGGTGCGCATCGATTACATCAGCGAGGAACACCCATGAGCTTCAAAATTCCACGGGAAATCGAGGACTATCTCCGGGAACTGGATGCCTTTATCGACGCCGAGATCAAGCCCCTGGAAGAGCAGGACGACAATATCCGTTTCTTCGACCACCGGCGGGAACATGCGCGCACCGACTGGGACAACGGCGGCCTGCCGCGACCCGAGTGGGAGGAACTGCTCAACGAAATGAAGCGGCGCGCCGACGCCGCCGGCCACTACCGCTATGCCCTGCCGGAAGAGTTCGGCGGCCAGAACGGCAGCAACCTGGCCATGGCGCGGATCCGGGAGCATCTGGCCCACAAGGGCCTGGGCCTGCACAACGACCTGCAGAATGAGAGTTCGGTGGTCGGCAACCTGATGACACCCCTGCAGTTGCGGGATTTCGGCACCGACGAACAGAAGGCGCGTTACATGTCCCCGCTGCTGGAACGGAAGATGGGCTGGGCCTTCGGGCTGACCGAGGAGGCGCACGGTTCCGACGCCACCTGGATGGAGACCCGGGCGGTACCCGAATCCCGCGACGGGGTCGATGGCTGGCTGATCAGCGGCGAGAAGATGTGGACCACCGGCTTGCACCTCGCGACCCACGTGCTGGTTTTCGCGCGACACAGCGGCCGCGACGGCGACGCCAGGGGGATCGGCTGTTTCATCGTCCCCACCGATGCGCCGGGGTTCGAGGTCGGGGAGTACCTGTGGACCCTGAACATGCCGACGGACCACCCGAAATGCACCCTCTCGAATGTCTGGGTGCCCGCCAGCGAGGTGCTCGGCGAGGTCGACAACGGGCTCGCCTGCGCCATGCATTTCGTGCACGAAAGCCGCATACGCCAGGCGGCCTCCTCACTTGGCGCCGCGCAGTACTGCATCGACGAATCGGTCGCCTACGCGAAACAGCGCAAGCCCTTCGGCAAGGCGCTGGCGACCAACCAGGGAGTGCAGTTCCCCCTGGTGGAACTGCATACCGAGGCGGCCATGCTGCGCCTGCTGATCTATGCCACGGCACAGGAAATGGACGAGATGCCCAAGGTGGAGGTGGCGAGGCAACTGACTGACCGGGTCTCCATGTGCAACTATCGCGCGAACCGGCTGGTCTGCAATGCCGCCGACACGGCCATGCAGGTCCACGGTGGCATCGGCTACTCGCGGCACAAGCCCTTCGAGCACATCTACCGACACCATCGCCGGTACCGGATTACCGAGGGTGCGGAGGAGATCCAGCTGCGCAAAATCGCGGGAAGGCTGTTCGGGTTCTTCTGACGCAGGTGGACAATGCGCGCCGTAACGGGCCGTGTGAACCGAAAACCGGCCCCCTGCCCTGGACCACCGCTCTGAAAACGGCCTTTCCCGGCTGTTTCTGGTTACCCGCGCCCGCGGATGCAGGCCTGAGGGCTGGCTACGAAAGTATTGACCGCGGCTGCCATTTTCCTGTATTCATGCAAGAAAAGCGGGAAATGGAGAGGGGCGATGGACTCCAGGACCAGTCACACCAGGCTCAGTGATATCTCGCTCCCGGAATACTTCCGGGACCGCTTGACAGAGCACGCACAGGAGCTCGAACCACCGCCACAGGAGGATACCTGCTGGTACCTGGGCAATCTGCTCGTGCGCTTCTGCCGCAGCGAGGACTTCTTTGCCTACGAGCAGGGCCGTTTCGACCTGCGCCCCCTGGCCCTGCTCTATGGCGACGCCGTCGAGGCCCGCAACGAATATGAGCGCTGCCTGCTTCTGCAGCAGCTGGGGGATATGTCCCTGTTTATAGGAGCGCTGTTTCCGGAGAACTACATCCACCGCGGCATCGGGCAGGACTACCTCGTGGGCATGGGCTGCAGCGCCTACGATTACCTGGCGGACAACGCCCGCCAGGGACGCCACGTTTTTGCGGAACTGGCCCGGGCTTTCAGCGTGATGCTGGAACTGGTGGCCAACGCCTGCGCCAGTGATCAGGAGATGGCGGACGAGGATATTCTGGCCCTGTACGAGCGCTGGCGGGCGACCCGCAATCCCCTGGTGCAGCGCCAGTTGGAAGCACTGGGCATCCAGCCCGGCGATCACGATCAGCTGCACTGACCATCCTGGCGCACACCCCCTCGCGGGTTCGGGCGCTCCGAAACGACCCGGTTACCTTTCGATCGTGTAGATGATATCGCCGCCGCTGGAAAATGTGGATGATTCGGTCGACAGCTTCCAGTTCTCGTCGAGCGTGTATTCGAGCCGCACGGTGGAGACCGGTTCGAACAGGCCGAGCCCGTAGCTCACGTACAGATCGGGAGAAAGGTACTTGCCGATCACGAAGGCCGCCTGATTCACATCGCTGGCAGCCCCCGCCTCGCCGGATCCGGTCTCGAAGCCCATGGTGTCGACGCCGACATCGCCACCGAACCTGTCCATCAGATAATTCCCCCCTTTGAGGCTGAGCATCGTCGCAGCCTGAGCCAGCATGTCGCCCTCGCCCTCTGAGGTACCCTTCAGCGGACGCCCCAGCACCAGCCAGGACAACTGTTCCGTCTGACTCATGCCCGGCTCCGAGAAGAGCTCCACGTCGGGCTGCTGGACCGCGCCGCGCACCCGCACCCCGACCAGGATACCGTCTGCCGGCCGGCGCACCGCACGCACGTTGATCCCCGGCTTGTCCAGAGGCCCTCCGGCGAAGAGGATTTTGCCTTCCTCGATAACCAGTCCCTGGCCGTAAGCGCGATACTCACCATCGAGGATGTTCAGCGTACCGGTGCCAATGGTCGGCCTGCCGGGGGTCTGTTCCACCACCAGACCGCCCGTCAATCGCCCCTTGAAGCCGAAACCATCCACGGTGACTTCATCGCCCAGCGTGATCCTTACATTGGCCTCTACGGTCCGTTCGGCAGTGGAGGAGGCCGCGTCGCCACCCTCCTCGATGATCACCTGGTCACCGGAGGCCGATACCGCCGCCGGGGGTAGCTTTTTCGGTGTGATCTCGGCGTGGGGCACCCGTACCTCACCAGTCACCCGAACACCGCTGTCGTGCACGGCGATGGCGAGATCCGGCGAGACCGCGACCCGCGCGTCGGGCGTATCGAATACCTGGAACCGCTCTCCGAGGAGGCTGACATCGGCCCGCATCGCGCCGCCGGTGAGCTGTGCGCTGCCGGAGAGCGCAAGCTGGCCGCCCCCGGAACGTGCACTCCCCTCGAACGCCAGCGCATCCTGGCCGACGTTGTGCGCCGCCAGGGTAAGGCCGGTAATCTCCACACCGGGGGATGCGAGCTGCAGGGTGCCTCCAGTCACATTGAGTTCAGCATCGGGCGCCGGATCCGCCAGCGAGCCCCCAACGTCGACCCCGCCACGCAGCATACCCGCCGCCCGTTCGATCTCCGGGGACAGAGCGGCCAGAAAGCCGATATCCCGCAGATCCACGTCGAGCCGGCCGACCAGAGGGCGTTCGTTCAAAGGGGGCTCACCCTGACCCACCCGCGCGCTGGCGCTGATACCCCCTCCGCCTGTCAAGGGCAGCGCCAGATCGGCAGCGAGGCCGTCGTCGCCGTAATCCAGGTTGGCACTTGACGGCTCCAGGGCGAGCAACAGCTGGCCCGGTTGGCTGGTGCCCTCGCCCGAGCGCAGTTCCACCCCCTCCATGTCCAGCCGCGCAACGATATCCGGCGGGGCAGCGCCCTGCCCGCGCAGATCCAGACTCGCTCCAAACTGCCCCGCCAGTGCAATCGCCGGCGGCAACAGCGGACGAAAATAGCCCAGGGCAAGCGCGTCCAGCGTCACTGCGGCGGAGACTGATTCTGCGGTGCGCATCCCCTCGACGCAGAGCCGGGCCCCGTCACTTGCCCAGCAACCACTGTCGAGCTGCTGCTGCTCCCGGGAAATGCGACCGAGGTGCGGCGTCTCCAGGGTCCATGCCCCGAGTTCATCGTACTGCAGGCGCCCCCCGGTCAGGCGCACCAGCCAGCTCGCGTCCTCAAGCTCCCCGGCGAGGTCCAGATCTGCACTCCCGACCGATGTCTCGGCTGCCAGTTGCAGCCTGTGATCTGAGCGGGTGCCCCGGCCGACCAGCGTCAGGGATTCAACCGCTACCTCACCCAGCCGGGCACCGTCGAGGGCGAGATCCAGGGCGGATGGTGTGGGGCGCTCCAGATCGATGTCCATGTCCAGGGACAGCCGGGCCAGCGAATACTGCCGATGGGTGAGATTCCGGGCACGCAGAAAACCGTGCACCGCGGGCACATCGAGGGTGCCCTCGATTCGCCCTTCTCCCTCGACGACACCGCCGCTCTCCGGCAGGAGTTCACCGAGATCCGGGCTGCTGAGAGTCCAGTCGAGCCCCAGCTTCTCGCCGACCCGCCCCGCAGCACTCAGGCGTGTGGAAGCCGCGGCCAGCTCCAGGGTATCCAGCTGCAACCGGGAGCCCTCGAGGCTTCCCCGCAGCTGCAGATCCAGGGGCTGATCGCGAAAACGTCCGGAGATGGAAAACGCGTCGATCCGCGCCCTTGCGCTACCGTCAGTCATCCCGCCACCGGCCCTGAGCTCGAGCCGCAGATCGCCCGGCAGCTCTGGCAACAGCACCGACGGATCGAGACCGCTTCCGTTCAGTTCCACGCTGCCCGTCACCTCCGGCGTCCAGGCTACCCGGGCGCTGCCATCGAGGTTACCGTCGAGCAGTGCCAGGTGCAGGCGCGCCAGGTCGATGAATTCGGAGCTGCCCCGCCCCGACACCTGCAGCTCGCCACCCGTCTGCCCGGGGACCTCGAGCTGCGCGTCGAGCGCCACGCGGTAGTCCGCACTTGTCCCGGCAACACTCAGTTCACCCCGGGGGCTGTTCACCTGCGGTGGCTGCTCCGCAAGCGGCCACTGCAGCGCCTGCCACCGGCTCTGCAGGTCGAATTCCGGCACATCGCCGTTGAGGTCAAGCCGGCCTGACGACGCCATCACGGCGGCGTCCCCTCCCGTCAGGGTCAGCCCATCCAGTGCCAGCACCTGGTCCCGGAAGCCCCCACGGGTAGACAGTTCGACCACCCCCGCGGCCACGGAGTCGATGCCCAGGTCACCGAGAAAACGAAGATCCCGCGGTGTTCCCTGAGCGCTCAACCGGCCGGTGACCGCGAGGTCCGGCAAGGTCTCGCCGATTTCCGCCAGCCGCACGCGACGAATGACCGTTTCGGTGCTGAACGCCAGTGACGAGGTGATATCCCGAATTGTCGCCGTTTGCTCAAGGTCCAGAGGTGGTGCCACTGTGTGGCGTATCTGCATTGCCGCCAGGTCACCCGCCAGCGACAGTTCCCCGGACAACGGCGCGAGATCGGGCAGGCGGGCTTCCCAGTTCACGGTCAGGTCTGCCGGATAGTCGTTCCGGGTGATCGCGCTGGCACCCGCCTCGACGGTGAACAACGGCGCTCGCACGGACAACTCAGGCACCGCAAGCTGGAAGCCGCGGTAGGTCGCCGCCAGTTCCACCCTCGCAATCACCAGTGGTTCGGCCTCGGGAGAAGCGCGATAGGCGAGATTCTCGAGGGTGATATCGCGGACGTCGAGGTCGACCGGCAGGCTGAAACTCTCCGGCACCGCGAAAGGCGCCTCCTCCTCGGGGGGCGGTGAGGGCATAACCTGCAGGTAGTCCACATCGGCCACGTGCAGACCTTCGAGCAGCAACTCCCCGGCAAACAGGCGCCGGGGATGCCAGTCCACCGACAGCGAGCCGATCTCCAGTTCCCGGTAGGCGTCGGCGTAACGCAAACCCCGGATAGCCATGGGGCCGGCCAGGCGTCCCTCGACAGAGTCCACCTCAAGGCCGTCCACCGCTTCGGTGACGATACCCCACAGGGCTCGCGTGCCACTCCCGGTCCCCAGCCCCCAGACCAGCAGCAGCAGGACGGTCGACAGCAGCGCCGCCAACGCAACCAGGATCCAGATTAGAATACGCCGTGTCATTGCAGGTCAGGTCCGAAACTGATGTGAAACGCGAACGAGGAGTCGGGGTCGTCGAATGGGTGGGCGAAATCCACGCGCACCATACCCACGGGTGTCCGGTAGCGCAGCCCGACACCGGCCCCGGTCTTCCAGTCGATATCGGGGTCATCCGAGGCATTACCGGTGTCGACGAACGCCGCCAGGCCGATGTCGCCATACACGAGATAGTCGACCTCGATGCTGGCCACTCCCAGATAGCGTCCGCCTATGAGGTTGCCCCTGCTATCCTCCGGACTGAGCTCTTCGAAACCGTAACCGCGCACACTTTGCGCGCCGCCGGTAAAAAATCGTTGCGACGGCGGCAGGTCGTGAAAACTGTCGGTGGCGGTGGCGCCGTACTCGCCGCGCAGCAGCAGGCGGCCCCGAGCGCCCAGGGGCTTTACCAGGCGTGCCGCCACGTAGCCCTGCAGGAAGGTGGCGTCGGACAGCAGGCCCTCCACCGCGCCGTAGACGGCGGTGTTGACGCTGTAACCGTCCCGGGTGAAAAGCAGGTCGTCCCCCCGGATCCGGTCGTACTCGAGTTCCGTGATCAGGAGGGTCGAATCCTCCCTGGGCTCATCACCAAAAGCCCAGTTTTCGTGCTGCAGCAGCAGTGACATTCGCCGGCGCCCGTGCCAGCGGTCCTGGTTCAGGCTGCTGCCGAGAGCGTAGCGGGTGGAATCGACATCGTTGATTTCGCGTTTGTCGAGGTCTGCATTGAAATCGAGGTATTCGCTGCGGACCTCGCCGACCGGGATCTTGTAGCGCGCAACCAGCGTCTGCTGGACCTGCGACAGACGGATATCTGTGCGTAACTGGTGACCCTGGCGGTTGAGGCGCCGCCATAGCACCCCCAGCCCACCCCGCAGTCCGGTATCGGTACCGTAACCCAGGCTGGCCTCGTACCTTCGGGGCAGCGAGGGTTCGGTGGTCACGCGCACGGGCACCTGCTCACCGACGGCATCCTCGCGCTGGACCTGAACCTCTGCAGACCTGAAATAGTCGCTGTCGCTGAGCGCCAGTTGCAGATCAATCAGTTTTCTGGGATTGAAAATTTCTCCCGCGCGGGTCTCGATGAACCTGTCGACGAAATCCTGAGAAAGAATCGTCTGCTCGATGGTGATATCGCCGAAACGGAACCTGGGCCCGGTGTCGAAGACCAGCGTGACGTCCGCAACCTGCTGCTCCGGATACACCTCGAGCTGGCTGCGCGTGAAGGTGCTGTCCAGGTAGCCGAGGGCGTAGGCATCGCTCTGCAACGCGCTCTTCAGGCTGCTGTAGGCGGGATGGTACAGCACGGCGCCCTGCTCGAGCCCGGCCTCCGCGATCAGCTGTCTCAGTTCGTCCTGGTCTCTGCCCTCGCCTTCCAGCCTGATATCCACCTCCCGCAGGCGGGTGGCGGGACCGGGATCGATGCGGTAGCGTGCATGCCAGACCGTACTTACCGCGTCATCGGCGCTCTGCTCCTCGCCTGCTTCCAGGGTGGCCGTCACCTCGGGGTCGTAGTAGCCGAAGGGTTGCAGGGCGGCCCGGATCTCCGCCGTGGCGCCGCGATGCAGACGCTGTATATCGGCATCGGTGAGCTGCTTCTCGTCCCGGGTCCGTTTGCGCTGGCCCTCGGTGACGATGCCCAGAAAAGCCTCGACGTTGTCTCTGAGTTCGCCATCTATCCCGTCGATGTTGACCTCGACCGACGCTGCCCACGCACCGGCACAGAGCAGACTCTGGCAGATGCACCCGATGAGCAGCGCGGCCCGGGCTCCAAGCCACAGCCGGACAGGCGCACACCGGCCCGACAGACAATGGCGCCGGGAGGCCTTGGCAATAGAGCGCACCCCCATGATTCGATCCGTAACGCCTCCCGGGCGTCGCTAAGCTGACCGCGTCCAGGACGCGAGACCAGTAGTTGAACCAGTGCACGAGACCGTCAGTGCCTGCGTGGGTCGCTAGCCCGGCTTCCTCAAGTGTAGACCGGACGCCGGCGCGCGGGGACCCTCTCCGGCTTCGCCGATGCCGCAGGCGCAATTGCGCCGCCCTCATGCTGGAATGTTACTATAGCGCACATGTCGCAAGACCCCGGCAACTTTACCGATGTCTCGCCGTGGCGGCTGTGCCTGGCCCCCATGATGGACTGGTCTGACCACCACTGCCGTTACTTCTGGCGCCTTCTGACCAGGCGGGCTCTGCTCTATACGGAAATGGTCACTACCGGCGCCCTGATCCACGGAGACCGGCAACGATTCCTGCACTTCAACCCCGAGGAGCATCCGGTGGCGCTGCAACTGGGCGGATCGGATCCGGGGGAGCTGGCGCGTTGCGCGCGCTGGGCCGAAGAATGGGGGTACGACGAGGTCAACCTGAACTGTGGCTGCCCCTCGGACCGGGTGCAGTCGGGCATGTTCGGCGCCTGTCTGATGGCGAGGCCCCGCCTGGTGGCGGACTGCGTGAAGGCCATGCGGGACGCCTGCACCATTCCGGTGACGGTCAAGCACCGCATCGGCATCGACGAGATGGAATCCTACGATGGGCTGGCCTCCTTCGTCGAACCGATCGCCGCTGCCGGCTGCAGCGTATTCATCGTCCATGCCCGCAAGGCCTGGCTGCAGGGGCTCTCCCCGAAGGAGAACCGGGAGATCCCGCCACTCAACTATCCCTGGGTCTACCGGCTAAAGCGGGATTTTTCCGCGCTGACGGTGGTGCTGAACGGCGGTATCCAGAGCCTGGCCGCATGCCGGGAACACCTGCAGCAGGTCGACGGCGTGATGATCGGGCGCGAAGCGTACCAGAACCCATGGATGCTGGCGGAGGCGGACCGGGCGCTGTTCGGGATGGACAATCCGGTCCAATCCCGCGATGATGTCATCGACAGCCTGCTCCCCTATGTGGAGCGGCAGCTCGCTCGCGGTGCCCACCTGAACCACATTACCCGCCACATCCTCGGTCTCTACCAGGGTGTCCCCGGCGCCAGGAAATTCAGGCGTCACCTGAGTGAAAACGCATACCGGAAAGACGCGGGGCTGGAGGTGCTCACTGAGGCGCTCAGCCTTGTGCAGCGACTCGCCCCTGCGGTGTCCGCCTCTGCCGTCCCGTGACGCGGCGGCAGGACCAGATCGCGACAGGACCTGACCAGGAAGACCCGAATGAGCAGTAAACTCGACCAACTCAAGACAATGACCGATGTGGTGGCCGATACCGGCGACATCGAGGCGATCCGGCGCTTTCATCCGCTGGACGCCACCACCAACCCCTCGCTGCTGCTCAAAGCCGCTGCCCTGCCCCATTACGCCGAGCTGCTGGACCAGGCCAAGGGCTGGGCCAGCGCCCAGGGGGGCTCCGATGCCGAGCAACTGGCCAACTGCTGTGATCGCTTTGCGGTGGACGTGGGCAAGGAGATCCTCGCTATTATCCCGGGCCGCATCTCGACGGAGGTGGACGCCCGTCTCTCCTTCGACACCCGCGGTACCATGGAGCGCGCCCGCAAACTGATCGGCATGTACGAGGAGGCCGGCATCCAGCGGGCGCGTATCCTGATCAAGACGGCTTCCACCTGGGAGGGCATCCGCGCGGCCGAACAGCTCGAGAAAGAGGGCATCAACTGTAACCTGACCCTGCTGTTCGGATTCAGCCAGGCCGCGGCGTGCGCGGACGCCGGTGTCTTCCTCATCTCCCCCTTCGTCGGTCGGATCCTGGACTGGTATAAGGCCAACACGGAGCTTGTCATCAAAACACCCGAGGACGACCCGGGCGTGCAGTCGGTCACCCGCATCTATAATTATTACAAGCACCATGGCTACGAAACCGTGGTAATGGGCGCCAGCTTCCGCAATGCCGGTGAAATAGAGGCCCTGGCAGGGTGTGATCGCCTGACCATCAGCCCCGCGCTGCTGGAGGAACTGGCCTCCGACAGCGACGCGCTGCCCCAGCGTCTATCGGCCGCGGGAGCGGACTCGGGTGACGGCCGTTCGAGCCTGTCCGAGGCCGCGTTCCGCTATGCGCTGAACGACGACGCGATGGCAACGGAGAAACTGGCGGAGGGCATCCGCAATTTTGTCGCGGACCAGGTGAAACTCGAGGGGGTGATCAGTTCCAGATGATCAATGTTCTCAAAGCCCTGTTCGAGCCGGCGGCGAAGGAGAGTGAGGAAGAGCTGGCCCACCGCCAGCGCCTGGCGGCTGCAGCCCTGCTGGTCGAGACAGCCCGGGCGGATTTCACCCAGGACGCATCAGAGCAGGAAGCGCTGCACCAGTTGCTCAGCAAGACCCTGAAACTGGACGCCTCCGAGGTACAGGCACTGGCGGAGGCGGCCACACAACGAGTGGAAAAGGCCACCTCCCTCTACGAGTTCACCCGGGTGATCAACGACTATTACTCCGCCCGGCAGAAGCTGCAGCTGATCAGCGACATGTGGGCAGTGGCCTATGCCGACGGCAACCTGGACAAGTACGAGGAGCACCTGATCCGGCGGGTGGCGGAGCTGACCTACGTGCCCCACCAGGACTATATCCGGGCCAAACTGGAGGCCCGGTCCCGGGTCAGCCCCGCTCCAGAACCGCCATCAGATCCCTGAAACGCTCCCGGTTTTCACTGCTCAGCCCCATCAGGATGCGGTGGGCCTCGATCACTTTCTCACGCACCGCCTCCTCGCTCCCCTCGACCATCGGTATCTCGCGCACCTCGTCGGGGCTGCGACAGGCCTCCTCATGCAGCTCGAACAGGCGCTGGAATCCCATGCTTTTCAGCAGGCGGTTGATGCCCGGGTCACAGGAATAGATGGCGGGCTGGAAGCCGAACCGCTCCCTCACCTGAAGCGCCAGCTTGGCCAGCAGACCCAACGTGGTGCTGTCTATGGCCTCGGCCTCACACAGGTCGACCCATACGCTGACAAATTCAGGATCCTGGAACATGCGGTGAAAATACTCGTCGATGGTGGTGCAGAGGGTCAGACGGACATCGCCCTCCATACGAATGACGTAGGCGCCGTCATGGCTGGCTGCGAGTATTCTGCCTTCGCGCATTTCAGCCCCGCTTGCTGATGAATAGCGCCGCGATGTCATCGGGCGCGGTATCCACCTTGTCCAGCCCCAGACGCGTGACCAGCTCTTCGGGAGTTTCAGCGGACTGCTCAAAAACCTCGAGGAAATATTTCTCTTTTTCTATGAGGTTTTTCGGGGGAAGTATTTCCAGGATCCCGTCGGAGAATAGCGCGAGCATAAAACTCTCCGGCAGCTGGATCGTCTGTTCCTCATAATTGGCCTCCGGAATAAGGCCCACCGCGGAACCCTCCCCGGGCAGGTAGTGCGCACCCTCCCGCGAGACCAGAACAGGCTGCGGCAGATGGCCCGCAATGCTGTAATGCAGGGTATTCTCCTGTGTGTCGATCAGCCCGACCACCATGGTCGCGAACTTGCCCACGGCGAGGTCCATCAGCTCCTTGTTGGCCCGCTGGAGCATGGCCACCGGGCTCAGCACGGTGTCGTCATTGCGCCTGAGGAAATCGGACCGCTTGCGCGCAAAAAGATTTTTGAGCAGAACCGTGGCGAAGGCAGACGAGCTGCCATGACCGGAGACATCCGCCATGAAGAAGATGACGAACTTGTCGCCCACGGTGAAGTAGTCGGTGAAATCGCCGCTCAGGTAGAGGGAGGGAATAACCGTGTGGCTGAAGACGTAATCGTCCAGCACCAGCGGCGTGGCAGGCAGCATGCGCAGCTGCACCTGGCGCCCGGCCTGCTGGTCCTGCTCCAGCACTTTCACCGTTCCGCGCAGTTCGGTATAGGCGGTCTCCAGGCGCCGGCGGGACTCCTGCAGCTCCCGGCGCATCTGGCGCTGGCGCACACAGCGCTCTATCGAACGCTTGAGGGCTTCACTGTCCTCCACCGGGCGCACGAAGAAGTCGCTGGCACCCAGCCGCAGCGCCGTCATCATCCGGTCCGCGTCCGCCACATCGCTGAACATGATCACCGGCACCTGTACATCCATCTCCCGCAGGGTCCGGCGGGCTTCGCCCCAGGAGACCCCCTTGAGATCGAGCTCACAGAGGATCACGTCCAGCTCGCTGTCCTTACCCAGGGAGTATCGGGAGTTGTTGACGTCAGTCACCACGTCCGTGTGAAAGCCGGCGTCGGCGACCAGCCGCGCGAGCGCCTCAGCGCGCTCCGGCTGGTCATCGATGATAAGCACGTTACCGTTGCTGGTCATGCCGGGCGAAATCGGGGTCTCATGCGCCGTGACACTACGCCCATCACGGGGGTCAGGCAACCGAAACGGCCCTGCTTTGGGCAGGATTTCACAGATTTGTGATCCATTCTGGTGCATCTTCAGTGGCGCCGGCGGGAGCCCCGGAAATCAGAACTCCTCCCAGTCGTCACCCTCCTCGAAATTGGAAAAATTGTCCGTCACCTCACCATCGTTTATGAAGTACTCGCGCTGCTGCAGATAGGCGTCGCGCACGAAAATATAGCGGTCCCCGGATATCAGTTCCTCCGCCTGCAACAGGCGGGCGCGGGTGTCCACGATTTCCAGACCCCAGATCGAGTAGCGCACGGTTTCGCTGTCGATGTAGGTCGGGACGGAGGTATAGAGATCGACGAGTGTGCCGACCCCGCTGCGCACGGTACGCGGACCGAATAAAGGCACCATCAGGTACGGACCGGGATCGAAGCCCCAGACGGCCAGGGTCTGGCCGAAATCCGCACGGTAGGGCCGTATCCCCAGCGGTGTGGCGACATCGAAGACGCCGGCGATACCCAGGGTGGAGTTGACCAGGAAGCGTCCCCCGCTCTGGGCCGCCCCGACCCACTTCCACTGCAGGGCGGCATTGACCGCGGAGGTGGCGTCATACATATTGGCGAAAAAATTGCCGACACCGCGCTCGACGATATCGGGCGTGACATACTGGTAGCCCTGCGCCACCGGCTTGACCAGGTATTTGTCGAGCACATCGTTGAGCAGGAACAGCTGCCGGTTCAAGGGCTCCAGGGGGTCGACATCCCGCTCCTCGATCTCGGCATATACCGGCTGCAGGGAAAAGAGCAGAAGGAACGCGAAAAAGTTACGTGGCAGTCTCATGGGTGGAGTCGAGCAGGTGTAAGGGTGGGGATGTTACGCTTCGGGTAACACTTGGGCAACTGTTGGTTACCGGGCGGCGAAGACCACCGACTGCCGGCGCCACTCATCGAGCTGCTGCATCCCGAAATCCAGCGCGGTGCCCTCCGACATCGCCAGTTCCGCCGCCAGGCCGAGCAGCAGGTCCCGGCAGGAGGCTCCCGTATTGTCGCGCACCAATTCCAGCAGGCGCGCAGTGGCAGCATTGAGTTCCACGAACCGCACCCGCTCCTCGCGGTCCCGGTAGACGAGCAGGAACACCGGACCGCCGGGTTCCGTGGGCCGGAAGGCCGGGCCGATCCTGTGTACCGGGTAGTGGTAAGAGAGGAGCCAGGCCAGGGGCGAGAGGACCGGCACCATCGCCAGGGGATCATCCTGCGGCGGGGACTCGGGGGGCAGTACCTCGGCGGAGACGTCGAGCGCCAGCTCCACCCATTCGTAGTGTGCCAGTTCGGCGACAAACGGCGGATCACAGTCGCGCATGGAGTGCTCCTGCGCCAGGTACTCGAGAAACTCACGACTTATCTCGAGGAAATAGGGCGAATGGCAGCGGTGCCGGTTGATGAAAGCCCGCACCAGTTCATGCCACCCCGTATCCCCATAAAGGCTGCGCAGGACCGGAAACCCGCCGCTGACAAAGCCCTCGATATTGTTGTATACCAGGTCTTCGTAGATCTTCAGGCGGCGCTGCTCGATCCCTGACGGCGGCGGCGCCGTCGCGGGGTTGCGCAGGTACCGCGCCATGGCAAGCTGGCTGTCACGCAGAGACGGGGCAGTCACGCCGGCGCCCCCAGCTCCGCCCTCGGGCGGCATGCAATCTCCTGCAGTTGCCTGACCTGTCGCACCTCCGCCAGGAGGTCTGCCAGGGGCGGGAGATTGAAGTCCCTTTCCAGCAGGGTGGGCAGGGGTCCAACCTTGCGGTAGGCCTCGGACAGAAGCGCCCACACCGGGTCGATCACGTCAGCGCCATGAGTGTCCACCTTGAGGTCTTCCGCCTCGTCGTAGTGCCCGGCCACATGAATATACCGGGCGCGCTCGAGCGGCAGCGCGTCGAGGAAAGCGATCGGGTCGTAGCGGTGGTTGATGCTGTTCACGTAGAGGTTGTTGACATCCAGCAACAGGCCGCATCCGCTCTCCTCGAGTACCGCCGTGATGAACCCGGCCTCGCTCAACTCGGCCTGGGACTGGGCGTAATAGGAGGCATTCTCCAGGGCGATCTGGCGACCGAGGATGTCCTGGACCTGACGCACCCTCTCCGCCACGTAGTGCACGGCCTCCGCCGTGAAGGGGATGGGCAGCAGGTCGTAGAGATGGCCCTCCGCAGCGCAATAGCTCAGGTGCTCGCTGTAGAGGGGCGCGCCAACCTCCTCCATCAGCGCCCCCACGGAACGAACCAGTTCCGTATCGATGGGGTCGGGGCCGCCGATATCCAGGGAGAGGCCGTGCAGTACGATCGGGTAGCGCTCCGCAAGCTCGCGAAACTGCCTGGCGAAGCGGCCGCCGACACCGATCCAGTTCTCCGGCGCCACTTCCATGAAGTCGACCGCTCCCTGGTCCATAGACGTGAGCGGGCCCAGCAGGGCCCGCCGCAACCCGAGTCCCGCTCCCTGGAACTCGCCGGCGCTGTCAGGCATCGTCAGCCGCCGCACTTACCTTCGCCGCACTTGCCCTCGGCGCCTGACTTCCCGTCTTCGTGTTCCCCGGCTTCCATCTTGTCGCCGCCACATTTGCCCTCGGTGCTCTTGCCCTCGGCATCGGCTTTCTTCTCTCCGGAGCTGCCGTCACCACACTTGCCTTCGCCTTCACTCTTTGCGGCGCCACACTTGCCCTCACCACAGCCTCCTTCCTTGTGGCTGTTGTAGTTGGCGAGGTCGTAGCCGCCACTCAGCTGCTGCGCCGAGAACGGGTTGGAATCGGCGGAGGCCAGAGGAGCAACGGACGCCGCGAGAAATGCCGCACCGAGAGCGGCAGCCATGGGTTTTTTGGGGTGAGCCATGATGAATTTCCTGAAAGTAGTGAGTTGAGTCGGGTGCTACGCGGGCCTGTCACGGAAACAGCGTTACCCCTGTCAGCCCCGGTCAAGGTTATGACACGGTTATCAGGGGGAAGTTTCGTCCCGGATCCCCGGAGACGCCGCCCCTCTGTCGAGTATAGGCGGTTTCCCGGTACGCGGTTAATCGCAATGCCAGTATCCAGACGGACCGATTTACATGTCCCGTGGCCCCGGACGGCGTCAGTGCGGGTTTTCCCGCAGCCATTGCCGCACCGACTGCCACTGCTCCTGCAGGCGTTTCTCTGACACCGCCACCCGGGTGCCGAGGTGCTGGGCAAACAGGGAGACCCGCAGCTCCTCCAGCATCCAGCGGTAATGCATGGCCGGTGGGCACAACAGCAGCAGGGCGGGCCGCAGCTGCGCCGCGTCCCACAGGGGCTGTGCCAGCGCCTGCAGCAACGCGGTATGCTTCTGGTCCTTGGGGTACTGGCCGGGCAGCCGCTCAACCCGTGTCAGCAGCGCTTTCATATACCGGGGGTACTGCGCCAGCCAGTCGCCCGGTGTGTCGCGCAGGAAACCGTCGTGAAGCAGCTGGCGCA
>JARRPM010000036.1:0-25520 GCA_037382865.1 Halioglobus sp. | reverse complement strand
GGCTCCGCACCGCCCGGATGCGCCCCAGCGGGGTCCGGGGCGGGCCTGGGGTTGTCGCCGCCGCCCTCAGGCCCGCCGCCGACAGGGGTTTCCCCGGATTGGGCCGGCTTGCCCTCCGCCTGTTTTTTCCGTTTGAAGAATTTCATGACCGCCGTGATAAAGTGTGCAGAAGCGCATCTGCAAAAGCGCTTATCCTACCATCCTTGCTGAAGCCGGAGAAATGGGCAGATCCCCAGGAAAGGCGGGCGCGACCAGCCAGTTACGCATCATCGGCGGCCAGTGGCGCGGGCGCAAACTGGCGTTCGCGCCGGCTCCCGGCCTGCGACCCACACCCGACAGGGTGCGCGAGACCCTCTTCAACTGGCTGGCGCCGTTCGTGCATGGAGCCCGTTGCGCCGACCTCTTCGCCGGCAGTGGTGCCCTGGGTCTCGAGGCGCTATCCCGCGGCGCCGCGTATTGCGATTTCGTGGACTCCTCTGAGCGCGCCCTGCGCCGGATCGAGTCGCATCTCGGGATGCTCGACGCACGGGAAAGCGGGCAATGCCATGCAATGTCGGCCCTGCAGTTTCTGCAAAGAGCGGAGTCCGGCTACGACATCGTCTTTGTCGACCCCCCCTTCGACAGCGACCTGCTGGCACCCGCCTGCGCGCTGCTGGCAGGCAGGCGCCTGCTGAACGAGGGCGCGCTGGTCTACACTGAAAGCGCCGCCGGAGACAGTGCGCCCCTCGTCCAGCCGGGATGGAATCTGCACCGGGAAAAACGTGCGGGTGGAGTCGGCTTCCGGCTGTTCATTGTTGCCAGGGGGCAAATTGTTTAACATCGCCTGCTCGCCCGGAGGTACACCAGCATGAGAACCCAGTCTGTCATCTACCCGGGGACATTCGATCCCATCACGAACGGACACGTGGATCTTACCGAGCGCGCCGCGCGCCTGTTCGACCGCGTGGTAGTGGCCATCGCCCACAGTGAGAAAAAAACACCGCTGTTCTCGCTGGAGGAGCGGGTGACGCTGTGCCGGGCGTCGCTGGGGCACCTGGATAACGTGGAGGTGGTGGGCTTCAGCAACTTGCTGACTGATTTCGCCAAAAGCCAGGGCGCCCGGTGCGTTCTCAGGGGGTTGCGGGCCGTGGCGGATTTCGAGTACGAGTTCCAACTGGCCAACATGAATCGCGCCATGTACCCGGAGTTCGAGAGTATCTTTCTCACGCCCTCGGAAGATCTCTCCTACATCTCCTCCTCCCTGGTCAGGGAGATCGCCGCGCTGCAGGGCGATATCACCCCCTTCGTTCCCGAAGAGGTGGCCGCGGCGCTCAAGGCGCGTTTCAGCGAACAGGCAACAGGATGACTGTGCGGGAGGGTCTGCCCTCCCGCTGGATCAGGCGAGACGTAGAACCGCTCAGTCGTTGGCGCTGGCAGCCCGGTGTTTCTCGATGTCCTTATAGGTGTAGCCGGGATTGCGGCAGCCGAGGCAGCGCATGAAAGTCGCCTCGCCGGGACCCACAATCAGGGTCTCGGCAGCTTCCGCCGCGTGTCCTGCGAGCAGGGTGAACGGCAGACTGGCGACCCATGCGACGGTGCCCCCGGCCGTCATCACCAGACCCAACGGCCGAGCGACCAGCAGATCCCCTACCATGGCCCACTCATTGGGACTCTCATCGATGGCAGACTCCGCCCAGAGTGCCTGTGGCAACAGGAGACAGCCTATCATCAGGGCAGTAGTGGCACGACGTGTGCCTTGAATTATTTTCATCATCAACTCCCGGGTTCCCTTTCCCCTTTGGCCGTACAGTGTAGCCTGATCAGCGCTGACAGGTCACGCAGTAAACCGTGGTTCGCTGACCCAGCCGGCGCTCCCGCAACTCGCGGCCGCATCGCTTGCAGGGCTGCCCCCTCCGGCCGTACACATAGAGCTGCTGGGCGAAGTAGCCGGGCTTGCCATCCCCGCCCACGAAATCGCGCAAGGTTGTTCCACCCTGCTCTATGGCGAAAGTAAGTACTTGCTTTATTTTTTCCGCCAGGCACCGGTAGCGGTCGCGGGAGATCCGCCCCGCCGCCCTGTCAGGCCGGATTCCGGCGAGAAACAGCGCCTCGTTAGCGTAAATATTACCAACACCAACCACCACTTTTCCGTCCATTATGAAGTTCTTGACGGGACCGGTGCGGCCGCGGGAGCGCCGGTAGAGCAGTTCCCCGCCAAAATCGTCTGACAGGGGCTCGGGGCCCAGGGCGCTCAACAGGGGATGCCGCTCCCCGGGCTGCAGCCAGAGGAAGCAGCCGAAGCGTCGGGGGTCGTTATAGCGCAGGCACTGTCCACCCTGGAACAGGATGTCGATGTGATCGTGCCGCGCCGGGGCCTGGCCCGGCGCCACCACACGCAGGGAGCCGGACATGCCCAGGTGTACGAGCAGGCTCCCCGCAGGTGTGTGAAACAGCAGATACTTGGCCCGGCGCTCCAGCGCCGAGATGGTCTGGCCGGCCAGCACCGCCGCCAGGTCGCCGGGCACCGGCCAGCGCAGTCGGGGCTCGCGCACGATGACGCTGCTGACCACGCGACCGAGGCTGTGGGGCTCCACGCCCCGCCGCGTGGTCTCGACTTCCGGCAGTTCTGGCATCAGGTTTGAATCAGGCCCGGCGCCGCGGTGCCCATAAAAAACCCCGGCGACAGGCCGGGGTTCCTGGTACAGCCACGCTGTAAGGCAGTTACTTGATCTTGCCTTCCTTATAAAGAACGTGCTTGCGCGCGACGGGGTCGTATTTCTTCATCTCGAGCTTGTCGGGCGTGGTCCGCTTGTTCTTGTCGGTGGTATAGAAGTGGCCTGTACCTGCCGTGGAGTTCATCCTGATCTTGTCTCTCATCGCTGCTCTCCCTTACACCTTGTCGCCGCGGGCGCGAATATCGCTGAGTACCTGCTCGATACCCTTCTTGTCGATGATCCGCATCCCCTTGCTGGAAACGCGCAGGTTCACGAAACGCTTTTCGGACTCCACCCAGAAACGATGCTGGTGGAGATTGGGCAAGAACCGGCGACGGGTGCGGTTCTTTGCGTGTGATACGTTGTTTCCGGTAACCGGGCGCTTGCCGGTGACCTGACAGACTCTTGCCATGATCCTGCTCTCCCACTATAGCCGGGAATTTAAAAAAACGGTGTGGCTGCACGGGTCGAAAAAAGACCCCAGCCGCGCGGAGCGCGACTTTATACCAGAAGGCCATGGCCATAGCAAGCGCAATCCCGAACCTACAGCAGCCCCGCCTCGGCGAACGAAAAGGCTGCGGCCCGGCCGATGATGATGTGGTCGAGCACGCGGATATCGAGCAGGGCCAGGGCGGCGCAAAGGCGCTCGGTGATGCGCCGGTCCGCACTACTGGGTTCGGCCACGCCGGACGGGTGGTTATGAGCAAAGATCACTGCGGCGGCGCGGTACTGCAGGGCCCGCACGACGACCTCCCGGGGATAGACGGCGGCCCCGTCCAGCGTACCCAGGAAGAGGTCTTCACAGCGCAGCACCCTGTGCTGGTTGTCGAGAAAGAGGCAGCTGAACACCTCGCGACTGCGGGTACCGAGGTGATAGTGCAGGAAACGCCGGGTCTCCTGCGGGCTGGTCAGCGCATCGCCCGCGGAAATCGCCTGCAGGGCCTGCCGCCGGGCCAGTTCCAGCGCTGCCTGGAGTTGCGCAAACTTGCCTGCACCCACCCCCGGGCAGGCCTGCAGGTCGGCCTGATCCGCCCCCATGACACCTGCCAGGCCGCCAAACTGGATGAGGAGATTGCGGGCCAGGTCCAGCGCACTGCAGTTGCGGTAACCGGTGTGCAACAGCACCGCCAGCAACTCCGCGTCCGAGAGCGCCAGGGCGCCGCGCTCCAGCAACTTGTCACGGGGCCCCTCCCCCGGCGCCCAACTGGCGATGCTCATGACGCTCCTCCCTGAGCGGCCTGCGACTGTGTCAAATACCCCGGCGGGGTGCTATCTTTCCGGCTAGTTTCCCAGTTTGGGCCGGTGAATGGCACATCTTTTCAATCGCAATGTCCTGCTGGGCGTTTCCGGCGGCATTGCGGCCTACAAATCCGCAGAACTTGTCCGACAGCTGCAGGCCAGGGGCGCCCGGGTGAGGGTGATCATGACCCGCGGTGCCCGGGAGTTCATCACGCCGCTGACCCTGCAGGCCCTGTCCGGGAACCCGGTGCACACCGAGCTGCTCGATGCAGAAGCGGAGCAGGGCATGGGCCATATCGAGCTCGCCCGCTGGGCCGACCTGCTCCTGATAGCGCCCGCCACGGCTGACCTCGTCGCGCGGCTGGCGGCCGGGCGCGCCGATGACCTGCTGACGACGGTCGCCCTGGCCACCCCCGCTCCCATGCTCCTGGCGCCGGCGATGAACCAGCAGATGTGGCGGGATGAGGCCACCTCAGCCAATATCGCCACGCTGCTCGCGCGCGGGGTGACAATGGTGGGCCCGGCTGCCGGTGAACAGGCCTGCGGCGACGTCGGCCCGGGCCGGATGGAGGAGCCGCAGGTCATTGCCGAGGCCGCCGCTACCAGGTTCGACACGGGCCTGCTGGCGGGCAGGCGGGTGGTGATCACCGCGGGGCCGACCCGCGAAGCGCTGGACCCGGTGCGCTACATCTCCAACCACAGCTCCGGAAAAATGGGTTTCGCCCTGGCCCGGGCAGCGGCAGAGGCCGGGGCGTTGACCACCCTGGTCAGCGGTCCGGTGCAGCTGGCCACCCCCGATCGAGTGCGGCGCATCGATGTGGAGAGCGCCGAGGAGATGTTGCGGTCCTGCCTCGAGCTGCTCTCTGAATGCGATATTTTTATCGCCTGCGCCGCCGTCGCCGACTACCGTCCCGACAGCGCGGCCTCCCGCAAGATTAAGAAGGACGCAGCCGAGATGACCCTGCACCTCGTGCGCAACCCGGATATCCTGGCCACGGTTGCGGCAAGCGAGCAGGGACCTTTTGCCGTGGGCTTTGCCGCGGAGACCAACGACGTGCTCGGCTACGCCAGGGAGAAAATGGCCCGCAAGGGCCTCGACATGATCGTAGCCAACGACGTGTCCGACCAGTCCATCGGCTTCAACAGCGACCTCAACGCCGCGACGGTGCTGTGGCCCGGCGGGGAGCAGGTGCTGGAGCGGGCCAGCAAGAACACCATCGCCTGCCAGATCATGGCGCTGATCGCCCGGGTGCTCGGGACGCGCGCCTGACCGGGCGCGCTGCATCCCGGACCAACCCCCGCCGAAAATCCAAATAAAGGATACTGGTGCATTTCAGAAACCGGTGTACTGCAATATCATGGAGGCGATGACCGCGAACTGAACGGATGGATGCTGAAACTCAAGAATAAAAAGGCGGGGACTGCCCCGGCAGCGGACACCAGGCGCCGATCCTCCGGCAGTCCCCAGGGCATCACAGCCAGGGGCAATGCGCTGCGCAGGCTGGCAACACTGGGTCTGCTAATCGCTGTGGTGCCCGCGGCCCTCGGTTTCGCCTACCTGATCCTGGTGCGAGAGCCCGCCATGGAACAGCGCCTGGTCGGGCGCGTGGCCACCGCATTGGCCAGCGGGCAGGCAGCCGGCATTGACCGTCTCCTGAAGCAACTGTCGGCGCGCCTCGAGAGCGCCGCGGGGTCGCCGCTGGCCCTCTCTGCCATCGCCAGCGAGTCTGGCGAGGACCTGGCGCTGGTTGAGCAGACCATGCTGGATTACTTCCCGGAGGTGGTGAGCCTGAGGATCATCCCGATCGGCGAGATGGGGACCGCAAACCTGCAGGGTGGCTCTCGCGGCCTGCGCAACCATATCGAGGTAGATCTGGTGCGTCGCGCCGGCGAGGGTGCATCGACCACGCCGGAGGCCTACCAGTTCGAGGGCAAGTGGCTGACATCGGTCGCCAGTCGCGTCACCCACCCGCGCATCACCGAGCGCCGCGCTGTGATCATCGCCACCCTCGACAATGACATGCTGACCAGCCAGCTGCAGGCGCTGGACAGTGCGGCGGGCCGGTCGACCCTGGAGCAGCAGTTCACACGGCCCAACGGCACGGCGCATACCGATGTGATCGCCGCCGCCGGCAGTGGCGGTGCGACGGACCTCACCCACCGCGCAGAGATACCCGATACCACCTGGCGGGTGGCATTCACCCCCTCCATCGGCCTGGTCGACTCCCTCAGCGCCGATCGCCTGCCCCTGTTCGCCGCCCTGGCGCTCTGCCTGCTGGGCGCAATTGCCGCATTGGCCACGCTCGCCAGCCGGTTCCCAAAGGTACTGGCCAGAGAGGTCAACCGGGTGATTTCCGTGGCAGACAAGAAATCCACGCTCGAGCTGGCGGTTCCGGAGCTCGTCAGCCTGGCCCGGCAGCTGCGCCGTGCCACCCTGCGCAACCTGCGCCAGGAAGGGGAGCCACAGCAGGCGCCAGGGGAGGTGGGGGTAGAGACAGTCACCGCGCGGCCTGAAGAGCTGACCAATCCAATGTTCCATACGGGCAGCATCCTCGACGAGGAGGATGAGGAGGTGCTCGAGCTGGAACTCGATGGCGAGGGTGAACCGGGCCCGGACTTCCCGGAACACATATTCCGGGCCTATGACATCCGCGGCAATGCCGCCTCCGAGCTCACAGACGAGCTGGTCGCACGTATCGGGGCCGCCATCGGCACCATTGCCGGCGAGATGGACGAGCAGACCCTGATCGTCGGCTGCGATGGCAGAACCTCCAGCCCTCGAATCAAGTCCGCGCTGATCAGGGCACTGATGGAGGCCGGTCGGGACGTGGTGGACATCGGGCTGGTCCCCACTCCGCTGCTCTATTTCGCAACCCGCCACCTGAATTGCCGGTCGGGCGTCATGGTCACCGGCAGCCACAATCCACCCCTGGACAACGGCTTCAAAATCGTGCTCAACCAGCACACCATCCACGCCGGCGGCATACAGCAGCTCCGCGAGCGGATGGTAGCCGGTGATTTCAGCAGCGGAAACGGCCGCATGATACGTGAGGATGTAGTACAGGCTTATGTCGACGAGGTTGTGCACGACATCGCCATTGCCGTGCCCCTGAAGATTGTCATAGACGCCGGTAACGGCGCCACGGCGACGATCGCGCCCCACCTTTTCGAGGAGCTGGGCTGCGAGGTCGTACCGCTGTACTGCGAGGTCAACGGCAATTTCCCCAACCACCCCCCTGATACGAGCGACGAGGACAACCTGGCTGACCTCGCGCTCGCAGTCGAGCGGGAGGGCGCCGACTTCGGGGTGGCCTTCGACGGCGACGGGGACCGGCTGGCGGTGGTGACCGGCAGTGGTCGCATCGTGCGCTCGGACATACTGCTGATGATCTTCGCCCAGGATGTCGTGTCCCGCAATCCGGGGACCGATGTGGTCTTCGACGTCAAGTGCAGCCGCAATCTCACCGACGTCATCACCCGTCACGGCGGTCGGCCGGTGCTCTGGAAAACCGGACACGCCTTCATGAAAGAGAAGATGGCGGAGACCGGCGCCCTGCTCGGTGGCGAGTTTTCCGGCCACATGTTTTTCGGGGAGCGCTGGTACGGTTTCGATGACGGGATGTACGCCGCCGGCCGCCTCGCGGAGATCCTCAGCACCCAGGGTGACAGCCTGGACGACACCATCGCCGACTTCCCGGCAACGGTAAGTACGCCCGAGATCCTGATCCCGGTCCCCGAGGAGAAGAAGTTCGGGATTGTGCAGGACATCATCGACGGTGCCGACTTCGCCGAGGGCAAGGTCAATACGATGGACGGCATTCGCGTCGACTACGCCAACGGCTGGGGTCTGCTGCGAGCGTCCAATACCAGCCCCGCCCTGACCGCGCGGTTCGAGGCGGACAGCGAGGACGTCCTGGAGGCCATCAAGGACGAATTCCGCTCCCGGATCAGGCAGGCAGCCCCGGACACCGAGATTACTTTCTAGCAGGGAGCTCCATGTCACTCAATCGCGATTCCGCACTCAACATTGCCCAGGTACTGACTGAGGCGCTGCCCTATATCCAGCGCTTTACCGGCAGGACCATGGTCCTGAAGTTCGGTGGCAACGCCATGGTGGATGCGGAACTGCACGAGAGCTTTGCCCGAGACGTGGTCCTCATGAAGCTGGTGGGGATGAACCCCGTGGTGGTGCACGGCGGCGGTCCGCAGATCGGCTCCCTGCTGAAGAAGCTCAATATTCACACCGAGTTCGTCAACGGCATGCGGGTGACCGACGCCCAGACCATGGACGTGGTGGAAATGGTGCTCGGGGGCAGTGTCAACAAGGAGATCGTCTCCTCCATCAACCGCAACGGAGGCAAGGCGATCGGGGTCACCGGCAAGGACGGTCAGCTGATCCGGGCCCACCAGCTCAAGGTGACCCGCTACAGCCCGGAACTCGACGCCTCGGAGATCGTGGATATCGGTCACGTGGGCGAGGTGGATCAGATCGATACGGAAGTACTCAACGTCATCCTGGGCAGCAACTTCATCCCGGTCATCGCACCGATCGGGGTGGATGCCGCCGGCCGCACCTACAATATCAATGCGGACCTGGTGGCGGGCAAGCTCGCCCAGGTCCTGCAGGCAGAAAAGCTGATGCTGCTGACCAACGTGGCCGGCCTGCTGGACCGGGAGGGCAACATTCTCACCGGGCTCAGCACCGCCCAGGTCGACGAGCTGATTGCGGACGGCACCATCACCGGCGGCATGCTGCCCAAGATAAGCTGTGCCCTGGAGGCGGTTAAGTCCGGGGTGGCCAGCGCCCACATCATCGACGGCCGCGTGCCCCACGCGGTCCTGCTGGAGATATTCACCAATGAGGGCATAGGTACGCTGATCACCAATCGGCGCACCTGAGCAGAGCAGGATACCCCGCAAGCTGCACCAAAAGCGGGAAGCCAGTCAAAAACTGTCTTTATATCACCCAGGCTTATTGCAGGCTCGACGGGTAATGGCTAGCATTACTCAGGTCGCAGCACCACGTGAAACGCCATGCCACCAAAAAAATCACAACGGCGTCAGCAGATTCTGGAAGCACTCGCCCAGATGCTGGAGGCCAATCCCGGCAACCGCATCACGACGGCGGGCCTTGCCAGGCAGGTGGGGGTTTCCGAGGCAGCACTCTACCGGCACTTCCCCAGCAAATCGAAAATGTTCGAGGGCCTGATCGAATTTATCGAGGAGACCCTGTTCAGCCGCGTCAATATCATCCTGAGTGAGGAGCCCGGGGCGGCCCAGCGCTGTGAAAAGATGTTGATGCTGTTGCTGGCCTTTACCGAACGCAATCCGGGCATCACGCGAATTCTCACGGGGGATGCCCTTGCGGGAGAGACGGAGCGCCTGCACCGCCGGGTCGCCCAGCTGTTCGATCGCTTCGAGACCCAGCTCAAGCAGGTGATCCGCGAAGCGGAAATGCGGGAGGGACTGCGCCCGGTCATCCCCCTGTCGGCGGCGGCGAATCTGCTGATGGCGGCGGCGGAGGGACGTATTTCACAGTACGTGCGCAGCGGCTTCAAGCAGCCGCCCACGGTCGACTGGGCCCAGCAGTGGCAGCTGCTCATGGTAGGTTTCTTCCGCGAGACGATCACCCGGCCGCTGCCCGGTCACGCCACCTCGTACGCCAGCTGAAGTACCCGGCCCGGGGTACTCGGCCCAATCAGGGCGCCCTGGCCCGCTGCTACTCCCGCCCGCCCGAGTGCATGGAACGGCGCAGCTCGACCACGTCCAGCAACTGCCCGAACCGCTCGATGTCGCGCTGGTAGGCGGCGGATACCTCCTCGATCTCCCGCTCCCGCTCCCTGATCGATCGATCGGTGCTTTCGATCTCGGCCTGCAGGTCCTCGATCGTCTGCAGACGGGCGACATCCACCGGCTGTCCGCTGCGCTCGAGGTCGGCGGCCTGCGCCTGGTAGTTCTCCACCTGCTGCTTCAGGGAGCGCTTGTTGCTCTTGAGGATGCTGACCCGGATACGCAGGTCCCGCAGGGCCCGCTCCCGCGCGGCCTCGATATCGGAGACCGTGCTGTAGCGCAGCAGCAGGGACTCATCCCACTCGCGCAGCCGCTCTTCCTCGGCCCTGGCCGCTGCCTCCTGCCGATGACGGGCATCCGCCTCGCTCTGCTCCTCTTCGCTGAGTGCAGGCGGCACCACCCGGATGACGACACCCTCTTCATTGAGGACCTCGTAGCCCCCGGCCACGTAGCGCGGCGGGATCTGGTACCCCACCACGACGTTACCCTCTTCGTTGGAATAGCGGTAGAGATCCCTCGCCTGGGCGGCAGGCGCCAGCGCTACCAGAAGTGCGGGGACCAAAATGCCTTGCTTGATCAGTGCTGTCAGCTTCATGCGGCCAATATAGGGGCTGGAGGGTCAACGGACAAGTCAGACGCCATACTGCCGACGATAGGCCTTCATCGCCGCGAGCGCACCCGGCGGCCCGCCGCCGGACTGTTCCAGGTACTCGATGATGTGGCTCATGTCGATAATGCTCAGCACCGGCACGCCGTGGGCCTGTTCGATTTCCTGGATGGCGGATCGCGCGCCCTCCCCGCGCTCCTGGCGATTGAGTCCGATGGCCACACCTGCCAGCTCCGCACCGGCACCCTCGATCATGGTGATCACCTCACGCACGGCCGTGCCGGCGGTGATCACGTCGTCAACCACCAGCACCCGGCCCTGCAGTGGCGCACCCACCAGCACGCCGCCCTCGCCGTGGCCCTTGGCCTCCTTGCGGTTATAGGCAAACGGCACGTCACGGGAGAAGATCTCCGCCAGGGCGATGGCGGTGGCCGCCGCCAGCGGGATCCCCTTATAGGCAGGCCCCAGCAGGACGTCGAACGCAAGCCCCGACTCCACGATTCTGTGCGCATAGCAACCGCCGAGCGCGGCGAGGGCGGCGCCGCTGGAAAAGGCCCCGGCATTGAAGAAGTAGGGGCTGATACGCCCCGATTTGAGGGTAAATTCGCCAAACCTGAGCACATCGTAACGATGGGCGAGCTCTATGAATTCCGTCTGGTACGCTTGCATCACTGGGTCCGGTTATGAAATCTGCCTGCGCCTGGCCCGCACTGCCCGCACCCCCGATGGCGCCTGTGCGAGAAACCGGGCTTTGTGTTCCCCAAAATCCCAAGTAAAATACCCGCTCACCTGGTTTTTGCCGCATCTATCAAAACGACTCTGCCGCGTGTCACGACGGCATGATAACAAGCGGTGGCGAGGCCTGCGGTCTTCGACAACAGATTTTGAACCCGGGGCAGCGGCGCGGGAAAGACGCGGTATTTCGCCCCCGCCGGCTTCGGTATCATACATGCTCTCTTTGTGAGGGGCTACGAATGAGGATTATCAGTTTCAGTGCCGACGGCATCAGGGATGCCGCGGAAAACGGATTGTACGACTGGCTGAAAGAGCAGGATGCGGATTTCATCTGTATTCAGGATCTCCGGTGCTCGGAATATGACCTCCAGGATAGCGTCTATTTCCCCGAAGACTACAACGCCTATTTCTTCGACGACATCGACGGCAAGTCCAACGGCGTGGCGATCTACTGCCGGAAGCTGCCCAAGGCGATAATGACCGGCCTGGGCTTCGCCGACTTCGATATGGAGGGTCGCTACATACAGGCGGATTACGAGAACCTCAGCGTGGGCTGCCTGCTCGCTCCCGCCGCCGAGAGCGGCGACGCGGGGCAGCTGCAGCGCAAGATGCAGTTTTTCGAGCTGCTTGGCAACCACCTGCAGAAGGTCCGCAACAAACGACGGGAATTCATCATCTGCGGCAACTGGCAGATCGCCCACACCCCGGCTGACGTACAGGACACCGAACGCAACAGCAACACGCCGGGCTTTCTCGCCGAGGAACGCCAGTGGATGAACGAGCTGCTCAGCGAGGGCTACGTGGACGCCTTCCGCGAGATCAACTCAGACCAGGACGAATTCAGCTGGTGGCCCGACAACGATCGCGAGAGCAACGGCTGGCGGACGGACTACCACATCGTCTCCAAGGGGTTGCAGTACGCGGTGGACTACGGCGCCATCTACAAGATCAAGGCGTTTTCCACCCACGCCCCGGTCATCATGGACTACGATATCGAACTCTAGTGTCCTGTCCCATCAATTCGTTGCATTTCAGAGCCCACAGAAAGCGCTGCAGCAAGTGGTGCGGCACTCCGACGCGATCCACAGGGAATACTGGTACTAGTGTCCTGTTCACCCCGGCTGAGCCGGCCCTGGCCCGGTCAACCGGCCAGGGCTGCCTTCTGCCGCTCGATCAGCTCGCCGATCCCCCTGGCCGCCAGGTCCAGCATGCTGTCCAGCTCGCTGCGCGAGAAGGGGGCGCCCTCCGCGGTGCCCTGCACCTCGATGAAACCGCCGCGCTCCCCCATGATCACATTGAGGTCGGTATCTGCCGCCGAGTCCTCCGGATAGTCCAGGTCGAGCACAGGCTCCCCGTCGTAGATGCCCACCGAGACGGACGCAACCATCTGCAGCAGGGGATCCCCGGAGATCAGCTTCTGCCGCTGCAGAAAATTGATGGCGTCGACCAGGGCGACACAGGCCCCGGTGATCGACGCGGTGCGGGTACCGCCGTCGGCCTGGATCACGTCGCAGTCGATGAGGATGGTGTTCTCTCCCAGCCGGCCGAGATCCACCGCCGCGCGCAGGGAGCGCCCGATCAGTCGCTGGATCTCCACCGTGCGGCCACCCTGCTTGCCGCGACTCGCCTCCCGCGCCATCCGTGTACCCGTGGAGCGGGGCAGCATGCCGTACTCGGCGGTGACCCAGCCCCGCCCCTCACCCCGCATGAAACGCGGCACCCCCTGCTCCACCGAGGCGGTGCAGATCACACGGGTATCACCGAAACAGACCAGCACCGAGCCCTCGGCATGGCGGGTGAAGTTCCGGGTGATCGTAATGTCCCTCAGTTGCGCGGGCGCGCGGCCGCTGGGTCGCTGCATGGGTTGCCTCCTGATCCGTTGAAAGGGCCCAGTATACTCAACAGGCCCTGCCGCGGCCGAAAAAACTCCCTGGCGCGCGGCGATGCCGGGGCCCGGGCCGAACCTGGTCCGGCCGAACCTCGTCAGGCCGAACCTGTTCAGGCCGAACCTCTTCAGGCCGAACCTCCTCAGGCCGAACTGTGAGCCGCCCGGACAAGCTGTTAAACTCACTGCCTTCCATGCGACTCGCAACTATCCGGTAGATCGATGATTCACAGTATGACGGCCTTCGCCCGGGAGAGCGGCGCCACGGAACGGGGCGTGCTGACCGTTGAGCTGCGCTCGGTCAACCACCGCTACCTGGACTGCAGTTTCAAGCTGCCCGATTTCCTGCGCCCGCTGGAACCCCTGCTGCGGGAGACCGCAGGCAGGGCCCTGGCTAGGGGCAAGCTTGACTGTCTGGTCCGCCTCCAGGCCCATGCGGCCGCGGGTGGCGAGCTGCGGGTGAATGAGGCACAGCTCGATGCGCTGCTGGATGCCGCCGGGCTGGTCGCTGCAAAGCTGCCCGATACCCGGCCGCCCACCACCCTTGAGGTACTGCAGTTCCCTGGAATCTGCCACGCCGACGAAACCTCCGACGAGGAGGTACAGAAGATCGCCGCCGGGCTGTTCCGCAAGGCCGTCGATGCCCTGGCGGAAAACCGTCGCCGCGAGGGAGAGAAGCTGGCGGTCATGCTTTTGGACAGGCTCTCGCTGGTGGAGAAGGAGGTCCAGGCCACGCGCGCCCTGTTGCCCGGGCTGCAGCAACAGCAGCGGGAGCGCATCCTGGCCCGGATCGGCGAGCTGGGTGTAGAGGTCGATCGCGACCGCCTCGAGCAGGAACTGGTTTACCTGGCCCAGAAAGCCGATGTGGACGAGGAGCTGGACCGCCTCGAGGCGCATATCGGGGAAGTGCGCCGCACGCTGGAGAAGGGTGGCCCCTGCGGTCGCCGCCTCGACTTCCTGATGCAGGAGTTCAACCGGGAGGCGAACACCCTCTCCTCCAAGTCCAACGCAGGCAGCACCACCCGCAACGCGGTGGAGCTGAAAGTGCTGATCGAGCAGATGCGGGAACAGATCCAGAATATCGAATGACACCGCCGGCCCCGACTCACGAGGAGAGATCATGACGCGCACCGGAACCCTCTACACGGTATCGGCCCCCTCCGGCGCCGGCAAGACCAGCCTGGTCAACGCCCTGCTGGCGCGCACCCCCGAACTGCGGGTCTCAGTCTCCCACACCACCCGCGCCATGCGCCCGGGCGAGGTTGACGGCGTCAACTACCACTTCGTCAACGAGGCGACCTTCCTGGCCATGCTGGACCGAGCGGAGTTCCTGGAGCATGCCCGGGTCTTCGGCAATCTCTACGGCACCTCCCAGATCTGGGTGGAAGAGCAGCTGCAGGCAGGCACTGACGTCATTCTCGAGATCGACTGGCAGGGAGCACAACAGGTCAAGCACCTCCTGCCCGACACCCGCGCCATTTTCATTCTTCCGCCATCCAGGGAGACCCTGGAACAGCGCCTCAATGCGCGCGGCCAGGACGACCCCGCGGTCATAGAGGCGCGCATGGCCGAGGCGGTGGAAGAGATGTCCCACTATGTCGAGAGCGACTTTCTCGTCGTCAACCGGGAATTCGATACCGCCCTGGCGGAGCTCGAGGCGATCATTACCTCGCAACGGCTCCGCACATCGCGCCAGCGGGAGGTGCAGGTCGAGCTGTTGCGGGAGCTGCTCGACCAGGAACAACTATTCACTATGGACTGATACCCCGCTCTACGGGGTATAATCGAGGGTTCCTCCGGCAGCGGCCCCGCCGCCGTGGAGAGCGGCCCGGCCGCAGTCGAACGCCACATTATTAACCCGTGCGCCAGCTTGCCCGGCAACAGGCAGGCGGCACACCGATTCAGGAAATTTGTAACCATGGCACGTGTCACCGTTGAAGATTGTCTGGAAAATGTCGCAAACCGTTTCGAACTGGTCATGGTGGCCAGCAAGCGGGCCCGGCAGATAGCCACCGGCGGCAAGGACCCGATGGTGAACGAGGAGTCCGACAAGCCCACCGTGATCGCTCTGCGCGAAATCGCTGAAGGTTTTGTGACCCCCGACCTGCTCACCCGCGAAGACGAACTGGATGCGGAAGAGGAGCTCGCCGGCGTCATGGGGGCCAGCGACAGCTTCTGATCCGTCCCCGGGGGCGAGACCTATACGACGTACATGCAGACCCTTGAGGCCCTCAATTCCACGCTCCAGACCTATCTCGACCCGGAGCAGACCAACCACGTAAGGCGCGCCTACTTCTTCGCCGAACAGGCCCACTATGGCCAGCTGCGGCGCAGCGGCGAGCCCTACGTCAGTCATCCGCTGGCCGTCGCCGGCATCCTCGCCGACATGCACATGGATCACCAGAGCCTGATGGCCGCCATGCTGCATGATGTCATCGAGGATACCGGCATCGACAAATCCGCCATAGGCGAACAGTTCGGCGCGACGGTGGCGGAACTGGTGGACGGTGTCAGCAAGCTGACCCAGATGGAGTTCGAGTCACTTCAGGAAAAACAGGCGGAGAACTTCCAGAAGATGGCCCTCGCGATGGCACGGGATATCCGCGTCATCCTCGTCAAGCTCGCAGACCGCCTGCACAACATGCGCACGCTCGGCGTCCTGCAGACGACCAAAGCCCGGCGCATTGCCCGGGAGACACTGGAGATCTACGCCCCGATCGCGATGCGCCTGGGCATGAACAGTGTGCGCATGGAGTTCGAAGACCTGGGCTTCAGCGCTCTCTATCCCATGCGCGCCCGGCGCATCGACGCCGCGAGGCGCGCCGCCCGGGGGAACCGCAAGGAGCTGGTCGACAAGATACGCCACCAGATCGAGACGACCCTCGAGCAGGAGGGCCACGACGCCGAGGTGGTGGGCCGCGAAAAGCACCTCTACAGCATCTACAAGAAAATGAAGTCCAAGCGCAAGTCCTTCTCGGAGATCATGGACATCTATGCGTTCCGGATAATCGTGGACTCTGTGGACACTTGTTACCGGGTGCTTGGTTGCATTCACAACCTCTATAAACCGGTGCCGGGCGAATTCAAGGACTACATCGCCATCCCCAAGGCCAACGGCTACCAGTCCCTGCACACGGTGCTGATGGGAATGCATGGCGTGCCCATCGAGATCCAGATCCGCACCCGTGAAATGGAGGACATGGCCAACAATGGCATCGCGGCCCACTGGCTCTACAAGAGCGACGGGCAGTCCGCCCGGGGCAGCCACGCCCGTGCGAGAGAGTGGGTGCAGGGACTGCTCGAGATGCAGCAGCGCGCGGGAAACTCCCTCGAGTTCATCGAGAGCGTCAAGATCGACCTGTTCCCCGACGAGATCTACGTATTCACCCCCAAAGGCCGCATCCTGGAATTGCCCCGGGGTGCCACCGCCGTCGACTTCGCCTACGCAGTGCATACCGACGTGGGGAATTCCTGCGTGGCGAGCCGCATCAACCGCCGCCTGGCGCCGCTGTCGGAACCCCTGCAGAGCGGTCAGACAGTCGAGATCCTCACGGCGCCCGGCGCCCGCCCGAACCCCTCCTGGTACAACTACGTGGTGACTGCCAAGGCGCGCACCAACATCCGGCACTACCTGAAACACCAGACCCGGGACGACTCCATTGCCCTGGGCCGACGCCTGCTGGACAGGGCCATGGCGTCGTTAGACAGCAGCCTGGAGCAGCTGCCGGAAGACCGGCTGCGGGAATACCTCGCGCGCCACTCTTTCAATTCGCTGGAAGAACTGCTCGAGGAGGTCGCCAGGGGCAACCGGCTGCCCGCGATTACCGCCCAGCAGCTCCTCGGCGAACTGTCCCGGGACCAGCTGGAGGCGCTCAGCGATAGCGCGCAGCCGCTGGCCATACGCGGGACGGAGGGCTTCATGGTGACCTATGCCAAGTGCTGTCACCCGCTGCCGGGTGACCCGATCGAGGGCTACCTGAGCTCGGAGAAGGGCGTCGTGGTGCACCGGGAGAGCTGCAAAAATCTGGCGGATATCCGGGAAAACAGTCCGCGCCTGGTGGCACTGCGCTGGGACGAGGAGGTCGACGGAGAGTTCGCCGTACAGCTGCGCGTCGAGGTCGAGAACCGGCGCGGGGTGATCGCCGTGATCGCCACCCGCATCAACAGCATGGGCGTCAACATCGAGAAGATATCGACGGAGGACAAGGACTACCAGTTCACCTATGTCGACCTGGAGATGCTGGTCCACAACCGGGTGCACCTGGCCCGCATCATGCGGCGCCTGCGCGCCATCAGCCAGGTGCGCAAGGTCACCCGCATCAAGAACTGATAACCCGCACCAGGAGAACAGCAGTGAACAACCGCGCAGTCATTACCACCCCCGACGCCCCGGCCGCCATCGGGCCCTACTCCCAGGCGATCAAGGTAGGCAGTACGGTCTGGCTCTCCGGCCAGATTCCCCTGGACCCGGGCACGATGGAGCTGGTCAGCGGCGACATTGGCGCCCAGGCGACACAGGTATTCCAGAATCTGGCGGCGGTGGCCCGGGCGGCCGGGGGCAGCCTGGATCACGCGGTCAAAATCAATATCTCCCTGATCGACCTGGAACACTTCGCCGCGGTCAACGAGGTGATGGCCCGCTTTTTGACGGAGCCCTATCCCGCCCGCGCCTGCGTGCAGGTGGCGGCCCTGCCGAAGGGGGCCGGCATCGAGGTCGAGGCTATCCTGGCGGTGTAGACTCGCCCTGCAGCACCGCGCGGTAGCCGCTGCGGTAGTCCGGATAGCGCAGGCGATAACCAGCGGCATGCAGCAGCCGGTTGCGACACCGCTTGTGCCCGCCGGGGGAATCCGGCGCGGTGACCCCCGGCCTGGCGGTGACGCCGATTTCGCGGGCCAGCCAGGATTCAACTTCGAACCGGGGGGCGGGATCGTCATCGACGCCGATATAGACCGGCTCCAGCGACGCTCCGGACGCCATGGCAAGCAGCAGATGGGCGAGGAAGCCGCCGCAATCCTGCCGGTGGATCCGATTGGTATAGCGGACCGGCTCGGGTGCACACAGCTCCCCGCGCCGAATTCTCGCCAGCAGGCGCCCGCCGGCCGCGCCGTAAATACCGCCGAACCGGACCACGCAGGCGGAGAGCCCGGAGTCCAGCAACGCCCGTTCGGCCTCGATGATGGCCAGCGCCCGGGGGTCGTCGCGTTCGAGCTCGCTGGTCTCGTCCACCCAGCCGCCCTCCCGCTCGGCAAATACCCGGGTACTGGACACCATGAGGATGCCCCGGGGACGGTGCGCCCCGAGTCCCGCCAGGATATTGTGCATCGCCCCCGCAAAGCCGCTGAAGTAGCCCTCCACGGTCATTTCAGCCGGATTCAGCGTCACCAGCAGGTAGTCCGGCTCGAGTGCTCCCAGAAAAGCGAGAGCGCCCGCTCTGGTGTAATCCGCCGGGTAGCCGTCGAAGCCCGGCGGCAGCCTTGCCACATTGCGGCGCACCCCCGTCACCTGCCAGCCCCCGGCCTTCAGGTGCGCGCCGGCGCGGGCGCCGAGGTCGCCGCAGCCGACCATGAGAACGGAATTGACCTTCATGATAGTTTCTCTCAATAGTTACACTATAATGCTGCACGCTCTCCCGGCGGAAATCCATCATCATGACCCTGACAGAACTGCGCTACATCGTCGCCCTTTTCGAGACCGGACATTTTCGCAAGGCGGCGGAGCTTTGCCACGTCAGCCAGCCGACCCTCAGCATCGCCGTCAAGAAGCTGGAGGAGGAGCTGGACGTCACCCTGTTCGAGCGCAGTCGCCACAAGGTGACGGCGACGCCCATCGGCGAGCGCATCGTCCAGCAGGCGCGGACGGTTCTGCGCGAGACACGCAACCTGGAGCAACTGGCGGAGCAGGGCAGGGATCCGCTGGGCAGTGTGCTGTCCGTGGGGGCGATCTACACCGTCGGCCCCTACCTGTTCCCGCGCCTGATCAACCGTCTCAGCCAGGTCGCGCCACAGATGCCGCTCTTCATCGAGGAGAACTACACCGCCGTATTGCGGGTCAAGCTCTCCGCAGGTGACCTCGACGCCATCTTCGTGGCGCTGCCCTTCACCGAGCCCGACGTCGTCACCCGGGCGGTCTACGACGAGCCCTTCGTGGTGCTCCTGAGAGACGACCACCCCCTGTCCGGGGAAAAGCAGATCGAGCCCGACGCGCTCGCGCACCATCGCGTGCTGCTGATGGGGGAGGGGCACTGCTTCCGCGATCAGGTGCTGGAAGCGTGTCCCGGGCTGCAGCAATCGCTCAGCGACGGCTACGCCCGGGGCCAGGCGATGCTGGAGGGCAGCTCCCTGGAGACGCTCAAGCACATGGTGGCCAGCGGGCTCGGCATCACCGTGCTGCCGGAGTCGGCAGCCAGCGTCGCCCAGTATGGCGAGGATACCCTCGCGGTGCGTCCCTTCGCAGAACCGGTGCCCAGGCGCACGGTGGCCCTTGCCTGGCGCGCAAGCTACCCCCGTCACCAGGCCATCGACATCCTGATCGAAGCCCTGCAGCGGTAGCCCCGTGGCCGGCATCGCGAGTACCCCGGTCAGGGAACTGCGCGGCGTGGGCCCCGCCCTCGCGGCAAAGCTGGCCGAGTGCGGGGTTTATCGCGTCGAGGACCTCCTTTTTCACCTGCCGCTGCGGTACCAGGACCGAACCCGCATCACGCCCATCGGGGCCCTGCGCGAGGGTGTGGATGCCGTCGTCGAGGGTGAGATCAGGGCGGCGGACGTGGTATTCGGGCGCAGGCGCAGCCTGCTGGCCCGCCTCCAGGACGGCAGCGGCACCCTCACTCTGCGCTTCTTCCACTTCAGTGCGGCCCAGAAAAACAACCTGTCGCCCGGTACCCGCCTGCGCTGCTTCGGGCAGGTGCGCCGCGGTGGCAGCGGCCTGGAGATGTATCATCCGGAATACCGGCAGGCTCCCGGGCGCACGGCCGGAGCGTCCGGTGAACCGGTCGAGGAAGCCCTGACCCCGATCTATCCCACGACAGCCGGCATCGGGCAGAACCAGTGGCGTAAATTATGCGGCCAGGCGCTGACCCACCTCCGCCATTCGCAGCCAGCCGACCTGTTGCCCCCCGATCACCGATACCCCTATGCCCTGGCAGAGGCCATCCAGTATCTGCACGCGCCGCCGCCCGACGCTCCCCTGGAACTGCTCAGGGAGGGGCGCCATCCCGCCCAGCTGCGCCTGGCCCTGGAGGAGCTGGTGGCTCACCACCTCTCCCTCCGCGAGTTGCGGGCGCTGCAGCAGCGGGAGGGCGCGCCTGCCCTGCCGCCGCAGGAGGAGCTGTTGCAGGCCTTGCTCGGGACACTCGCTTTTTCTCCCACCGCCGCCCAGCAACGGGTGCTCGGGGAGATTGCCGCAGACCTCGCAAAGCCCTTTCCGATGCTGCGCCTGGTCCAGGGTGACGTGGGGTCGGGCAAGACCCTGGTGGCAGCCGGAGCCGCGCTGCAGGCGATCGCCAACGGCTACCAGGTGGCCATCATGGCCCCCACGGAAATTCTGGCGGAACAGCACTGGCGAACCTTCAGCCAGTGGTTCACGCCCCTGTCCATCAGCATGGAGTGGTTGAGCGGTCGCACCAAGGGCAGGCAGCGCACGGCTGCACTCGCGCGCATCGCCGCTGGCGAGGCAGCGCTGGTGATCGGTACCCACGCCCTGTTCCAGGCGGACGTCGCCTTCTCCCGCCTCGGGCTGGTGATCGTCGATGAACAGCACCGGTTCGGGGTCCACCAGCGGCTGGCACTCACCGAGAAAGCCGCTCCGGAAGCAGGCCGGCCGCACCAGCTGGTAATGACCGCCACCCCGATTCCGCGCACCCTGTCGATGGTGGCCTACGCCGATCTGGACTGCTCGGTCATCGATGAGTTACCCCCGGGACGGCAGCCGGTCGCCACGGCGCTGGTCGACAGCAGCCGGCGCGCCGAAGTGGTCGAGCGCGTGGCGAACGCCTGCGCCGGCGGGCGACAGGCCTACTGGGTCTGCACCCTGATCGAGGAGAGCGACGCCCTCCAGGCCCAGGCGGCGGAGGCCACGGCGGAGGAACTGCGCCAGGCGCTGCCGCAATTGCAGGTCGGCCTGGTGCACGGGCGGCTGAAGCCGGCGGAAAAGGATTCCGTCATGGCCGCGTTCAAGGCCGGCGAGCTGGCCCTGCTGGTAGCGACAACGGTTATCGAGGTCGGTGTGGACGTACCCAATGCCAGCCTCATGATCATCGAGAACCCGGAGCGGCTGGGGCTGGCGCAGCTGCACCAGCTGCGCGGGCGCGTGGGCCGGGGCAGTGACGCCAGCCACTGCGTCCTGCTCTACCAGTCACCGCTCTCCGCCAGCGGCAGGCAGCGCCTCGGGGCGCTGCGGGAGAGCAGCGACGGCTTCTATATCGCGGAGAAGGACCTCGAGCTGCGCGGCCCGGGGGAGGTACTCGGTACCCGCCAGACCGGCCTGATGGAGTTCAGGATCGCGGAACTGCCGGCCCACAACCACCTGCTGGATGAAGTCCAGGCCCTGGCCGAACTCATCGGGGAGCACTACCCGGAGCTGGCTGAGCCACTGGTGCAGCGGTGGACCGGTTCCGCCCGCCAGTTCGCCAAGGTATAGCTGTTCCCGGCGCCTGTGCCCCGGAGGCGGCTGCAACTCAGCCGAGGATGGCCGGCAGCTCCTTCTGCAGTGCAATCTTGTCCCGGGTGGCGTCACCGGTGAGGGCAAAGCCGAGCAGTCCGCCACCGGCATCGCGAAACTCCGCCCTGACACTGCTCCCCTCGGCAGCGATCTGCCACTGGCCGTCTGCAGTGGCGGGCGGCGGGGCAACGACCACGGGACAGGCCGGCGTCTTGATGGTGACCGGCATGGCCGGGTAGGAGACCTCGGTGGGCTCACCAGCCAGGGTCTTTCCCAGAGCCCGGGCGCAGGCCATCAGCGGCGCCACATACACCAGGACATGCCCCTGGACCTCGGCGCAGTCACCCAGTGCATAGACGTTGGGGGCGCTGGTCTGTAACAGGCGGTCGGTGACGATGCCGCGGTTGGTTTCGATGCCCGAGGCCTCGGCGAGTTCGATGCGGGGGCGCACCCCGACGGCACAGAGCACGATATCGGCCTCGATAGTCGTGCCATTGTTGAGGGAGACGACCACCCCTTCCCCGGACCGGCCCACGGCAGTGACCAGCGGCCCGAAGTGGAACCGGGCGCCCTTCGCCTCCAGTGCTGCCTGCACTGCGCGCCCCGCGGGCTCGGGCAGCAGGGTGGGAAGGCAGTGCCCCAGGGGATCGACTGCCTCGACCTCGAAGCCACCGTTGACGAGGTCGTTGGTGAACTCGCAACCGATCAGGCCGGCCCCGATGATACAGACCTTCCTGACATTGTTCTTGGCCACCGCGGTGCGAAAGTCGTCGTAATCGAGCAGGTCATTGACCGAGTAGACGAGCTCCAGCGCATCGCCCTCTATCGGTGGCCGGATCACCTCGGCGCCGACGGCAAGCACCAGCTTGCCGTAATGAATTGCAGTCTGGGCGTCCCCCACCTCGATCAGTTGCCGCCCGGTATCGATACGGTTGACCCGGGTCATGGTCCAGACGCTGGCCTTGAGCAGACGCGCCATACTGCCTGCATCCAGCTGCGCCAGGTCATCCGCGCAATGGTTCTTGGTGTAGCCGGTGGATAACATCGGCTTGGAATAGGAGCGCCCGTCATCAGCCGTAATGAGGATCAGCGGGGTCTCCTCGTCATGCTTGCGGAACTCCTTGGCCAGGCCGTAGCCGGCGAGCCCCGTACCGAGAATAACCACCGGCGCGTGCACCGCGTCAGCCACGGGCTCCTCGTGGTGGGGGGTATCGTCGACCGGCACCTCCTCCAGCAGTTCGAAGTCCTCCTTGCCTACCCCGCAGTCCGGACACAGCCAGTCTTCAGGCACGTCCTCCCAGCGGGTTCCGGGCGCGATACCATCGTCGGGCCAGCCCTCTTTCTCGTCATAGACCAGGCCACAGACGATACATTCCCACTTGCTCATGCCACTACTCGCTTTGCACTGCCCCAGGTTGAATCGCCGCCACATCCCGCGACGCAGAATTGCGGTGCGAATTCGGGAGCACAGACGGATTTGGAGAGGCCAGACTATAGGGTTGTATGGAAATTGTGCAAGCCTTTTATCCCCGGCCCGGGCTGCTATTTTGAGCCAGTCGGGCACTTGCAAGCGTGGGCGCGATCAAGCATTCTGCCACTCCGCCAGGGACACCCGATCAGGCCGCATCCTTGCCCTATCACCACCGACACCGCCGAATCGTTACCGAACCTGAATGGCGTCCCCGCAACCACTATACCTCGGCGAGCCTGCCGCCGGGATGCCGGGCCTGGTTGCTGGACGACGGCTCGCTGACCGGCCGCCTGATCGACCTGGGACGGGGGGCGCTGCGGGTGGATCGCCTCTACCAGGGCTGGCAGGTGCCGCTGGCCTCGGAGCGCCGGCTGCTGGCCCTGGCGCCGCGGCACGTTGCGCTGGTGCGGGAGGTTGTGCTTCGCCTTGGCGGCGATGCTGTGGTATTCGCTCGCAGCGTATTCCCTGTCGCCAGCCTGACCGGCAGCCTGGCCCACCTGCGCAGGCTCCAGAACCGCTCACTCGGCGCCATCCTGTTCCAGCACCCCGGTATGCGCCGCAGCCCCTTCGAGCTGGCCCTGATCGGCGGTGACAGCGACTACCTCCCCGCGCCGCTGCGCCAGGAGGAGGCCGCCTGGGGGCGCCGCTCACGCTTTGAGATCACCGGCAGGGGTCTGCTCGTCAGCGAGGTATTTCTCCAGGCATTCACGCCCTGGCCGGCGGTGCTGCCGGTTCACCGCTCCCAGCGCGGCAAGGTGAACGCTGCAATCCTGCGCTCAACCCAGTAAGCTTGCCGCTGAAACACGTCGTTACAGAACTGTCCATGCCCTCTGCCGCCAAATTAAACGCGCTGCTGCGCCTGATCCGTTTCGACAAGCCGATCGGGACCCTCCTGCTGCTGTGGCCCACGCTCTGGGCCCTCTGGATCGCAGCGGAGGGCACGCCGGATACCGGCCTGCTGCTCATCTTCATTGCCGGCACCTTCCTCATGCGTTCGGCCGGCTGCATCATCAACGACCTGGCCGACCGTCACGTGGACGGTGCGGTCAAACGCACCCGGGAGCGCCCCCTGGTGACCGGCCAAGTCACGGTCAACGAGGCGCTGGCGGTGATGGCCCTGCTGACACTAACGGCTTTCGTGCTGGTGTTGTTCACCAACCCGCTGACGGTGGCGCTGTCGCTGCCCGCCGTCGCACTGGCCTCCAGCTATCCCTTCATGAAACGTTACACGCACCTGCCCCAGGTGGTGCTGGGCGCGGCATTCTCCTGGGGCATTCCCATGGCGTTCGCCGCCCAGCGGGGTGAGCTGCCGCCCGCGCTGTGGTGGCTGTACCTTGGCAACCTCCTGTGGACCATGGTGTACGACACCAAATATGCGATGGTGGACCGGGACGACGACCTGGCGATAGGCGTCAAGTCAACCGCGATCCTTTTCGGGCGCTGGGACCGGCTCCTGATCGCCTGCCTGCAGCTGCTCTGCCTGCTTTGTCTCTACATGGCCGGTAAGCGATTCGACCTGGGGGGCTTCTACAATGCCGCACTGCTCCTGGTGGCGGGGCTGTTCGTCTATCACCAGTACCTGATCCGGGGCCGCAACCGGGAGGCCTGTTTTCGCGCTTTCCTTCACAACAACTGGGTGGGGCTGGTCCTGTTCGTCGGCATCGTGCTCCACTACGCCATCGGCCGCGGCGCGTGAGCCTCGAAGCGGAGTTCATCACCAGCCTCGACCAGATCAGCGCCACCCGCTGGAACGGCGTCACCGGCGCGGACTACCCTTTTTTGCGCCACGAGTTCCTGTACGGGCTGGAAAAAACCGGCTGTACCACCGCCGATACCGGCTGGCAGCCCTGTCACCTGGTGCTGCGCGAGGGTTCTGAACCGGTCGCGGTGATGCCGCTCTACCTGAAAAACCACTCCTATGGCGAGTATGTCTTCGACTGGGCCTGGGCGGATGCCTGGGAGCGGAGCGGCCTCTCCTACTATCCCAAGCTGGTCACCGCCATCCCGTTCACGCCGGCCACCGGCCCCCGCCTGTGCAGCCGCAACGGCCTGACACCCGCGCAGGTATGGCCTGCGGCGATAGCGGCGGTGCAGGAGCTGGCCCGGCGGCGCCATATCTCCTCCTGGCACATCCTGTTCCCCGACGAGGCGGTCGCCGGCCAGCTGGCGGATCACGGCCTGCACCGGCGTATGGCGGCCCAGTTCCACTGGTTCAATGAGGGCTACACCAGCTTCGACGACTTCCTGTCCCGGTTCGCCAGCCGCAAACGCAAGAACCTGCGTCGGGAACGCCAGCGCGTGGTCGAGCAGGGCCTCAGCCTCGAAACCCTGACGGGGGCCGAGATCGGCGAGGCGGCGTGGGAACAGTTCTACCGGTTCTACCAGTACACCTACGCCAAGCGCAGCGGCCACGGCGGCTACCTGACGCGGGATTTTTTCCTGGA
>JARRPM010000035.1:41939-72971 GCA_037382865.1 Halioglobus sp. | reverse complement strand
TCGCCGGGGGCCGCCTCGCACTCCTCCTCATAGGTGGAATACATGTAGGCGGTGGCCGAGGCGAACTCGGCGGCACAGGTGTCCACCCGCTTGTAGACCGGGCGAATACCGAGGCTGTGCCGGTGCTCCCGCACCTGTTCCTCGCTGGCCTCGAGCAGCGCCGCGAGGCGTGCATCGGAGAAGCCCTTGCGCTTGAGACGGAACATCCGCCCGCCGTCGATGGCCTGCAGCCGGGTTCCCGCGAGGCCGGCCTCGATCTCGACGATCTCGTTGATCTGGACCAGGAACCAGGGGTCCACGCCTGACATCCGGTACACCTCATCCACCGACATCCCGGCGCGGAGCGCATCGGCGATATACCAGATGCGGTCGGAGCCGGGGTTGGTCAATTCGGCCACCAGCTTCTCCCGCATGTCGGGATCCGCCGTATCGACCCGGGGCTCGAACCCCGCAGAGCCGACCTCCAGGCCGCGCAGGGCCTTCTGCACCGACTCCTGGAAGGTGCGGCCGATGGCCATCACCTCGCCCACCGATTTCATCTGGGTGGTCAGGCGCGGGTCCGCGGCGGTGAACTTCTCAAAGGCGAAACGCGGGATCTTGGTAACCACGTAGTCGATAGACGGCTCGAAAGAGGCCGGGGTCGCGCCACCGGTGATGTCGTTCTGCAGCTCGTCGAGGGTGTAGCCCACGGCCAGTTTGGCCGCCACCTTGGCTATGGGAAAACCGGTGGCCTTGGACGCCAGGGCGGACGACCGGGAGACCCGCGGATTCATCTCGATGATCACCATGCGCCCGGTCTGCGGGTCCTGCCCGAACTGCACGTTGGAGCCACCGGTCTCGACCCCGATCTCGCGCAACACCGCCAGGGAGGCGTTGCGCATGATCTGGTACTCCTTGTCGGTCAGCGTCTGCGCCGGCGCGACGGTGATGGAGTCGCCGGTGTGCACCCCCATCGCATCGAAATTCTCGATTGAGCAGACGATGATGCAGTTGTCGTTCCGGTCGCGCACCACCTCCATTTCAAACTCTTTCCAGCCGATCAGGGATTCATCGATGAGCAGTTCCCGGGTGGGCGACAGGTCCAGCCCGCGGGTGCAGATCGCCTCGAACTCGTCGCGGTTGTAGGCGATGCCGCCGCCGGAGCCGCCCATGGTGAAGGAGGGGCGGATGATGCAGGGGAAGCCGATCGAGTCCAGCACCTGGAACGCCTCCTCGAGGCTGTGCGCGGTGGCTGCCCGGGGCGTCTCGAGGCCGATACGCTTCATCGCCTGGTCGAATAACTCCCGGTCCTCGGCCTTGTCGATCGCCTCCTTGGTGGCGCCGATCATCTCCACGCCGTGGGCCTCGAGCACCCCCTCACGGGCCAGGTCCAGGGCACAGTTCAGTGCGGTCTGGCCGCCCATGGTCGGCAGCAGGGCGTCGGGCTTCTCGGCCTCGATGATACGCGCCACGGTGCGCCACTCGATGGGCTCGATGTAGGTCGCATCCGCCATGCTGGGGTCGGTCATGATCGTGGCGGGATTGGAATTGACCAGGATCACCCGGTAGCCCTCCTCGCGCAGGGCCTTGCAGGCCTGGGCGCCGGAGTAGTCGAATTCGCAGGCCTGGCCGATGACGATGGGACCGGCACCGAGAATCAGGATGCTTTTTATATCGGTTCTCTTGGGCATACGGGTTCAGGCTCTTCCTGAGCGATTGGTCATCAGCTCGATAAAGTGGTCAAACAAAGGTGCCGCATCATGCGGACCCGGGCTGGCCTCCGGGTGGCCCTGGAAACTGAAGGCGGGCCGGTCGGTGCGATGAATGCCCTGCAGGGTGCCGTCGAACAGCGACGTGTGGGTCACCCGCAGGTTGGCGGGCAGGTTGCGCTCGTCCACCGCGAACCCGTGATTCTGGCTGGTGATCAACACCGTGCCGTCATCCCGGTTCTGTACCGGGTGGTTGGCGCCGTGGTGGCCGAACTTCATTTTCACGGTGGCGGCGCCGCTGGCGAGGCCGAGCAGCTGGTGCCCGAGGCAGATGCCGAACACGGGCACGTCGGTTTCGAGGATCGCCCTGATCGCCTCGATCGCGTAGGTACAGGGCTCCGGGTCACCGGGACCGTTGGAGAGAAACACCCCGTCCGGATCCATGGCCAGCACCTCCGCCGCGGGTGTCTGCGCCGGCACCACGGTGATGCGACAGCCCCGGTCCACCAGCATCCGCAGGATATTGCGCTTGGTGCCGAAATCGTAGGCCACCACATGCCAGGGCAGCGCGGAGGCCGGACGCTCGCTGTAACCCACTCCGTGTTGCCAGCTGCCCTCGGTCCAGGGGTAATGCTGCTGCACCGACACTTCCCGCGCCAGGTCCATGCCTTTCAGGCCCGGAAAGGCCCGGGCCTGCGCCAGCGCCTCCCCTTCGTCGATATCATCCCCCGCCATGAGGCAGCCGTTCTGGGCGCCTTTTTCGCGCAGCAAGCGGGTCAGACGGCGGGTGTCGATATCGGCAATGGCCACGACACCCCGGCTCTCCAGGTAATCCTGCAGGTTCTGCTGGTTGCGGTAATTGCTGGCCAGCAGGGGGAGGTCCCGGATAACCAGGCCAGTGGCCCAGACGGCGCCGGACTCCTCGTCTTCCGCGTTGGTTCCGGTATTGCCGATATGGGGGTAGGTGAGCGTGACGATCTGTCTGGCGTAGGAAGGGTCGGTGAGTATCTCCTGGTAGCCGGTCATGGCGGTGTTGAAAACCACTTCTCCCACCGCAGCGCCACTGGCGCCGATAGCCAACCCTTTGAAAACCGTCCCGTCTTCCAGGGCTAGTACGGCCGGTCTGGACAAGAAAACCTCCAACTGTCAGCGGAATAACGCTGGCCGCGCGCGCTCACAAAAAGGCGAGATGGGAAACCGCATCTCGCCTTTTCGTAACATTATCGGCTCTGGCTATTCTCAGGGACACACGGTGCCCGGTGCGCTGGCCGGGCGGGTGAAATCTGGCGCTCGATTTTAGGGGATCGGCCGGGGGCTGTCCAGACCGGCCTCGCGGGATTGTTGGGAAACGTTATTTCCTTTCACCGCCGCCGCGGCAAACCGATGGCTTTGCCCCGGCAATTCCCTATCATGGGTAGTTTTCTTCACCTGGAGTCCGACCTATGGCATACAGCGAAGGAAAGCTCGCCGTGATCACCGGCGCCGGATCCGGTATCGGTCGCGCCCTCGCCCTGCACCTCAACCGGGAGGGCTGCGCGCTCTGCCTCAGTGACATCAACGCCGGGACCCTCGAGGCGACCCTGGGCATGCTGCCGAGGACGGAGGTGCCCGCCAGCGGTGAGGTGCTGGACGTCGCCGACCGCGCGGCGGTACACGGCTGGGCGCAGGAACTCGGCACGCGCCACGGCCACGTGGATATCGTGGTCAACAATGCGGGCGTCGCGCTGGTGGCCACTGTTGAAGAGAGCGACTACGCTGACCTGGACTGGCTGATGGGGATCAACTTCTGGGGGGTGGTGCACGGCACCCAGGCCTTCCTCCCTTTTCTGCGCCGGGCCGAGCAGGGCCACCTGGTGAATATTTCGTCCGTATTCGGCCTGATCGGGGTGCCGACCCAGTCGGCCTACAATGCCGCCAAATTCGCCGTGCGCGGGTATACCGAGGCCCTGCGCCAGGAGATGGCCGGCTCGAACGTCCACGTCTGCTGTGTGCATCCGGGCGGCATCAGGACCGCCATTGCCCGCAACGCGCGGGGGAGCTCACCGGGTCTGACTGCCGAAGAGCGGGGCTCCGAATTCGAGAGGCTCGCCCGCACCACGCCCGAATCTGCAGCGGCCCAGATCGTCAAAGCCATCGAGCGGCGCAGGAAGCGTCTCCTGATCGGCGGGGACGCCCGCTACATCTCCCTGATATCCCGCCTTTTTCCCGCCAGCTACCCGCGCCTGCTGCCGGGGCTCGGCCGGCCGGCTCACTCCCTCAGCCGATGAAAGGCCGCTTTCCCGGGACAGTCCGGCGCGTCACCGGCAGGCGCGCCGGGCTTCGCCCCCAAGGCCGCTCGCCCCGATGCTGAAGTCGCTCGACAGGCGGCAGATGGGTGCCCTGATTGCGGGCCTCATGGCAACCGCGATGGGGCAGTCACTGGTGTTCGCCATCCTCGCGCCCCTCGGGCGCGAGGTGCGCCTCAGCGAGTTGCAGATCACGTCGGTCATCGCCATCTCCGCGCTCGTCTTCAGCGTGGCCTCCCCCCGCTGGGGCCGGCTCAGCGACAGGCGCGGCCGCAAACCGGTCATCATTACCGGCCTGCTGGGCTATACGGTGGGCACCCTGCTCTTCACCAGCGTGTTCTATGCCGGTCTGGCCGGCCTGCTCTCCGGCGGGATGCTCTACGCCATCCTGCTCGGGGCGCGGTGCTGCCAGGCCGCGGTGATGTCCGCGACCTCCCCCGCCACCGCGGCCTATGCCGCAGACCACACGACGCCGGACCAGCGCATCAGGGCCATGGCGCGGCTCGGCACCGCGAACAGCATGGGCACCATCCTGGGGCCGGCGGTCAGCGGTGCCCTGGCGGCCCTGGGGCTGCTGGCGCCCCTGTATTTTGCCGCGGGACTTGCCGCGGGCGCCGCCCTGTTCATCTGGTGGCAATTGCCCCGGACCCCGCCGCGGGACCTGACCCGCCGCCACACCAGCATCCACCTGCGCTACACGGACCCCCGTATCGTCACCTACCTGGCGACCTCCATCGGGCTGTTCGTGGGTTATTCGGGCATCCAGCAGACCCTCGGCTTCCAGCTCCAGGACAAGCTGGCGCTGGACGGCATCGAGACGGCCCAGATGACCGGCGCCGCCCTGATGGTGTCGGCTGCGTTTACCTTCATCGTCCAGATGACCGTCATGCAGCGGCTCAACCTGCGACCGATCCAGTTCATGCGACTCGGGCTGGTCGCACTCCTGGCGGGGTCCGTCATCATCTGTGGCTTCTCCACCTTTGCCCTGCTGGCCCCCGGCATGGCCTGCCTCGGCGCAGGGCTGGGCTTATGTACGCCCGCCATCTACTCGGGGGCTTCGCTGGCGGTGACCCCCCGTGGCGGGGCCACTTTGCGCCGGCGCGCTCTACCAGGTCGACGGGCTCCTGGCTCCTCTGTTCAGCGCTGCCGTCTTCGGACTTGTACTGGCCCTCCTGATGTTCAGGAAGTGAGGGCAGAGGGAGTCGATCCCAGCGGCTTGCGGAACAAATTGAACCGCCGGTGGCGAACAATTACCATACGGCGCCTATAGGCCCGGGGTACAGCCAGGGCGGTTCCCGGACGGCAGACAATGACAGACCATGCAGGATCAGCTGACAGCAGCGCCGCGGAGAGAGTGAAACTCTCCGTCATCCTGGTCGCCTACGATATGGCCCGGGAAATCCCGCGTTCACTGCAGAGCCTGAGCCCCACCTACCAGCGGGGCGTCAGCGCCCACGACTACGAAGTCCTGGTCATCGACAACGGCTCACCCGCAAGGATGGATGCGGCGACGGTGGAGGCATTCGGCTCCCGTTTTCATTACCACTACCTCGAGAATCCTCCACCCTCACCCGCCGCGGCCCTCAACTACGGCGCGAGCCAGGCGCAGGGAGAGATCCTCTGCTTCATGATAGACGGCGCGCACCTGCTGACGCCCGGCGTGCTCAAGCTGGCCCTGGCGGCATTCCGCGCCTTCTCCGAGCCGGTTGTCCTCACCCGTTACTTTTTCCTCGGGCCGGGCGAGCAGAACGACACCATCCTGCAGGGCTACGACCAGGCCCGCGAGGACGCCCTGCTCCAGCGAATCGGCTGGCCCGAGGACGGCTATCGCCTGTTCGAAATCGGCGAGCCCCTCATCGGGGGCGTTCCGAAAATCACATGGTTTAACAAGATGATGGAGAGCAACTGCCTATTCATGCGGCGCGATGTCTTTGCCGCCATCGGTGGCGCCGACGAGCGCTTCGATCTGCCCGGCTGCGGCTTCCTCAACATGGACATGTGCCGTGAGGCCACCGAACTGACGGGGACGGAACCCGTCCTGCTGGTGGGTGAAGGGACCTTCCACCAGGTGCACGGGGGCACCACCACCAACGTCACGCCCGAACAGCGCGACGCGCGGGTGGCGACCTACCGGCGCCAGTACGAGGCGATTCGCGGACGCGACTTCCGGGCGGGAGAGAAGGATGTTTTCTATCTCGGGCACCTGCCCACCCTGCACTCGAAGATTCACCTGAAGAACAGGCCCTCGCAGCCGGGACAGGTCTCCCAGGAGTGGAAGGATGCGGTCAGTGGCAAGCGGTGAGTGCGCGCCCCGGCAGCGTCGACTTCCTCGCTGCCCCGAACAATCTACCCGCGCATGACGCTCAGGGCGTGCCCATGACCAATACTGATCGCTACCTCGGACTGCTCAGGAAATCGCTGCTCAACCAGCTCTACCTGGACAACGAGCTGCGTATCCAGTATCTCCTGAACTGCCTCTCCGACAGCGAGGAGTATTCACCGGCGGGGTTGCTCGACGTCATCGCCCGCAGGCCGCAGGCCTGGGCCCGGTTGCAGCAGTGGCGGCGGGATGGCTGGGCGGACAACGAGGCGATGGCGGGCATTCCCTACTCGCGCACCATGCTGAGCGAGGCGCGCCTGGACAACATCGCCGACTGCATCAGGAGCGTCATGGCCGACGGCGTGCCGGGCGACCTTATCGAGTGCGGGGTATGGCGCGGCGGCGGCGCCGTTTTCATGAAGGGTGTACTCGAGGCGCTGGGAGACCCGGAGCGCACGGTATGGCTCGCCGATTCCTTCCAGGGCCTGCCGGTGCCGAGCGAGGAACTCGACCTGGGCCTGGATCTCAGCCGGGAGGTCTACCCCCACCTGGCGGTCAGCCGCGCCGAGGTGGAGCGGGTGTTCCGCGACTACGGACTGCTGGACGAGCGGGTCCGGTTCCTCGAGGGCTGGTTCCGGGACACCCTCCCCGGCGCGCCAGTGGAGACCATTGCCCTGTTGCGCCTCGATGGCGACCTCTATGAGTCCACCCGGGACGCCCTGCAGGCGCTCTATCACCGGGTGGCCCCGGGCGGCTACATCATCATCGACGACTACTTCCTGCCCGCCTGCCGCCGGGCCGTGGAGGAGTTCCGCGAGGCGGAGGCGATCGACGAGGCCATCGTCCGTATCGACTGGGCCGGTGTTTTCTGGCGCAAGGCGCTCCGCCAGTAGCCCCGGCACCCGCCCGGAGCGTCCCCGGTGGTGTCAATCTCCCCGTGATGACTGTATAGTGAGCGCTGTTTCGCCGGCACGGCCATCCATCGACCACAGACCCCATGACCGACCCGCAGCGCAAGCTGACTGTACGCGTAAAAATGGCACCGGAAGCGGGGCCGGACGTCACTGAAAACACAAAATACGCCTATCGCTGGGACCGCATCGCGCTGGTGGGGCTGGCACTGGTCGTGGTGGTTACCCTTTTTTTCAGGGCCCTGCTCACGCCCGACCAGGCGCCGGCAGAAGGCGCGGGCGCAACCGGCCCGGGCGGCGACACCATCGCCGCCTCACCACCGACGCCCGCTGCCGCGATAGCGGAGCCGGAGCCGGCGCCGGCGCCGGCAGAGCGAACTGAAGAGCCCACTCCGGCGATAGCGGAAACGGAATCGTCGGTGGCGCCAGCACCGCCCCCGGAACGATTGCCTGCGGCGCAGCCCGACAGTGCCATCGCGGCGGCACCCACCGCCGAGTTGCAAGCCGAAAACCCGGCGGCACAACCGCCCGCCGCAACCGCCAGTTCCGCCACCCCCGCCGTCAGTGGCAGCCGGGACACCGGGGAACAGGCGCCCGCTCCCGCTGCACCACCGGCGCGGGCAAGCCTGCTGGCCGCGGGTGAAACCCGCATCTTCTCCGACAACGTCACCCGGTTCCTGCTCACCGATGAGGTCCGCAATCGGGAACCGGTGGGGGGCTTGAGCGATATCCGGGCACGCCCCCCCGGGGGGCCGCTGGCGGTGTTCGCCTTCTCCGACGTGCGCGGCCTCGTGGGGGAAACCCTGCGCTACCGCTGGATCCGGGCCGACAAGGTGGCGGCGGAGGTAAAAGTGCGCGTGGGCTCGAACCGCTGGCGCAGCTACTCCAGCAAGTTCATCAGCGGGACCATGCGGGGTTCCTGGCGGGTGGAGTTGCGCAACAGCGCGGACGACCTGCTGGCCCGGGCAGACTTCAAATACTGATCCTGGTCGCGGCCTCCAGCGCCCGGCGCCGCGCTGCCATCGGCCGCCGCCGGTCAGACCGAAAGCTTCTCCAGCGCCGTGCGCAGGTTGTCAGGAATGGGCACGGATTTATTCGCCGCCCGCTCCACGAAGACGTGCACGAAGTGGCCGTGGGCAGCGGCCCGCTGCTCCCCATCCCGGAAAATCGCGATCCCGTACTGCACCGAGCTGTTGCCGAGCCTGTCCACCCGCAGGCCCGCCTCGATGGGTTCCGGATAGGTCACAGGGGCGTGGTAGTGGCAGCCGGAATTCACCACGTAACCCACGATGCGGCCGTCGCTGATGTCGAGGCCGCCCTCCTCGATCAAATAGCGATTGGCTGCACTGTCGAAGTAGGAATAGTAGGTCACGTTATTCACGTGACCGTAGATGTCGTTATCAGACCAGCGCGTGGTGATCGGGTAAAAGACCCGGTAATCCTCCCGCGCCGGTATCTCAGGCTTGCTCACGCGGTCCCCCAGTACGCGGCCCGGTAGATCGCCAGCGCATCGTCATAGGTGACATCCCGGGGGTTGTTGACCAGCAGGCGCTGCTGCAGCATGGCGTCCCCGGCCAGCATCTCCAGATCGCCTTCAGGTACCCTGGCCTGCTGCAGCGTGGCCGGCAGCGCCACGTCGCTGATCAACTGGCGCATGGCGTCTATCAGCGCCTGGGTTCTGGCCTCCCCGCCGCCCGCCACGGGCTCGCCGGTGACGATCTCCGCCAGTTCGGCGTACAGCTCCCCGGCAACAGGGGCATTGAAGTCCATCACCGCCGGCAGCACCAGGGAGTTGGTCAGCCCGTGAGGCAGGTGATAGTGCCCCCCGAGGGGATAGGCCAGGGCATGTACCGCAGCGACCGGGGCATTGGCGAAGGCCTGCCCCGCCAGACAGGCGCCGAGCAGCATGTTGGCGCGGGCATCCCGGTTCTGGCCGTCGTGGACAGCGGTGCGGATATTGCGCGCCAGCAGGGCCAGGGCCTGGCGCGCGAGGATATCCGAAACGGGATTTTTCTTGTGGCGGGAGGTGTAGGCCTCGATGGCGTGAACCATGGCATCCACCCCGGTCATGGCGGTCGCGGCCGGCGGCAGCCCGAGGGTCAGGTCGGCATCGAGCACCGCCACGTCCGGCAGCAGCCACGCGGAGGAGATGCCCGCCTTGGTGGTAGCCCCGGTGGTGATCACCGCGACCGGGGTCACTTCAGAACCGGTTCCGGCCGTGGTCGGCACCAGTACGAGGGGCAGGCGGGGACCTGTAACCTGGTCGACCCCATAGAGATCGGCCAGGCCCTGCTCCCCGCCGAGCAACACCGCCACCACCTTGGCCACGTCCATCGAGCTGCCGCCGCCGACGGCGATCACCCCGTCGACCCGTTCAGCACCGCCCAGCTCCGCGGCCGACAGCACGGTCTCTTCCGGGGGGTCCTCCCGCACCTGGTCGAACGCCACCGGGGACAGGCCGGCCTGCGCCAGGGAGGCGACCACCGGCGCTACCAGGCCGATGGCGACGAGGCCCGGGTCCGTGACCAGCAGTGGTTTCCCGATGCCCAGCCGCCGGCAGGCGGCGGCCAGGTCGAGGGCCGCTCCCGGCGCGCAGACGATCTGGGCGGTGGTGTTGAATACGAAGGGCTGCATAGGCTCTCCTCCTGGGGCCTGGTAACACTGGTTGAGTCGGTTAGTGTCCTGTCCCATTAATTCGTTGCATTTCAGATGCCTACAGAAAGCGCTGCAGCAAGGCGCGATCCGCAGGGAATACTGGTAGTATTTCCAAGGTTCGCAACGCGGCGGCAGCGCTTTCTGTAGGCTCCCGCAGGGCGCGCCAGCCAAGGCCTCCAGCCGCGTTGCGCCTCTTGCCAAGGGCTACGGCCATTGCCTGCGAGGCGCGTCTTCCTGGAGGCCTTGGCTGGCACGCTGAAATTGAACGAATTAATGGGACAGGACACTAGGGCGTCAGGATCACCTTGCCGCGAGCACGTCGCTCGATCATGCAGTTGTAGGCGTCCTCATAGCGCTCGAGGGGAAAGACATCGTTCACGATGGGTTTCAGCTTGCCGCTGGCGAACAGCTCCCACAGCTCCCTGATATTTTTCTGGTGCTCCTCAGGCTCCTCGCCCACGAAACGCCCCCAGAAGACCCCGACAATACTGCAGCCCTTGAGCAACGTCAGGTTCAGCGGGATCTTCGGGATCGGGCCGCTGGCAAAGCCGATGACCAGGTAGCGGCCGTTCCAGGCCATGCTGCGAACGGCGGGCTCCGCGTAATCGCCGCCCACGGGGTCGTAGACAACGTCGACCCCCCTGCCCCCGGTGAGCTCCTTGAGGGCATCCTTCAGGGAGGCGGTGCTGTAATTGATCACCTCGTCGGCTCCGAGCTGGCGACACAGCTCCAGCTTCTCATCGGTGCTGGCCGCGGCGATCACCTTCGCCCCCATCAGTTTGCCGAGCTCGATGGCGGTCGTGCCCACCCCGCCTGCGGCGCCGAGCACCAGCAGGGTCTCACCGGGCTGTATATTGGCGCGCTGCTTCAGGGCGTAATAGGAGGTGAAGTAGGTGATGCTCACGCCGGCGGCCTGCTCGAAGCTGAGGCCTTCCGGCATCGGGAACACCACGCTCTCGTGTACGGCAATGCGCTCGCAGAACGCCCCGGTTCCCCCCGCGGCGATCACTTTGTCGCCGGGCTTGAAGCGGGTGACGGCGGGGCCCACAGCCGTCACCTCACCGGAGCACTCGTTGCCGGGAATGAAGGGGAGATCGGGCTGGAACTGGTATTTGCCCTGTATCACCAGCACATCGGGGAAATTGAGGCCGGCCGCCTTCACCCGGATCAGCACGTCGTTGTCGCCCACCGCCGGGTCCGGCCAGTCCTGCACCAGCTCCAGCTTGTCGGGCATTCCGTGTTCACGGCATACCACTGCTTTCATGCCTGCTACTCCTTTAAAAATTGCTCGAATTGAAACAGATCATGGCCGGAATGAAAACGGCGCCCGCAGGCGCCGTTCCGGTTCCGGGATTGTCATACCACCTCGAACAGGCCGGCGGCACCCATACCGCCGCCCACACACATGGTGATCACCACGTACTTCACGCCCCGCCGCTTCCCCTCGATCAGGGCATGGCCGATCATACGCGAACCGCTCATACCGTAGGGATGGCCGATGGAGATGGCGCCGCCGTCGACGTTGAGCCTGTCGTTGTCGATTCCCAGTTTGTCCCTGCAGTAGAGTACCTGCACGGCGAAGGCCTCGTTCAGCTCCCACAGGCCGATGTCGTCCATGGACAGGCCGTGCTGCTTGAGCAGCTTGGGCACGGCGAAGACGGGCCCGATGCCCATTTCGTCCGGCTCGCAGCCGGCCACCGCAATACCGCGGTAGATGCCCAGGGGCTCCAGGCCCTCCTGTTCTGCCACCCTGGCATCCATCAGCACCTGGGCCGAGGAACCGTCGGAGAGCTGGGAGGCGTTGCCCGCCGTAATCGTGCCACCTTCGATCACCGTCTTGAGGCCGGCCAGCCCCTCGGCGGTGGTGGCCCGCACGCCCTCGTCCGTGGAAACGGTCGCCTCCGCTTCCGAGGCCTCGCCGGTCTCCTTGTCCCAGACCAGGCGTTTGCAGGTGACCGGCACCAGCTCATCGGCATACCTGCCCGCCTCATAGGCGGCGGCGGTGCGCTGCTGTGACTGCAGGCCGTACTCATCCATCGCTTCGCGACTGATATTGTAACGCTTGGCCACGACCTCCGCGGTCTGCAGCATCGGCATATGGATATCCGGGTGCATCGCCAGCAGCGCCTCATCCACCGCGCGGTGGCGGTTCATGTGCTCATTCTGCACCAGGGAGATCGACTCCAGGCCCCCGCCGATCACGCAGGTCATACCGTCGTCGATGATCTGCTTGGCGGCGGTGGCCACGGCCATCAGGCCGGATGAACACTGGCGGTCGATCGTCATCCCGGAGACGGTTACCGGCAGGCCGGCGCGCAGGGATATCTGCCGCGCGATGTTGCTGCCGGTGGCGCCCTGTTGCATGGCGCAACCCATGATCACGTCGTCCACCCGGGCCGGGTCGACCCCGGCGCGCCTCACGGCTTCGGAGACCGCCGCCGCGCCAAGGCTGGCACCGGCCAGATTGTTGAACCCGCCCCGGTACGCCTTGCCGATCGGGGTGCGCGCGGTGGCGACGATGACTGCTTCTCTCATTGACTCTTCTCCTTGGTGGGCGGGCGCCTGCCCGGCGCCGCAACCGTGGTTAATCCAGTTTGATACCGAGGCCCTCGGCGGCCTTGGCGGTGAACTTGATGGTCTGCTCGAAACCGGCCTGGGGCGCTTTTTCGCCCTGGGGCGACGTGATCTCGTCCCAGTGCGCCGCGATACCCTCCGGTGTCTGCTCCCCGGGCGGCAGCCAGGCGCCATCCGTTTCGACGATCCTGGCGACCGCGTAGGCACCCGCGCCGGCGCAGAGGATGGTGCGATTGGGCGCATCCTCGCCGACCAGGTAAAGCACCGCCGGTGTCACGGTCTCCGGGGTGAGCAGTTCAAACGCTTTCTCGGGAATCAGGCCCTCGGTCATGCGGGTGCCGGCGGTTGGGGCAAGGGCATTGACCCGGATGTCATACTTCGCCCCCTCCTGGACCAGGGTGTTCATCAGGCCGATCACCCCCATCTTCGCCGACCCGTAGTTGGTCTGGCCGAAGTTGCCATACAGGCCGGAAGAGGAGGTGGTGACCACCACCCGGCCGTAAGCCTGCTCTCTCATGATATCCCAGCACGCCCTGGTGCAATTGACCGTGCCCATCAGGTGCACGTCCAGCACCAGCCGGAAATCGTCCAGGCTGCCCTTGAGGAAACTCTTGTCGCGCAGGATACCGGCGTTGTTGACCAGGATGTCCACCCGGCCCCACTTCTCCGTGGCCTGCCGCACCATCGCCTCGACCTCGTCGTAGCTGGCCACATTGGCGCCATTGGCGATGGCCTCACCGCCCTGGGCCTCGATCTCTGCCACCACCGACAGGGCCGCCTCGCTGGAGGCGCCGGTCCCGTCCTTGGCCCCGCCCAGGTCATTGACCACGACGCGGGCCCCGCGCCTGGCCAGTTCGATGGCGTGACTGCGCCCCAGTCCCTGACCTGCTCCGGTGACGATAGCCACTCTGTCGTCATAGCGAATAGTCATGCTTGCAAATCCTCTCTTGAAGGTTCAGTGAAACCGCGCCGGCGGAATGGTCGTGTCCTAGCCACAGACCAGCATGGAGAGCCACTCGGCGACAAGCGCCGGTGTCTCCTCTCCCTCGATCTCAACCGTTATGGCCTGCTTGACCAGGAAGCGGTTGTCGTCCTTGCGGTCGACGTCCTTGATCTCGATATGGGCCCGGACCCGCTTGCCCGCGCGCACCGGCGCTAAAAACCTCACCTTGTCGAAGCCATAGTTGAGGCCCATCAGGACGTTTTCCGGCATCACGCCGATTCCCTCCACCATTTTCGAAAGCATCGACAGGGTGAGAAAGCCGTGGGCGACGGTGCCCCCGAAAGGCGTCTGCGCGGCGCGCTCCTGGTCGACGTGAATGAACTGGTGATCTTCGGTACAGTCGGCGAAGTCGTTGATCCGCTCCTGGGAGAGGGTAATCCATGGGGTGGGTTCGAAACGGGTGCCGACGGCGTTGACCATCTCTTCCCGGGGTACAATTTTCACGGCCATGTTCTGCTCCTTTTTCTCTGCGGGATAAGCCATTCAAGTGTAGTCGCGGCGAACGATTCGTGCGCCTGTCCCGTTGCTGGAGAACGGGTTTCCGGGAGAATCCCGCTGGCAGCACAGGAAAAGCGCTACCCCTTGCGGCGTAACTTCAAACGAATTTGAACATACAGTATGTATTCCTGTCTTTCAAGTATTTTTCTGTTCCCGCGGCCCTGCTATGCTGGGCTTCGTTTCCCAGGTAGCGACCCCTAAGGGATCGGAGGCTCGAGACGCCATGACACACCCCGAACCGGTCACACTGCTCGAATCGCTGGCGGCCCGGGCCGCAGTCGATCCCCGGACATCAGCCACTCGCTGCAGCAAGCGGGTCCCGGTCTCTCACTACACCGATCCGCGGCGCTTTCAGCAGGAGCGGGAACGGCTCCTCCTCCGCCGTCCGCTCATCATTGGCCACTCCACTCAACTTCCCGAGCCGGGCGACGCCCTGGTGCATGACTGGCTCGGCCTGCCGCTGATCACCCTGCGCGACAAAGCGGGGGAGATAGGCACCTTCATGAACGTATGCCGACACCGCGGCATGCGCCTGGTACAGGAGGAGGGCACCACCTCCTTGCGCTCCCTGGTCTGCCCCTATCATCAGTGGACCTACGACCTGGACGGCAGGCTGCGCAACATTCCACGCGCCGAAAGCTTCAGTGACCTCGACCCGGGAGAATTGGGGCTGGTCGCCCTGCCGACGTCCGTGCGCCACGGGTTGATCTGGCTGCAGGCGACACCCGGCGCAAGCATGGACATCGAGAGACACCTGGCGGGGCTCGGGAATGACCTCGAGATCTTCGGAACGGCAGACTTCAGCTTCTTCCGGCAGCACGTGAGAACTATCGACTGCAACTGGAAATTGATACAGGACGCCTTCCTCGACGGCTATCACGTTGTCCGCCTGCACCGGAACAGCGTGGGACCATTCTTCCCGGACGCCCTGGCGGAGTCCGACCGGATCGGCGATCACCTGCGCTCGGCGGTGGCGCGGGCGGAGATATTCGATGCGGCGGGACTGCCGGCCGAGGCCCTGGACCTGCGTCAGCATGCGACCTACTCCTACACCGTGTTTCCCAATGCAGTCCTGATATTCCACCCGGACTACACCAGCATCATCAGCCTGTTCCCGCAGAGCCCGGCGCGAACGGTGTTTGCTCACACCATGCTCACACCCCACCCGCCCGGGAACGACAGGGAGCGCGACCACTTCCTGCGCTCCTTCGAACTGATCGACCAGGGCGTGTTTCAGGCGGAGGATATCTTCGTCTGCGAGGGGGCCCAGCGCGGCATGCGCTCGGGTGCCAACAGCAGCCTGCTGTTCGGCGGCCTGGAGGAGGCGGCGGCCCGCTTTCACGAGATCATAGACTGCGAACTCGGGAACTCCCCGTAGGCGGCGCATCGTAGCTGCCAGGGCACGGCCTCGACAGCCGCGTCCCGCCGGGCTCCGGTCAGCCGTCCCGGAAGGTGGCGTTGACGTCACGCTGCTCGGCGTATTTCCTGAGCTCATGGCGCCCCACCACCATGCGATGCACCTCGTCCGGACCATCCGCCAGACGCAGGGTGCGCTGGGCCATGTACATGCCCGCCAGGGGGGTATCCTGGGAAACACCCAGGGCACCGTACATCTGGATAGCCTGGTCGACAATGCGGATCGAGACATTGGGCACCGCGGTTTTGATCATCGAGATCCAGATCCGCGCCTCCTTCGGATCCGCGTTGTCCATCATCCACGCGGTCTTGAGGGTGAGCAGGCGCGCCTGCTCGATATCCATGCGCGCGTTGGCGACGATATCGATATTGCCTCCCAGGCGGCTGAGGGGCTTGCCGAAAGCCGTGCGGGAGGTGGCGCGCTCGCAGAGCAGTTGCAGCGCCTTCTCCGCGGCGCCGATTGCCCGCATGCAGTGGTGGATCCGCCCCGGGCCGAGGCGCCCCTGGGAGATCTCGAAGCCGCGCCCCGGGCCGAGAATGATGTTGTCCCTGGGCACCCGCACGTCGGTGAATCTCTGGTGCATGTGCCCGTGGGGGGCATCGTCCAGGGAGAAGACGTTCATGGGACGGATGTTTTCGAACCCGGGCGTATCCGTGGGCACCAGGATCTGGGACTGCTGCAGGTGCTTGGGCGCATCGGTATCGGTTTTGACCATGACAATCATGATCTTGCAGCGGGGATCGCCGGCACCGGAGACATAGTGTTTCTCGCCGTTGATCACCCACTCGTCCCCGTCCAGGACCGCCTCGGTGCAGATATTGGTGGCGTCCGATGACGCCACCCCCGGCTCGGTCATGGCGTAGGCGGAGCGAATCTCGCCGTTCAGCAGCGGCTGCAGCCAGCGCGCTTTCTGTTCTTCACTCCCGTATTTGTGCAGCACCTCCATGTTACCCGTATCGGGTGCCGAACAGTTGAAGACCTCCGCAGCGATGTGGGATTTCCCCATTTCCTCCGCCAGGTAGGCGTACTCCACCGTGGTAAGGCCCGAGCCATTCTCACCGTCCGTCAGAAAGAAGTTCCACAGCCCCTTCTCCCTTGCCCTGGCCTTCAGCCCCTCCATGATCTCGGTCTGGCGGGCGGTGAACTGCCAGCGGTCTCCCGTCGCGACTTCCTGCAGATATTCATGCTCGAGGGGTGCGACCTCCTCGGCTACGAAGCCTCGCACCTCCTCCAGTAACGGTGCAACTTTGGTACTGATTCCAAGATCCATAACCTTTCTCTCCTTTTCTCGTCCGTTGTCTCTTGATTGTCTGGTGCGCTGTCGGATGTCGGGCCGGCCTATGCCCGGCCCGCCAGGCGGGCCGCATAATCGGCCTTGAGCTGGCGCTTGAAGATCTTGCCCGAGGCGATGCGTGGCAGCTGCTCGGTGCGAAACCAGATGTGCGCCGGAATCTTGAAGCCGGCGAGATGCCCGGTCAGGTATTCCCTCAGCTGCTCCGCGCCCATGCTGGCGCCCTCCCGGAGAACCACGGCGGCGCCCACGATCTCTCCGAGGCGCTCGTCGGGCAGACCGAACACCGCCGCCTCGAAGACGTCCGGGTGGCTGTAGATCGCCGCCTCCACCTCGATGCAGCTGATGTTCTCCCCCCCGCGAATGATGATCTCCTTGATCCTGTCGACGATGTAGAGAAAGTCCTCCTCGTCCAGGTAGCCGACGTCGCCGGTGTGGAACCAGCCGTCGGCAAAGGCCTCGGCGGTCGCCTCCGGCTTGTTCCAGTAACCGCGGATATTGGCGGGGGACTTGATACAGACCTCCCCCCGCTCCCCGGCGGGCAGCGGGTTACCGCCCTCATCGACAATGCGGATCTCGGTGACCGGCGGGACCGGGCGCCCGGCGCTGCCGGGCTTCGCCAGGTAGAGTGCGCCTGCGTTCACCGTACCCAGTGCATTGGTCTCGGTCAGGCCGTAGCCGATGCCGGGACGGGACCGGCGGAAAGTGTCCGCTATCCTGCCCACCTGACCCGGCGGCCGGGGGGCGCCGCCGGCCATGATCTCGGCCAGCGAGGAGAGGTCCCGGTCGGTATGCTCTGCGGCCGCCTGCAGCTCGGCGGACATGGTAGGCACGCCGTTGAACCAGGTGATGCGCTCCTCCTCGATCAGGCGCAGCGCCTCCTGCGCATCCCACTTGTGCATGATCACCAGCTTGCGGCCGATCAGCAGCGACAGCAGAAAGGCCGAGTGGCTGGCCGTGCAGTGGAACAGCGGGACAGTCAGCAGCCCGGCGGGGGGATAGCGGTCGGCGCCGCTGTCGCCGGCCGTGAGCTTGACGGCCTGGCCGAGCAACATCCAGCTGAACAGTGCGGAGAGAATCCCCCGGTGGGAGGAGAGCGCCCCCTTGGGATGGCCGGTCGAGCCGGATGTGTACATGATGGTGGCCGGGTCGTCGAGGGCCACGTCGACGTCGGGCATCTCGGCACCGGCGAACGCCTCCAGCAGCGTCCCAAAGGCGGTGTGGTCGACTCCGGTCTCACTGCAGTCGTCTATCGCGATAACCCGCAGACCGTGGCGCCCGACAATCGGGACAAGCCGCTCCACCCGCTCGCGGTCGGCAACGACGACCTTTGCCCCGCTGTCCTCGAAGCCGTAATCAAGCTCCTCCGTGGTCCACCACGCATTCATCGGCACCACCACCGCGCCGACGGCAACCGCGGCAATGAAAGCCATCATCCATTGCGGGTTGTTGCGGCTGAGAATGGCGACCCGGTCGCCCTTGCCGACACCGAATTGCCCGACAAGTGCCGCCGCAAAGGCCGCACTGTGCTGCCAGGTTTCTCCGAACGTGTAGCGCTCCTGCCGGTATACCGCGAAATCCTTCTCTGCATGTTGTCGCATCAGCCGGCAGTAGTGACCCAGGCTCGGCGGCAAGGCCGCGAAGTTGCGGTACTCGACGCCGTCGATTTCCACGGCATCCAGTTCAAAGGGCTGTCCCGGCGACGTCAACGATGCTACCACGTCATCTATTTTCACAATCTCCGGGTTCATCGTCACGGGTTCTCCGACAGGACACTAGAATCCGCTCAGTCGCGCAAAGCGGTCCAGATGATAGTTGTAGTCGCCGAAAGTATGCTGGGCAACCCGGGCCCGCTTGATAAAAAAGCCGATCTCGTGTTCGTCGGTCATGCCGATGCCACCGTGCATCTGGATCGCCTCGTTGGTGGCCCGCTGGGCAACCTCACACAGTTTTGCCTTGGCGGCACTGGCCAGCAGGGAGAGATCCTCTGCGCCCCCGTCCACCGCCTGCAGGGCGCGAAGCACAATGGATCGGGCGAGCTCCAGCTCCGCGAACAGCTCCGCCGCACGGTGCTGCAGCCCCTGGAAGGAGCCGATAAGCCGACCGAACTGCTTCCGCTCCTTGAGATAACCGACAGTTCGCTCGAAAGCCTCCTCGGACAGCCCCAGCAGTTCCGCGGCGAGGCCAATATTGGCGATATCGAGCGTCCGCTCGAGGCCCTCCCAGGCCTCCCCGGCCCCGCCGAGCAGATGAGTCGCCGGCACCCGCACGCCATCGAGGGTGACGGTGCCGGCATTGCGCGAATCGACCATGCTGCGACGTTCAACCGACAGACCGGGAACTCCGGCCTCCACCAGGAAGGCGCTCAGGCCGGCCCCGGCGGGCGCCTCACCCGCCGTACGCGCAATCACCAGGAAGGCGTCCGCCACGTGGGCATCCAGCACCAGTGTCTTGGTGCCGTTGATCACGTACTCGTCGCCCTCCTGCACGGCGCGCGCGGCAGTCTGCTCCGGCGCGTGGTGCCGCCCCTCCTGCAACGCCAGGCTCACCAGCTTCTCGCCGGAGGCGATGGCCGCCAGCCACTGTTCCTTCTGCCCGCCGCTGCCCAGTTCCGCAACGAGCGTGGCTGCGACCAGCACGGTCGACTGCAGCGGACTGGCGCTGAGATTGCGGCCGGCCTGCTCCAGCACCAGCCCAAGGCCCGTATAGCCATAGCCGAGGCCGCCGAAGGCCTCGGGGATGGCGATGCCGGCCCAGCCCATCTCCACCATTTCACGCCAGACTGCGTCGGAGAAACCGCGCTCGCTGCGGCTGTCGCGCAGCTCCCGCAGGTGCGCCACCGTCGCCTTCTCCGCCAGGAATCCCGCGGCGGAATCCTTGAGCATCACCTGCTCTTCGTTCAATACCAGTGCCATGATCTCCAGTTCCTCTGTTCCGCCGCCTATTCGTCCGGGAGCCCGAGCACCCGCTTGGCAATAATATTCAGCTGCACCTCGGAGGTGCCCCCCTCGATCGAGTTGCCCTTGGAGCGCAACCAGTCCCGGCATACCGTGCCACCGCGATAGGGCTCACCCTCCCAGCCGAGGGCATACTCGCCGCTGACCGCCAGGTTCAGCTCGTTGCGCCGTTTGTTCAGTTCGGTACCGTAGTACTTGAAGATGGAGGAGGCGGCGCCCAGCCCCTGGCCGGCCCTGGCCTCGTCGCCGACGCGGGCCATGGTCGCCCCGAAAGCCATGGTATCGAGCTGATACTGGGCAATCGCCTGGCGCAGGACGCCATTAGCCAGGCGACCGGTGGCATCCGCCCCGATCGCCTCGATCGCCATCTTCCCCACCGATTTTTTCGGCGCGGTGCCGAAACCGGAGATCATCTCGCGCTCGTGGGTGAGCAGGTACTTGGCGATGGTCCAGCCCTTTCCCTCCTCGCCCACCAGGTTCTTCTTGAGCGCCTTCACGTTGTCGAAGAAGGTTTCGCAGAAGGGCGACGAACCGCTGATCAGCCGGATCGGCCGGGTGGTCACCCCGGGGGTCTCCATGTCGAACAGGATGAAGCTGATGCCCTCGTGCTTGGAGCCGGAGTTGTCCGTGCGGACGAGGCAGAAGATCCAGTCGGCCTTGTCTGCGTAGGAGGTCCAGATCTTCTGGCCGTTGATCAGGTAGTGATCGCCCTTGTCCTCCGCCCGGGTCGCGAGGCTCGCGAGGTCAGAGCCGGCATTGGGCTCCGAATAGCCCTGGCACCAGCGGATCTCGCCGCGGGCGATTTTCGGCAGGTGCTCGAGCTTCTGCTCCTCGTTGCCGAACTTGAGCAGGGCCGGGCCGAGCATGGAGATGCCAAAACTTTCCAGCGGCGAACGCGCCCCCAGCGAAGCCATCTCCTGGCGCAGGACTTTCACTTCCTCCTTCGACAGACCCGCCCCGCCGTACTCCACCGGCCAGTCGGGCACGGTCCAGCCGCGCCCGGCCATGCGATCGCACCAGACTTTCTGGTCCGGATGATCGATCTCCGGATTGCGGCCTCCCCAGTAGACATCCCCAAAATTCCTGGCGGGCTCGCGCATGGCCGGGGGACAGTTCTCCTCCAGCCAGCCCCGCACCTCCCGGCGAAACTGTTCAAGGTCGCTCACGGTATTACCTCGCTCTCTGGTTCCTGTCCGGCCCCGCGTCCTGTCCCGCAGGGGGACCGCAGATCAGACGCACACTAGTATAGCCGTCGCTGCCCGTCGGGAAGCGGCGCGTGACCACTCCGCCCCAGGCCGGCGGCGCGCCCCGGCCATCGGGCCCGGGCCAACGGGTTTTGAACATACAGTATGTTTTGCTTACCTTCAAGTATTTTGCGGGTCCGTGCCGGTCCAGGCCGAACCGGGGTTGGAGCGGCGTCATACCGTTGCCCAGGCGGGAGGGGCCACCGCATGACGGGAGGCAGGACGCGTACCGGGTGACGTCATTTCGGAGGTGGCGGCGCAACCGCCGCCGGCGGCTCACAGGGTGGCGGTGGCCTGCTGGACGCTCTGCTTGAGGGCGAGAAGGTCGTCCATCAACTGTTCCTGTTGCTGATGGCCCATCTCGGCAAACAGCTCCACCACCCATTGCTCGTGTTGCTCGGCGATGCGCTGGAAGTACTTCTGGCCCCTGGGGGTCAGTCCCACCTGGTAGGTGCGGCGGTCGGTCTCCAGTGCCGTGCGACTGACCAGTCCCTCTTTTTCGAGCTGGGTCACCAGCCCGGTGACATTGCCCCCGGACACCATCATAAGGCTGGACAGCTCACCCATTGTCAGTTTGTGCGGGTGCCGTTCCAGCTGGGCCAGCAGGTCGAAGCGCGGCAGCGTGCTCTGGAAGGTATCCCTGAGCCGCTGCCGCAGCACCGCCTCGACCATGTTGGTGCAGGTCAGCAGACGCAGCCACAGCTTGAGGGCCAGGTGATCGTCTTCCTGGATGCGTGATTCCGAGTCCAGTCGGGCATTCATTGCTTATGCCTTTTCTTATCCTGTTGGAGGGGCCCTATTCTGCATTCAAAGCGCAATTCTTTAAAGTTCAAATAATATATTTTACATTTAAAATATTATCACCTAGAATCCGGGCATCTCTGCGTACTGAGGATATCGGCATGAAGATAGTCTGCCTCGGCGGCGGCCCCTCCGGTCTCTACCTTGCGATCTCGATGAAACTGCGGGACCCCTCGCACGATATCACGGTGTACGAGCGCAATCGCCCGGGGGATACCTTCGGCTGGGGCGTGGTTTTCTCCGACGAGACCATGCAGAACCTCAAGAAGAACGACCCGGTCAGCGCCCAGATCATGATCGACGAGCTGGTTCACTGGGACATGATCGACTGCCACGTGCGCGGCGAAGTGGAGCGCTCCGACGGCCACGGTTTCATCGGCATCGGGCGCAAGCGCATGCTGCAGATCCTGCACGGCCGCGCGATGGAGCTGGGGGTCAACCTGGTCTTCGAACACGAATTCGAACTGTCCGACATCGACGAGCAATTCGGGGATGCCGACCTGATCGTCGCCGCCGATGGCCTCAACTCCAAGGTCCGCAACGGCAACCTCGACGTTTTTCAGTGCGACATCGACCTGCGCCCCAACAAGTTCGTCTGGCTGGGCACCCACCAGAGTTTCCGGGATGCCTTCACCTTCATCTTCGAGAAAACCGAACACGGCTGGATCTGGGTGCACGCCTACCAGTTCGACCGCGACACCTCCACCTTCATCGTCGAGTGCCAGCCCGACGTCTACGATGCGCTCGGCTTCGAGCATATGACCCACGAGGAGAGCGCCGAGACCTGCCGCAGGATCTTCGAGAAGTATCTCGGCGGACATAAACTGCTGACCAACTCCGCCCACATCCGCGGCTCAGCCTGGATCAGTTTTCCCCGGGTGCTGTGCCGCAACTGGATCAAGGACGACCGGATCGTGCTGATCGGCGACGCCGCACACACCGCCCATTTCGCGATCGGCTCCGGGACCAAGCTCGGGCTGGAGGATGCCATCGCCCTGGCCAGCCATCTGGCGAGCGAAGCGCCGCTGCCCGAGGCACTGCGCAACTACCAGGCGGAGCGCGAGGTCGAGGCGCTGAGGCTGCAGAGCGCCGCGCGCAACGCCATGATCTGGTTCGAGAACGCGCCCCGCTACATCGAGGCCTTCGACACCAAACAGCTCAACTACTCCATGCTCACCCGCAGCCAGCGGGTGAGCCACGAGAACCTCCGGCTGCGCGACCGCGAATGGCTCGAGGGCTACGAAAAGCATCTCGCTTCGAAGGTGCTCGGCAGGCCCGTCGACCAACCGGTCCCCCCCATGTTCCTGCCCTTCAGGCTGCGCGATATGGAACTCAACAACCGGGTGGTGGTGTCGCCCATGTCGATGTACAGCGCGGAAGAGGGGCTGCCCTCGGACTGGCACCTGGTCCACTACGGCGCCCTGGCCCAGGGGGGCGCCGGCCTGGTCTACACGGAAATGACCGATGTCAGTCCGGATGCGCGGATCACCACGGGCTGCCCGGGCATCTGGAACGATGCCCAGGAATCCGCGTGGCAGCGCATCAACGCGTTCATCCACACCCACACCGATGCGAGGTTCTGCCTGCAGATCGGTCACGCGGGACCAAAGGGGTCCACCCTCAAACCGTGGGAGAGTAAACAGGCGGACATCCCCCTCGCCGAGGGAGGCTGGGAGATCATCTCCCCGTCGGCTCACCCCTTTGCAGCCCACTGCCAGGTGCCGCGGGAGATGACCCGCGCGGATATGGACCGGGTGATCGACCAGTTCGTCGCTGCCGCCGGGCGCGCCGAGCGCGCGGGTTTCGATATGATCGAGCTGCACGCCGCCCACGGCTACCTGCTGTCGGCTTTCATCACCCCCGCCCTCAACAAGCGCGGCGACGAGTACGGCGGGAGCCTGGAAAACCGTTTGCGCTTTCCGCTGGAGGTGTGCCGCGCCGTTCGCGGGCGCTGGCCGGGGGAGAAGCCGCTCGCGGTCCGCATCTCTGCCACGGACTGGCTCGGGGACGACGGGGTCACCCCGGAGGAGGCGGTCGAGATCGCCCGGGCCTTCAAGGGCGCCGGGGCGGATATCATCGACGTCTCTGCGGGGCAGACGTCGCCGGATGCGCAGCCGGTGTACGGTCGCATGTTCCAGACACCTTTTTCCGACATGGTGCGCAACGACGCCGGGATTGCCACCATGGCGGTGGGCAACATCTACGAACTCGATCACGTGAACTCCATCATCGCCGCGGGCCGCGCCGACCTCTGCTGCCTGGCACGCCCCCACCTGATGGATCCCGCCTGGACCCTGAGAGCGGCCGCCCAGATGCAGTACCGGGGCGATGGCGTTACCTGTCCGGTGCAGTACCAGGCCGGCTTCGACCAGCTGGAGCGCAACCTGGCACGCGCCGCGGACATGGCGATCAACGCATGATCGACCGCCACGCCGTAGTCACCGGCGGCGGCACCGGCATCGGCAGCGCGATCAGCACGGCGCTGGCGGAAGCGGGGGCTCACGTCACCGTGATGGGACGGCGCCACGCCCCCCTTGCCGCACTGGCGGCGGCGAACGCCAACATCAGTGCCATCACCTGCGACGTCACCGACCCAGAGGAGGTGGCGCAGGCGTTCAGGGAGGCCGCGGAGCGGTCCGGCCCGATCGGTATCCTGGTCAATAACGCCGGCGCCGCTCCCACCACGCCGTTTCACAAACTGGCTGTCGACGCCTGGCGGCAGGTCATGGCCGTCAACCTCGATGCGGTCTTCCACTGCACCCGGGCGGTGATCGAACCGATGCAGGCCGCAGGGTGGGGACGTATCGTGAACATCGCCAGCACCGCTGCCCAGAAGGGCTATGCTTACGTCAGCGCCTACTGTGCCGCCAAGCACGGGGTGCTCGGCCTGACCCGCGCCCTGGCCCTGGAATGTGCGACCCGCGGCATCACCGTCAACGCGGTATGCCCCGGTTACACCGATACCGACCTGGTGCACTCGGCGGTGGCGAATATCATGGCGAAAACCGGTCGCAGCGAATCAGAGGCGCTGGCCCGGTTCACCGGCAGCAATCCCCAGGGCCGGCTGGTGCAGCCCGCCGAGGTTGCCGCCGCGGTCCTGTGGCTCTGCCAGGAGAGCAGCAGCGCGATCACCGGGCAGGCCATATCGGTCTCCGGTGGCGAGGTGATGTAGCGCCGGGCGCTCGCGCACCACAAAACGAACCAGGAAAAGAGAGACATTATGAAACCGATCCAGCGCGCCGACTACCAGGCGGAGCACTTTCTGTGGGAGGTCGACGGCACCGTCGCCACCATCACGCTCAACCGGCCCGAACGGAAAAACCCCCTGACTTTCGACTCCTACGCCGAACTGCGCGACCTGTTCCGCGACCTGGTCTACGCCGACGACGTGCAGGCGGTCATCATTCGCGGCGCCGGTGGCAATTTCTGCTCCGGCGGCGACGTCCACGAGATCATCGGTCCCCTGACGAAGATGGATATGAAAGGCCTGCTGGCCTTCACCCGCATGACGGGCGACCTGGTAAAGGCGATGCGCGCCTGCCCCCAGCCCGTGATCAGCGCGGTCGAGGGCATCTGTGCCGGTGCCGGCGCGATCATCGCCATGGCCTCCGATCTGCGCTATGGCTCCCCTGACGCCAAGGTCGCGTTCCTGTTCACCCGGGTGGGCCTCGCCGGCTGCGACATGGGCGCCTGCGCCCTGCTGCCGCGCATCATCGGCCAGGGCCACGCCTCCGACCTGCTCTACACCGGTCGCGCCATGAAGGCGGACGAGGGGGAACGCTGGGGCTGGTATAACGGCCTCGGCGATGACCCCTACGGCGCGGCGAGGGAGGCGGCGGCGCGCATCGTGGCCGGGCCGAACTTCGCCCATGGCATCACCAAAACGATGCTCCACCAGGAGTGGAACATGAGTATCGACCAGGCGATCGAGGCCGAGGCCCAGGCCCAGGCCATCTGCATGCAGACCCGGGACTTCGAGCGGGCCTACAACGCCTTCGTCAACAAGCAGGCACCGGAATTCCTGGGCGACTGAGGGCAGCGGCATGAGCGACAAGGACTACCTGAACTGGCCTTTCCTGGATGATGACCACCGCCGGCTGGCGGCGGAGGTCGACCAGTGGTGCGAGAAAACGCTCGCCACCCTGCCCCTGGACCACAGCGACGTCGACGCCGAGTGCCGGCTGCTCGTGCGCGAGCTCGGCGCGGCCGGCTTCCTGGCCAACGCGGTGCCCGCAGCCTACGGCGGTAACACAGACACCCTGCAGGTGCGGCGCCTCTGCCTGACCCGGGAGACACTGGCCCGCTACTCCGGCCTGGCCGATTTCGCTTTCGCCATGCAGGGGCTCGGCAGCGGTGCGTTGTCACTCTTTGCCTCCGAGGGTATCCGGGAGAACTACCTGCCGCGCGTGGCCCGCGGCGACGCCATTGCGGCCTTCGCCCTCTCCGAGCCCAATGCCGGCTCCGACGTCGCCGCCATGAGCACATCAGCCCGCCGGGACGGCGACGACTACGTGCTCAACGGCTGCAAGACCTGGATATCCAACGGCGGCATCGCCGACTTCTACACCGTCTTCGCGCGCACCGGCGAGGGCACCGGCAGCAAGGGCATCAGCTGTTTCGTGGTGGACGCCGACACGGCGGGCTTCACCGTGGCGGAGCGCATCGACGTGATCGCGCCGCACCCGCTCGGCCGGCTGGAGTTCAACGATTGCCGCATTCCCGCATCGCAACGGGTCGGTGAAGAGGGTCAGGGCTTCAAGATCGCCATGGCGACCCTCGACGTATTCCGCTCCACCGTCGGAGCCGCCGCCCTGGGCTTCGCCCGCCGGGCGCTGGACGAGGCCGTTGCCCACAGCAGGCAGCGGCCGATGTTCGGCGGGCGTCTTGCCGACCTGCAGATGACTCAATCGACCCTGGGGGAGATGGCGCTGGAGATCGACGCCAGCGCCCTGCTGATCTACCGCGCCGCGTGGAAAAAAGACAATGGCGCCGGGCGGATCACCCGCGAGGCGGCGATGGCAAAGCTGTACGCCACGGAGGCCGCGCAGAAAATCATCGACCAGGCACTGCAGCTGCACGGCGGACTCGGCGTGGTCAGCGGTAACATCGTGGAGAGCCTCTACCGTGAAATCCGCGCCCTGCGCATCTACGAGGGCGCGTCAGAGGTCCAGAAGGTCATCATCGGGGGGCTGCAGCTGGGCGCCTGAGCGCCTCTAAGGCCGCGGCCATCCCCGCGGTCTATCAGCTTCCGGCAAACCAGGTTACCGGCACCCGGGGCCCGCCGATCAGGGGTCTGTGCCCGATAGCGACATCGGGTGCCTCCGGGTCAACCCCCATCAGTCGACGGCCACCTCAACAGCAACTTGCCCGCCGCTGTCAAAGCGCCCGTTCCCGGATACCGCTGGCGGGATTGTTGGTATACTCGCGCCATGGCGCATAACCAGCAACATCTCGAATTTCTCTACGATCCTCTGGTCTACGAGCGCGGCGCCCCGATAGGTAAGCTGGGCGAACTCCGCCAGGAGGCGGCCGTGATCCGGGTGGACGAGCATCGGCTCGCAGAGTGGCCGGGAGGCCGGGGCTTCTGGCTGGTGCTGCGCCACGCCGAGTGCATCGAAGTGCTCAGGAATCCCAAGGTGTACTCCTCCCACCTGGGCGCCACCCAGCTGCGCGACCCCGCGACGCCCGAGGACCTGGCCTATGTCCAGCAGATGATGCTCAACAAGGACCCGCCGGAGCACACCCGCCTGCGGCGCCTGCTGATCAACGCCTTCACCTCGAAGGCGATCAGACAGCTGGAGGAGCGTATCCGGGAGCACGCCGTCGCCATCGTAGACCGGGTCGTGGGCACGGAGACCAGTGGAACCTGCGACTTCGTCAAGGACATCGCCTCCGATATGCCCCTGCTCTGCCTGGCGGACATTTTCGGCCTGCCGCGGGAGGACCGCTACCTGATGTTCGACTGGGCGAACCGGGTGATCGGTTACCAGGACCCGGACTACCGGGTCTCCGCCGCCTTCGACCAACAGGCCGGGACCGCCCTGGCGCGGGAGGCGCTCAGACTCCGTCCTCGCGCCGACGCCCAGGGCAACATGCCCGACCCCCGCTCCCGCAGCGGCATGGATGACCTGTACCGCTACGCCCACCTGCTGGCGGAGCACAAGCGGGCCCACCCGGGTGACGATGTCATGTCCATCCTGCTGGCCCAGGTCGACGACGAGGGCGGCCTGCTCACCATCGAGGAGTTCGAGAATATGTTCTGGCTCTTCGCCGTGGCAGGCAACGAGACACTGCGCAACGGCATCCCCGGCGGCATGATCGCCCTGCTGCAGCACCCGGGGGCCTGGCGGGCGATCCAGGAAGATCCCTCCAGAATCGGCGGCGCGGTCGAGGAGATGTTGCGCTGGTGGACCCCGGTAATGAATTTCCGCCGGACCGCATGCCGCGATACAGACCTTGCCGGCGCCGACATCCAGGCCGGGGAAAAGGTGGTGGTCTCATTCCTCTCGGCCAATTACGACGAGCGTGTATATTCCCGACCCAACGACTTCGATATCAGCCGCGACCCGAATCCGCACCTCAGCTTCGGCTACGGTCCGCATTTCTGTATTGGTGCCCAACTGGCGGTGGCCCAGATGCGGGCCCTGTTTGTGGAACTGACCCGGCGCTTCGATCGAATGGAGCCCCTCGCTGAACCCCGCTTCCTGCGCTCCAACTTCCAGCGCGGCGTCAAGAGCCTGCCCGTGCGCTGGCACCTGAGACGCTGAGCACGGCGGCCGGCCTTGCCACGGGGTCTGCCGCTGAAGGACAATACCGGCCTTTGACGCAGCGACGCCGCCCATGGATACCACGACAACGCGCTTCTGGTCCGATATGCAGCCCGGGGAGACCTTCGCCACCGAGGGTATCACCATCAGTCGCAAGGACATCCTCGAATTCGCCGCCGAATTCGACCCCCAGCCCTATCACCTTGACCCCGATGCGGCCGATGCCTCCATTTTCGGCGGGCTGTGCGCCAGCGGCTGGCACGTGACTGCCGTGATGATGCGCACGCTGACCGACGAATTTTTGGCGCGGCACATCGAACTGCTCGGCTCCTCCGGCGTGAGGAGCCTGCGCTGGAAGAAACCGGTGTTCGCCGGCGACACGCTGTCTTCCGATATCGCCGTCACCGGCAAATCCCCGTCGCCCTCGGATGAGCGATACGGCTATCTGGAGTGCGACGTCAATGTGAAGAACCAGGATGGGGACCCGGTGATCCTGCTGTCGACCTCGCTGCTGATCGGGACCGGCGCGGGGGCGTCCCGTGGATAAAACGCCATTCATTCGCAGCCGCTGGTTCGAGGACATACCGGTCGGTGAGTTCCACGTCTTCGGCAGCTACACCTTCAGTGAGAAGGAAATCATCGACTTCGGCAGGAAATATGCACCGCAGGTCTACCACACCGACCCGGAGGGCGCGCTGGACACCATCTACCGCGGCCTGATCGCCTCCGGCTGGCATATCTGCGCGGTGTGGATGCGAATGATGGTGGACTACATGGAGCGTTTCGCCACCGGCGTGCAGGACGGGCGGCGCAACGGCGCGGGGGTCGGCTTCCACGACATGCGCTGGCTGAAACCGGTGCGCCCGGGCCATACCCTCACTTTCACCTACGAGATCATCGAGAAGCCGGAGAAAGTGGTGCGCGACAGGTGGGGCATTATGCGCAGCCGCAACGAGGCCTTTAACCAGAACGGCGAGCTGGTCTTCAGCTTCGTCATCGATATCCTGGCGGAGCGCCGTCCGGCGCAGGCAGGCAGCCGGTGAACACCACGCGGACCCGGTTCGGACCGCGCCGGCCCCGGCCCGCCGAGAGGTAGCTGGGCCATGAGAAAGCTGGTATTCATCGCCTTGTCATCATTGCTTTCCACGATCACAGCGGCGCAGGCCGACACGCGCCTCCTGTGCGGCAAACTGATCGACCCCGCCTCTCTGGCGGTTCTCGAAAACCAGGCCATCCTCATTGACGGCAGCAGAATAAGATCGATCGAGCCGATTGCTGCCGGTGCCGCGACTGCCGCAGAGACCGTGGACCTGACCTCCGCCACCTGCATGCCAGGCCTGATGGACATGCACGTCCATCTCTCGGTCGAATTCGGCCCCGACACCTATCTCGAACGCTACACCCTCAATGGCACTGACTACGCCATCCGGGCCGCGGCCAATGCCGAAAAAACGCTGATGGCGGGGTTTACCCTGGTCCGGGACCTGGGCGATCGCTCCTTCGGAGAGGTCATCGCCCTGCGCAACGCCATCGACAAAGGTATCGTCAGGGGTCCCCGTGTGATCGCCGCCGGCAAGTCCATCGCCACGACCGGCGGACACGCCGACCCCACCAACGGGGTGCGACGCGACCTGAGCTTCGACGCGGGCCCCGGGGGCGGGGTCGTCGATGGCCCCTGGGAGGCGAGGGAGGCTGTCAGACAGCGCTACAAGAATGGTGCGGACCTGATCAAGATCACCGCTACCGGCGGCGTCCTCTCCGTCGCCAAATCGGGCCAGAACCCGCAGTTCATGCAGGACGAGCTGGACGCCATCGTCGAGACGGCGCGCGACTACGGCATGCCGGTGGCGGTGCATGCCCATGGTGCCGAGGGTATGCACCGGGCCGTGGAAGCCGGCGTGGATTCCATCGAGCACGGGACCTATATGGAAGACCGCACCATGAAGCTGATGAAGAGCAGAGGCACCTGGTATGTGCCCACCATCGTCGCCGGCAAGTGGGTCGCCGAAAAATCGGAGATCGACGGTTTTTTCCCCGAACTGGTGCGACCCAAGGCGGCCTCGATCGGACCGCTGATTCAGGACACCTTTGCCAGGGCCTACCGGATGGGCGTCCCCATCGCCTTCGGCACTGACACCGGCGTATCGCCCCACGGCGACAATGCCCGGGAGTTCAGTTTCATGGTCGAGGCCGGGATGCCTGCGCTGGAGGCGATCCGCTCGGCGACGATCAATGCCGCACAACTCGCCGGTGTCGAGGCATCACTGGGGCGGATCGAACCCGGCATGCTGGCCGATATCATCGCCGTGCCCGATGATCCACGGGAGGACATCTCCACCATGATGCGGGTCAATTTCGTCATGAAAGACGGGATTATCTACAAACGGCCGTGACATCCCGGTGCCGCATGGTCAGGCGCTCGCGCGCGTCACGGCAGTGCCGGAAGGCGCTGCGGCCGGGCCCGGCGAACCCGCCCCGGCGTCTGCCAGCTGCGCGGCCAGGCGGGCGATAGCCTCCCCCCCGTCATCCGCCAGGGCCGCCTCGCGCAGGTCGGCTACCTGTGGCCCGGACAGACCGCTCCCGCCCTGGAGATTCAAGATGGTCTGCAGGTTGCGGTTGCC
>JARRPM010000035.1:2381-41886 GCA_037382865.1 Halioglobus sp. | reverse complement strand
CGCAGTTTGGCGAGCATATAAAAACTGAGATAACCGAAAACGCTGTTGGTGCGCACGTTGCGCGGCCCCGCGAACCAGCCGATGACCCGGGACCAGACTGGCGAGTCGTGCAGGTAGCGGCCCAGGCCCGCCGGCAGTGCGCCGCAGAACTCCTCCACCCGCGGATGCAGGAACTCGACCATCCCCACCTGCTGCCCCGGCGCGGCCTTCACCTCCTCCCGGAAGCGTTCGAAACGCCCGGCGCTGATCTTGTTCTGCGCCACTCGCGGCAGGTCTTCAAAGGCCATCCACAGCGCGAGGAAACGGGCAGTTTCCCGGGTGAGCTCGTGACCATCACCCGCCTCCAGCGGCTGCAGCGCCGCGAGCCGGTCCAGGTAGAAGGCCGCGTAGTCGTAGTCCTGGTAATCCACCAGCCGTTTGACCCCGAGATAGACGATCTCCCGGCAGTCAGCGGGAAAGGCGGCGACCCGCTCCAGCAGCGCACGACCGCGGGGGGTGGTGCCCGCCGGGAGCATGAACGGGTCTGGCTGCAACACATTGGCAGCGGGTTCGGCAAATTCCACGCCACCGCTGCGCTGCCGGCGCGCCAGTTCGTAGCAGGCGTCAAACGCGGCCAGGTTGCTCGTTACCGCAACCCCGCTGCGCCGGATGGTCTCCTCGAAAGCCTCACGCCCGAATGGCAGCACGCCACTTTCCGCCAGGGCGCCGAACAGGGCGGCGTTGATCACGCTGTCGTGCTCGCGGGCCACCGCCTGCATGTCGAAGCCCACGAAACTCAGGGCGTTCTCGCGGGCCACCCCGATGATCGCCTCCTTGTCCGCAATGCCATTGCCGAGGGCCGCCTTCTCGGCGATCCCGTAGGTCCGGTGCGTGGAACTGATCAGGGTGGTCCGATCGGGAGTGACGAAGCCGCGCTGGATCAGTCGCCCCGCCTCGACGATTTCCGAGCAGACCACCACGTCCACGTCGCCGGGCGCGGGAAACATCGACATGACCGGCAGGCGACCCGCCGCCTCTGCCTCTGCCCGCGGAAAAATCTCGATGTAGTAGATAGTGGCTCCCGTACGCTGGGCCACCCCGGGTACCGACGTGCTCTGGCTCAAATAGCCCTCGCGGGCGGCCATATCGGCAACCCACTGGCCGAGCACACCGCCCCCTTCGCCGCCCAGGGCGCCGATTACGATGCGGGTCGCGCGACTCAAAGCACCCGCTCCGCCTCCTGCCTGGCCAGCCGGCCTTGCAGGAACCCGATCACCGCGCCGCGCACGCGGCCCAGCAGGCGGTCGAAGGGACCAGGGTTGAAGAGCAGTTCGGCACGCGCGAACGAGGGGCACAACACCGCGCTGTGGACATTGGTGCCACAGACGCCGCAACCCACGCAACTGTTGTCGACATAGGCCACCGGGTCCACCCGCAGCGGGTCGGGGTTTTCCCTGATGGTGAGGCTGGGACAGCCGGAGAGCCGGATACAGGCGTGATCACCCGTGCAGGTCTCGCTGTCGACCACGAACCGCTCCCTGACTGTGCGCCGGCCGCCCTCAATGCGCTGTTTCAGCTGCGGCTTGATGCGGCGCTGTTTGTTGAGCATGCACTCGCCTTCCGCCACGATCACCTTGAGACCTTTGTGATCCGTGCCGAGCGCCTCCTCCAGCGTCGCCTTCATCTCCGCGATGTCATAGGTGCGCACGGTGCGCACCCACTCGACGCCGACCCCCCGCACCGCGGCCTCGATCGGCTGCTTGTCGAGCCTGGGTTCGCGACTGGTGGCGATGAGATTCTCGGGCTTTACGAAAGAGGGAATATCCTGGCCGCCGGTGGCGGCGGAATAGCCGTTGTCCACCACGATGAGGACCCCGTCGTGCTCGTTGAATACAGCACTGGCAACCCCCGTGGCCAGGCCGTTGTGCCAGAATCCACCGTCACCCATGATACTGATGGCCCGGTGCGGCAGCTTGCTCCGGATCGCCGAGGAGGAGGCCAGGGAAAAGCCGTAGCCCATGATGGTATTGCCCAGCTGAAAGGGCGGCAGGGTGGCGAAAGAGTGGCAGCCGATATCGGCGGAGATGTGAAACGCCTCACCCCGGGCCTGCTGCACCTGCTTGATGGCACTGAACAGGGGGCGCTCCGGACAACCGGTACACAGGCCCGCGGGGCGCGCCACCACCTCCCGGGCGAGGATGTCGCCCTGCTCCGCGGGCAGGGCCGGGGTCAATTGCCGGTGCCGGGCAGCGACGCCGTCCAGGTCGATGCCGGAGGGGCGGCTCTCGCGCAGGAATCCGGCAATGCCGTCAAGGGCATTCTGGCCGGTGAATTCGCCCATCGCCGGCAGGATATCCTTGCCATGCAGGCGCGTCTGCAGGTCGGCCCGGCGGAGAACCAGGCCGAGTTCCTGCTCGATGTAGTTGGGCTGGCCCTCCTCTATCATCAGCACGTGACGCTTGCCGGCGCAGAACGCCACCAGCTCCTCCGGCACCAGCGGGTAGGTCACGTTCATCACGTACAGCGGTATGCGGGAGTTGCCGAAAGCGTCCGCAAGACCCAGCCGCTCCAGGGCCCGCAGGGTGGTATTGTAGAGACCGCCCTGCAGTACGATGCCCACCTCCCCCAACTCGCCCTCGAACACCTCATTCAGCCCGTGCTCGGCGATATAGCGGATGGCGGCGGGCAGGCGGTCCCTGATTTTTGCCTTTTCCTGCTCGAAAATCAGCGGCGGCAGGATGATCTTCTCCGGCTGCCGCGCGGGCGCCACCGGGTGCTGCGGGGTAAACTGCGGCGCCACGTTGTCCCTGGCCTCGAATTCGCCGGTAACATGGCAGGTGCGGATGCGCACCATCAGGAACAGGGGCGTATTACTGGCCTCGGACAGTTCGAAGCCGCGCTCGATCATCTCGACCAGGGTCGGCAGGTTGGGGCGCGGGTCGAGCAGCCACATCTGCGACTTCATGGCGAAAGCGTGGGTGCGCTCCTGCATGATGCTGGAGCCCTCGCCGTAGTCCTCTCCCACCACCACCATGGCGCCCCCGGTCACGCCGCTGGAGGCCAGGTTGGCCAGCGCGTCGCTGGCCACGTTGGTGCCCACGGTGGACTTCCAGGCGACGGCGCCGCGCAGGGGATAGTTGATGGAGGCAGAGAGCATGGCGGCCGCCGTGGCTTCCGAGCCGCTGCGCTCAAAGTGCACCCCCAGGTCCGCCAGGATTTCCCGGGCATCCGCCAGCACGTCCATCAGGTGGGAGATCGGTGAGCCCTGGTAACCACCGACATAGGCCACCCCCGACTGCAGGAGTCCCTTGGTGATGGCCAGGATGCCCTCGCCCCTGAACAGATCTCCCGCCCCCAGCCTGAGCTGCTGGACCTCTTTCGCGAAAGAACGTTCTGCCATTGTCTACTCCAGTGAAACAGGGCCCGCCGGGCAGGTCCCGGCTCCCGCGGCCTAGCGTGGAACCAGTGCGATCACCCGCAGCGGGCTGCCTGAACCGTCGATGATCTTGAGCGGCGGTGAAACCACCACGGCCCCGGTCGGGGGCAGCAGATCGAGATTGGTCATGCACTGCAGGCCGAGACGGCCGTTGCCGTGCATGTAATAGTGGCAGGGGTACTGGGGCTCCATGGCGAAGGCCTGCCCGGCATCGGTGCCGACGCACTCGGTGCCGAAGCCGAGCACGTCCCGCTCCTCGATCATCCACAGCACGCAGTCGGTGTCGGGGCCCGGGGAGTGGGCACCGTCCTCCTGCATGTTGGTGTAGTTGTCCGGGTCGGCGACCTTGCGCCAGTCCGAGCGAAGGAAAACCCAGCTGCCTGCCGGGATCCTGCCGTGCCGGTTCTCCCATTCCAGCAGAAATTCCCTGGTGAGGATGAAGCCCTTGTCCGCCGCGACCTCCGCGGAGCAGTCCACCACACACACCGGGGCGATCATCTGCTTCATCGGCATGGTATCCACGGTCCCGTTGGGGACGTCCTTGCCGCTGACCCAGTGGCTGGGGGCGTCCAGGTGGGTGCCCGTATGCTCGCTCATGGAGAAATTGCTCCAGCTCCAGGCCGGGCCGTCCTCGTCGTAATGGGAGATCTTCTCCTTGCTGAAACCCCAGGCCTGCTTGAACTGTTCCGGAAGCTGGATGGTCGGGTATTCAGGCCGCAGGGTCTCCGTGAGATCGACCACCTCAATAGCACCAGAGGCGATGCCCTGGACCAGTCCCTCGAGTACGTTGGCGCTCATAGCGTTCTCTCCTGCCTTAGCTGCTCTGCCCATGGATTTATTTTAAAACTAAAATAATAGCGCGTCGCCGGTGGCGGCACAATGCAAATGTAAACCCGCGTGCGGCAAGCGCGGCTTGCCATGGCCAATATTTTAAGTCTAAAATAGTTTCTGTCGCCATACACCGTAACCCTGTTAGCACCAGAACTCAATCGAGAGGATGGGCTTCATCATGCACACGATCCTGCAACCGCCCGACTGGGCCCGGCCCAAAGGCTACTCCAATGGTATTCTCGCGCGGGGCAGTGAAACAATCTATACCGGCGGCCTGGTTGGCTGGGACGCGGAGGGCCGCTTCACCCGCACAGATTTCGTCGGCCAGGTGCGCACCACCCTGGAGAACATCGTCGCCGTGCTGACCGAGGCGGATGCGGGCCCGGAACACCTGGTCAGGCTGACCTGGTACATCACCGACAAAAAAGCCTATCACGATAACCTGCACGCCATCGGCCAGGCTTACCGGGAAGTGATCGGGCGTCACTATCCGGCGATGGCGGTCGTCGAGGTTTCCGCCCTGATGGAAGACCAGGCCCTGGTCGAGATCGAGGCCACCGCCGTTAAATAGCCTGCGGAGTGAACAGACCGTGACTGAAGACGCAATCGCTTGATGGACTCCGTGTACGAAAGTTTTCGCCGCTCCGTGGACCGCTACGCGGCAGCCGCGTTCCTGCACATTCCCGCTCAGGCCACCACAGGCTATGCCGATGGCCCGGTCGACCTGAGCTATGGCGAGGCGGGCGAACGGATCGAGCGACTCAGGGAGTCCTATCGCAGGGCGGGCTATGGCCGCGGTCACCGGATCGCCCTGTTGCTGCAGAACCGGGCGGAGTTTTTCCTGCACTGGTTTGCCCTGAACGGGCTCGGCGCCTGCGTGGTCCCGGTCAACCACGAGATGACCCAGGAAGAGCAGGCGTGGATCATCGGCCACAGCGAGGCCTGCCTGTGGGCCGCGGCCCTGCCCCCCCGCACCAGCCAGCGGGATGCAACCGACCCTGCTCGACGAATGCGCCCTGCTTTACACCTCGGGCAGCACCGGCATGCCGAAGGGCTGCATATTGACCAACGAGTATTTCCTGTTGAGCGGCCAGCGCTACGTCGAGCTCGGCGGCCTGTGTGCCATCGAACCCGGGCAGGACCGGCTGATCACACCCCTGCCCCTGGTGCACATGAATGCCATGGCCTGCTCCACGGTGGCCATGGTGCTGGCCGGTGGCTGCATCGTGCAACTGGACCGTTTCCACCCGCGCAGCTGGTGGCAGAGCGTGCGCGAATCGCGCGCGACCATCGTGCACTACCTCGGCGTGATGCCGGCCATGCTGCTGAACCTGGCGGAACAGGAGAGCGCAGACGGGCACGATTTCTCGGACCGGGTGCGCTTCGCTTTCGGCGCCGGGGTCAATCCGAAGCACCACGCTGCCTTTGAACAGCGCTTCGGGTTTCCACTGATCGAGGCCTGGGGTATGACCGAGACCGGCAACTACGGCGCCATTATCGCCAACGAGGAGCCGCGGCACGTGGGCACCTGTTGTTTCGGCAGACCGCCAGCACACCTGGAGGTGAAGCTGGTCGATGAAGAGGGGCAGGTGGTGCCCACCGGCGAGCCGGGGGAGTTGCTGGTGCGCCACCGCGGCGACAACCCGCAGAAAGGCTTCTTCAGCGGCTACCTGAAAAACGAGGCGGCGACCGCGCAGGCATGGGAGGGCGGCTGGTTCCACACCGGTGACGTCGTGCGCCGGGACGAAAACGGAGCGATGTACTTCGTGGACCGGCGCAAGAACGTGATCCGCCGCTCGGGCGAAAACATCTCAGCGCTGGAGGTGGAAGCCGTACTCAGCGAAGATCCCGCCGTGGCCATGGTCGTGGTCTGCCCGGTACCGGATGAGATCCGCGGCGACGAGGTGATGGCCTGCGTGATCCCCTCGGCCCGCGTCAGCGCCGACAAGGACACCGCGCAACAGATCGTGCAGAGGGCCCTGGCGGGCCTCGCCTACTACAAGGTCCCCGCCTGGATCAGTTTCCATGAAAGCCTGCCGCTGACCCCGTCGGAAAAGCCGAGACGGGCTGAGATAAAGGCGCTGGCGGCGGATGCCCTGGAGCGTGGCGCCTGCCATGACCTCCGTCACCTGAAGAAGCGCAGGGACGCGGAAAGCGCATGAGCACCCCTGGGAGCTATGCAGGCATCGCCCTGGTGGCGCCGGTGTCACTGGGCTACACAAAGGCCAGCGAGCACAGTGCAAGCTGGTATATCGGCAGCGTCCTGCGTGAACTGATCGCTGCCGCCGGGATCGCCAAGGCCGATGTCGACGGCCTGGCGGTTTCCAGCTTCAGCCTGGCGCCGGACTCTGCCAGCTTCCTCACGCAGCACTACGACATGACCCTGCGCTACATCGAACAACTGCCATTTGGCGGGGCTTCCGGCATTCTCGCCCTGCGGCGGGCGAGTCGCGCCGTCCAGCACGGGGATGCCGATATCGTCGCCTGCATCGGCGGCGATACCGCGCAGCCCGGCAGTTTCCGGGAGCTCGCCGCAGACTTTTCCACTTTCAGCAACAGTGCCAGTTACCCCTATGGCGGCGGCGGCCCCAATACGGCCTTCGCCCTCATCACCCAACACTACATGAAGCGCCACGGCGCCACCCGCGAAGACTTCGGCCGCATCGCCGTCAGCCAGCGCTACAACGCCCGGCACTACCCCGCAGCGCTGCTGGGGGACAAACCCCTCAGTCTGGAGGATTACCTCAGTGCCCGGGTCATCAGCACGCCGCTGCATCTGTTCGACTGCGTGATGCCCTGTGCCGGCGGCGAGGGCTTTCTGCTGATGCGTGAGGAGCGCGCGCGGAGCCTGGGGCTCCGGTATGTGACGGTGCTGGCCGCCGACGAGCGCCACAACGCCTTCCCCGATGATCCGGTGCAGCTGCGCGGCGGCTGGCCCCAGTTCGCCGACAGCCTGTACGCCGCCGCGGGCATCGCGGCGCAGGAAATCGACCTGCTGCAGACCTACGACGACTACCCGGTAATCTCCCTGCTGCAGATGGAGGGGCTGGGCTTCTGCGAGCCTGGCGAGGGGCCAGCCTTCGTTCGCGACACCGCCCTGACCTTCGACGGTGGCGGACTGCCCCACAACACCTCGGGGGGCCAGCTTTCCGTGGGCCAGGCGGGCAGCGCCGCGGGCTACCTGGGGGTGGTCGAGAGTATCCGCCAGTTGACCGGAACCGCCGGCGCCAACCAGGTCACGGAGGCCCGCCACGCCATGGTCAGCGGCTACGGCATGATCAACTATGACCGGGGCCTGTGCAGCGCCGCCGCCATACTGGCGCGGGGAGGCTCCTGATGGCGGTGCGGTTCACCACGGGACTTCCCGCTGCCGCCGGTCTGGTGCTGCCCTGCTGCAGTCGCTGCGGCAGGGTCAACTATCCGCCCAGGGAGCTGTGCGGCGCCTGCCTGGCCGACAGCCTGGTATGGCAGGGGGTGGACAACATCGGGATGGTACAGGCCTGCACGGACCTGCACTACAGCCTGGAACCGGACTATGCCGACCACCTGCCCTGGCGCATCGCGTCGGTGGTCCTCGCCTGCGGCCCTGTGGTGCTGGCCCACCTGCAGCCCGGGGTGCCGGAGGGCACGGAGGTGGCGGTCAGGATCGTGGAGGACCGCGACGGCAATCGGATGCTGGCGGCCAGCGACCCGCACCAGGCCGGGGCGGCCGCCGAGTGGCTGGCCCGCATACAGTTCAAGGAGTGCTCATCATGAGAAACGCCCTGCTCACCGGCGGCAGCGCCGGTATCGGTCTCACCCTGTGCCGGCAGCTGCTCGATGACGGCTATACGGTGATCAACCTGTCGCGCCGCCCGGCACCCCTGGAGCACGACAGGCTGCACAACTACACCATCGACCTGGCCGACCCGGCAGCGACAGCCGGGTGCGCGAGCGAGATCGCGGCGCAGCACGACATCACGGACATCGTGCACAACGCCGGCGTGATCCGCCCCGCCCTGCTGGGATCCGTCGACCTTGCAGATCTCGAGATGCTGACCCACATCCACCTGGGTGCGGCGATAACGCTGACCCAGGCGGCGCTGCCCTCCCTGCGCCGCTGTGGCAGCGGGCGCGTCGTGCTGATCAGTTCCCGGGCGGCGATGGGCCTGCAGACCCGCACCTGTTACTCGGCCACTAAATCCGGCATGGTGGGCATGGCCCGCACCTGGGCCCTGGAACTGGCGGCGGACGGAATCACGGTGAACGTGGTCGCACCGGGGCCCATCGCCGAAACGGAGATGTTCGACGACGCCATCCGGGAGGAGGAGAAGCGGCGGCAGATCGCCGCCTCCATCCCGGTGGGGCGCCTGGGCAGTCCGGCGGACGTGGCCCGGGCCGTGCAGTTTTTCCTGTCAGATGACAGCAGTTTCATCACTGGCCAGACCCTTTTTGTCTGCGGCGGCGCCAGCATCGGATCGCTGTCCCTGTAGGCAGCGGAGGAGGAGTGACGTGAGTTACAGCAATGAAGCCATTGCCCGCCTGGTGGAGCCGACCCGGCTGCATCGCAGTATCTATACCGACCCCGGGATATTCGAGCTGGAGATGGCGCGCATCTGGGGCAGCGCGTGGATATTCATCGGTCACGAAAGCCAGGTGAAGAATCCCGGGGATTACTACACCACCAACATCAACCACAAGATTCCCGTCATCATGACCCGCGACCGCCAGGGCAAGGTCCACGTCCTGCACAACCGCTGCGCCCACAAGGGGGCAAAACTGGTCGATACGCCCTGCGGCAATGCCCGGGCTTTTCGCTGCTGTTACCACGGCTGGACCTTCAGCAACGATGGCACGCTGCTTAAAATTCCCAACGAGGCGGGCTACGAGAACACCGGCTTCGACCTGAAGGACCCGATGAACAATGTGCAGAAAGTGGCGCAGTACGACAGCTACCGGGGCTTCGTCTTCGCCACCCTCGACCCGGATGCGCCGGACCTGAGGAGCTGGATGGGCGGCGCGGTCGACTGCTTCGACAATCTCTGCGACCGCGCCCCGGAGGGGGAGGTCGAGGTGGCCGGCGGCGTCCTGCGTTACGAGCACGACTGCAACTGGAAGCTGTTCCTGGAGAACCTCAATGACACCATGCACCCCATGGTCACCCACCAGTCAGTGGTGCAGGCGGCCGAGGACTACATCGCCACGCTGCCGGCAGAGGCCGCCCAGCAGCGCTCGGAGGCGGAGATCATTCCACCCTTCGGCGCTTCCTACGAGGTTTTCGAAAACACCGGCATCACCGGCTTCCGGTACGGCCATCACTACGACGGCGGCAAAACCAGCATTCACGCCGATTACTCCGTGCTGCCCGCCTACTGGGACGCGATGGTGGCGGCGTACGGGGAGGAGCGGACCCGGGAGATCTTCTCCTTCAATACCCATAACACGCTCTACTATCCCTCGCTGACGATCAAGACCGCCGTACAGAACATCCGGGTGTTGCGACCGGTGGCGGTCGACAGGTGCATCATCGAGACCTGGTCCTTTCGCCTGAAGGGTGCGCCGGAGGAGATGCTCCAGCGCACCCTGCTCTATTCCCGCCTCATCAACTCGTCCGCCTCCATGGTAGGCCCCGACGACCTGGAGGCCTACATGCGGATCCAGGCCGGCCTGCACTCCAACGGCGACGACTGGGTGGAAATGTTCCGGCAGTATGGCTCGGACAAGGATCTCGGGGATCGCATCGTCGGCGGGGGCACCTCCGACCTCGACGTGCGCACCCAGTACAACGCCTGGAAAAACTACATGACGCAGAGCTGGAACCAGGGAGGCGCGAACTGAGATGGACGATATCAGGAAAATCGAGCAGTTCCTGTACGACGAGGCCGACCTGCTGGACAACCCGGACCTTGATCGCTGGATGGAGCTCTACACGCAGGACGGCACCTACTGGATGCCGGTGACGGAGGACCAGCCCGACCCGCTTAACCATGTCTCCATCTTCTACGACGACCGGGTGATGATGGAGGTGCGACGGCGCAATTTCGTTCATCCCCGTGCCGCCTCCAAGGATCACAAAGTGCGGTGCTCCCATATCATCGGCAACGTCCGCGTGGCCGGGAGGAGCGACAACGGGGACCTCATCGTCACCTCCAACTTCCAGGTCCTGGTGTTCTACCGCAATGAACAGCGCGCCTACGGCGGCAGGTACGAGCACCATCTGGTCGAGCAGGGTGGCACGTTCAGGATACGCCACAAGAAGGTCGAACTAATCAATTGCGATGCGCCGCAGCGATCACTGATCATATACCTCTAGACTCGCTAATTCTGACCGGGACTCCTAGGCAGGCGCTGCCCCTCGATGGGTGCAGCGGTGAGGTCAAGCGATAGGGATGATCAGCAGGATTCCCGACCTCGATTCTGGACGCCGTCACCCCCACACCGGCTGCAAGCATACCGGTAAACCACACCAGCCACCTCTGGCGCAATCGACCCATTAATTATTCTGTGCGTGGTTCTTACCGGCGCAACCCGGCCGCAGTAATGGCCCTGAATTTATGCGGTCGTGATATGAGAGCCGGGCAGGCTGGCAACGTAAAAGGCTAACGGGCCGTCGACGAACCCGCACCAGAGGCATCGAACTCGTCGAGCCGCCGGTTCAGCTTTTCGACGATGCGAATGAGATCACGATACTCGGTGATATCCAGGGCATCGAGCAGCTGGCTCTCCCAGGCCAGGGCCTCCGGCGCAATCCGCTCATACAGCTCCCGCCCGGTCTGGCTGAGGGAGAGGTAGGTCACGCGTTGATCCGCCACATCCTTGACCTTCAGGAGGTAGCCCTTTTCGTCCAGCAGTTTGACCGCGCGCGACACCTTAGACTTGTCCATAAAGGTCACTGCCGCCAGCTCGCGGGAGTTCTGCCGGTCATTCTCGGCCAGGCGCGCAAGAATACGCCATTCGGGGATGGTGACATCGAAGTCGGTTTCATAGATGGACGCGCAGGAATCGCTGACCCGCTTGGCCAGGTTGACCAGCAGGTACGGGATGAACTGGTTGAGGAGCAATACCTTGCCACCACGCCGGGCCACGTTCATCTCCGCCACGTCATTCATGCCCGGAAAACCTCTCATTCAAGAATGACCCTGCCCGGCCCTGAGCTGTGCCGCGCGAGATGGGACAATGACGAAGAGGAACGGTATTCACGGGGGAATTATAGGCAAAAAACGGGGAAAATGTCGAAACCGATCACATCGGCGGTGAGAGCCGGGCACGGCATGAATCGCGTGAGGAAGGCTTCCGGGCTGGACAATAGTTTCATTTGAGAATATTATCAGTCTCCTGCCAACGTGGAGGCGCGCCCATGCTCAATACCTACACCTATCCCGAATTTGAGTACATACAGTCCCGGGAACAGCGCGAGGGGGTCGTAGCTCGCCACCCGGTAGTGATCGTCGGCGCCGGTCCCATCGGGCTCACCGCCGCCCTGGACTGCGCGTTCCGTGGTATTCCTGTGGTCGTGCTGGACGACAACAATACCGTCAGTATCGGCTCCCGCGCGGTCTGTTACGCCAAGCGCTCCCTGGAGGTCTGGGATCGACTGGGTGTGGCCGCACCCATGGTTGGCCGCGGCATCAGCTGGAAGGTCGGCAAGGTGTTCTTCAAGGAAAAACTCGCCTACCAGTTCGATCTCCTCCCGGAGGAGGATCACAAGATGCCGGCCATGATCAACCTGCAGCAGTACTATCTGGAGGAGTTCCTGGTGGACAAGTGCCATGCCTCCCGAAACGTCGACCTGCGCTGGAAACACAGACTGCTGAGCCTGGCACAGAAGGAAGATCACGTGGTGCTGACCGTGGAGACGCCGGACGGCGTGTTCCGGATGGCCGCCGACTGGGTGATCGCCTGCGACGGCGCCAACAGCGATACCCGCGCCATGGTCGGTGGCGAATTTTCGGGGCAATTCTTCCAGGACCGCTTCCTGATCGCAGACGTGGTGATGAAGAGCGACTTCCCCACCGAACGCTGGTTCTGGTTCGATCCCGTGTTCCACAAAAACCAGTCCACGCTGCTGCATAAACAGGCCGACGACGTCTGGCGGATCGACTTCCAGCTGGGCTGGGACGCCGACCCCGAGGAGGCGAAAAAGCCTGAAAACGTCATTCCCCTGGTGCGCCAGATGCTGGGGGAAGAGGCCGAGTTCGAGCTGGAGTGGGTGTCGGTCTACCAGTTTGCCTGTCGGCGGATGGACCGTTTTCGCTACGGTCGCGTTCTGTTCGCCGGTGACGCCGCGCACCAGGTCTCTCCCTTCGGTGCAAGGGGCGCCAATACCGGTGTCCAGGACATCGACAACCTGGCCTGGAAACTCAAGCTGGTGCTGGATGGGTCGGCGCCGGAGGCACTGCTGGACAGCTATTGCGAGGAGCGGGTCTTCGCCGCCGACGACAACCTGAAGAATTCCACGCGCTCCACCGACTTCATCACCCCCAAGAGCAAAGGCAGCCGCTTTTTCCGGGACGCGGTGCTGGAACTGGCGGAAAAGCACGCCTTCGCCAGGCCGCTGGTCAACAGCGGCCGGCTGTCCACGCCGACACCCTACGTCCACTCCAGTCTCAACACCGCAGATGAAGCGGCGTTCGACTCAGCCATCGCCCCCGGCACCAACTGCCCCGACGCCCCGGTAACCGTCGAGGGGCGTGAGGGCTGGTTCCTGAACCAGATCGGTAGCGGCTTCGTGCTGCTGGTGTTCGGGGAGGACCCGGGCGTATCCGCAGTGCGGTGCGGCGACATCGAGGCCAGGGTGCTGGTGGTGGGCCGCGACCTGCAGGACAGCCGCGGCCTGCTTGCCGCGCGCTACGACGGACAGGACGGCACCACCTACCTGCTGCGCCCGGACCAGTATGCGGCGGCCCGCTGGCGCCGCTTCGATGAGGACAAGATAAGGGCGGCCCTTGCCAGGGCCACCTGCCAGGGATAACACCGGAGGGGATCTATCGTGAAGCTGAACCTGTCACCCAACATCGACCAACCCGATGACTTCTACGAGAAGCTGATCGCCATGCAACGCGATCTCTCGGACGACGAGGTCCAGCTGGTCAACGCAAAACTGATCCTGATTCTCGCCAATCACATCGGCGACAGGGCGGTGCTGGAGGAGGCGATGGCCGTCGCCACAAGTTGAAGCCACGGCCCCCCGCGGTGCGGCGGCAGGTCAGTCCTGCAGCTGGTCCCAGACCTCGCGATCGCGCGCATCGGTCCAGATCCGGGGCCAGTCGACACCCTCCATCTCGTCCCAGAGGCGCTGGACATCGAAGGGCAGGCAGTGCTCGAAAATGGGCCACATACCGAACTTCGGCGCCAGGTGTTCATGGGTGGCTTCAAACGCTTCCTTCAGGGAGCCACCGCGCCTGTGCACCTCGCCGACCTTATCGATCATGCCGTTTAGAAAACCGCGGGTCTGCTCGATCGCCGCATCCACGGCATCTCTGCCCCGGGCGACGGCACCGCGACCGCCCACCAGGATCTCGGCGTCGAAGGATTTGACCTTGTCCAGTGTGGCCGTGGACCAGTCGAAGTGGAAGGCATCGCCGGTATAAAGCGCTGCGGCGGCCTCCACCAGGTCACCGGCGAAAAGCACTTTGGACTTCGGGTGCCAGGCGATGATGTCGCCGGCGGTGTGCCCGCGGCCGCAGTACTCTAAAACGAGGTCGCCCCGCTCCCCGCCCAGGGGGATCTGCAGGCGGTCGTTGAAGACAATGTCGGGGTGGGTCAGTCCGGGGATTCCCTCGGGCTCGCGGAACAGCCGGGGCATGCGCCCGAATTCACTTGCCCAGTCCTCCATCCCCCGCTCCTCGATCAGGAAACGGGTCATCTCGTGGGTGATGATCGACTCGGCCTCGAACGCCGCCGCACCCAGTACCCGCACCGCGTGATAGTGAGAGAGCACGAGGTATTTCACCGGTTTGTCGGTATGCTCACGCAACATCGCCAGCCAGTCACTGGCCGCCCTGGGGGTGGCGCGCGCCTCGAACGCGATAATGAAATCCTCCGCCTCGATCGCGCCTACGTTGGGGTCTCCCTCGGCGGTCAGGGCGTAGACGCCGTCCGCCAGCACCTCCAGGGTCTCTGTCTTTTCGCCAAGGTCTGCCGAAGATGCAAACGGTTTTTTAGCCATGCTTTTTCCACCCGATGAAATCTGAATGCCGACGGTCCGGGGCAGGGGCAAAATTCCTCCCCCTCTCAACCGTCCCGGTGAGATCCCGCAGGATACCACAAAATAGTTTCATTTAAAACTAATTCACTGCTCCTGGAATCTCCACTGAACCGGTCACGGCCGATGTTTTACTCCCGATGCCATTCAGGCGCGATGAGGCGGCGCCTGTTGTCACGACTCCTGCGCACACCGGGCTCATCCAGTTCGAGCCGATCCCAGAGATTGCAGGTCACCTGCTTGTGCTTCTGGTCCAGCCCCTCACAGTAGTTGGTGTACTCGCAGAGCCGCACCTGGCCACCGCAGCCGCTGCGCACTTTCTCGAACCAGTCCGGGTCCGCCAGCGCCTGGCGGGCGATGCCGACGATATCCGCCTTCTCCTCCGCCAGCAGGGTCTCCGCCTGGGTGTAGGTATGAATGCCACCGGCCACCACCACGGGGGTGGTCAGGCCCGCCGCGCGGACGGCGTTGCGGATCGCCGCCGTGGGCTCCACGTTGCGCCCGAACGGCCCGAACTCATCGGCGATGTAACCGGGCATGCACTCGAAACCGCTGACCCCGGTATAAGGGTAGGCCGCCTCCCCCACCTTGGGTTGCTTGGCGTCGTCAAACTTGCCGCCGCGGGAGAGTGACAGGTAATCCATACCGGCCTGCGCCAGCGCCACGCCGATGCGGGTCGAGTCCTGCAGCGTGTTGCCCCCCTCGATACACTCTTCCGAGAGAAAGCGACACCCTGCCGGAAAATGTTCGCCCACCCGCTCACGGACCGCTGCGAACACCTCCAGGGGCAGCCGCAGCCGGTTCTCCAGGGAACCGCCGTAGCCATCCTCCCGGGTGTTGGTGGCAGAGAGGAACGAGGCCATGGTGTAGGCGTGGGCGTAGTGCAGCTCGACGCCGTCGAAACCCGCATCCCGGGCCCGCTGCGCCGCGCTGGCAAAGAGCTCCGGGAGCACCCGGGGCAACTCGGCGATGTGGGGCAGGTGCGTATCGGTAACGCGCTCCCGCTGCCCCATGGTGAGGGCTTCCCATTCCCGTTCGCTGAGCACCTGCTGCAACTGTTCGTCATCGAGCGCCAGCAGGCGCTGGCGGACCTCCTGGTCGGCCAGCGCCGGCTCGCCCAGTGCCTGCCGGTGGCTGTCGCTCACCTGCAGGAAACGCTCCAGGTATCTGGTCCGCTCCGGCCGTCGACGAATGCCCAGGAAATCAATGATCTGGATGAACAGCCGGGTGTGGCCGCCGCTCTCCTGTCGCACCCGCTCGACCAGTTGCCGCAGGCCGGGCAGGAAGCGGTCATGACCGATCCGCAGCAGCGGGCCGCTGGGCACATCGCGGATGCCGGTCGCCTCCACCACGATGGCCCCCGGCCTGCCGCGGGCGAACCGGCCGTACCAGTCGAGTACCTCCTCGGTGACGAAGCCGTCGTCACTGGCCCGCCAGGGCACCATCGCCGGCACCCAGGTGCGCTGCTCGAGCGTCATCGCGCCCACCTGCACCGGCGAGAACAGCAGCGAGTGCGCCGCCTGCTCGCGGGAGGGCCAGTCGTCGCTCAGCGGGGTGTGCTTGATACGCTCGGGGGGCTTCCACATACCTGCCGATCCTCTTGCCGTGACATTTATTTTAAACCTAAAATAGTTGTCGGGTAAAGGCAGGCGCGCTCACTTGCCGCGTGCGGTACGGACAGCTTCCTCGACCACGGCGAGATCGGGGATTGCATGGGCCAGGGTGATGCAAAGCTTGCTGAGAAACAGGGCTTCGTTGCCCTCGCCCGCCTCGTCGATGGCCTGGGCAATCAGGTCGTAGGCTTTTTCCAGTTCGGTAAAATCGAGGGATTGCTTCATCAGTCTTTGTCTCCCAGCGCGCGGTGGAGGGCGGCTGCTACCCGGTTCGGCTCCGGCACCTTCCAGCGACCGGCCACATGCCGGTCGGGACGGACCAGGTAGAGGGCTCCCGCCCCGGCACCATAGGCCTCGCGGAGATTGCCCGTGGTGTCGAAAATAACCTGTCCCCGCGGGCCCGGCCCGGGCTCAGCCTCGACCCGGAGCAAGTCGAGATCGGTGTCAGCGCCGCGCAGCGCCTCCGTGAGAGCTTCTACCTCCGCTACTGGCGACCTGTCGCCGACGAAGTAGAGCAGGGTGAAGCCGGTGCCCAGGTGGTCCAGCAGGTAATCATCCTCTGCCAGCCGGTGATTGACGAGCGGCGACCCGGGCTCGGGGCCGGCGCCAAAGGCATCGGCATCCGCCGTGGTGAGCGGGCTATCCCGGTAGGTATAGGGCTGGACCTGGCGCGGATCGGCAAAAGGGCGCGTGAAATCCTCGGTCAGGGCCAGTTCCAGCACCGCCTTGCGCATCAGCGCGTAGCCGCGGGTGGGCGGCGTCATGAAGCGGGAGCTCTTGCCGGCGTTGCGAAACACGTCCAGCGTCGCACCGCGCCTCTCCGGCGAGTAACTGTCGAGCAATGCGGTCCCTGCGCTGCCTTTGAGGACGCGGGCCAGCTTCCAGGCCGCGTTCACCGCATCGGCCAGGCCATTGTTCAGGCCGCGGACGCCGAAAATCGGGACGATGTGGGCCGAATCGCCGATAAACAGCACCGCCCCATGCCGGTAGTCGTCCAGACAGAGGGTGTTCGCGGTGTAGATACTCCACCACTCCAGTTCCCAGGCGCCCCTGTGACCGATCATGGCGAGTATGGCCCGCACGCGCTCCCGCACCCGCTCCTCGCGAACGGCCTCGACCTTGTCCTCCCCCTCCCCGACCTGCCAGTCGACCCGCCAGATATCGTCCGGCTGCCGGTGCACCAGGACCGTCGACCCCGGATTGCCGGATGACTCGAAGAACGAGCGGCGCTCGGTGGGAAAATCGTGCTGCATCCGCACGTCGGCAATGACGTAGTTACCCGGCAGGTTATCCCCCTTAAGGCGCAGCCCCATCAGGCTGCGCACGGTGCTCCTGGCGCCGTCTGCGGCGAGCAGGTAGCGCCCCCGCAGCGTGTACTGACCCTCGGGTGTCCCGACCGTGAGGTCCACCTCCTCCGCTCGCGATTCCACCGCGAGGAGCTCTGACTGCCAGCGCAGGTCGATCAGGTCCGGGTACCCCGCCGCCTGGTCGATCAGGAATTTCTCGATAAACTGCTGCTGGATGTTGTACATCGGATAGAAGCGCTCATCGGGCGAGTGGGGCATTTCCAGGCGATAGATCAGCTGATCACGGTAATAGCAGCGCCCCCGGGTCCAGCCCAGCGCCTTCGCCACAAAGGGCTCGACCGCCCCCAGTTGCTGCAGGGTTTCAAAACTGTAGCGCGAGATGCAGATGGCGCGACTGCCATCATTGACCGTCTGCTTCTTTTCCAGCAGGACGGAGGGAATACCCTGGCGCGCCAGGGCCAGTGCCGCAGTCAGCCCGACCGGGCCGGCTCCGGCGATGATGACCGGGTGACGTTGCTGGCTGCCATCCATCTCCGGGGGCCGCCTGAAGTTGTATAGGGGGTAGTCGAAGTAGAGCGACTCCAGCTCTCCCCTGCCGGATGGCCTCATCTGTCCAGCTCTCCCTGTCCTGTGGGGCTTCCACTCTACCAGAGCAGGCTGTCTGCGCCAGCATTGCGCCAGACCAGGTCCACTGCCGTCGATTCGGGCCTTACCGACAGCCTCCCTGGATTGATACGGGGACGCCGGGCAGCCGGGCGGTACCGCGAAGCGAGGCCCGGCAGGAAAAAGAGCGCAGGCTGGAGTAAGATCCCGGTAACGGACACAGGAAGGCTCGCCCCGCCCAGGGCAGACCCGTAACAGGAATAAAGTCGTGATCGAATCCTTTTTTATCGGCCCCCACGGCGAGAACTCGCAGTTCCTGGGAGAGATGTGGCAGCAGCTTCTGCACAAGACCCTGGAGCATCGCCACCAGACATTTCCAGAGGACTCCCCCCTGCCGATCGGAGCCCCCTCCCGGGAGCAGCACCAGGCCATCCGGCGGGAAATCGACGCACTGTTCGAGATCCTCTACAAGGAGGTTCCCACCTTCAGCAATCGCTATCTCGGGCACATGGTGTCGGATATCTCGATACCCGCGCTGATCGGCAATATCGCCGTCCTGTTCTGCAACCCCAACCTCGCTTCGAAAGAGGTGGCCACCGCCGGAATCTACTTTGAGACGCAGGCCATCAACCGGCTGGCGGAGATGATCGGCTTCAGACCCGGGCCCTGCAGGGGGCACTTCACCTCAGGCGGCACACTGGCCAATTTCGAGGCTTTCTGGCGGGCCCGCTACCGCATGGACCACTGGCTCTCCATGTCGGCCTACCTGCTGGAGAAGGAATTGTCCAGCGAGGGCATTTTCAAGCTGGCCCACCAGGGCTGGAAGGCGTTCTACGACAACAAGGCCGTGTACGACATCGAACTGCAGGAGCTTCGTGAGCGCAGTTACGTCATCAGGGGGCCCTGGGACATCGCCAACTACTACCGCGACACGCTGCGACGCGATTTCCCCCAGCCGGTCATCCTGGTGCCCGGCAACAAGCACTACTCATGGCCGAAGAGTGCCAACGTGTTCGGCATCAGTGAAAACGCCATCTGGCCCACCGACCTCGACCGCCACGGCCGGGTCTGCGTGAAGAGCCTGGCCGCCAACATCGAGAAGGCGCGCAGGCTCGAACGGCCCATCATGATGAACGTTTCGGTGGCGGGTACCACCGAGTTGGGCACCGTCGACCCGGTGGATGAAGTGAACGAACTGCTGAGGCAGTATCGCAAGGATGAGGGCATCCACATCTGGCATCACGTGGACGCCGCCTATGGCGGCTACTTCTGCGCCACCTTCAGGGACGGTGAGAGCGAACTGGATGAACGCACCGTCGGCGCCTTCTCCGCCCTGGCACAGGCCGACTCCGTCACGCTCGATCCGCACAAGCTGGGCTTCGTGCCCTATGCCTGTGGCGCGTTTCTGGTGCGGGATGCGCGCAGCTACTCAGTCTCCCATATCAGCGCCCCCTACCTGGAGGAGGAGAAAGGCGTGGAGTACCCGACCTGGTCCACCACCCTCGAGGGCTCGCGTTCAGGCACGGGGGCGGGCGCCGTCTGGTTCAGTGCCAAGGTGCTGCCGCTGAATGCCTCAGGACACGGTGAGATCCTCAACCAGTCACTGCGGGCCAAGCGCCGTTTTGAGGAGAAATTGCGGGAGGAGATCAGCGACATCCGCCTGGTGCCGGGCAGTGATACCAACATCATCTGCTTCGCGGTTGCGCCCGAGGGCAGCGGCCTGCGCGAGACCAACCAGCTCACCGAGCAGATCCTGCATCACTTCCAGCAGAGCCCCAATTTTGCGGTGTCGAGGACGGCGCTGGCGCTCAAGAGCTACCACCAGTTGATCGACTCGGTGGTCGAGGGGTGGGGCGGCGTCGCGGATGACGAATACCTGCTGGTCATCAGGATGGTGGTCATGAGCCCCTACCTGTCCGACCGGGAGAGCAATGACCGGCTGATGGGTGAATTCATCGGGGAACTCAGGGAGTTGCTCGCCGGGGTCTGTTGAGCGGGGCAGCTGGTGGCTCACTCCTCTGCCTCGATCTGGCGCCCGATCATCACGGCGGCCAGTCTGGCTCTCGCGACCAGGGACTGGAGACTGGCCCTCTCCCGCGACGAGTGCCCCCCCGATCCGTCCAGGCCCAGGGTGTCCAGGGTGGGCAGGCCGGCGGCCTGGGCGATCGAGCCGTCCGTACCGCCGCCGGAAAAAAGGCTGCCCTCAACCGGCTCGCCAATGAGCCGCGAGAGACCCATCGCCTCGGCGATCAGCGCATCGACCCGCGGGTGGGGCGGCTTGACCGGCCGGTGCAGCGCGCTCCACAGTTCGATCCGCGGCAGGTCCGGAAAGGCCGGGTTGCCGGTCTCCTTCCTGGCGGCGATCGCTTCGATACTGGCCCTGAGGTACTCCCCCTCCGCGGCTGTCGGGTAACGAAGGTCCACCAGCGCCTCGGCGCAACCGGGCACGGTGTTGCGCTTTTCTCCCCCGCTCATCACCCCGACGTTGACCGTAATGTTGCGGTCGTAATCCGTGAGCGCCTCGATCGCCACGACCTTGTGTGCCAGCTCCAGGTTGGCGGATACCCCTTCCTGGTGGGCGGCACCGGCGTGTGACTCGCGGCCGGTTACCCGCAGCCGCACCTGCCCCAGGCCCTTGCGCGCGCGGATCATTCTGTTGTTCTGGGTGCCCTCGAACACCAGCCCGACGTCGTGCCCCTTTGCCAGCTCCTCGACCAAGGGGCGCGAGCTGAGCGAACCGATCTCCTCGTCACTGTTGAAGAAAACGGTGATATTGGCGTCATCGAGCCGCCCCTCCGCGTGCAGGGCGCGCAGGGCGGCGAGCATCACCACGATGCCCCCTTTCATATCGAGCACGCCGGGCCCGTGCAGTGTGCCGTCGTGCTCGACCGACAGCGTCTGGAACTCATCGCCCGGGGGAAACACCGTGTCCATGTGCCCGTTCAGGAGAATGCGATTCGGCCTGCTTCCCCGCCTCGTCCCGAGGAGATGATTGGCAAAGCGCACCTGGCCGCCGTCGCAGGAGAGCACCGCCATGGGCTCAGCGGCGTACTCGCGGGTTGCGAAGCCCAGTTGCTGCAATTCGGCCGCCAGGATCGCGCGGAAGCGGTCGATACCCGCGATATTGCCGCTCCCCGTATTGATCTCCACGTAGCGTTTCAGCTCCGCCAGCATCGCCGCCCGGCGCTCGCCGATCCGGGCCACCAGGCGCGCCTCGGCGGCGCTCAGCTCGACCTCCTGCGCGGCGATCTCGTCGCCTTGGACCGGAGCGACGCCTGCCGCCATCGCGAGTATCAGGACAATCCGTGACACCAGCTTGACCGCCCTGCAGACCATCCGCTTCACCTTCGCCTGTTTTCGGCCCACCTTACCCCCTGCCGGGCGTTGCGTCGACTTACTGCATATCACAGCCTGACTTGCGCCGACATCAGGAGACGGCCACACGGAGACCGTTCCAGAAAGAGAGCATGGACTCCACGAGAATCCCATCGACCTGGGTCGGGTAGGAGCCGTACCCAACCGCCAGCAGGTCACGATCGAGGTCAAGGAAAGCGAACTGGCCGTGAATACCGAGCATCGCCATCTGGGTACACCTCGCGTCCAGCACATAGGTCTGGTTGCGATACTGCCCTTCAGGGAACATCGCTGCGTAGTCGCCCGACTGCCAGGCCGCACGCAGTTCCGGGCGGGGTCTCGTGATATCGTCGATAAAGGCGGCGGGGGCCACCTGCCCTCCCGCCAGGTTGCGCCCCCGGTTGAGAAACAGGCTGGCCCAGCGGGCAAAATCGCGCAGGCGAAGGCTGAGCTGGCCTTCGGTCACGGCGACACCCGAGGGGTCGAGGTTGATCCAGGCGTCGTCCTCGGCGCCGATATGGTGGAAGATCTTCTCCTCCAGCAGTTCCGCCACCGTTCTGCCGTACACCGACGCCGCGACCATGCCCAGGGCGTTGGTCACCGGGGAGGAATAGACGAACCGCTCGCCGGGCTCGCAGTCGGCCTCGTGCATGCGGTCGCGCACCCAGGCCACGTATCCGGCGTGCGTATCTTCCCGGGGCGGGTAATAGCCCGTGGCGCGGAAGTAGCTCCAGCAGATGCATTCCGGATCCTCGTAGTGCTCTTCATAGCGCAGGCCAGTGCGCATATCCAGCGCGTGCTGGACACTGACCCGACGCCAGGCGGGCAGGTCGGCAAACACCTCGAGGTAATCCGTGATCGGCGCGTCCGGATCAACCAGCCCCTCCTCGATGGCGATGCCGACGAGCAGGGTCGTCAGCGACTTGGTGGTGGAGTGGTTCACATGGCGATCGCTGTCAAGCATGCCGTTGCGGTAGGACTCGTGGATGACCTGCCCGCGGTGCATCACCAATAGCGCGTCATTGCACAGCCGCCGGTCCAGCAGCTGCCCCGCGGTCATGGCGCGATCCGTGCCCGGCTCCGTGAAATGGAGACCGGCCAGATCCAGCCCGGCGCCGTGCTCGAGGGGAATCGCCTCCCGTGGTGCGGCGATGACGGCGGTCGGCCAGAAGGCGGTCATGACGCGCTGGCTGTAGGCCAGGTGTGACGGGAAGTCCCAGTTGGACCAGTCGATGCCCAGGGCCTCGTTAATGACCCGTTCATCCCCAGCCGGTTGTAACAGTTTAACCATCCGGAACCTCCGCTCCTGCTGCCGGACCGCGGCCCGCGAGCGCGATCGCCGCAATGAACAGCAGCAGGCTTGTCACCGCGCCGATGGCGCCCACGATATTGACGGCCCCGAGACTGGTCGCCGTGACGAAAAGTGCCGCGAAGGCAGGACCCACCGCCACCCCCGCACCATGAAAAGCCGGTGCCGCGGCCACGCCGCGTCCGCCTGGATCCACCGCGTTGACCGCAGCGTACTGGAAGGCGAGGGAGAAGTTCCAGACGAAGTTATAGATTGCCACCGCCAAGACATAGGTGGTGAAGGACATGCCGCTCGTGAGCATCGCCAGCGCGATCACCGTACCCGCGGCCCCCACTGTGAGCGGTACCACGCGACCGAAGCGATCCCCGCACCAGGAGGCGAGCAGTGCGCCGGGGATACCGAAAAAGACGCCGATGGCCAGGCCGGAGCCTATCTGTTGCGCACTGAACTGCTCCAGCACCGCCATGCGTTCGATGTAGGTCCACACGGCCCCGACATTGAAGAAGAAGAAAAAACAGCCGAACAGCGCGAGCAGCACGGGAAAGGTGACGACGGCCATCTTCTCGACGGGCGCCGGCAGCGACCTGCCCGCGTCAGGCAGCCAGCGCACCAGGTAGAGCCCCGCCAGCTCCATCGCGATGAAGAGACCGAGAATGCCGTCGATACCGGCCCGCGCGACCAGCTGGGGAAGCAGCAGCATTCCCACGACCTGGAAAGCCACCTGGGCCGCAACCGAGAACCCGAAGGCGCGATCGGGATGACGGCGATCGGCCAGCGCGGTCAACGCCAGCGAATAGGCGGAGCCGCTGCCCAGCGCAGCCAGCGCCTGGAGCAGCATGAAAACCGCGATATCATCGACGAAGAGCGAGGCACACATGGGCACCAGCAGCAGCAAAAGTGCCGAAGCGGCGGTGCGTCGCCAGGGCAGGCGCCGCACCAGGAACATCATCGCCACCGAGCTGAGCGCGGACCCCGCGAACACGGCAGAAGCCAGGAAGCCCAGCTGCTGCTGGGAGAGACCCAGGCTCTCCGCCGCCGCCCCGACATACAGGGGCAGCACCAGGAAAGCCGCCATGGCAATCACGGTCAGTGCGATGGCGGCGACCAGGCTCCGCCCCGAATTCAGTTCATCATCCAAATCGTTTCGCTCCTTTCCGGAACCGGTTCTATAGTTCGCCGCAGCCGCTGTGCTAGCGGATCAGCCTCGCTGCCGCCCGCCTCAGCCGCCGAGAGCGTCGAGCAGTTTCTCCGCCTCTGCGATCCACTCCGCCTGGTGAGGCTGCAATGCCTGGCCGCCCAACGCTGCGTGCATAGGCAGAAACGGGTCGTCCGTGGTGGTGCGGATGCCGGAAAGCTCCTCCATGACAGCGAGCCCGAAAAAGGGCACTGTCCAGGTGTTGTACCCGCCCTCGTGGGTCAGCAGCAGCTTGCCGTCACAGAGCGCGTCGGCAGCCTGCATCATCTTACGGGTGAGGCTGCGGTAGCCCTCGCTGTGCATCTGCATGCGGCCAAGGGGATCGTAGGCGCCCGCGTCGAACCCAGAGGGGATCACGATCAGCTGCGGCCTGAACTTGTGTAACGCGGGCAGAACGACGCGATCATAAGCCTCCTCGTACGCACCGACACCGGAACCGGGCGGCAGCGGAATATTGATGTTGTAGCCGCCGCCGGGTCCCGCTCCGTTCTCGTGGTGGTAACCCGAATCCGGCGGGAAACAATTGTCCTGATGTACCGAGATAGTCAACGCCCGGGGATCCTCATAGAACGCGCTCTGGGTGCCGTTGCCGTGGTGCACGTCCCAGTCGACAAAGGCGATCCGCTCCAGGCCGTATTTCTCGAAGGCATGGAAACCGGCAAGCGCAGCGTTGCCGAACAGGCAGAATCCCATGCCCTCGTCCGCCAGCGCGTGGTGCCCGGGGGGCCTTACCAGGGCATAGGCGTTATCCACCTCTCCGTCCAGCACAGCCTCCAGCGCGGCCAGCACACCGCCAGCGGAGAGCAGTGCAATCTCGTAACTCCCACAGCCCATCGGGGTGAAGGCGCCGGCGTCTCCGCCAATGCCGGCACTGAGGCCCTGCACTTTCTCCAGGTAGGCGGGTGCGTGAAAGCGCAGGATCTCCTCTTCAGTCGCCTTCCGCGGCGCAATGTGATGTAACTGTGGACTCAGGCCGGCAACCTCCAGCAGGTTGCGAAAGCGCCGTTTCGTCTCCGGATTCTCCGCATGGGTGTCCGGTTGCACCGGGTTGCCATAAGGCATGGGACCGGCGTAGTTGCCCGTGTTGTGCCACATATACAGTTCGTGGCAGACAAAGCCGGTCTTGCGCGCTTTTACATTCATGATCTCTGCTCTCCTTGAATGGTCAGGATACCGCGCCCGGCGCCACCCGAGGCCAGGGCATTAATTGCTCGAAGACGGCGGCCAGTGACAACAGCAGGTCCTCCCTGCCGTAGCGGGCGGCGAACTGGATGCCGATCGGCAGACCCGTTGTGCTGCGGGCCAGGGGCAGTGAGATCGCCGGCTGGCCGGTACAGTTGAATACCGCCGTAAAGGGGGCGTCGCTGAAGTGATGGTCTGTCCAGCTTTGCGCAGTGAAGCTGCCGCCATCGGAGGCATGGCGGCCCACGGGCCAGGGCAATTGCGCCGTGGTCGGCGTCAGGAGCAGGTCGTACTGCTGGAAGAACCGCCCGAAGTCGCGGTTCACGCTATTGAACAGATCTTCCGCATGGAGAAGATCCACGGCGGAGAGCGCACGGCCATGCTCGAAAACGGCCAGCGTCGATTGCTCCAGGGTGGAGTGGTCGGCCTGCCGCCCGGTCGCGGCACAAAGATCCACCACCCAGTGGGCGATCGAGGCGGACCAGAGATCGGTGTTGGCCCGGGCGAAGGCGGCGGCATCGAGCGGCGGCCGCGCCACCTCGACCGCATGGCCCTGCGACTCGCAGGCACGGGCGATCGCCTCGACCGCCGTCCGGATCTCCTCGTCCACTGGCACGTCCGACCAGGCCGCGGTGGCCACTGCAATACGCAGCGGGCCGGGCGGCCGCTGAAGTGTGCTCGCATAGGGCGCCGCCGGCGGGGCGATGACGTAGGGATCCCCCACCCCGGGGCCCTGGACCGCATCGAGCAGAACGGCGGCATCGCGCACGCTGCGAGTGATCGCGAACTCGATGCCGAAACCGCTGAGTCCCTCCGCCGCACCGGGCCCGATCGGTACCCTGCCCCTCGTGGGCTTCAAGCCCACCAACCCGCAGCATGCTGCGGGAATGCGAATCGAACCGCCGCCATCGTTGGCATGCGCCAGGGGCACTATCCCCGCCGCCACCGCCGCGGCCGCGCCGCCACTGGAACCGCCGGGGCTGCGCGCCAGGTCCCACGGGTTGCGGCAGATACCGTCGGCGACGGTTTCCGTCGCGACGTTGTAGCCCATTTCCGGAGTCGCGGTGCGGCCCAGCGTCACCAGGCCGGCCTGCCGGAACCTAACCATAAGATCCGAGTCCTGGGAGGCGACGAGCCCCGCCGCCAGGCGTGACCCCATTTCACAGAGACGGCCCTCTGCCTGAATCACCAGATCCTTGATCAGGAACGGCACGCCATCAAAGGGTGCGGCTCCGCCCTCCTTCCCGGTCGCAGGATCCGGCTCCGAAAACAGCTCCAGCACGGCGTTGATACGAGGGTTCCAGGCGGCAACCTGTGACGCTGCACACTGTGCGAGTTCTTTCGGGGTGACCTCACCGTCTCGCACCAGCCGGGCCAGCCCGGCACCGTCATACTCCAGGTATTCGGTGATCTGCATACATTACGCTCCTTGCGCCTCACCCGCATGCACGGGAGGGAGGGGAGAACGGGTACCGTCAGCGCGCGCGCCGACGGCGGCGGTTGCCGGGCTGACCTGCGCGGCCTCATTGGAGTCGCGACGGATCCGGGCCATCTTCAATCCCCCCGGGTATACACCAGCTGCCCTTCGAACCAGGTCTGCTCGACCAAGGTTCCGCTGATCTGCTCTACCGGAATCTCGAACAGGTTGCGATCGAGCACGATAAAATCGGCCGACTTGCCGACCTCGACGGAACCGCTGAGCTGCTCGATGTCGAGTCCCCGGGCGCCGCCCAGGGTCGCAATGTGCAAGGCCTGTTCCAGGGTGATCGCCTGTTCGGCCCACAGGGTTGCGGGGGCATCGGTCACCGGGTTGCGCCGGGTCACCAGCGCCTCGATGGCCCCCCAGGGACTCAGGTTCAGCGCCGCGGAGGGCCAATCGGAACCGATCACGACATCCGCCCCCGCGGCCAGCAGATCTTTGACGGGGAAGTAGTGGCGACCGCGCTCGCCGATGGCACCGACGATGGAATCGATGATCGGCGAGGGATACCAGAGGTAGGGAGACAGATCGGCGGTGGCATTGAGCCCGGCAAAGCGCGGCACGTCTCGCGGGTCGATAAAGCCCGCATGGGCAAGCTGGTGGCGCAGGCCGCTGTGCCCGTTGGCCTTGCGCGCTGCTTCTATGGCATCGAGCGCCACGCGCACCGCGCCGTCGCCCGCCGTATGCAGCTTGACGGTAAAGCCGGCCCGGTCGAGGGCGATGAGATCCTGTCGCAGGGTGTCGGGATCGACCAGCAGGAAACCTTTGGTCGGCTCGGGATGATCCGCGTCGGTGAGATAGTGTTGCAGCATCAGTGCGGTGCGCGATGCGGTGGGCACGCCGTCCAGGAAGATCTTGACGTAACCGGTATCCACATGCGGCAGCTCGTACCGCTCGCGCAGGGCTATATGCTCTGCCACATCCAGCGGGGTATCCCGGTAGTAGCGAGGCGTCTGCTGATTGGCCGTGACGTGGACACTGAGTTCGCCCGCCTCGTCGAGCTGCCGGTAGGCGTCGAGCATGGGGTCCTGTACCCGCGCCTCGTTGACCCCGGTCAGGCCGAAACGATTGGCCTGGCGCACGGCCTCTGCGATCGCCGCCCGGTACTGCTGTGGCGTGATTGGGGGCTTGTTGTCGAGCAATACACGTCTGGCGGATTCGTAGAGCAGACCGGTGGGCTCTCCCTCGGCATCGCGCGGGATTTTCCCGCCCTCGGGGTCGGGGGTATCGCGGTCGATGCCGCCCAGCGCCAGGGCGGCGCTGTTCACCCAGCCGTTATGGTTGGTGTCGTCGTGCAAGAAAATAGCCACGTCAGGACTGATCGCATCCAGCCAGGCACGCGGGGAGGAAATATCGTGGTTGCGGAAGAAATCACTGGTCCACTGTCCGCCCTCGATCCACTTTGCGTCCGGATTCGCGCGCAGGCAGCCACGCAATGCCGCGGCGACCTCGTCCGGTGTCGCCTCGAAATCGAAATTGCAGAAGTAGAGCGTTTTAAGACCGCCCTGCCAGGGGTGGGAGTGCACGTCATTGACCCCCGGCATCGCCATGGCCCCGCCCAGGTCGATCTGTCGGGTCTGCGGGCCGACATGGGCGCCCGCTTCGACGCTATTGCCCACGAACACGTAGCGGCCGTCGGCAATCGCCACGGCCTGCGCCCACGGCTGCGTGTTATCCAGGGTGTAAATGCGACCGTTGGTGATCACGATGTCGGCCGCCTCCGCAGTTGACCTTGCGCCGGTGGACTGATCGACGGTGGCCTGGCAGATCATCGGGGGCAAGGCAAACAGCGCTGATACCGCGCTTCCGGTAAGTGCCTGCCAGGTTGTTATCCGTTTCATTGCCGGCGAAAATCCTCGAAAAAAGGGCCCGTCACCGGGCCCAGGCAGAGAGGTAAGAGGGAGCCAATTACCTCATTGACCGAAGTAGTAGCTCAGGGTCACACCGTAGGTCCGCGGCATGCCGTAGACACGGACGTAGGGTCCGTTACCCCCGTTGTAGGCCGCGGGGTAGTAGTCCTCGTCGGTCAGGTTGCGGGACCAGAGCAGGGCCCGCCAGCGGCCGTCGATGCTGCCAATGCCGACCCGGGCGTTGTAGATGGTATAGTCTTCCAGGGCCTCTTCCGGGCGCACACCGCCGTCGATATCATCGGTGAAGCTCATGTCGCCGGCCACCGACATCATCAGGCTATCGGTGACCGGCCACTCATACTGGACCAGTGCGGTGTACTGCCACTCCGGGGACTGCTGCAGGGGCAGGCCAGAGGCGTCAAAGCGCACGGTATTTCCCGGCCAACTGCTGGCGTCACGGTCGACAGCCATCCACTCAGTGATCTCGGTGTCAAGGTAGGCAACCCCGAGGTTGATCTGCAGACCATCTGTGGGCAGCCACTGCATGTCGAGCTCAGCACCGTAAATCTCCGACTCCGGCACGTTGGTCAATCCGGAGATGTTACCCACGAAGGTGACCGCGGCATCCTGCTCCTGCTTGTCCTCGTAATCATAGTAGAAGGCAGCGGCGTTGAGCTGCATGCTGCCGTCCAGCAGGGTGGTCTTGGCGCCGACCTCGTAGGAGGTGAGCTCCTCCTCCTTGTAGGGTTTGAGCTGGGTGGTGGTGTTGGAGTTGGCGCCATTGAAGCCGCCAGACTTGAAGCCGAGTGAGACCATGCCGTAGAGCAGGATGTCGTCGGTCAGTGCATAGTCCAGCCCCACCTTGCCCATCCACTTCTCGGTCTCGATCTTGTCCTTGTAAGGCTGGAAGGCGTCATTGACGTTGGGGGTGCCGACTACGGCGCTAATGTTGTTAGGCGAGTCGGGATCATCGTTGATGGTACCGCAGTCGCCTGGACCCAGCGTGGCGCCAAAGGCACCATTCAGGAAATTTGCGTAGCTGCCATCCTCAGCGACGTAGGTACACCCCTCCCAGTCGCGATCCTCTTCGGTGTAACGGGCACCGAGAGTCAGACGCCATGCATCGGCGAACTGCCACTCCACGTGGCCGAAGATCGCGGCCGACTCCGTTTCCTGCTCATATTTGGTGTCCAGTTCCAGTATCGGTGTCGAAGAGAAATCAGCCACACCCCACGGGATCGAGCCGAAGCCATACACCGAATCCGACATGAAATAGTGATAATATTCGTCCATCTCGTCCTTGGAGTAGTAGATACCGGCCACCCAGTCGAGCGTATCGGTGGCGCCGGCAAGGCGCAGCTCCTGGGAGAACACCTGCAGGTCCGTGGTGTTGATATTGCTCGAGTCGTTGTAGAAGCCACCGTCCCAGTCGTTCGCTTCGGTCCGATCGAAATCGTTGTAACCGGTCACGGAGGTGAGGGTCATACCGGCGATGTTCCAGTCGAGGTGTGCGGCTATGCCGGTCAGCTCGTTATCTCTTTGCGGCCTGATATCAAAGGTCTTGCCGGTAATGGGGCTGGTATAGCGATTGGTCCAGTCCGCCGCCTCGTTGTCACCGGTGGAATACCAGGGCGGGGTTTCGCCTAAATTACTGCCGCCGGGCAGCCGATACTCGTCCAGCGGCGTGTAGGGATAGTTGAATTCGGCCAGGCCGATAATCCTGCCGTCATAGGCGGTATTGGCCCGATTCTCGGACTCGTCCTTGATGTAGTGCCCGATCAATTCCAGGCGCAGGTCGTCGGTCAGGTCGAAGTTGAGGATGCCGCGCACCGCCGTCGCATCCTTCTCGCCCAACTCGTCGTTGCGGGTGGTGCTCTCCTGCCAGCCCTCGCCGGACTGGGTGGTCTTGAACGCCAGGCGGCCCTGGACGAAGTCGGTACCCCCGGTGACATAGCCCTCCAGTTCTCCGGTGTCATAGCTGCCGTAGCTGGCGATGATGCCGGCGCCAAACTCCTGGGTCGGTTTGTTGCTGATGAAGTTGATCTGGCCGGCGGTGGTGTTGCGCCCGTAGAGATCGCCCTGCGGACCCTTGAGCACCTCGACCCGCGCGGTGTCGAAGACCAGGCCGCGGGTCATGACCGTGTAGGGCATGGCCACCTCGTCGAAGTAGATACCGACCGTCGATGAGGCGGCAGTGGAGTAATCCTGGAAGCCCACGCCGCGGATGGTGTAGAGCGGCACGCCAGTGGCCGCGGTCTCGTTGACAGTCAGGCCGGGCGTGTACTGGGCAATGTCCTCTGTCGTCAGGACCCCCAGGTCCTTGATCTGCTCACCGCTGAAGGCATTGATGGTAATGCCCACGTCGTTGGCACTCTGCGCGCGCTTCTGCGCGGTGACCACCACCTCCTCGAGTCGGGCCTGGGCGAGGCTGTCGGCAGCGGTCACGGCGGAAGCCGCGAGTAGCGCGGCATAAATGGCGGCGCGATTGCGAGCCGGGGTACAGGTAATGGGTGGCATGGTACTCTCTCCCTGGGTAATCATCGGATGTAATCGTATTATTGTCGTGCCTGCAGCCAGGCTGCCCGCCATGGTACCCCGAGGGCCTCAAAGTCCATTGACATAAGTGGACAATCGATTGACCAAATGCGCCCCTGCTCTGAGACTGATGCAACGTCAAGCCGATGGCCGCTTTTGTCAATCGTGCCGGCAGATTATCCGCTATGATTCTTGCCGAGCCTTACTTTGCACACAACAGGCGAAAAAGGAACCGAGGACAGCATGAGCAACGCGCCGAATGAGACCCGGACCACAAGCGGCGCGCAGCGGCGGGCACCTCCGCCAGCAGAGCCTCGCTGTCAGGGCGAGAAACCAGGGCATTGAAGCGCGGATTGAGCCGGTCGATGTGCTCTAGGTAGGCCTGCATCACCTCGACGCCCGGCAACTGGCGGCTGCCATCCAGGGCCGTTCCGTTTCCTTCGTCGAGGTGATGCAGGCCTACCTAGAGCACATCGACTGGCTCAATCCGCGCTTCAATGCCCTGGTTTCACGCCCTGACAGCGAGGCTCTGCTGGCGGAGGCTGCCCGCTGCGACGACGAGCTCAACCGCGGCAAGGTGAGAGGCTGGATGCACGGCTTTCCCCATGCGCCGAAGGACCTGGCGGATGCCAGGGGCCTGGTCACCAGCAACGGCTCCCCCATCTTCAAGCACAACGTGGCTACCGAGGATGCCGTACACATCGCGCGGATCCGTGATGCGGGCGCGATCATGATCGGGAAGACCAACGTCCCCGAGTTCGGCATGGGCTCCCAGACCTACAACCCGGTGTTCGGCCCGACCTACAACGCCTGGGACGGCGTCAGCACCGCCGGCGGCAGCAGCGGTGGCGCCGCCGCGGCGCTGGCCCTGAAGCTGGTGCCGGTCGCGGACGGCAGCGACTTCATGGGCTCCCTGCGCAATCCCGCGGGCTACAACAACGTGATCGGGTTCCGCCCCACACCCGGACTGGTGCCACTCACCGACAGCTTCATCGAGCAGCTTCCCTGCAACGGGCCGATGGGACGCACCGTCAGCGACACCGCCCTGCTGCTTTCGGTGATGGCGGGCTACACGCCGGAAAAGCCCACCTCGCTGGTGAGCGATCCCGCGCGGTTTACCGCTCCCCTGTCGCGCGACTTCTCCGGAACCCGGGTCGGCTGGCTCGGGGATTTTAACGGTTACCTGGCGATGGAGAGCGGCGTGCTCGAGCTCTGTGAGCAGGCGCTCGGCGCCTTTCGCGACATCGGCTGCACGGTGGAGAGTGCGTCCGTCGACTTCTCCATGGCGGAGCTGTGGCAGACCTGGCTGGTATTCCGCCACTGGCTCAGCCGCGGCAAACTGCTGCCGCTCTATAACGATCCGGCACTGCGGGCGCAGCTGAAGCCCGAGGCGGTGTGGGAGGCAGAGGGTGGCAGCACACTGAGCGGCGACCAGGTATACCACGCCTCTCAGCGCCGCGCCGCCTGGTACCAGGCGCTGCTGAAGGCGTTCGAGAAGTACGATTTCCTGGTGCTGCCCTCGGCCCAGGTTTTCCCCTTCAATGCGAACATTCACTGGCCGAAGACGATCGCGGGGCGGACCATGGACACCTACCACCGCTGGATGGAGGTGGTGGTACCGGGCACCCTCTCCGGTTGCCCGGTGATCAACGTTCCCGCCGGTTTCGGGCGGGGAGGGTTGCCGATGGGCCTGCAGGTGATCGCCCCCCGGCACCAGGATTTTTCGGCACTGCAGATTGCCTATGCCTATGAACAGGCGGCCCAGTGGAACCTGCGGCACAGCCCGCCCGCACTGACCGGTTAGGCAGCGGCAGTCGCATCCGCCAACGGGTGGCGGCGGTGCTGGCCGGTACCGGACTCCGCTACACTCCTCAGAAGAACCACAAAGAGGACCCGGACCTCAGGTCGCGAAGGTGCCTGCATAGCGCTCCCGCAACAGGTTCTTCTGTACCTTGCCCATGGAGTTGCGGGGCAGCTCTCTCACGAAGAAGGCGCGCTTGGGCACCTTGAAATTGGCTATGCGGGCCCTGCATGCGGCGATCACCGCCTCCTCGTCGAGAGCGCTTTCCGCCCGCGGCACGATGACCGCCAGTACCGCCTCACCGAAGTCCGGGTGGGAGACGCCAATGACAGCCGACTCCGCGACACCCTCCATCTCGTCGAGGAGCTGTTCGATCTCCTTGGGATAGACGTTGAAGCCGCCGGTAATGATCATGTCCTTGGCCCGCCCCACGATGGATATATAGCCATCCTCCGAGATAACCGCCTTGTCGCCGGTATCGAAGAAACCGTCGCGGGTGAAGTCCTCCCGCGTTTTTTCCGGCATCCGCCAGTAGCCGCGGAACACATTGGGGCCTTTCACCTGCAAGTCGCCTGTCTCACCCGCGGGCAGGACACGGCCGGTGGCATCCACCACGCGCACCTCGACATCCGGCAGGGGGGGACCGACCGTAGCGGCGCGTCGCTCGCCGCGTACAGGGTTGGAGGTGTTCATGCCGGTTTCGGTCATCCCGTAGCGCTCGACGATGGCGTGGCCGGTGCGGCGCTCGAACTCGTCGAAAGTCTCTGCCAGCAGGGGCGCCGAGCCGGAGATAAAAAGGCGCATGTGGGCGCAGACGTCGCGCTGGAAATCCGGTTCCGCCAGCAGGCGCGTGTAATAGGTCGGAACACCCATCATAACCGAGCAGTCGGGCAGACAGGAGATCACATCCCGCGGATCGAAGCGGTCCAGCCAGCAGATGCTGGCGCCGCTGAGCAGCGCGCAGTGGGTCGCCACGAACAGGCCGTGGACGTGGAATACCGGCAGGGTGTGCAACAGCCGGTCGGACGCGGTGAATTCCCAGAGTTTCACCAGGGTCCGGGCATTGCTCGCAAGGTTGCCGTGGCTCAGCATGATACCCTTGGGCCGCCCCGTGGTTCCTGAGGAGTAGAGCAGCGCCGCCAGGTCGTCCCGCTCGCGGGCCACCGTCTCAAAGCTGTCCGGACAGTCCGCGGCGGCCACCGCCAGGGTGCCGCCGCCATCGGCACCCAGGGTCAGTACGTGCGTTATACCGGCTGCTGTCGCCAGTGACGAGTAGAGTGGCAGGGCGCCCGGGGTGCACACGGCAATTGCCGGCTCCGCATCTGTCAGGAAGTACTCCACCTCCGCGGTTTTGTAGGCCGTATTAAGCGGATGGTACACCAGCCCCGCGCGCAGGCAGCCCAGGTAGAGCCAGAGCACCTGCGGCGACTTGTCCACCTGTACGGTCACTCTGTCACCCGGCCGGGCACCGAGCCGGGTAAGGTAAGCGGCAATACGCGCGGATTCCCGCCAGGCATCGGCGTAGGTGTGCTCGCGGCCGTCAAGGGTCCGCAGCAGGACTGCCTCGGGGTCCGCGGGCGCTGCGGCACGAAAAAGCTCAAACAGATTGTCGCTGGACGGGTTGCTCATCGGGGTATCCTCACCGGGTTCCTGGTCTGGCGCCACCTCGCGCATCCTACGGTGATCGCGCCGGCCGTGCATTGACATAAGCGGGCAACCGGTTGCCAGGCGACTTGCCGGTCCAGAGTCAGGCCTGCAGGAAATGCCGGTAATTGCTGCGATAGTTCTGCGGCGTGACCCCGACCCAGCTGCGGAAGGCACGGCTGAAAGCGCTCAGCTCGGAATAGCCCAGCTCGAAGGCGATTTCCGACAACGGCATACTCGTATGGCTGAGGTAATACTTGGCGCGGTTCTCCCTGGCCAGCTTTTTCGCGTCCTGGAAGCTGTAACCCTGGTCTGCCAGACGCCGCCGAAGCGTACGCGGGGAGATAGCGAGCCTGCCGGCGACCGACTCTGCACTGGGCGATTCATCGCCGCCATGGCAGATGATTTCCCGGCACACGACATCGAGAAACCCGCTCTGCTGGCTGGCGGAGGAAAAATAGGTTTTCAGGGCATTGGTCAGGATCTCGTACAGGAGAGCGTTGCTCGAGAAAAAACGCTCGCCAAGGTATTTCCTGTCAAAAAACAGCACGTTGTAGCCCTTCCCGAACTTCACAGGCGATCCAAAGAAAGCCTCCAGCTCCGCCGCGTTCTGCCTGTCGGTATGGCGGAACCAGACCTCGGTCGCCGGTATTCTCTTGCGGGTGGCGACGAACAGGGCCTGGGCCAGAAATACCATGAGATACTCGTTGATCTGGTTTCCCCTGATCTCGTCGCCGCCAATGAGCCGGGCACCAAACCGGGCTGTGGGCTGGTCAGTCTCGAAAAATGTCTCGATGCCGGTATCGACGTACTGGTCGTAGCGACTGAGGCATTTTATACCCTCCTCGACCGATGGTGCTGCCAGCATGGCGAGGATCAGGAGGCTGCTGCCCTCGTAGTGATACCGCTGGCCCATATTGATGCCGATACGGGGGTTATCGGTGTAGCGGGCCGCCAGTTCGAACAGGTTCGCAACCTGCTCTACCGGCAACGGGCAGTCATACTCCTCGCTTTTTCTGGATTCTATGCCGCACTCTGCAAAAATGGGGTCCGGGTCCAACCCGCGGTCGAGCAGGTAGTCGCGCACGTAGGCCACGAAGCGCGGGGAGAGGGTTGGCTCGAATTCCGCTGAGCGACTTGACAGGTCGTTCATCTGGTCGGTGAAACCCGAGCCGACACCCGCACGGTCATCGCATTCAGGGAGCCAGCTGGCTGTAATAGGCCGCCAGTGCCTTGAACTCCGGCTCACCGAAGCGGGCGATTGCGGCGGCCATGTGACTGTTCACCCTGTCGCCGCTCTTGTAGGCGAGCAACTGCTTTTCAAGGTAGCGTGCGTTCTGGCCGGCCAGAATGGGCCAGTCCTTCGTCGCGGGCACTCCCTGCATCCCATGGCACGCCTTGCAATAGGCCGAGAGATTTTCGCCCCCGGATACCAGCGCCGGATCACCGTTTGCCGCGGTGACACGCTTCAGGCCAGCGTAGTACTCGCTGATTACCACGATGTCCCCGTCACTGAGATTGGCGACGAAGGGAGCCATGGCGGGGTTTTCCCGGATACCGTCCCGGAAAGCGGTGAGCTGCGCCGCCAGGTAGCCGACATGCTGGCCGGCGAGGTTGGGCCACTCCGGATTATTCGACACCCCATCCTTACCGTGGCAGGCAACGCAGGCCTGTGCCTGAGCCGGCATCTCCTGTGCCATCACGGCGGCGGAGGCCGACAGGGTCAGGAAACCAAACAAAATCCACGTTTTCATCACGTTCTATTCTCCCGTAATGGCACCGGCAATCTCAGCCAGCAACTGTGACCGGTACTGTTCCACCTCATTGAGCGGTTGTTGCCGCAGGCGGCCGACCTCTCCCGCGCTGTAGCGCTCGAACTCCTGGGGGGCGCTCGCGCCGGCAAACTCCCGCACGATCCAGTTGAGCACCTCGGCCAGGTCGGCGTCGCTGAGGGCCGAGGTCGCCGAGCCGGGAACCCGAACCAGGTATTCGCGTCCGGCAGGTGTGGCCAGGAAGTAACCGACCTGGTCCTTCATCCGGGGCACGGCCATGGCACCCACGCCATCCGGCGTGTGGCAGCCCTGGCAGAACAACTGGTAATTGAACTGCGCGCGACGGTCGTTGATCTCCTCGGCGGAGACTCCGGTGACCACCAGGAGGCAGCAAAGCGCATGCAGGAATCTCATTGATCTTCGAATGCCACCCCGACCACGATGGCGGTAGAACAGTGATAGGCGGCGCTGCTGGTGCCGAGGCACCAGTTGATATCGTTGGTCTTGTCGGCGCGGTAGGGGGGGCGGTCGCCCTCGTCCCGCTGGCACAGACAGGCCCCGCAGGAGGATTTGCCACAGCAGTCGTTGTATGAGATCACGTAGTTGCGCCCGTCCGCCGGGTTGCGGCAGGTGCCAATCCAGGTAACCGGCGACATCTCGGTGCCCGGGGGGCAGGTGTTGGCGCTGCCCCCGCAACAGCTGCAGAGAAACCCGTCGATCGCGCAGTAGCGCCAGTAGTCGCAGCTGCCCGGATCGCCCTCTTCCACCGGACGACTGGCGCCCTCGGCAGCCGTCGCCCTGGCCACCGGCAGCAGGGGCACGGCCGCGCCGCCCACCAGCAGACCACCCAGGCTTTTCAGCATACCGCGACGCGAGGTGCGCTGGGCCAGCTGCCGGGTGCGTTGTTCAAAGAGCTTGTCGAATAGGTTCATGCCTTGTCAGCCTCCACATACTGTACCGCGTCTCGTCTGCTCATATAGTCCTGGATCGAAGCCACCTTGCGCTCCTTGGCCTCGAACAGGCTGTCCAGATGCTCCCGGGAATTGATAATCCCCATGGAGGCAATCTTGCCCTGCTCGTCGATCAACACGGCGTAGGGCAGCTTCGAAACGCCGTAGCTCTTGCCGAGTATTTCCGACACCACGTAGGGGAAATCCTCCAGCCCCTTGCGCGCGATGTAGCCGCGGTGGTCCTGCTCCGGCCCGTCGCTGGCCAGCACGACGCGCAGCCAGGCCGACTCGGCCCTGGCCGCCGACTTCAGGGCCGGCGTCAGCTCGTTGCAGACGGGACAGTCCGGGGAGAGGAAAAAGAGCAGTTGCGCCTTTTCGCCGGCCCCACTGCCGATCTCCTCGACTCCCCCGCCGAGCGTGGGCACGGTCATTTGAGGCGCATCATCACCCACCGCCAGCGTGCGATTCATCATCAAGGCCCCGGCGGGCGCGACGCGCTCGTACAGGACTCCGATCTGCCTGGCCAGTGCCAGGTTGACCAGCACCATCACCAGGAAACCGATCCACAACGCGATATTCGAAACCACCATCCAGTCCATACTAGAGATCTCCCGCCATCTGCTGGGCGTTGCTGATCAACTGCTCACTGCAAAGATAAACCACCACTGCGAAGGCGGCGACGAAAGCGGACAGCATCGTCCCTGCTGCGCCCACCGGCACACCGGCCAACGGCGTAAGTGCCAGTAACGCCAAAGCGGCACACACCAGGTTGCGCACCACCAGCGCCACGCTGATGCTGACCGTGGAAGCCGGGCCGGCACAGCCACACTGCATATCGGTGACGCCCCGCGCCAGTTGCAGGGCCATCAGTGCCGCATAGGACACCAGCAGCGCGGCGCCCGCCTGCAGTCCCGCGGTGCGCCACAGGGGAACCACCAGCGCCAGGGCGATCGCCAGCTCCAGGACGGCGACCACCCGGACCAGCGGGGCAACCGCGGGCAGCTGAGGAAGGTGAGCCCGGATCAGTCGACTATAGTAGGCGGGCGCGCGGAACTTGTGCAGGGCCGCCCAACCGAACAGCCACGCCAGGAACCAAGCCACACCGGTACTGATCAGCTCGGGCAGCACGGGCGATTACCTCGAGCCATGGACCATGAGCGGGGTCTCCTGACCAAAGCCGCTGATCGTCTTGATGAATTCGCCGCTTCGCGGATCGTACATCTCCAGGCTCATGTCGGTGGGATTGACCACCATCAATACCGGGTTCTTGCCCCTGCTTACGGCGAGAGACAGACCCCATTCTTTCAGGGCTATCCGTTTGACCCGCTTCTTTTTGGCCGCGTCGTAAACCCATACCTCGGGACCGCCGCCCTGGTAGCTGCCGTCCTTGCTGTCGGGATGCATGAGAATGTAGAAATGGCCCTGGTCGTCCCGGTCGATCAGACCGATACCGCCCGGGGCCCACTTCTCCGCCCTTTCGGCTTCCGGCACGAGATGCCAGGCTTCACCGACACTGACGACATCACCGCTGATATCCACCGGGTGGACCAGGCCGGCAACCGACGGAAAGTAAGCCGTATTGCCGATCACGGCGGGCCGTTCGAAGATGGGCGTGGCGTCGGAGTCGAAGAAGGGTTCGGTGCGGACCTGTTTGTCGATGCTGCCGTCGGCCTTGAGCGAGGTGCTCATGAAGCGCCCGTCGGCACAGAGCGAGCTGAACCCGCGTTTCCCGGTAGGGTAGGTGAGAACGCAGCCGGGGGTGGCGATCTCGCCGACTATTTCACGGCTCTCGAGGTCGATGAGGGTGACTGAGGCTGCGGGGCTGAAATTTGCCACCGCCAGCCAGCGATCGTCGTCGAGCACCAGCAGAGCGTAACGCTGGGGCATACCCATGAAGCGCTTGCCAGTCGGGAGAATCACCTCGCCCTTCGGGCTCAGGGTCGCCTGGTCCCAGATGGTGAGCACGTCGAGACGCTGGCCCCGGGTGCCGCGGGTGTGGAAGGTCTCCGTGGCGTAGATCTCACCGCGCCGGGCCGACTGGGCGATGTTCCCGATCAGCGACACATTGAACGTGCCCTTGACCTGCTGCGGCAGGGCCTCGGCCGCCGTATCGATCACATAGACCTTGCCATCCGACATGTGAAAGAAGCCCGCGTCGTGAACCAGGAACCAGCTCTCCGGATAGGCTCCCGGGAGCTTTTCTATCACGCCGGTCGGCTCGATCGGCAGCGGCGGCGGCCTGTCCTCTGCAAATCCAACACCGGCAATGGCAATACCGGTCAGCACGGCAAGCAGGCGCCTGCCTTGGCGGGCAATAGTCATGGTTGGTCGTCCTGTTGTTATCCCTTCAACTCAACTCCAATTAAAGCAGAAATCGGGCCAGAGGGCTTGGGTCGCAGCGAAATTTTAACCCGACTGAAAGTGAACAGAAAGGGTGCGGCCCGGCCAGGTGCGGCCCGGCCAGGTGCGGCCCGGCCAGGT
>JARRPM010000035.1:0-2329 GCA_037382865.1 Halioglobus sp. | reverse complement strand
GGTGCGGCCCGGCCAGGTGCGGCCCGGCCAGGTGCGGCCCGGCCAGGTACGGCCCGGCGGGTTACGGCGGCGTCGTCACGGCGGGCATGGCCCTGTTCGGTCTCTCCTTCCTGCTGATCTCGGCCCCGCTCTGGGCTCACAAGCAGCAGGGGGTGGCGGCGCGGCGCGAGGCCGATCCAACCGTCTAGGCGGCAGCGACCGGCCGCTGCACCGCCCCCGCATCAGGGCAGGTCCGGCGCCGGGCCTCGAACGCCGGTGAGGGCGCGGTAGAGCAGGCTCAATCCATCACTGAAACAACCATCGCCATGCAGCGCCTCACCACCGGCGAACCGGTGATGAGGCTCATGCGGTTCGTTTCGCGTGACGCCGAACAGGGCCGCCGACGCCGTGGACGCGGCCCCGTCGGGACGTTTATAGACAGGCACATCCTCCTTGATCGTCTCCAGGACCACCAGGTCAGCCAGTTCACTTTCGTCAACAGTCAGCGGATTGCCGGAGAGAATGACGAAGTCGGCGAGCTTACCCGGCTCGATGCTGCCCTTGCGATCCTCCTCGAAGTGCTGCCAGGCTGGCCAGATCGTCAGCGCCTTGAGCGCGACGTCCACCGGCACCCGGTGAATCGGGCCGAGAATGTCTCCCGTCCTGGAGCGCCGCGTCACCGTCGCCGACAATACGCGCATCGAATCGGGCAGCGCCACCGGCGCGTCGTGGTGACTGCCGAACATCATCCCCTCCTCCAGGATCCACCCCGTCGGGGAGATGTTGTCGGCACGCACCGGGCCGAGCACCGAGTCCCGATGCCAATCCCCCCAGTAAAACGTGTGCATCGGGAACAGGGAGGGGAATATGTGCAGCTCTTTCAACGCCCCCACCTGATCCTTGCGCAGGGTCTGCCCGTGGACGAGGACCGGCCGGTTCCTGACGTCGGGGTACTTCTGCCGGGCCGCTCGCACGGCCTCGATAAACTGGTCGATGGCCCCATCGCCATTGGCGTGACAGAGAATCTGCCAGCCATTGGCAAACGCCTTGTCCACCGCCTGCATCGCCGTCTCCCGGGAGATAGCGGCGTAGCCCTTGTAATCCTCGGCCTGACCCTCCGGCGGGATAAAGTAGGGCTCCGTCAGCAGGGCGGTCTTGCCCTGGGGAGAGCCGTCGATAGTGAGCTTTGCGCCCCCTATGCGGTACCGGTTGTGGTACTCCAGGGAAGGCTTCATCGAATCCACCTGAAGGATGTCGGGGTAGGCGACGAGGTCGACGCTGAGCTCGCCCTTATCCGCCACCCGCCGCATCGCGTCGAGCCCGGTCTGGGTCGCGCGGCCCTCCTGAACAGTGGTGTAGCCGAACGACGCGGCAAACTTCGTGCCCGCGACGACAAAATGGTCGTTGATGTCCTCGTCGAATTGCCCAAAGAGCTGGAAAAGAACCTGAAAAAAGGCGTACTCCTCCATGACCCCGTTCGGCTGGGTCGAACCTGCCTCTCGCCTGAATACGCCGCCCTCGGGGTCTTCGGTGTCCGCCGTCACCCCGGCGATCTCCAGGGCCTTGCTGTTGGCGACACCCAGGTGGCCCGACTGGTGAAGGATGATCACGGGGTAGTCGGTCGATACCGCGTCAAGCTCCTGGCGGGTGGGGTGGCGCCCCTCGGCCAACTGCGAGTCGTCGTAGCCAAAGCCCACGATCCAGCCGACCTTCTCGACGGCTTTCGCATTCTGGCCCGCCCACTCCGACAGCGTATTCTGCAGCGCGGGAATATCCGCGCCGGGCCCGTCAGGCGGCGGCAGCAGGTTGGCGGTCATCGACTGCAGGCCGATCAGGTACGCATGGCCGTGGGAGTCGACGAAGCCCGGCAGCATGGTCTTGCCCTGTAGATCCACGACTCGGGTGGCTGCCCCTTCGCCGGCCATGACCTCGGCATCGGAGCCGACCGCGACGATCCGGCCGGACCGCACGGCAACCGCCTCCGCCAGCGGCCGGGCATCATCGATCGTGATGACGGTGCCATTGCGATAGATCGTGTCGGGAGGCTCAGCAGCCTGGATCCACAAAGGTGCAATCAGGCCCAACAACAAGCCTATTCCGTTCGCCAGCTTCTGCATTGCTTCCTATCCTCTGGTCTGTCGTTGCACGATGGGTTTACTTTTTCACTCCACAGTTTAGACCGCCATGACCACCGGGCGCCAACTCGACCGACACCGGTCGCGTCCAGCGCGCTAGTGTCCTGTCCGGTTAATTCGCATCATTTCAGCGTGCCAGCCAAGGCCCCTGGCAAGGCGCGTCTCGCAGGCAATGGTCGGCGCCCTTGTCAAGAGGCGCAACGCGGCCAGGGGCC
>JARRPM010000034.1:0-29762 GCA_037382865.1 Halioglobus sp. | reverse complement strand
AACGGCCTTGGGCGGCTCTTTGGATGCTGTCATGGCGTTGCCGTCACCTCCATACTCAGATTATATTTTCTTTACCAATACTATTACCACTTTACTAAGGGTAGATCAATTGCTAGTCTCTGGATGAGAAAAATAATTACAGCCCCGTAAGGAGAATATAAACTGAGTATGGAGGTGACGGCAACGCCATGACAGCATCCAAAGAGCCGCCCAAGGCCGTTGAATCCAGCTCCGGGATCCCCCTCAAGAGCTTCTATACCGCCGCCGATGTTCCCCCGTCGCACCGGGACCGGGTGAACCTCTCGCCCGGGCAGGCCCCCTACCACCGTGGCTTCCACCCCGATGGTTACCGCAGCAAACCCTGGCGGATCTTCCAGCTCAGCGGTTTCGGCAAACCCGAGGATGAGAATGAGCGGATCAAGTTCCTGCTCAAAAACGGCGAAACCGGATTCATCATGGAACACGACCGCAATACCGCCGACCACTGCTACAACGTCGACCACCCTGAAGTGCTGGCCCGGCGAGAGGACGTCGGCCTGACCGGCGCCGTCATGCAGAGCGTGCGCGACATGGCCATCTGCATGGATGACCTGCCCGTCGATACCAGCTTCGGCCACGCGGGCGGCGCCGTGGTCCAGCACGCCCCCTTTGCCCTGGCCGGGTACTGGACCGTGGCGAAAAGACGCGGTTACGATTTGAGCAAAATCGCCGGCACCGGGCAGAGTGACTTCAACCTCACCTATCTCGGTTGCGTCACCAAGCAACAGATACCGACCGACGCCGGGCTGCGTTTCAACGCCGACATCATCGAGTTCTGCAGCCAACACCTCCCCTACTGGGTCCCCGTCTCGATTGCCGGCTACAATGCCGCCGACACGGGACTCAGCCCGGACCAGGAGCTGGGCACCCTGTTCGCCAACGCCGTGGAATACCTCGACGAGATCAAGCGCCGCGACACGATTCCCCTGGCAAAGGCCGCGAAGGGGTGTGGCGGGGTCAGCTTCCGCGCCTCCATCCATATCTTCGAGGAGGCCTGCAAGATGCGGGCGGCCCGCCTGATGTGGAGCGACCTGCTGGCCCGGCGCTATGGCATCACCGATCCTAAGACCGCCAACCTGCGCATCCACTGCGTGACCGCGGGATCCAAGATGACCTACCAGCAGCCGCTCAACAATATCGTTCGCGGCACCCTCATGGCACTCGCCGCCGTCATGGGTGGCGTCCAGTCCCTGGGCGTATCGGGCTACGACGAGGCCTTTTCCATTCCCTCCGAACACGCTCACCAGATGTCGGTCCGGATCCAGCAGATCCTGCAGGAGGAGACCAACTTCTGCGCAGTCACCGATCCGCTCGGGGGCTCCTACTATATTGAAACCCTGACCGCCCAGCTGGTCGAGAAAGCGTGGGCATTTTTTGACGAGATAGAGCGGCAGGGGGGCTACCTGGCCTGCCTCGACTCCGGCTGGCTGCACGCCAAGGCGGCGGAAAACCAGTACCGCGAGTTCATGGCGATGGAGTCCGGCGAGGCCAATGTGGTGGGTGTCACCTGCGCCGAGCAGGATGAGTGCCCGTTCGAGCTGGACGGGTTTCTCGGCACGGACGACGCGTTCGATGTCGCGCTGGAGCGACTGCAGGAGACCTTCCGGACCCGCCACGAGGCGGGCGCCAGCGCTGCGCTGAAAAACCTGGAGACCGTCTGCCGTGGCAGCGAGAACATCATGCCGGCCATGCTGGATGCCCTGGACGCCGAGGTCACGCTGGGCGAGATCGGCGACGTCTACCGGAACGTGTTCGGCGACTGGAATACGCCGATCCAGACCTGAGGAAGCCATCGATGAGCAATTCACAGAAACGCATACTGATGGCCAAGACCGGCCTGGACGGGCACTGGCGCGGACCTACCATCGTGGCACGCGCCCTGCGCGATGCCGGCTTTGAAGTCATCATGATCGGGATGGCAAATACCGATGACATCGTGCGCGCCGCAGTCGATGAGGACGTGGATCTCGTGGGCCTCAACATCGGCGGGCACATCGATGTGGCTATCAGGGCGATCAATGCGGTCAACGAGGCCCGGCCGACGCTTCCGGTATTTGCCGGCGGCACCGTTGCGCCCCACGCGAAAAAACAGCTGGAAGCCCTGGGGGTCGAGGTCTACCCCCCCGGTTCGCAGCTCGCCGACATCGTCGAGGCTGCCGAGCGCCTCACCGGAGCCGGGGCATCTGCCTGATGTCCTGCAGACGCTGATTTGACCGGCATCCCCGATCTTGTCGAGGCAGCGGCGGGCGGCGAACGCCACGCCCTGGCGCGCCTTCTCAGTATCGCGGAACGCGGCGATAGCCGCGTACTCGAGATAGAGGATCTCATCGCCCCGCTGGTCGGCCGGGCCTGGATCATAGGTATTACCGGACCACCGGGCGCGGGAAAATCCACCCTCATCAACGGCCTTCTTCCCCTGGCACAGAAGGCGGATGGCAGGGCCGCAGTAGTGGCGGTAGACCCCAGCTCCCCGTTTTCGGACGGCGCCATCCTGGGCGACCGGGTCCGGATGCAGGGGGGGCAGTACGGCGCCGACGTCTTCATTCGCTCCATGGCCTCCCGCGGCGCGGCCGGAGGACTGGCGCGCGCCGCGTCGACGTCGGTACGCCTCTTTGACGCCGCCGGGTGGCCGGTGGTGATCATCGAGACACTGGGCATCGGCCAGGTGGAACTGGACATCATGAACCTGGCCGATACCGTCCTGGTGGTGCTCAATCCAGGCTGGGGCGACTCTTTCCAGGCCAACAAGGCCGGGCTGACCGAGGCCGCCGATATCTTTGTCATCAACAAGGCGGACCGCCAGGGAGTGGAGCAGACCCGGATGGACCTGCTGGACTCACTCACCCTGCTCCCGTCCGGTCAGCGCCCGCCGATCCTGGAGACGGTGGCCACCACCGGCCAGGGGATGGAGGAACTCTGGAGCGCCATCGAGGGCCACCGCGCCCGGGTGCTCAGCGATGGCAATCTGCAGGCACTGCGCGATACCCGGCGCCGGCGGATCGTCCACAAGACCATCAGGGACCAGCTCACCCAGGTGGTGGATGAGCTGCTGGACTCGGCGGCGGCAGAAGAATTGCTTGCAGGTGCTACACTGGGAGAACTGGAGATATCGAGCACGGTGCAGAAGCTGCTTGCCATGATGGCAGCGTCCCCGGGCACACGACAGCAGCCCTGACAGGGGCTCCCGCTCGAAATCGCCGGCCCTCACTCAGTGAAGCAGCGTACAGATGAACGACGAGCAGAAAAAAGTCTCCCTGGTGCTCGGCAGCGGCGGCGCACGCGGCTATGCGCACATCGGGGTCATTCGCGCCATCGATGAGCGCGGGCTGCGGATCTGCAATATAGCCGGCCGGAGTGGGCCAACCGCCTGGAAAATAAAGACGTGGTCAGGCTTCTGGACCTCTCGTTCACCTGGAAGTCCATTTTCAAAGGCGAGCGAATTTTCGAGGTGCTCAAGGAGCTGATCGGTGACCGCCAGATCGAGGAGCTGGACCGCGGCTTCGTTGCGGTCGCCACCGCACTCGAAGAGCAGAGGGAGGTCTGGCTGAACAAGGGATCCCTGTTCCAGGCGATTCGCGCCTCCAGCGCCGTGCCGGGCGTTTTCACCCCGGTGGAACTGGAGGGCAGGACACTGGTCGACGGCGGGCTGGTCAACCCGATCCCGATTGCGCCCACGCTGAATGACACGACGGACTTCACCATCGCGGTCAACCTCAACGCCCTGGACGAACCGACCCGAAGGGTCTGGAAACGGGAAACGCGGCCCCCGGAAGACAGGGATGACGGTTACCGCGAAAAAATCAGGCAATTCGTCAGCGAGCATCTCGCCCTTGACGGGGAAAGTGAGGAAGAGACCAATGTGTCCGAGATTCTCAGCAAGTCGATCGATGTCATGCAAGGGGCGATCGCGCGCATGAAACTGGCGACCTATGCCCCGGACAAGGTGATCAACATTCCCCGCCATGCGTGCAGCTTTTTCGAATTCGATAGGGCCGAAGAAATGGCAGAGCTCGGCTATGATTCGACGCGCCGGGCACTGAACGACATGTCGCTGTAGCTATCCCCCGGGCCGGAAACACTCTTATTTCATGAACGGGCAAGGGAGCATACTGAGAACGGCCATCGGGGACGCCCTGCCCGTCTTCGTGCCGGCAATACCGTTTGCGCTGGTCCTGGGTGTCGCGATCATGAGTTCCGGCATCGATCCGCTGCTGGCCTGGAGCAGTTCCTTCATCATTTACGGTGGGGCCTCCCAGCTGACACTGATCACCCTGCTGGGTGAGGGAGCGGCCGGGGCCGCAGCCATCACTGCCGCGCTCATCGTCAACGCACGCCACCTGATGTACTCGGCCGCGCTGGCACCGACCTTCCAGCAGCAACCGGCCTGGTTCAGGTGGGCCGGCTCCTACTTTCTGATCGACCAGGTCTTCGCGCTGGGCATGCTGCGTATCAATGACGACCCCCGGGAGTTCAGAATCTATTATCTCGGCATCGGGGCCACATTCTGGATTCTGTGGCTTATCACGACCGGGTTCGCGCTGTGGGTCGGCCCGCTGGTGCCACTGGACTGGGGGATCGGGTTTGCCGTACCCATCCTGTTCCTGGGCCTGCTGGTCATGGGAATCGACCGCTGGCCCAAAGCGGCCGCCGCCCTGGCGGCGGCCGGAGTCACGCTCCTGGCGGCAGACCTCCCCAACCGCTCCGGCCTGCTGGTCGGTGCCCTGGCGGGTGTTTTCACCGGAGTCGCACTGGACCGGATGAAGCAATGACAACCTTCCTGGCAATCCTGTCCACCGGCCTCGGCACCTATCTCAGCCGCTCCATTTTCATCCTGTCCCTGGCAAACCGGCGGATTCCGCCGATGGTCCGGGCCGCCCTCGAGTATGTCGCACCCGCGGTACTCGGCGCACTGGTCAGCACCATGCTCATCACCCCGGAGGGAAAAGTCGCCCTGGGCTATGCCGAGGTGCTGGCACTAGTCACGGCAGGTACCGTGGCGCTCAGGACACGCAATCATATCCTGACGGTGGTCGCGGGGATGGCCGTTTTCTGGATTGTTCGTACAATAACCTGACCAGTCACGGTCTCACACGAGGATACCGACCTTGAACACCCGGCATCTACTGCTCCTTGTCTCTCTTTTTGCATCCACCGCCCTGGCATCGGGCCAGGCACCCACCCTGCAACAGCCGCTTCCCTACCTGAGTATCGAGGACCGGGGAGAGCTGGTGCTGGATGACGGCACATTCAGTTTCCGGCCCTGGTCCACCGACAACGCGCCCGACAAGGTGCACGTTCTCCAGTATTTCGGCGGCACGATGGCCGATAGCAAGGTTTTCGAACCCTTTACCGATCGCCTGCAGGAGGGTCTCGAGCCGGACAGCTATCATGTGACCACCATCATCAATCTCGACGCGGCGGTGTGGGGTACCACCGGCTTCGTCGTCTCGGAGGTCAAGTCGAGCAAACGCAAATACCCGCTCGCGACCATCGTCCTCGATGAGGAGGGCAGCGGGGCCCGCCAGTGGCAACTGGGCGACAGGGGCGTGGGCCTCGCCATCCTCGATCACGCCGGAAAGCTGCTCTACTTCACCCGCACCGCCCTGTCCGAGAGCGAGATGCAGGACGCCTTCGAGCTCGTCAGGTCCCTGGCGAGCGCCGCGGCGCCCTGACCGAGCGCTGTTGGAAACCATCGCATAACTGGTCTAAGTTACTGCTATACGAACCGGATGAGCGAAGTCGGAGACGGCCATGGACAGACGCGACTTCCTGCGCACCATGATGGCGGGAGCACTGCTGTCACCCGCGCTCTCAGGCAGCTCGCTGGCCTCGGTATATGCCGGCCTCCTGACGGTGAGCCGGGACCTCGAGGCACTCACCCTGGACGGTTCGGAACAGATCCTCGCCCGGGCGTCGGTGCAGTCGCTGGCGGACACCCTGCGCGGCAGGCTGCTGCTCCCCGGCAACGCCGCCTACGACCGCGCCCGCCAGGTGCTCAACCCGATCATCGACAAGTATCCGGCCCTGGTCGTGCAGCCGACCGGGACTGCCGACATCATGTCGGCGGTCGACTTTGCGCGGGAAAACAACCTCGTCGTAGCGGTAAAATGCGGCGGGCACAGTTACTCCGGCAAATCCACCTGCAACGGCGGGATGATGATTGACCTCTCCACCTTCAGGAACGTGCGCGTGGACCCGACCATTCGCTCTGCCTATGTCACCGGGGGCAGCCTTCTGGGTCCGCTGGACCACGAGGCGATGGCCCTCGGCCTGGTGACCACCGCGGGCACCGTATCACATACCGGCGTGGGGGGGCTCGCCACCGGCGGGGGGTTCGGCAGGCTCGCCCGGCGCTACGGACTGACGCTGGACAACATAAAATCCGTCGACGTCGTCTCCGCCGATGGCCGCCTGCGCCATGCCAGCGCCGACCAGAATCCCGACCTCTACTGGGGCGTGAGAGGTGCAGGGGGCAATTTCGGGGTGGTTACCGCATTCGAGTTCGACCTGCACCCGATGGAAAGAGAGGTGATCGGCGGGATGCTGGTGTTCCCGATAGATCGTCTCCGTGAAGTGTTGGAGGTCTATGCGCAGTACTCTCCGGTCTCACCGAATGAACTCTACACCGACCTGATCGCAATGTACCCCGCCGGAGGAAAGCCGGGTTTCGTCGCACTGGATGTATGCTGGTCCGGGCCCGTCGCAGGGTACGAGCAAGCCATGAAGCCCTATCTCGCCATCAAGGACCCCATCAGCAATGGGATCAAGGCAATCGATTACGTCGCCCTGCAGCGCAGTGGTGACGTCAGCGACCCCAGGTCCTGGGCAACCTATCTCAAGGGGGGGTTTGTCCCGGCGATCAAGCCGGAACTCGTCGAGGCTGTGGTCGATGGCTTGCAGGCAAACCCGGACAGGTCGACAATTATCCTCTTCCAGCACAGCGGCGGTGCCATCGCAGAGGTGGCCGCGGACGCCACCGCCTTTGCCCACCGCTACGCCAGCCATAACATGCTGCCGATAGTCTCCTGGCGCGCCGGCAGCCCCTCGGGGCCGCACTTGGACTATATGAGGAGCTTCTGGAAATCAGTGGGACCCTTCACTCATGGCTTTTATACGGTGGAAGTCGGCGACAGTCATGACAGCCGCGAGGTCAACAGAAATTACCAGGGCAATTATGTGCGACTGGCAGAGATCAAGAAACGCTATGACCCGTCGAATATATTCAGGCTCAACGCGAACATCCTGCCGACCGCCTGAGACCCGCTGAAGAGCTGACGCCGCGCCGGCAAACAGCGCCAGCCTGGGGTCCGGCTGGATGAAACACCCGACGAGCAGGAGTGCTATTCTGCGAATAGACCTTCGGCATGGAAAAGCACAATGAAAATCGACCATATCAACATTGCAGCACCGATGGACCTGTTGCAGGCAGTCAGGGATTTCTACTGCGGCGCGCTGGGCCTGGAAGAGGGCCCTCGTCCGGACTTCGGGGTACCCGGCTACTGGCTCTACGGAGACGGTCACCCCATCGTGCACCTGATAGAAAGCGACGACCATTTCCCTGCGGATCGCCCCTTTTACCTCGATCACATCGCCTTCCAGGTCGAGGACGTCACCGCCTACATCGGGCGCCTCGAGTCACTCGGCGTCGAATTCAGGATCAATCATATCCCCGACTTCCAGATAACCCAGGTATTCTGCAAGGATCCCTGCGGCAATGGCGTCGAGGCCAATTTTGCCGGCGAATCGCCGCCCGGGGCAGCCTGACAGGACAGCATCGGCGTCGCGAGAGCGAAGGCCGTGTGCGCTTCAGCGGGCACCTCCCTGCCTCTGATCTGGTAACGCCTGCTGGCAACAGACCGGGCCCCGCACCTTTTCTGGCTCACAACCCGGTGAGTGAAAATGGCTATAAAATAGAACATTCCCGTCATGTCCAGCGCCTGGCTAACTGCGGCAATATGTGCTGAATGGCGGAGCAACGCGCGTCGCCGATTCTGCCTGCCGGAAAATCGATCTGGTGATTTAACCCTGTGAGGCCGGGCCCGGTCGGGTCTCGCTGTGATGGGAGTATGTTCATGGAATGGTTAATGTCCGCCGAGGGATATCGCTACATTCTCATCGGCAGCTTTATATACGCAGGCATCATATTGGCCGGCGCTTTCATGGCGAAGGCCCCCTATGGCAGGTTCGGTTCCGAAAAAAGGGGCCTCAACCTCTCTCCACGCCTCGGCTGGTTTCTGATGGAACTACCGGCAACACTCAGCTTCGTCTGGTTCTATATACACGGACGCAACGCGACGGAGTTCGTACCCCTTATTTTTCTGGGTATCTGGCTGGTTCATTACGGCAATCGGGGGTTCATCTTCCCCCTCCTGATGCGGGTACCCAGGGGGGCGAGCAACACATTCTCGCTGATGGTCGTATCCATGGGATGGCTGGTGACGACGCTGCACGGGTATCTCAATGCCGTATTCATATCCCATCTCGGTACACACCTGACGACCGACTGGTTGACAGATCCCCGTTTTATCGTCGGGGTCACCATCTACTTTTTCGGTTTCGTCATGAATATCCATTCGGACGCCATCATCCGCAACCTTCGCAGCAGGGAGGAGGTCGAGCGCGGTGAAAAGGTGTATCGCATCCCGGAGGGAGGGCTGTTCCGGTACGTGACAAACCCGAGCTACTTTTCAGAACTGCTCTCCTTTGCGGGCTTTGCGATCGCGACCTGGTCCCTCGGGGCTGTCTTCGTACTACTGGTGAGCGCAGCCAACCTGGTTCCCAGGGCATTCCAGGTCCACGAGTGGTACAGGGAGAGGTTCGAGGACTACCCCGACCGGCGCAAGGTGCTCATTCCCTTCGTGGTATGAATCCGTATCGCCATGCCTATGGGCCAGGCCCCGGTTCGGGGAGTGGCACCAACGCATAAAGCGCGCTTTCCCACCCCGGTGCCGCCCCGGTTGTCTTCAGCAGCTATACTGGGAGGCTCATGGCACCGATTGCAGAATGGCCGGACAGAGGCGGATTCAGGCCCGCTACGATTAACGAGACAAGGGGTACACATCCATGACAGACCAGAAAGAAAGCGACTATGACATGCGGGACGCCCTGCCGGGCGTGGACCGGATCTTCGTCGAACGCTGGTCCCCCAGAGCCTTTCAACCGGGGACGCTCGACGATGAGATCGTTGCCCGCCTCATCGATGCAGCCCGCTGGTCGCCCTCCTGCTTCAATGAGCAACCCTGGCGATTCTGCACGTCGACAGCGGACACATTCGGGGAGTATCTCTCCCTGCTCGTCGATTCCAACCAGGCATGGGCCCGCAACGCCAGCGTCCTGGGCTACCTGGTCGGCAGCTCGCACTTTGCCGCCAATGACAAGCCGAACGACGTCTATGCGCTCGATTGCGGTGCCGCCTGGATGGCAATGACTCTGCAGGCCCGTCGCGAGGGGCTGTACACGCATGGCATGGCCGGGATCAAACGGGAAGAGGTCTCTGCATACCTTGGACTGGATCCTGACCGCGAGGTGGTCCTGATGGGATTTGCGATAGGGCGTCGCGGCGACAAGGCGGCGCTCGACCCGAAACTGCAGGAGCGGGAGGCGCCCTCCCCGCGCAAGCCGCTTGGCGAGATATGGAATCGCGGAAGGTAATGCGCCTGCTGGGGGCGGCGCTGCGGGGCGCCCAACGAAAAACGCCCCGAGACCCCCCTGGCTGTGCTCCCCCGATGACGGCTATACGGGCCGATGGCGGGCTATAACGCGTCCAGAAAATGCTCCGCCGTCCGCCGGGCCAGGGCGTGTATCGTAAATGTGGGGTTGACCGCGCCGCTGGTGGGGAAGACCCCAGGCCCCGCAATGTAGAGGTTATCCAGCTCGTGGCAGCGGCCGTAACTGTCTGTGACCGAGTGCGCCGGGCTCTCTCCCATCACGGTTCCGCCCATGATATGCATGCCGAAGCGCGGACCCGGCCATGCCTCGCCGGCACCGGCGGCGGCGAAGATCGCAAGCCCCTCCGCCACCGCGTGATTCGCCATGGCCTCGGTTTCGGCCGTAATGTCGTGGATCGCGCGTACCGTTGGAATCCCCTGGCTGTCGCGCCCGCCGCTCAGCATGACCCTGTTTTCCGGCCTTGGGATGTCCTCACCCACGAAGACCATGTTGCCGAAATGACGGGCCGCCCGGCGCATGAAGGGCTCCAGGGCTGACCCATATATATCCGGTCGCGTATTGGCAATGCCCAGCAGGTCGTTGGGTTTCATGGCATTGGCGATCAACCACTGGTAGGAACCGAAGCCCCCCTTGAGCGCGGTCTTGTCATCGTAGTGGTCGTGGCAGATCAGTTGCCCCCCGGTCGGACCCAGATGAGGCTCGGTTTCGTCGGGGAACAGTCCGTAGACCGAGTTTGCGGGGTGGGTCAACAGGTAGCGACCCACGAGGTCATTACGGTTGGAGAGGCCGGCCGGGTGCCGCTCGCTGGAGGAGGCCAGCAACAGGCGGGCGTTCTGTACCGCGAACGCGGCCAACACCACCACCCGGGCGTGGACTTGCCGTTGCCCGCCTTGCTCGTCGATGTAAACCACCCCGGTCGCCCGACGGCCGGAGGCGTCGTGCAATACCCGGGCGACAGTGGCGCGGTTGCGGACCTCTGCGCCGCCGGCGCGCGCCCAGGCCAGGTAGGTCACCAGCGGATTGGCCAGTGCACCAATGGGACAGCCCGCATCGCACCAACCGTCATACAGGCAGGAGGGCCTTCCTTCGAATGGCCGGCTGTTTATCGCCAGGGGAATTGGCGCCGTGCTCAGACCACTCTCCCTGAAACCCCGGGCAATGACCTCCCCCTGCCTGAACACGGGCAGTGCCGGCATGGGGTACTTTTCCCCCGGGGGTCGCCATTTCTCCGCGGACGCATCGCCGCTCAGACCGACCTCGGCCTGGATAACATCGTAGAAAGGGCGCAGGTCGGCGTACTCGAGCGGCCAGTCCAGCCCCCTGCCGTGGCTGGAACGGACCTTGAAATCAGCCTCATGCAATCGCGGCCAGACCGCGTACTGGTGAAGTGCACTGCCACCACTACCCCAACCGGCATTGAAGTTATGCCCGATCTTGAGGTTGCCCTCCTCCTCCACCGGCGCACCCGACCATTTCAGGCGCCTCGCCCATATCTGCGAACTGGTGAGGTCCGACAGCTGGCGCGCCGGCCCGGCTTCCAGCAGCAGCACCTGCTTGCCCCGCTGCACCGCGCTGGCCGCCACCACGCTGCCGGCCGCACCTGCGCCGACGATCAGCACATCGACTTTTTCCCGGGCAGAAACAGAGGCCACCGGCGTCACCAGGGCTGCGCAGGCGATAGATGCGCCATGTAAGGTATGCCGAGGCGCGCGAATCCCTCCTCAGTGCCGTAGACCACGTCACAGGCATCGGCGCGCAGCACGAAAAAGGCGAATGACGCGGGTGGCCCCTCCCAGCCCGGCACCCCGTCACTGGCCATCCCCGCCAGGAGGGCACTCGCCTGCGCGTCGTCCAGTTCCCGCCAGCTCCTGTCATGGCGAGCCTGCGCGAGCTTCCGCGCGCTGGCCAGCACCGCGCTGTAGAATCCGCCGAAGTCCGCGGCAGGCACGCCCAGGTACTTGAGCATGAGCAGACTATCGCCCTGTGGTGCCTGCGCCAGCTGCTTGTCGATATAGTGGGCGATGCCTGCCTCGCGGGCGCCGGGGACCATCGCGTCACAGAGCCCCTCCAGGGTCTCCGCCTCGCCGGCCGTAAGCACCTCATAAGGTAATTGCGCGGCGCGGGCGGCACGGGGAGACAGCAGCAGGGATTCCCCCGCCAGCGTATAGCTCAGCAGTATGCCGGAGGCCTGGAGGAACCCGCGCCGTGAGTGAGCCAAGCGTTACCGCCCCTGCCCGCTCAGAACGTGTAGCGCAGACCGACGCTGTAGAACCGCGGCGCGCGGTAAGAGACCTCGTTACAGCCGCACACGGTCGCCAGATCGAAGCCCTGAATGCCGGCCCGCTCGTCGGTCAGGTTGCGCCCGGCCAGGGTCACCAGCCAGTTGCCCTCCGCGCTCTCCCAGCTGAGCAGCGCGTTCCACATGGTGTAGTCGTCAAACTGGTCGGCTTCGAAGTTGCGCAGGTTGTAGTAGAAATCGTCCGAGTAGCTCACATCGCCCTGGATCGCCATCGTCCCCCCGAGGGCGTCCCAGGCGTAGCGTGCCATGGCCGTGGCCTGAAGTTCCGGCGCGTAAGTGGGGTCCACATCCCGCGGCGGCAGCGGTGAGGTGAAGTCCAGGGGTATGTCCTGCACCTCGGAATCGAATGCCGCGATGTTAAATAAAAAGTCCAGGCCATCCATGGGCGTCGTCTGCAGCTCGAGTTCGGCGCCATAGGTTTCCGCGTCGGCGTTAATCACGACACCGCCCACACCGACGAACAGGAACGCCTGGTAGTCCTCATAATCGTAATAGAATATGGAACCGTTTAGGCGGGTAGTGCCGTCGCCCAGCGTCGACTTGAAGCCGGCCTCGTAGGAGAGCAGCACCTCTTCATCGTAGGGGAGCGCCGAGTCACCGACTCCGAGGTAGGGACCCAACAACGGTGCGTTGAAACTGCCCGCCTTGACGCCGCGGTTGACCCCCGCCCAGAGCAACAAGTCATCGGTAGGCCGGTAGTCGAGCTGGAGTTTTCCCGTCCACAGGGTATCGGAGGTATCGTCGTCATAGAAGTAGGGGTCGCCGGCCCCGCCGCCATTGGGTATGAAATCGCCCTTGTTGACGGTGAAGTTGCTCTGCGAGACGAAAATGCCAATGCCGGTGTCGAAGTCCTTCTCCTCCTGGATAATGCGCAGACCGGCAGTCAGTGCCAACCTCTCCGTCAGGTCGAAATCCACCTGGCCAAAGGCGCTGTAGGAGTTCGTCTCCAGATCCGCCCTCACCCCGATGTCGATGGCCGGCGCACCGGTAACACCCTGGAATATACTGCCATTGGGGGCTTTCAGGCCGTTGTCCGACTGGTTGTCGATGTTAAGGTAGTACAGTCCTGCCACCCAGCGCATGCGGTCTGTCTCACCGTTGAGGCGGAATTCCTGGGTAAAGGTGGTCGCATCGACACCCGCATAGTTGGCCAGCTGGTTGACCGGCGCCGAGTCGACATCGATGAACAACAGCTTTTCGTAATCCTTGTAATCCGTGACCGAGGTGAAGCGCAGGCCGTTTTCCATGTCCCAGAAGACGCGCAGGTTCGCGCCGCTGGTCTCGGTATCACCCTGGTTGCCAAAAGCGAAGTCCCCCGAGAAGGTGAAATCGTCTCCGTCAGGATCCCGGTAACCAAAGAAATCCCCGCCGGGCGCGAGGCGGCCGGGCAAACCGACCGAAGCCCCGGGTATGAATGCGCTGGTACCGAGCAAGGCATCGCCGCCCGGATCCTGGGTGGGGTCGTCCACATCGATGGCAAGCCGGGTTTCATCGCGCGCCGTGTCGACGACATCGACGATGGTATAAACACCATCGACATTTTTGGCGAGGGCGGTGGTCGGCTTGGACTGGTAGGGACCGGTAGCGACCTCGGTTTTGGCCCAGGCGCCTGCGAACATGATCTCCAGGTTGTCACTGGGGCGGAACCCCAGGGTTCCTCTGACAGCGGTGGTTTCATCGTCTCCCAGGTCCGCGCCTGCCCCGGCTCCCGGTGAACCCGACCCAAACGGATAGTCCGCATTGAATTCCGAGGGGATACCCTCCGGATAGCGGTTCTCCAGGTAGGCGTCCTGCTCGTTGTAGCGGAATGCCAGGCGCCCTGCGATGGCATCAGTGATAGGCCCGGTGAACGCGCCTTCGACCGTATAGCGGTTGGCATCATTTTCGACATCAAACTGGCCCGCCGTCACGTCGATATAACCGCCGAAATTCTCGAAGTCGGGCTTGTTCGAGATGTAGTGCACCAGCCCCCCGGTCGCGTTCCTGCCGAACAGGGTGCCCTGCGGGCCCTTCAATATCTCCACCCGCTCGATATCGAACACCGCAAAGGTCTGCCCCTGGGCGATCGCAATATAACCCTCGTCCAGGTACACGGCGTTGGGCGCCTCGATGATGTCGTTGAAATCATTCTGTGTAACGCCGCGGATGGAGAACTGGGTGTTCTGCCCTGCCAGGTTGCCGCTGATGTGCACACCGGGGCTGAATGAGGCAATATCAAAACTCTCCACCACCCCCAGGGCGTTCATCTGGGCACCGCTGAAGGCCGTTACGGCGATGGGTACATCCTGCAGATTCTGCTCCCGCTTCTGGGCGGTGACGACGATCTCCTCCAGTGCGCTCTGGGCACCAACGGTCTGCACAACTGCCGCACTGGAAAGCAGCGCCAGGGATCGCGAAAGGGTTTTCATGACTTGCCGGGTCTTCATTGTTGTTCTCCTGCTGCAGGGTCTGTCGTGGTTACTTCATTCGCCGTAAGGCTTGCGCAATCCCTTGCGTTCCAGCCGTGGAATGACCTCATCGCGGAAGTACGGGAACTCCTCCGCATAATCCACAAAAGCCAGCGTAGTACCCGCCAGCCCGGTGTCACTCAGTTTTTCCAGCTCATCGGCGATATGGTCGGGCGTACCGACCAGGGGATATCCGCCATGTCCCGCGGCGAAACGATCGCGGAAGTTGGCAAGTGCCTCCGGCGTGAAGGATTGCGCATGCATTCCCTGCAGTTTCATCAGGTAGTCCACGGCCTCCCAGTCGGCGTTCTGGTTGGCGTAGTAGTCGAGGTACTCTTCCGCCTCGCGCTGGGTCGGACGGCACACCACTGTGCAGAAGGTGAACACGCCGACGTCCCGCCCGACCGCCGCTGATTTCTCCCTCACCTCGGAAACGGTTGCCCTGGCCTGGTCGAAGTCGAACACCGGCGTGAAGAGGAAATCCGCATTGCGCATGGCAAACTGGCGCCCCTCGCTGGAGGCGGCCGCATTGAGGATCGGCACGTGGGCCTGCACCGGGTGGGGGTTCCCGTATACGCCGGTGCCCTGGAAATACTGACCGTTCCAGTCAAAGGGTTCATCCTCAGTCCAGATTTTCTGGACATAGTCGAACCATTCCTGGGCACGTGCATAGCGCTCAGCATGAGCGTCGGGCAGATCGACGCCGAAGGCGTCATATTCAGGCTTGTTCCAACCCGCGACCACGTTGAGGCCGACCCGGCCACCGCCCAGCTGGTCGATGGTCGCGAGCTGCTTGGCCACCACGATGGGATGATTGAACGCGGTGTGTACAGTGGCGAACACCTGTATGTTGCTGGAATGGGCGAGCAGACCCGCGGCCCAGGTGATCGTCTCCAGGACCCCGCCGTGGAAATCGGTTTCACCCCCGTAGCCGATCCAGCGCGCGATGGGCAACATGAACTCCAGGCCCGCGGCGTCGCACATCTGCACCAGGCGAATATTGTTTTCCCAGCTGTTCTGCCAGCGCTCGGGGACCCGGGTGACCGCCATGCCACTGGAACAGTTGGCGGAGAAAATCCCCAGTTTGAACCTGTTCTGGTTGAACATCGGACCCTGCCTTGTCACGGGAACTCTCCTACGATCTGCAGTAGCCGGATGGGGAAACGGGAAGCAGCTGTGCTAAAGTTAATTCAGTCTTAAATTCTTTGCAAGGAAAGCGCCGGGACCACCCGGGTTTGCTGTCGCATCGCCGCACCGTGGCCGGCACGGCCGGCCGGTCAAACTGCCCGACGCGATAGCTCAGAGCAGGAGAGTGGACCGATGCAACCCAGGGCGTTCGAGGACTTCCAGGTCGGCCAGCGAATCCGGTTGGCCGAGTATTCCCTCGGCGAGGCCGAGATGGTCGACTTCGCGTTGAAATACGATCCCCAGCCGATGCACACCGATCCCGAGGCAGCTCTCGACTCTCCTTTCGGCGGCCTCATCGCGAGCGGTTGGCTCACCACCGCGGTGTTCATGCGCATGCAGTACGAGGCCCTGATTGCCAACAGCCTCTGCGTCGCCTCCCCGGGAGTGGACGAGATCCGGTGGTTACTGCCCGTCCGCCCCGGTGATACGCTCAGTGGCGAGTGTCGGGTGACAGACGCGCGACCATCACGCTCGAAGCCGGATCGCGGCGCGGTATTCTGCCACGCTTCGATCCGGAATCAGAATGGCGAGGAAGTGATGACCCTGACCTCACGAACCATCTTCCTGCGGCGCGGGCCGGCGAAGACGTGACGCCCCGAAGCTGCCTGGAAAGGGGCGGGGGTGGCCGGCACCAGCACAGCCGACGACCGGAGCCCGGCCGGTATCGCTGCCAGACGAGTTAATCGCCACTTGCACTGTGCGGGGGATCCGTGGCGGGCTCAGGTCCACCCGTCGCCATCTGCCGTAGAACGGTAAAACAGAGAACAGGATAGGGAGACCGCCATGAAAGCATCTGACCTGCTGGTGCAGGCCCTTGAAGCCGAAGGCGTAGACTACATATTCGGCATTCCCGGCGAAGAAAATCTCGACCTGCTGGAGTCGATCCGTCATTCATCCATCGAGCTCGTCCTGACACGCCATGAGCAGGCCGCCGGGTTCATGGCGGCGACCTATGGTCGTCTCTCGGGTAAGGTCGGCGTCTGCCTTGCGACTCTCGGGCCCGGCGCAACCAATCTCGTCACCGCCGCGGCCTATGCCCAGCTCGGCGCCATGCCGATGCTGATGATCACTGGTCAGAAACCGATCAAGACCAGCAAGCAGGGGCGCTTCCAGATTATCGACGTCATCGACATGATGCGGCCCATCACCAAGTTCACTACCCAGATCGTGAGCGGCGACCGGGTGCCGTCCATCGTGCGGGAGGCATTTCGTCTTGCCCACGAGGAGCGGCCGGGCGCGGTCCACATCGAGCTGCCGGAGGACGTCGCGGGCGAGGAGACCTCTGCGCCACTCATACCGGCCAGCATGGTGCGCCGCCCGATCGCGGAATACAAAGCGATTGACCGGGCGGTCGCCATGATCCAGGAGGCCGCCTGCCCGGTACTGCTGATCGGCGCCGGTGCCAACAGAAAGATGACAAGCAGGATGCTGCGCGAATTCGTGGACAAAACCGGCATACCCTTCATCACCACTCAGATGGGCAAAGGTGTGCTGGACGAGCACGACCCGTTGTTTATGGGCAATACCGCCCTGTCCGAGGGCGATTTCGTGCACCGGGCCCTGGAGAAAGCAGACCTGATCGTCAATGTCGGTCACGATGTGGTGGAAAAGCCGCCCTTCTTCATGCGTCCGGGCGGCAGCCAGGTCATCCACGTCAACTTTGAAACCGCCGGCGTGGATCCCGTCTATTTTCCCCAGCTGGAGGTCGTCGGCGATATCGCAAACAGCATCTGGCAGATCACCGGCAGGATAGAGCCCCAGGAGCACTGGAATTTCGATTTTTTCCGCAAGGTGCATGCCGCCTATCTGTCCCACCGACAGGAAATGGAGAACGACGACAGTTTCCCCGTTCTCCCCGAGCGCCTGGTCCGCGATGTACGCACCGCCATGCCCCGCGATGGCATCATCGCGCTGGATAACGGTATCTACAAGATCTGGTTCGCCCGCAACTATCCCGCCGCATTCCCCAATACACTGCTGCTGGACAATGCCCTGGCGTCGATGGGGGCCGGGCTGCCCTCGGCGATCGCCGCAAAGATGGTCTTTCCCGATATCCCCGTAATCTCCGTGTGCGGCGATGGGGGCTTCATGATGAACAGCCAGGAGCTGGAGACCGCAGTGCGCCTGCGCCTGCATCTCGTTGTGATCGTCCTGCGCGACGATGCTTACGGTATGATCCGGTGGAAGCAGGCCAACATGCGGCTTCCGGACTTCGGACTCGATTTCGGCAACCCCGATTTCGTGGACTACGCCATGAGTTACGGTGCCAAGGGCTGGCGAATCGAGGCGACCGAGGATCTGCAGCCGCTGATTCTCGACTGCCTGAACGATCCTGCCGTACACCTGATAGATGTGCCGGTCGACTACAGCGGGAATGACGAGACCCTGAACGTCACCATTCGCGAGCTGAGCCGGTCCGTGGCGTAGACAGAGGCCGGGAAGAACTCTGGTCCGGGCCAGCGATCGCAAACAGCAGTAAGATATCCCCCGGTGAAATGACGACCCCGCAGGACGTCCGCGAGAGAGATGCCAGGACTGATGAGAAGCAAGGCTTTTGGAATTTCCGGAAGGCGAGGCCTGCCCAGGCTGTTATGTATTTCGATAGTGCTGCTGCTTGCCAACGGTCTGGCCGCCCAGCCCGGTCAGCCGGTGCAGGAGAAAGTGCTGGTCGCAGCCGCCCACTGCCCCCCTTTCGTCATTAGTGAGCAGGGACAGTTGTCCGGCCTGGCAATGTACCTCTGGGACCAGATGGCGAAGCAGATCGGCATCGAGTACGAAGTCGTCGAGATGCCGCTGGGCAGGATGCTAGACGCCGTATCGCAAGACAAGGCCGTCCGCAAGGCGAATGTGGGTATCTCCTGCCTGTCGATCACCGCCGAGCGGGAAAAGGTCATCGATTTCTCTCACTCATTTTACGAGACCTACACGGCAATCGCCGTCAGGGATCAGGGCCTGATGGAGGTACTCGGCGGCTTTTTCGCCAATCCCGTCGTGTGGCGGGCCCTGGGTATCGTGCTCGCCATTGCCGCCATCGTCGGGGGTATCTTTTTTGCACTGGAGGGCAGGATAAATCCCAAGGTGTACGCCACGACGGGCCCTGTGGCGAGATTCTTCGAGGCATTGATCGTCGGGCTGCTCTTCGTCACCAGGGGCCCGCTGAAATACTACGATTTCAGTACGACCACCGCCCGGTTTCTCTCTGCGTTTCTTGCCATCGGCGGCACCTTCCTGATCGCCGGCGTCACGGCGCTGCTGGCCAGCGCCTTCACGGTCGAGAGCCTTCGCTCCCAGGTGAGCGGCCTGGATGACCTGAAGAAGTTCAAAGTCGCAGCGCTGGAAGCCTCTACCTCCTCGGGTTTTCTGCGCACCAATGGGATTCCGCATCAGACCCGGGAAGACCTCGACACCATGATGAATGACCTGGACAAGGGTGTCCTCGATGCCATCGTCGCCGACGAGGCGTTCCTGAAGTATGCCATCAACAGGGGCAGGGAGCAGGGGCGATACCAGGAGTTATCAGTGCTCCCCTATGAGTTCGATACCCAGAACTACGGGTTTGCGCTGGAGCGCGAAAGCCACCTCAAGGAGGAGGTCAATCAGGCGCTTCTGCTCGTGCGCAAGAGTCCGGAATGGCGGACCAAGATGCGGGAGTACATTGGCAATTGACATCCGGGCCGCATCCCCTACCGGGAGCCGGGAGGCGCCTCGGTAGCCCGCGGGACCGCCCGGGGAACATGCGTGGATCCCGGCCTTCCCGGGATCACGATCGGCGGGGAAGGCGGCACGGGGCTCCCGGTACCGGGGTACTTCTGTTCTCCCAGTACCGGCTGGGACCACCGGATCGCCTCGCCCTCCGCGGGTTGCACCGACGCATTTCCGGCGGAATCCGTCTGGAAATCGAGCCGGTTGCCCCGATCGTCGCGATAGACGCTGTTACCGGCGCTGTTGGTGTTACCGTGAATAACGCTGCCGGCGTTACTGCAGATCGTCGTACCCTGCGGGTTTGTGTAGCAGGTATTCTGGGCGAGACCCGGCAAAGCCAGCACAGCCATGAACACCAGCGGACATGGCCGGATAAACGTGACGCGCTGCAACCGCTCCAACACAGGCGGGTCTCCTTGTAAGCTGGTGTCTGCCTGCCGCCCGGGCCGGATCGACCCGCGGCGCCAGGTCGCGCCGACTCAAAAAAGGGCTGGAATCAGACGGGGATCAATTGTACCGTAGGATCAACCACCGGGCGCAATCCGATACCTTCCATGCATTTCCGCAAAGCGATCGCCGTTCTCCTGTTGCTGGCTGTTCCCGTACTGGTCGGGGCCAAATGCGCCTTCTTTTTCAGTACCGGGGACGATTCCTCCGATTCGAAGGACGATGATAAAGACAGCGAGGTAGTCATAATCGGTGAAGGGCAGTTGACGGATGCGCCGGTGGAGGGGGCCAACTACGTGTCCGGGTCGATTTCAGGAATAACCGGAAGCAATGGCGAATTCCAGTACGAGGTGGGCAAAAAAATCAGATTTTTTATCGGCGACATCCCGCTGGGCACGGCTGTCGACGGCAAAGCCCTCGTCACCCCCGCAGACCTTACCGGCCAGAATGCCGCCGACACCGTGGCCGCGATCAACGTCGCACGACTGCTCTACTCCCTGGACGCCAGGCCCGGCGACGCGGCGATCACCATTCCTGCGGAGGTGCGAAACTCGGCAATCAGGTCGAACGCCAGCGTCTCGGCGGCAATCGACTATCTCGATTTTTCCGACGAGCAGGCCTTCGTTAACGCAGCGAGCCAGTTGGTGGCTGTATTGACAGACGACTATCCCTTTACCGCCGTTCTGGTCGAAGCCGATGCCGTTCGCGCCCTGATGGGGCCTGCCGAAGCGGCAACTCAGTAGCGGTTTACTCTGTGCATGATTGCCCGAACGGTTGATTTACTCCGCTATCTGCAACGAGGCGTACGCCAGAAGAAAGTGACCGCTGTACCATGTATTACGGTGAAAGGCTAAACAGTATAAGCCACCTGGTTGGCGCCGTGTTCGCGCTGGTGGCACTGGGCGCGCTGCTGGCAATCAGCATACAGTCCAGGCAACCGGTGGTCATCGTCGGCTTCACAACCTTCGGCCTGACCCTCGTGCTGCTTTATACGATGTCGACGCTATACCACAGCTTCCAGGCACCCCGGCTGAAACGGGTATTCAAGGTACTGGACCACATATCGATCTACCTGCTGATTGCCGGCACCTACACGCCCTTTATGCTCATCGCCATGAGCGGCGGCAAGGGCACGACAATTCTTGCCGTCGTATGGACGCTCGCACTCATCGGCATCTTCTCCGAGGTTCTGCTCTCCGGGCGACTGGTCAAGGTTTGCCAGCTCGTCATCTATCTCGGCATGGGCTGGGCCTGCTCCCTCGACTTCCCGAGCCTCAGGGCCGCCCTTCCACCTGCGGGTTTCTGGTGGCTGGTCAGTGGCGGAATTGCCTATACGGCCGGTGTGGTGTTCTACGTGCTGGACAAGGTCAATTGGCTCAACCACGCCCATGGTATCTGGCATTTTTTTGTGCTCGTGGGATCGGTCTGCCACTTCATTGCTGTTATCGGTTATCTCATCTGAGGGCGGACACCCACCTTTTCGATAGGATATCCAGGTTGGCCTATACTCGGATGTGAACTGACTGCAATCAGGAGACTGGAAATGGCCGTTTCGCTCTACGACATCAGTGTCGGGTCCTACCTGCAGGTCCTTGGTGGGGTTGCAAAATTCCTGGACAAGGGCGCCTCCTTCCTCGAAGAGAAGGGTATCGACCCGCAGGAGATCGTCGCTATGAGTCTGCACCCGGACATGCGCCCGTTCCAGTTCCAGCTGAAGTCGGTCGCCCACCATTCCGCCGGAGCGATCCGGGGTATCCGGGAAGGGCTTTTTTCTCCCCCGCCCACGACCCCGGACCTCGACTACGCGGGGCTGATTTCCCTGGTAAAGGATGCTGAGTCAGAGCTCCGGAACCAGTCCCGGGAAGAGATCGATGCCATGGCTGGCAAACAGGTCATTTTCAGACTGAGCCGGGGCGAAATACCCTTTAACGCGGAGAACTTCGTTCTCTCTTTTTCGCTTCCGAATTTATATTTCCACGCAACCACCGCCTACGACCTGCTGCGGATGAAAGGCGCGCCGCTCGGCAAGCTGGACTACCTCGGCGACCTGCGGACGGATCAGTAGTTATACTCCCCCTGACACAACTGCCGTAAGCCCGACATGCGCCTGCCTGCCGCCGTTCTTTTTTACCTCCTGCTGCTACCACCGGCCCCTGCAGTGTCCAGTGCCGCAGACCCGGTGCCCGACGCCGACTATCCCCCTGCCATCGAGGAGTTGACTATCGAGAGCGAGGGCGCTCGCATGCCGGGGCTGATCTATCTCGCCAACGGCGAGGGTCCTCACCCCACGGTCGTCCTTCTCCATGGCTTCCCGGGCAATGAGAAGAACCTCGACCTCGCCCAGGCGCTGCGGCGAGCGGGCTTCAACGTACTCTTCTTCCACTACCGGGGCGCCTGGGGGGCCGAGGGTTCCTACTCGGTGCGCCAGCTGGACGACGATACGCTGGCCGTCCTGGCATTCCTGCGCGATCCTGCCAACGCAAAAAAATATCGCGTCGATACCGCGTACATATCGTTGCTCGGGCACTCCCTCGGTGGATTCACGGCTCTGGCAGCGGGAAGCCGGGACCGCGGGGTGACCTGCGTCGGCGCCATGGCCCCCGCGAACCTCGGGCTGTGGAAAGCGGGCTTTGCCAAAGACGATCCCCTCGGCGACAGGCTTTTTGCCTACGCAGACGGCCTGTTCATGCTCGAGAATTTTGACGGCGCGGTGATGCGACAGGAGATGCAGTCCGCCTCACTGGATGAGCTGGACACCCGCCGGTTCGGCCCGGGGCTGCGCGGCAAGTCGGTACTCATGATCGTCGGAGAGGAGGATACGGTCACGACGCCCGAGGCGATGTTCCAACCCGTGGTCGATGCCTACGAGAGCGTGGAGGGGGTGCGCCTGGAACACCATATCATTCCCGGCGACCACTCCTTTTCATGGAGTCGGCTCCTGCTGACACAACTGGTGCTCGACTGGCTGGAGCGGGACTGTCGCCGCCCGCCTGACTAGACCTGCCGGACAGGTGCCCAAAGCATTGGCCGGAAAGAGATAACCGCCCCGAACAGGGCGGCTATCATCTGAGGGCAGGTAACGCTGTGACCGCTGGCCAAAACCGGTCAACGAGCGCTCGTTATGACTGGCTGGCGCCCTTGCGAACCTGTTTTACATCCCAGACTGTCGGGGTGTTCCCGCTGTTACAGCTGGCAACGTCATCCATCACCTCGGCCATTTTCTGCCAGCCACCGCCGTTGACATACATCTCGTAAGCGGCGAAGTAATCCGACCAGTTGTTGAACGTCGAAACCCCCAGATAATCATAATCGGGATTCCCGCCGCCCAGCATCGGGAAGAAGAGCCAGTTGGAGTTCTTGGCCCCCATCTTGCGCATCTCGGCCGAGAACGTCTTGTGCGCCTTGATCGCTTTCATCCAGTCGCCATCGTCGTCGTAGCTGCATTCCGAGAACATCACCACCCCGTCCCCGGGAGGGCCATCAGGGGCGTTGATCTCCACAGAAGAGGCGAGCACGTGTCCCATACTGCAATCCATCACGGCATTCAGGGCCGCCGCAACTTCCCCACCGGCTGACTGCCAGGCATCCATGCCCTTGCCTAAAGCGTCGCCGCTGTCATTGGAACCCAGCCATACCAGCTGGGGCGAATTGCTGCCCAGGGCAAACTGCGGGGTGAGTATCCACGCCGAGTAGTTCGAGTCATTCTTGTCCGCCCACTTGGCAAAACGGTCGGCGGCCTGCATGGCGTCCTTCATTGACTTGCCTTCCCGCAGGTTGCAGTAAAATGCCTCTACCACAGCGGCTGAACCGCCTTCCTGGGCCTGGATTGACTGCACGGGTGCGACTGTGACGACTGCTGAAGTGATTACCGCTGTCAGATATCTGTTCATCGTTATTGTTCCTTTAATGGAGTGGCCTGCACCGTCGGTTACCGGGCAGGTAATGCTTAAGCGTAGTTCAGATACCCCACTATTCAAGATTGATAGCACACCGCCTTCGGTGTAGGGTCCCAACGCCGCACCTTCAGCCACGAGAGCCCGATTGACGCGAATCGAAACCAGGGTGTCCGACAGCCACCGCTCCGCCTTCGCCGAGCCACTCTTCCGCCGCTACTTTCCCTCGAGCTGCTTTTCGACGCTGGGCAGCTGGATGGTCCGGTTCCTGTTCGGCTGGAGTGCCTGGGAGCTCACTCACTCCGCCTTCTGGGTGGGTGTCGTTGCAGGGGCCATGCTGTTTCCCACCTTTCTGCTCTCGCCGATCTTCGGCATCGTGTCGGACCGGATCAATCCGCGCAATGGCCTGTTGTTCACGGTCGCCATGCACGGCGCGGTTGCCGGCGTGGCCGGCACTGTCTCTCTGCTGGACAGGTTCGATCTGCCCTGGCTCGTGTTTCTAGCCGCCGCGCTGGGCGCCGTAACAGCGGCGCATACGCCGATCCGGCTGGCGCTGATACCCCGGCTGGTTTCGAGGGAGGCGCTGCCCAGCGCCATCGGTTACTCAGCGATCGTATTCAATACCTCGCGGATTCTGGGACCTGCGGCGGGTGCCTGGTTGATCGCGCACACATCGCTGCCGGCGGCTTACCTGATAGCCGTCCTGTTGTGCACCCTTTCCCTCATGGTCCTGCTGACCGTCCGCGACATCAGACAGGTCGAGCAGCGCAGGCCAGCGTCAATGCTGCGCGAGCTCGGCGCGGGGTTTTCCTACGTGGTCCGCCATCGGGGCATACGCCTGGTCTTCACGTTCACGCTGATCAACGGCCTGCTCGGCCGCACGATCATCGAGCTGCTGCCCGCCCTGTCGGGGCAGATGCTGCACGGAGACTCGCGCACCCTGGCGACATTGACCGCCTCTGCCGGCGTCGGCTCGATCATCGGCGGGTTCATCATCAGCCGCCAGGGTGGCCGTGAGGAGCGGCTGCTCACCCTGGTGATGACCGCTCTGCTTTTGGGAGCCGTCTCGCTGCTCGGGGTGAGGTGGCTCCATGGCCTGCCCTCGATCAGTGGGCTGGTGATGCTGACAAGCATGATTACGACGATGGTGGGCACGAGTAGCCAGGCGCTGGCGCAGCTGCTGGTCGCCGAGGAATTCCGGGGAAGGGTGTTGAGCATCTGGGCCGTGCTGGCGATGGGAGCGCCGGCCATCGGCACTCTGCTGATGGGTGCCTTGGCGGATAGGGTTGGATTTCCCGCGGTGCTGGCGATCTTCGCAACACTCGCGATTGCCGGCGTTCTCACCCTGTACAGGCGCCGCGGCTGGCTGATGCAGGACGAACATCGCGGCGGCAGAACTGTCGATCAACCCGAAGCCGGACGGCGGACGCGATAAGCCGGACCCGTTCACCTGAATTGCGAGGGCCGATGATTCCAGGCCAACCATTCACAGTTCTTTGGGTGCGGATACCTGTATAATCGCCGCCCACCCGCAACCCGGCGGGCTCCCAGCTCACGGTACACTTCCCATGACTTCGAACGACACGCCAACCAGCTTCGCCGGGCTGGAACTCCCTATCTCCCTGCAAAGAGCGCTGGATGGACTCGGCTACGAGACGCCCTCGGCAATCCAGGCCAGGACCATACCGCCCCTCCTCGCGGGTCGGGACCTGGTCGGCCAGGCCCAGACCGGGACAGGAAAGACCGCGGCCTTCGCATTGCCGATACTGGCGCGCCTGGATATCGCACTCAGGAAACCCCAGGCGCTGATCCTGGCACCGACCCGGGAGCTGGCGATCCAGGTGGCCGAGGCCTTCCAGAAATACGCCCGGCACCTCGAGGGCTTTCACGTGCTGCCGATCTATGGTGGCTCCGACTACCGGACCCAGCTGCGCCAGTTGCAGCGGGGCGTCCACGTGATCGTCGGGACGCCGGGGCGTGTCATGGACCACATGCGGCGCGGCTCTCTGGACCTCGGGGCCCTCCGGACGCTGGTGCTGGATGAAGCGGACGAAATGCTGCGCATGGGCTTCATCGATGACGTCGAATGGATCCTTGAACAGACACCGGCGCAGCGCCAGGTCGCTCTTTTCTCCGCGACCATGCCCGCTGCCATACGCCGCATCGCCCAACGGCACCTGAGTGAGCCGGCGGAAATCACCATCGAGGTCAAAACCGCGAGCAGCGAATCCATTCGCCAGCGCGTCTGGATGATGGCGGGCGTCCACAAACTCGACGCGCTGACCCGCATCCTCGAGACGGAGGATTACGACGGGGTCATCATCTTTGTCCGCACCCGCCTCGCGACCACCGAGCTGGCGGACAAACTGGCCGCCCGGGGTTATTCGACCGCTGCTCTGAACGGTGATATCCCGCAGCAGCAGCGAGAGAAAACCGTGGAGAACCTGAAAAGCGGCAAGCTGGATATCCTGATTGCGACCGATGTCGCCGCCCGGGGTTTGGACGTGGACCGGGTCAGCCACGTCATCAACTACGACATCCCCTACGACGTAGAGGCCTATGTCCACAGGATCGGCCGCACGGGCAGGGCCGGGCGCAAGGGTGATGCCATTCTGTTTGCCGCCAACCGGGAACGGCGGCTGTTGCGCACTATCGAAAAAGCGACCGGCAATACCATTGAGAAAATGGAGCTGCCCACCGCTGAAGAGGTCACCGACAAGCGCCTCGCCCGATTCAAGGCACGCATCACCGAGACGCTGGATACCGGGGAACTGGACCTGTTCAGGAAGATGGTCGAGGACTACCAGCGGGAGTACGGTGTTCCCGTGATCGAGATCGCCGCTGCCCTGGCGGCTCTGAGCCAGGGCAGCCAGCCCCTGAAGGTACCCGGCAAGAAGGCGGAGCCGGCCCGGGAGCGGACGACGAAGGACCGCCCGCCCAGGCACACTGAACGGAAACGGGACCCCGCCAGCGCCACCCCCTCTGACAAGCCCAAGCGGGAGGATGCCGGGCCCGACAAGGGTATGGAGCGCTTTCGCATCGAGGTCGGCCATGACCACGGGGTAAAGCCGGCCAACATCGTCGGCGCCATCGCCAACGAGGCGGAGATCGACGCGGAGTACATCGGCAGGATCCAGATCCACCAGGACTACAGCACGGTCGACCTGCCTGAAGGCATGCCCAAAGAGATCTTCAGGCACCTCAAAACGGTCTGGGTCAGCGGTCAGCGCCTGCAGATTTCCCGCGAGAAAGAGAGTAAAGCGACCCGCAAAACGGGCTCACCGCCAGCCCGTGCCGGTGCACGCAAACGGAAACCGGGAAAGCAGCACCGGGAGTGAGGGCGCGCGTTGAGGCGCCTGCGATTTTCCGTGATCAATGGGCCTTGCGCATAAAGTGGCGGGTCTTGCGCGCCTCCTCGACCAGTTGCACTGCGGTACTGAACAGTTGGTCGAGTGCCTGGCCGGTGGGGGCATCGCAGTCGAATGACATCCGACCTTCCTGGATCAACGCCATGACCATCAGCAACTCTCTCTCATCGAGGTGAAACGTGGCGCCTTCGGCGTTGTGGCTGAGCAGGTTCATGTGGTTGCCCTCGAGTGGCCATAGATCAACAGTAGACCAGTCCCAAAAAAACGGATGACCCGGTTTAGGTAGCTTTTTGGTCTGCCTCTCAGAGGGTTTTTACCAGCAGCCGGCGCGGGAACGAACAAAAAAGAGGCAAAAAGTGGAATTAATCGGCGCTACTGGCGCGAACTGCTCTCGAACGGCAGGATCGAGGCGATACGGGGCCACTGCAGAGATATTCGGCACCCAGCCCGACGCCGTAAGCCATGCCATGCTGTGAAGACCGGCAGTTCCGTGCCAGAGGGGACCGCTTCAGGGCATCGGTCCCCGATTTCAACCGGCTCACGGCGCTGACCGGAAGTGAGGGCGGGCTCCACGGCCCGCCCTCACTGTGATACTAAAGGACCTCGCCGCGCGTTCCCTTGATAATGCCTCGAAACCAGTCGAGCAGGGTCTTGTCCTTGAAGTCAGTGAACTCACCGGCGTCCATGAATACGCCGTGACCGGGGCACTCCTCCACCCAGATTGCTTTCTGGTCGGGAATGGCGACCTTCTCCATCCGCTTCCCGCATATGGGGCAGTCGACCTCCTCGACCGTGTCCCACTTCCAGCCTTCTTTGGGGTCACCTTTGTCGAGCTCATGCCCGCCCTTCACCAGCTTGAGTTGGTGATGTTCGTCTTGATCGAACCAGAGGCCATTACAGTTGGTGCAACGGTCGATAGCCAACTCTCCGTGGGTGACTTCCTCCATCCCGTGGCCGCACTTGGGGCACTTGTGGGTGTGAACATTGGGATCGTGTTCCATCTGGGCTCCGCAGCTGTAGCTGATTGATATTAGTCTTGAACGGTCCGCTTTATCGCGACACGTCCCATAGTCTAGCTCACAGAGACATTTTTTCCACGCATTGTTTTTCCTGCGGTCACTCCTGCATCCCGTGGTAGAGCAGGCGAATCAGCAGCCGTACCCCGTCATTGTCTTTCAGCTCCGCATAGCGGGGGCCCTCCCGCTTGCCGATGTCGCGGATATCCGCCATCAGTTCCGGGTGAAACTGGCAGGTAAACGAGCGGCGGATCGTGTGGGTCTCCCAGTCCTTATAGTAGATGCAGGTGGTGGAAACCTCGGTCCAGTCAGTCTCGCTCACCTGGGTCTGGGACAGAATTTCCACGGCATAGGGCAGGTTGAGCAGCCAGGAGAGCGAACTGACGGCAATCTCGTAGCGAACAGGCACGATCGCGTCGTGGAGCAGCTTGTAGGCCCAGTTGGCGAACAGCGCCGCCTCCTCGTTGACCTCGTCGCCGTGGAACATCTCGATCCGCAGCTCGCGCTCGAGCTTGAGCATGGTATCGATGACGCCCTCCAGCTCATCGGCCACCAGGGCGTGGGTATCGCGCAGTTCGCCCGGAATATGTTCACTGTCACCTCGACGCCGATAGGGAAGCAGGCGGCGGGTCCCCACCTCGATCTGCTCGTTCGGCGCCACGGCGAACAGGGTGTCGTGCCAGCCCTCAGCCAGTACCTCACCATTTTTGACCACCGGCAGAGACTCGCCCACCTCCGCAATGCGCCGGCAGACGCGCTGCAGGGAGGCGACGGCAGTGCCCTCCGGGTCCAGGGGCAGATGGGTCACGTTTGCCACCTCCCGCACGGCGCGCTTCAGCAACCGGATATGAGACGCTGCCGCCAGCTGGTGGCCAAGGCAGACAAAGATACAGGGGCCGCTGCTGGAGGAGCGGTGCAGTAACAGTTCATCGGTGAGGCTGAGGATATCCTCCAGGCTGGCACTGGCGCCATCGAAACTGGCCGCATCGTGGACCGACGGGTTGCCACCCTGGATCACGGTGGCCAGCCCGGCGCTGAGAATGCTCGCCAGCCGCCCCGGGTTGGCGACACCGCTCTGCCAGACCGGGTAAAGAATGGTATCTGCGTCTGCCACCTGCTGCAGGATGTAGGCAATGTTCTTGGAGGCCCGCACCTCCTCCCCCTGCAGATTGATCCCGACGTTCTTCCAGGGCTCGATGACGGAGACACTGTGGCGGTAGATCTCCGGGAGTCCGAGCAGCGCATCCAGCTCGGCCCGGGAGCCGATCACCTTCTCCAGCGGCGGCGCCACCCCCCAGTCGAACAGGCCCCCGTCGAGCAGCATGTCGCGGCCGGGAAAGGGCGACGGGGAGTCCCGGTCATTCAGGAAGTAGCCGAGCAGGGCATGGATGGACTGGGAACTGGCGGCATGCTGGCCGAGGATGCCCGGTTTGGTGCGCCAGCCGAGATGCTGCAGGAGGGCGGCCTGTTGGGTGGCGGGGTCGGTGGGGGAATTCATAAGGGTAATGTTGTCCATGTCTGCGCTAGACTGTCTGGTGCCCGTAGCAACCAGGCAACGGCTGGTACGAGGCTAAAGCAATTTCCAGGCCACGAGCAATTATCAGGCCCTACGCAATTATCAGGCCAGCGCAGTTAACGGGCCAGCAGGGTAGATTGATTCTCGTTTACCCGATCCCGGTGGCCCCCGTCTCCTC
>JARRPM010000033.1:0-42269 GCA_037382865.1 Halioglobus sp. | reverse complement strand
CCGTCCACGCTGGGCCTGGAGGACAATACCACCATCTTCTACGGTCCGCCCCGCACCTGGAGCGCGACGGTCGAGTATCGCTTCTGATCGCAATCTGAGAGGGCTGCGTTGCCCAACCTGGACCGCGGGTTTCCCGCGGTCGCCTTTTCTCTGGGGAGCACTGGATGGACACTCCATTTGTACAAAGATTTGAGTCAACGGCGCCCCTGTTACCCGAAATCCTGGCACTCCACGGCAAGTGGCGAGGCTCCAAGGATGCCGTAGTGTGCGACGGGACGCGGTGGTCCTGGGACCACTTCTGCACGTCAAGTCATCGTTTCGCGCACGGTCTGCTGGGTCGCGGTGTTCAGCCTGGTGACCGGGTAGCCATTCTGATGTCCAACGGCCTGCCCATGGTGCAGGCGATTTTTGGAGCCATGGCAGCGGGAGCCTGCTCCGTGCCCATCAACCTGTCCGTGAACGACGAGGCTCTTGCGGGCATGCTGGTCGACGCGGGCGCGGTGGCGCTGATCGTCACGGAGGATCAGGCCGCGAGGGTGCGCGGACTCGAAGCCAGCTTGCCTGAGAGCCTGCAATTGCTGGTGACTGACGGTGAAGCGGCGGAGGGCTGGGTCAGCCTGCAGGCATTGTGCGAGGGTCAGCCCGACTCACTGCCGGCAGTGTCGATTGAGCCGGACGGCCCGCTCAACATCATCTATAGCTCCGGAACCACCGGCTCGCCCAAGGGCATCCTGCACACCCACAGGGGCAGAAGGGACTGGGCTTACGATCTCGCCATCGCCCTGCGTTACAACGGCGCTGCGCGCACCCTGCTAACCATCGGCCTCTATTCCAATATTTCCTGGGTGGCCATGTTGTGCACCCTGCTGGCCGGGGGCACGCTGGTGGTACACCGCCGGTTCGATGCCGCTGAGTTTGTGCGCACCACTGAGCAGGAGCGCATCACTCACACGGCCATGGTGCCCATTCAGTTCCAACGGGTGGTCGAGACACTGAAAGACAAAGGGGGAGACATCAGCAGCATGCAGGCCATGATGAGCTGTGGCTCGCCCCTGCACGAAAACCTGAAGCGGGACATCTTTCGTTATTTTCCGTGCGGCATCATTGAGCTCTACGGCCTGACGGAAGGAATCATCACGACACTGGACCCGGAGGATGCCGATGGCCGTTGGTCCAGTGTGGGTAGGCCACTGATCGGTACCGATATCTGTATTGTCGACGACAATGGCCAGGTGCTCGGGCCGAACCAGTCTGGCGAGATCGTTTCCCGTGGCCGCATATCCATGCCTGGCTACTGGGGCAGGATAGATGCGACGGTCGAGGCGGAGTTCATCGACAAGAACGGCGTGCAGTGGCTCCGGACCGGCGATATTGGCTATCTCGATGACGAGGGCTTTCTGTATATCGTCGATCGAAAGAAAGATATGATTCTTTCCGGTGGCCAGAATATCTACCCGCAGGATATCGAGGCGATCCTGGTAGACCACAAACTGGTAGACGACGTTGCGGTAATCGGTCTGAGCAGCGCGCGCTGGGGGGAGACTCCCGTGGCGCTGGTGGTCCCTGTTGACAGGGGGGTGCTGGACGTGGAGTCTTTGAAGGAGTGGGCGAATGCCCGGCTCGGCAAACAGCAGCGCCTGGCCGATGTCATTGTGCGCGAGGAGTTGCCACGCAACCCGAATGGCAAGATACTCAAACGTGAGCTGCGCAGGGAGTACGGAGATCGCGAATATGGCTGAGTACCGGGACGTTTATTACACCAGCACCGACGGGCTTAGCCTGTATGCGCGGGACTACCCCTGTCAAAGTTCTGGCATCGCCGAACCGGGCACGGTGCTATGTATGCACGGGCTCACCCGCAACTCGGCCGACTTCGCCGGGCTTGCCGCGCACCTGAGCGAAAAGTACCGGGTAATTTCTGTGGACAACCGCGGCCGCGGACTCTCAGAGTACGACCGCAATGTCGCCAACTATACGCCTGCGACCTACGTGCAGGACATGTTCACGCTGCTTGGAAAGCTGGATATTGACCAGGTCATCCTCTGCGGTACGTCCATGGGCGGTCTGATGTCTTTCATGATGGCCGCTATGCAGCCCGAGCGGGTAAGGGGCGTGATCATCAATGACATAGGACCTGAGATCGACCCCAGGGGCCTGGAGCGCATCAAGGGCTACGTCGGCAGGAGCGGCCCGGTCGACAACTGGGACGAGGCAATTGCCCAGGCTCGGGAGATCAACGAGCAGGCCTTTCCTGACTTTACCGCACAGGAGTGGGAAGACTTCGCCCGTGGAATCTACCGGGAAGAGAATGGCATTCCGGTACTGGCTTACGACCCGGCGATCTCCAGGCCTATGAACGACGACCAATCCAATGCAGTACCCCCTGACCTGTGGCCCCTGTTCGACGCTATCACCGCCATACCGATCTTGGTCATCAGGGGAGAATCCTCGGATATCCTGGCGCCGAGCTGCATTGACGCCATGCGGGATAAGAAACCCGACATGCAATTTGTCGAGGTGCCCAATCGCGGTCACGCCCCGACGCTCAACGAGGCGGTCTCCCGCAGCGCCATCGACCACTTTCTCGATAGCCTCTGACATTTGCAAGGAGCGAGAGCTCCTGCCACCAGCGGTGACAGGCCTGATTTACCCGGTCGGGTACGGACCAGGTTACCCCGCCGGGATCAGTACAAGGAATTCTACAGGGGGTAGGTAAAGGTCGTGCATTCCTCGCTGTACTGCCACAGGCGTCTGGCTTCAGCATCGTCCCGGGCCCAGGGTTTCGGCTGCTTTTCACGGCAATTGGCAAAATAGCCGCCGCTGATATCCGCCACCTCGCTGCTCGAGCAGAGGTAGACCGATGTTTCCGCACCCCGTTCCGGTGAGCGGATGAAAGGCTTGAGCAGGGCCATAACGATGCCGCCGAGCGGTCCGTTGTTGGTCCCCAGCGAGGTGGCCACCGCCCCTGGATGCAGGCAGTTCGCGGTGATACCGGTTCCCTGCAGGCGTCGCGCGAGTTCGCGTGTGAAGAGAATGTTGGCGAGCTTGGAGCGGCCGTACTCGCGAAAGGTCTTGTAGCTTTGCTCCGCCTGCATGTCCTCCCATCCCAGCCCCCTGACAAAAGTGTGGGCGTCAGAGGCAACAGTGACGATGCGCGCCCGGGTTGCCTTTTGTAATGCCGGGAGCAGCAGCCCGGTGAGCAGAAAAGGGGCCAGGTGGTTGACGGCGAAGGTCTCCTCGAAGCCGTCCGGTGACGTCCGCCGGGCAGTGTTCACCACCCCGGCATTGTTCAGTAGCACATCAATGGGGCGATCTTGTGAGAGCATGGCCTGCGCCGCTGACCTGACGCTGGACAGTGAGGCCATGTCCATGGTCACCACCTCCGGTTGATCAGCGAATTCAGCGATTTCCGCCTGCAGGGTCCTGCCCTTGGTCTCATCCCGGCACAGCAGAGTCAGGCTGGCGCCGCGACGCGCCAGCTCCAGCGCTGCGGCGCGGCCGATGCCCGCGGTGGGGCCGGTGATAGCTACGTGTTTACCCCGCATAAGACTCTGTCTCCCTTTGATCAGATCACTATAGCATGGAAGATTTTCAGTCTCCCGGTCATAATGGTTGGCTTCAGGTTCTAACGGCAGAGTGCGCCAACGATCAGCGTTCGAACGCTTGGCGATGGTGCCGGCTCGATCGATAATGAATGAGCTGCTCGGGGATGGGTCCTGCGCATAGGCAGTGGGGAAGCACCGGGTGCAGGCGCCCTTGTCCCGGCGTGAGATACACACTTGATTTCGAAGCTGATCAGGGGGCTGAAGACGGTATGACAGCAGGCAGAAAGGAACAGGCTAACATTCCCGTATTGATAGGCTGCGGCCAAATCACCGACAGGCGCCCCGCCGAGACGGTCGCCACGCCGATCGAGTTGATGGTGGAGGCGCTGCGCAGGGCGGCGGCGGATGCCGGTCCCGGCCAGGCGGTGCTGCAGGCGGCGGATGTGCTGGTGGCCATAGGGTTGACCGCAGACAGCCCGGAGGGAAAAGGACTGCCCTCATACGCGAATGTGCCGGCGCTCGTTGCCGCTGAATTGGGCATCGAGCCAGCGACCCGGTTGTACACGGCCGCTGGCGGCAATACGCCGCAAATGCTGGTGAATCTATACGCGGAGCGGATTGCCAGAGGAGAGTGCCAGACCCTGTTGCTTACCGGGGCCGAGGCACTGGCCGGAATGCTCGGTCGCCTCAAGCAGAACCTGGACCTGAGCGGCTGGCAGTCCGATCAAGGCGAGCCGCCACAGATGATCACCACAGACCGGCTGGCTGCCACGCCGCACGAAATGCATCACGGCATCCAGCTGCCAGCCTCGGTGTATCCGCTTTTCGAGAACGCTCTGCGCGGCAGGTACGGAGAGGATATTGCCACTCACCAGCGTCACATGGGAGAACTGTTCAGTCGTTTCAGCCGCGTAGCCAGCGAAAATCCGCTGGCCTGGTTCCCGGTGGAGCGCTCTGCCAGTGAGCTGGCGGACGTCAGCGAGACCAACCGATACGTGGGCTTTCCCTACACCAAATATCTGAATGCCATCATCCAGGTGAATATGGGGGCGGCTCTGATCATGACGACTTTGGGCAGGGCAAGGGAAATGGGGGTGGCCGAAGACCGTCTGGTCTACCTGCACGGCTGCGCCGATGCCAATGATCGATGGTATATCCACGAACGCGAGAACTATTACAGTTCACCTGCCATTCGGACTATCGGTCGCAAAGCTCTGGCGATGGCGGGCAGGTCCATCGATGACATGGACTACCTGGACATCTACAGCTGTTTTCCGTCGGCGGTACAGATTGCCTGTGATGAACTGGGCATTGCCCACGACGATTCGCGCGGGCTGACTGTAACGGGCGGGCTGCCCTATTTCGGCGGGCCGGGCAACAACTACGTAACTCACTCCATTGCCACCATGATGGACAGGCTGCGCGCAAAGCCCGGAGCATTCGGGCTGCTCAACGCCAACGGCTGGTTTATCACCAAGCATTCAATCGGCGTCTATTCAACCACGCCTGTAGCAGGGCCATGGCGCAGGGAGGATCCTGCGGCGTACCGCGATGAAGCACTGACTCAGCCGGGGCCCCCGTTTACCGAAACACCGCAGGGCCCCGCTACCATCGAAACCTATACCGTACTGTACGGCCGCCAGGGTCCCGAACGCGGCCTCGTCATCGGCCGTCTGGCGGACGGCACACGTTTTGTGGCGAATACGCCGAATGATAACGATACCTTGCAGGAGATGGTGAGCAGGGACATGCTGGGTTCGAAGGGCACTGTCTCCAGCCGGGACGGGAGGAATATATTCAGCCCGGCAGGGCAGTGAATTCATGGGGGTGGCCTGTGCTTTCGACCTGGCACCGGACCTCTTCCAGGCGAACTCCCGGTCGATGATGTCGATGCCATGTTAAAGGGTTACGCTGCCGTAACAGAGGTCCCCCTGGAGCTGTAATTGAGAGTTGCAAGATGCAAGGTGGCAGATCACTCACCTGGCCCGACGAAGTTAATCTTTGAGAACCCTGATCAAAGAAGGGCGCATCAGATGTTTTGAGCCATGAGAGCGATGAGTGTGATTGCACCGATCAGTAAACTCCAGAGCATACCCAGCAGTAACAACCCCGACGAGAATGGCAACAAATAGCCAAGACCACTGAGTAAAACGAGGAGATTGAGAAGAATCCAGGTAGACAATATTGGCCACGATACCCACGGAAACTGGATAACAATCCGTTTTGCGCGAATTCTCAAAAGCATGCCTGCATTCAAAAATAGATTTCCGGCACCGAATAAGAGCAGTGGAACTCCCCATATTGTTGCTTCTGACAGTTGAAACCCGCTCAGCGCAAACGGCAGCAGTGCGCACAGTAGAATGAGACTGCAGAGTATCAACACAAATATGATTCGGGCACGCTCTTCGTCAGACCAGGCAGTAGCTGATACCGGTTTGAATACGACAATAAGCCCTATAAATCCAGCCAGCGTAATGGCGATTTCAGCCACTGTTGGAAGCGAGTCAACGGGTAGCATGGGTGAAACCGGAAAAGGTCTCGACTTGAAGGCTGTTTCTCAATGCAACTTATCCTGATGAACGAACGTTCCTGGCGCAGAAATATCGAGTCATTGTGTATGGTAGTTCAGTCCCTATCTGGCACCGCTTGAGACTCAGGATTACCGGTTTTGATGGCGGTGTGACACAACCATCAAGACTGAACCTGGTAATCTCCCTCTCTCATACTAGTGAACGGATCATCGAACACAAGCTCAGCCTGTTAAATCTGGCAGAAACCTGGCCATGTGGTCAAGCTCTCCCTGTTCAGGGGCGTGTCCCTGGCGAAAGCGCGGATGGCGGCAGGTGACTTTGACGGAGCGCGAGGCGCCCTGGAATTAGTGCTGAAGCAACGACCCAATGCCGGCATGGCGCTCTACGGGATTGCGCGCAGCTACGAACTGGAGGGTGATCGTACCAATGCACGGAGAGCTTACAAGGCATTTCTCAAGGCGTGGCCCGATGCCGATAGTTATCTGACGCCGGTCACAGAGGCCAGGAATTGGCTAAAAGCTCATTAAATTCAATGAACAGCAAGCTACTTCATTAAGCACGTGCACGATAGCCCGACTCACCGAGGCATAGAAACTGACTGCCGCGCAGGCAGTCAGTACATTGAAGATGGTACATCGCGCCGTGCAAGTGCCGGGTCAGATTTGACGGCAAATCAAAAGCTCAATTTTTACTGCAGTGCCCTGGCCACTTGCGGGAGTACCCTGAACCCGGTTTTGAAGATTTCGGGCATCCTGGTGGGGCGGCCGGTGGTAAGGTCGGTACAGACGTAGTAGCTTCTCGCCCGCAGCAGGGTCTGCCGATCCGAGTGACGGATGATCTGGAAGCGCCGCTCCGCCCGCAAGCGATTGTCGTTGAGGGTTACCCAGTTGCCGATCGCGACGTGGTCTCCGGGGTAGGCCGCTCTCAGGTAGTCAATTTCGTGGCGGGTGGCTGCAAAGCCGCGATTGAGCTCGCGGCACAATTTTGGCGTCATTTCCACCGCGGCACAGTGATCCCATACGCATTGGTCGAGCCACTGGAGATACACGCTGTTATTGATATGTCCATAGCCATCAGCCTCTTCTTGCAGGGCGGTATGTTCGATGACATGAGGCTCCGGGTAATCCCAGTCTAGATCGTCAGGAACCACGCTTTGCGCCTCCATTTAAATCTCTTTTGCTTTGGCTCAATCATAGTGTGGAAAAACCGGGTATATGGAGTCACGCTGGTAATGGCTTCGGAGATCAGACATACCCGGCGTTTACGGATGCGCCGTGGAAAGGCTCGATACTGCCAGGTCCCTACTTCATTGTCGCCATGCATTCAATCTCCACCCGAGCGCCAAGCCCCAGAGCCGACACCTCCACCGCGCTGCGGGCCGGGGGGTTCCGGCGGAAAAACGTGCGGTAGACCTCGTTCATCTCTGCCCACTCCTTGATGTCCGCAAGGTACACCGTGCATTTGACCACCTGTTGGATAGAGGAGCCATACCTGTCCAACGCCGCCTGAATGCTTTTCATGATTTGGCGCGTTTCACCGGAAATTCCGCCCTCAGCCAGCTTGCCGGTTTTCGGGTCGACCCCCAGCTTACCCGAGAGGTACAGCATATCCCCGACCTGTACGGCCTCGGAAAACGGCAGATTGCCGTTACCGGGGGAGGCGTGGTAGTGCGTCTGCGGCTCCGCGCGGGCATGCGCTGCGAGCAGCAGAATTGGCAGGAGTAGCAGTGAAGGCACGTGAGTTTTCATTGTGAAGCTTTTCCCCGATTCAGACTTCGCCCCGGCGGGCGATTTTTTCAATATGCTCCGCGGCCCGGAATGCCAGAGCCTGTATGGTCAGAGTGGGCTGGCCACGGCCTGAGGATACCAGGCTCGAGCCATCGCAAATGAACAGGTTGGCTACATCGTGGGCTCGGTGATGCGCATCTACCACCGACGTGGCGGGGTCGTTGCCCATGCGACACGTTCCCAGAAGATGGGCGTGATAGGTCTGGTGCTGGGCCGGCGCACGACGGATCCGGCGGGCGCCTACCGCCTCCATCATCTCCTCGCAGCGGTCCAGCAGAAAATCGAGCATGGCGAGGTCGTGGTCGTGGTCCCGGTAGGTCATCCGCACTGCGGGTCGGCCCATGCCGTCCTTGTGGTTTGGGTCCAGGCTGATGTTATTGCTCTCCAGGGGCAGTGAGGTACTGCTGCACAACATGCCCAGGTGATGACTGAAGCCTTGAGTAACATCGCGCTTGAATTCACGCCCCCAGCGCGGTGGTGTTTGCTCGCCGGCAATGCCCATGGCATGCATGATGGGGGAGGCGTTGGTCAACGGGCGTGCATCGATACCGCCACCACCGTAAAAACCTCGCTTGGGGTCGTGGTCGTAAAAGTCCAGCACGATGCGGGTGACCTGAATGCTCTTCCAGTCGTTTAGGGGGTCCTTCATGTCGGCGTGAATGTCCGCGTGGCCGTTGCCCATCAGGTACTTACCGACCAGACCGGAACTGTTCGCCAGACCGTCGGGGTGTTGGCCGGAATCGGACATTAGCAACAGTCTCGGCGTCTCGGCACCATTGGCTGCCAGAATGACCGACCGGGCTCGCTGAGCATGGTGTCCGCCCTCCGCATCCATGTAGGCCACTTCGGTCACACGCCCATCGGGGCCGGTCTCCAGCCGGTACACTGTCGACAGCGGCCGTATCTCGCAACGTCCGGTGGCTTCTGCCTCGGGGATCATTGTCGCCAGGGTAGATGACTTGGCGTTCATCTCGCAACCAAAGCCGAGGCAGAATCCGCAGTGGGCGCAGGGAGGCCGCCCGCGGTACTCCTCAGAGAGTATGGCAACCGGCGCCACCTGCGGGTGCAGCCCGATTTTGCGCGCCCCCTCTTCCAGCAGCACCCCCGAGGACTTCACCGGCATAGGGGGCAGGGGATAAGGGCGTGAGCGCGGAGCATCGAAGGGCCCGGGAGCGCCGGATACGCCGATCTCCCATTCGGCGCGGCTGTAGTAGGGTTCCAATTCCTCGTAACTGATTGGCCAGTCTGCGAAACCGGTGCCACTGATTTCCCCGAGCAGACTGCGCTCTTTAAAATCCTGCGGCCGCATCCGCCAGTAGTTAGCCGACATGTGGACGCTGGATCCGCCGACGGTGCGAGCATACAGCGCGGGCGGCAGGCCGGATCGCGTTCGGGCCTCTTCCGCCTCGGTGGTGCGGAAGGTCTGAGGATCGTCCCAGGAGGGGTGTCCGGTCAATTCTCCGCGAAAAAAGGTATCTAGTTCATCATGGGAGAAGTCCGTAGCGCGACGGTAGGGCCCCTGCTCCAACACGACGATAGTGAAACCGGCTCGAGACAATTCCCGTGCCAGCACGCCGCCGGCCGCCCCGGAGCCAACGATGACAAAGTCCACGGGTTCGCGCCCAGGAAAGCGCGCTTTTCCGCTGTCATTCCCTTTCATTGCGCTCTCCTGCATGCCGGGCATCGTAATAGCCGAAAGGGGGGTGCCACCAGTGACGGCTCTCAAAGCCGAGTTGAGTCCATCCCCCCTGGTCGCGGTTGCCGCTGTACTTCGGCAGCGCGAACACACCCAGAAGCACCATTGTGTGCACGGTGCTGAAGAAGGGAGTCTGTTCTACCGCCACGATTACCTCGTACTGCTGACTCGAGGAAAGCTGCGACAAACCACTGACAGAGGGATTCAAGGCTCTCGACCGATTCTGCAGATCCCGCACGCCGGACTGCACCAGTGGCAGTGCGTCAGCCATGAAGCCTCCGAGGGCGGCATCCATGAACCGCACGGCGCCGAGAGCGCTGGCTCCGGGGGTGTCGTCGCCGGGCCAGATCTGGTCGGCCAACGCCTCCAGTTCCACCACTTCCGAAGGCTTGAGCACCTGCCAGTCCCCGGTAGACGCCATTTGCTGCACCGCCGCCCGCAGCTCCCCTGGCGGAATTAGCTCGATAGAGACTCCTGCGTGTGCCATTTCGCCGCATTATTCTCTTTACGGAAGACCGCCGCGATCTATGGCGATCCCCAGAAGAGGATGTCCATTTCGCCGGCTAGCGGCGATTTCAGTTAAAGGACCCTGAAAGATTAGTTTAAAGCGATGAATCTGCAAGTACGGGCACGTCGCAGTCTCCGATCATAGCGAGATGCCAGGACGCGGATAGTAGGTGTCCGGATTGCAGCCACTTACGATACCGCCTCAGTACATGGTCTGCCGCTGGATCTGCTAGTCTAAGCGCGGCATAGCAGTGATGATCCGCTCACCCGGTTTGGCGCGATCTTCAGCGAATCTCCGCCGGACAGGGCCAGGTATTCCAACCTGGTGCTGTGATGGGGGAAGAGTGCTCCAGGAGTGGGCAGGGAGAGCGCGGAAGAGCAGGCGGGGTGACGGGCAATAGGTTGCGGAGATCGGGAGAGGGCAAATGACAATAACCGGCGAGTGTTTCTGCGGCAGCGTGAAATACCGGGTCAACGGTAAACTCGGAGAGGGTCGATCCTGTCACTGCTCCCGCTGCCGCAAAGTGTTCAGCTCTCAAGCATCGGCTTATGCAGAGGTTTCGCCAGGGACGTTTGAATGGATTTCGGGGGAAGAGCTGCTGGCCACCTACGATAGTGGCGAGGGGTTCGGGCATCAGTTCTGCAGCCGCTGCGGTTCTACGTTGTGCGGAATTCACCACGGGCGAGTCCACGGTATAACACTTGGCTGCATCAATGGTGACCCCGGCGTGAAGATCGATATGCACCTCTATGTCGGGTCCAAGGCGTCCTGGGAAGTTATTCCGGAGGGAGTGACCAGGTTTGAAGAGGGACCTGCGACCTGATTACGAGATCAGTTGAGGGTTGAACTCGGCCTCCGACAAATCGAGCCTGATGGAATAAGCATCTTCAGAATCGGTATGAGGTGTTGGAAAGATGGCAGGCAAAAGGCCTTTTTTCAGGCTGCCTCGACGATGTGGCCCCATAGAGAAAGATGTTTATAGGGGTGCGGGAACCTGGAAAACGTAATGGAAGAGAATCCCGCACGATCAAAAGCTCGCTCCAGTTCTGCTTTCGTATAGCACCTGGCCTTCCACCAATCCCTTATTAGCCAACGCGTCAGCAAATTGTCGCGTGTGATAAATAATACAAATACTCCGTGGCTGGACAGGCGCGAGCGAAGCCCGGCAAGCGCTTCGAAGAACCTGTCAGCGGGCAAGTACTCCATCATTGCAGCCGAAGTAATCAAATCGAAGTCCCTCCAATCCTCAGGTAAACTCTCCAGATTCAGAACGTCAGCCTGAATCGTCTCTATTCCTTCGATTTCCATTGCACGTAAATTTTCGCGAAAATGATCCAGCATGTCCGGAGTGATATCGAAACACCGTATCTTTCCCAGGGATAACCCCCGGCTCAGGAGTGCTTTGCGAAGTGCAAAAGTCGCTATACCAGACCCGCAGCCGGCATCGAGCACATGCAGTTGTGATTTGAGATAATCCGATTTTTCAAAGTAAGCGCGAATACCACGCGGATAGGCCACGGCGTTTACGAAGCGTTGGTAAAGTGTGGTCCTTGTGGAATAAAGCTCGACAACCTCTGATTTCGATCTCACGCTTTGTCCGGACAGGTATTGAAACGATTTTCAGATCATAGCTGATTTTATGGCCCGGAACAGACTGGGAGTCATCTCGCTTGCCGAGATCGGCAACCATCAAGCCTCTGAAGCGCAGGGGGTGCTATGACATTGGTGTCACCGGGTCCATCTTCAAGCAAAAACGGCCTTTTACTTTCGGGCGGTTTTCGATTTTCTTTGTGGCGCCTTGCGGCCCGCCTTTCTGCGGGCCGGCTTTTTACTTGCCAATCCCGCTATACCCTCCATCTCGACCAGCGCTTCCTCCATGTAGTCGATCACGCGCTGTACGCTTGGCAGGGAGCGGCGGCAGGCAGTGATGCCGAAATCGAGATTCTTGTTGTTGCTGACCAGGGTGATACTGAGGGGGAAGCCGTGAAAGGGAATATTCGCCGGGTAAAGGCCATCCAGTCGCGCCCCGTTCAAGTACTTCTGTTGGCTCGGACCCTTGACGTTCGATACCACAAGATTGAAAGCCGGAAACCTGGCAGAAAGTCCGGTCAGCGAACCCACGAGAAGAGGCGACTGGGTGATCGCGTTGTAGATATCAATTTCTCGCCGGCTCATTCCAGCCAGCTGATCCTTGGCCGCGTTCATGGAATCCTTGATGACGCGGAACCTTTTTTCTGGATCCGCCTGGTTAGTGCCAAGGTCAGCGGTGAAAAACCCTATCGCGTTGGCCGAATCGAGGTCATCTTCCGCACGCAGGGAGACCGGCACCTGTGCCTTCAGTGAGTGATTCGGCAGCTCGCCCTGATCGATCATATAGTGGCGCAACGCGCCCGAGCACATGGCCAACACTGTATCGTTGAGAGTCAGGTCGAGAGCCTTTCCGACTGATCGAACACGGGCGAATGGCCAGGATTGAGCCACAAAGCGACGGGCGCCGGTGATCTTGGCGCCAAGACGGCCGCGCGGAACCTCGTGATAGGGCACGGCCAGCTTGGAACGACTGCTCCCCAACCATACGCCGGCGTATTCGACAAGCGCCTTGCCGACGTTCACCGTGCCTCCCCACTGCTCGCGCAACGCCTCAGCCACCGCCTTGACGTCGTCCTCCCGATGCTTGATCGGTTTGGGTCTCTGCGCCTTGACCTTTTGCCGGTAGGCCGCATCCGCTTCCTGGGAGAAGGGAGAATACTTGACCTTGCTGCGGTGGCTGCCGCTGTGCATGCTGTTGATCAGGTGAATGGCACCAGCGCCGTCCATGGCGCAGTGATGAATTTTAAGATAGGTTGCGAACTGCCTGTTCTGGAGACCCTCGATAAGGTGCATTTCCCACAGCGGTCGCGACCGGTCCAGTAGCGAACCGTGCAACCTCGAAACCAGTTCAAAAAGTTCCCGGTAGCGACCCGGCTTCGGTAATGCCGAGTGACGGATATGGTAATCGATGTCCAGGTGTTCATCATGCTCCCAGCCAACGGGGCCCATGGTGCCCATCGGGCCCATTTTTAACAGCTCCCCGAAGGGGTGGCGCATTTCGCGATCGTAGCGCAGAAGCTCCTTCAGATTGGCCAGAAACGCAGTGTCATCTATTCCTTTTGGCAATGTATACAGGTTGATGCCGCCGACGTGCATCGGCGTAGCGCGCGATTCATTGATCAGGAAAAATGCATCAGCCATTGGCATTTTTTTCATAGCATAAACCCGAGTTGTGACTTTTTGTTGTATTCGAACTGCCTTCGCAGCGCAATCTTCACTCGCTGAAGGGCCGAGACCTGATTTAGTGCCGCGAGTCCGGAGCCCACATGGTCATATTCCAATCTTTCGCGCGAAGCTATTGCTGGCGGTCAGTTCAATTGATAGTAGACCATTCTGGGGAATTGTCAGGCGTGCCAACCCGAACCGCCGTGTTTGCTGAAAACTGTGCATGAAGACTTACAGAGGTGCCCGCTTCACTCCCGAAACCATCGCCCGTGGAGCAGGCAGTACTTTCTTCAACCCCGCGCGTCTGGTTGCGGCAGAGCACAATCGAACTTCCTGGTAAGTGCATTTATTGTATGAAGCATGACAGTGGCTCGGTGTACCCGGATCTGTTATGTGCTGTCCCGGGCACTCGAGGGGGCTGAACCCACGCCCCGCTTCTTTGCTTTAAAGGATGGGGCGTGGGAATAGTTCGGGTCAGAAAGAATGGTCCTCCTCTGCCCCGGGGTGCAATGCCGGCTCACCCCCGGGTCGTCCCATGCCCCGGGAACTGCTGCGACGGGGCCACGCTGGGCCAGCGACCGGGAGGAGCACAGGGGGGAGCGAGGGCCACTGCCATTAGTCGATCATGCCCACCACCGAACCGACACTGGCGCCGATTGCTGCACCCTTACTCGCATCACCTGCGACTGCACCGATCCCCGCGCCGACTGCCGCTCCCTTGGTGGCCGCGCAACCCGCTATCGCGGCCAGCGACAGGGCCAGAATTACCGCTTTAATGGAATTTTTCATACGCTTGCTCTCTTCTTTGTATGCAGGAATCAATACATTGCCTTGACCATGCCCAACCAAACCACACCGAGAACCGGGGAATCGAGTTTTGAGGCGTTCTCACCATACCAGCTGTCGATACGGGCGATGGCTGCATCGATCGTGATGTTATCCATAGCCGCTGCGATACGGTTAACGGCCGCATTGGGGTCAAGCGCGTCGTGTTTGATTTGAAGCGCACGGTTCACCGCTATGACATTGCACACGCCCATCAGATAGGCCCGCTTCTCGTCGAGCGATGAGGCGTTCCAGATGTGGCCATCGATCTGACCGACTTCCGCCCTGGCGATCGTCGAAATCCCCAGTAGCACTGATAGCGCCAGCAAAACCAGGGGTAACTTTACAATCCGGTGCCGATTGAGTGCTTCCATAAAATTAATCTCCAGTAACAGAAATATACAGCTTACAAAGTATTGTCTACGCCATGCTGGGTAAAACCACGACCCAGCTAGAGTATAGCCCAGCTCCCGAATGAGTATGGAATAACAAAAAGTGTTGGGTGTTACCGCATAGTCTCGCAAACATCAGAGAGGCCTATGAACAAGAGGTCAGGCTATAGTGGCCTGGATGCAGGTGATACCAGGCACCATAGGTGCTTTGCTGATTAGGGCGTATACCAGATGGGGCTTGTGTAGGCGCGGTCGGTCACCTGCATTGCCGTTCCTTCCGGCATCTCGATATCGAAGAACTTTGCGTCGTATGCTGTCCAGCGTGGGGTGGGAATCTCGATCACTCGTGCATAGTAAAAGGCTCGCAGCGCTGGGTCGAATTCAGGGTCCTTCCAGTAGCCGGCGAGGACGGCTTCACCGATGTCATTGGTGTAAGTGGCGTTTGCCACGTCGACGGTGTTGCCGACCCGCTCCTTGCAGCGCCCGTCCGGCCCGATGGTACGATCGCCAGAGACCGCAACGTCATAGATGCGTTCGTGGGTATTGCCGTCGTCATCGAGCCAGCCTTTGATGATCTGGATGCGGTCGAGATTGGCCCCGTCGGGATCCCGCAGGGCGCGAATCATGAAGGTGGGGCTGGCGCCTTTGGGGCCGGTGCGGAGATCACCGCCCATTGGCACGCCGCGCAGATAGCCCTGCGCGGCGAAGTCAGGGCGTTGCACTTCCGCCTCCTGGAAGTCCCAGCCGGCGAACAGCCTGACGCGCAACCGGGTACCGGTAGTGGCGAACACTTCGCGACGTTCGAAGGCATCCCAAATCGCCTCGCGAGTATTCTCGGTCGCCCAGACAGCGGCGAGACCCGACGCACCCAAATCTATGTCACGGATTGAATAGCTGGGATCGACCTTGCTCTCGATGAAATAACCGTCCCGCCGATGCGGCGAAGGCTCGACAAAATGGATTTTACCGAACCAGTTTTCTTCGCGAGTCGAGGGAATCGCATTGTGGCTGTCGGTCGAGCCGATCATGCCGAATTTGAACGGATTGACTCCGACACGTGCTTCCTCAGACAGGCCCAGCTTCAGCGCCTCCCGGGCGTATTCGGTTTTGAGCATTTCCGGTGTTTTCGCCTCGGTGCCGGTGAGATTCGACTTGTCCATCAGTTCAAAGTCAGCGAATTCATCGTCAGGTGACAACAGTGGATGGGCCTCGCCGGTTCCCTTAGGCTGGGTGACCTCAACGACGCGCTCGAATCGCTGGCGTAACTCGGCGTATTGTTTGCTGAACCGCTTTCCGCCAAATGTTTCAAGCATAAACATCATGCCGTTGGACAGATTACCGTTGTGCGGGATGGCCAGGGCTCGACCGCCGGTCTTCTCCTCGTAGGCTTTAAGGTATTCCCAGAGGTCTTCAGGGTCGTCGCTGTCGAACGCCGAAAACGGTACGACCTGTCGGGTGCGATCCCGGTCATCGCGAAAAATAACGTTCCGATGCAGGTTGTTGCTGCCCGGTCCAGAGGTCCACTCATAACCAATGAAAGTGGTGAAGACGCCCGGCTGATAAAAACTTTCGGCGTTATCGATCACGTCCTCCCAGACACGCGACATCATTTCGGGGCTGTCGATGGGGTCCTCACCCTTGGCGTTGGCCGCGCTCCACTCGTAGGCGGCGTCGATTCCCTTGCCGGCCTCGAAATACTCGTACCAGCGCCGTCCAACCTCCGTTTCGAGCAACAGAGGGTCCCCGCGCTCGAGGTAATCGGCGACCCCGATGTTTTCGGCATGGTCAGCCACGACGACGAAGTCCAGTGGGCGGACCAGTTTGAAATCAAGACCCGTCTGGCTTGTCACCTTCTCGCCGCGAGATACCCGATATGCGAAATCGGGTCCCAGTGTAGCGCCTGCCATCCCCGCATCCGCCGACCAGGATGTGTGCAGATGCGTATCACCGAAGTAGACATTCTGCGGAAAGTGCTGGCCGACATAGGGAGAATAGTCTTTGTCCTTCTTGGCATAATGGTCATCATTCAGGGTAAATTCCTGTGCGCCGGAAAATCCCGGGACGAGCAGAAAGCAGGAAACCCCGAATATGCTGAAGGCCGTTCTCATTAAAAGACTAGTAGACATGCCGGTTCTCTCCTTTCCGAGTTAAGGCTGATCAAGTCCAGATACGGTTTAAGAAACTCACAGTAACTTATAGCACAATTCCAGATCAACGTTGGCTTCACCAGCTGCGATAGCTGAGGCGGTTCGATTGGTGCGCTGGAGGTAACGGTCCTGATGATGGTCAGGCTGCTGTTTAGTGAGGGTCCTGCTGCCCGGACAGTCTGGTCATTACAGGATCACCCCAACAACACATACCGATGACTGCTTTTTAAACAAGCGGTCTCTGCCTGCACCAAGAAGTGCGTTGGGTACGGGGAAAAGGTGGATCCTTATCTCAAAGCCCGCGATGATGGTGCTGCAGCATGGCGCTTCCTCAGGCTTTTGCTACGAAGCTGCGGCAGAGACCCCAGGCCGCTTTGCCGCGTCACCCGGCAGGTTTGTGGGTTACCCCGCCAAATGAAAAGGCCGGAGCGCCCGCTCCGGAATGTCTGCCATTTCGCTGCGATCACAACTTGAGCTTGATCATCAGTTTGTACAGGGTGTTGAACGTCTTGCCGTAGGGTGGGTAGAGCAGGGGCAGGGCGGTGAACCGGAACTGGGAGAAGACCGGCCGCATCTTGCTGAACTCCACGAAGCCCTCATAGCCGTGGTAATGGCCCATGCCGCTGGCGCCGACACCGCCGAAGGGCATGTCGTGCTGGGCGACGTGGAACGAACAGTCGTTGATGCTGACCCCGCCGGAGCTGGTCTGTTTGATGATCCGGTCCTGCAGCACCTTGTCATTGGTGAACAGGTACAGGCCCAGCGGGCGGTCGTGGCGCTTGATGTAGGCCAGCACATCGTCCAGGTTGTCGTAGGTTTTCACCGGCAGCAGTGGCCCGAAGATTTCCTCCTGCATGATCATCATGTCATCGCTGACATCCAGCACCAGGTGCGGTGGCAGCAGCCGTTTTTCCGGGTCGGGCGCGTGCTGCGGGGCCAGGTTGACCAGACGTGCACCCTTGTTTCTGGCGTCTTCCATGGTGGCGATCAGGCGTTGGTAAGAGCTGTCGTCGATGACCGTCGTGAACTGGCCGTTGCCGATATCGGGATAGCGCTCCGCCATGATCTGTTGCGCAGTTTCGACAAAGGACTCCAGCTTGCCCTTGGGCAGGAAGAGATAGTCGGGAGCCACGCAGGTCTGGCCGGCGTTCATGAACTTGGCGAACAGCATACGGCTGGCCGCAGTCTCCAGATCGAAATTCTCGTCGATAATGGTGGGCGACTTGCCGCCGAGTTCCAGCGTGACGGGTGTCAGGTGCTCGGCGGCGGCTTTCATCACCGTGCGCCCGGTTTCAGCCGAGCCGGTAAAGATAACGTGATCGAAGGGCAGGGTGGTGAAGTCCGAGCCGCGCACGCCGGGCAACAGGGCCACGGTATCCTCGTCGAATTTGGCGCTGATCAGGCCGTGCAGGAGGTTACACAGGGTGCTGGAGTTGGCGGCCATCTTGATCATGCAGCGGTTGCCGGCGGCCAGGGCGCTGGCCAGCGGGCCCATCACCAGGAACAGGGGGTAGTTCCAGGGCGCCACAATGCCCACCACACCCTTGGGCTGGGGAATCACCCTGTTGCTGGCCCCCGCGAACCAGATGGAAACATCGCGTTTTTGGGGCTTCATCCACTTTTTCAGTCGCTTGCGGCAATAGCGGAAGCCATCGATTGAGAGGAAGATTTCCAGCAGTTTGCTCTCCTCGATGGCGCGGTTGCCGAAGTCTTTCGATATGGCCTCGGCAATGGCGTCCTGGTTGTCCACCAGGATCTGCTCCAGCTTCTGCAGGTTTTCCCGGCGCTGTTGGTACGAAGGGAAGGGGTTGTCGAAGTGGGCCTGACGCTGTTTCTGCAGGATGCGCTGGGCCTCATTCTGAGTTTCCGCCGGAAACTCCATGATATTGACTGCCTGTGCCATGGTTAACTCATCTCTCTGTTGGTGGACATGGGCCGAAGTCGCCTCTGCGCTGCGGGTTGTCCGGTTTGATTACGATCCATTGAGTATAGCAAGCGATACGCTGCCATGGTTGTCGCTTGTAGAACGCAACTGACATTCCCTGTTCGTGGCAGGCGGTTGCTTTTTATCGCACACGGCCTATCTTGAACAGGCCAATCGCATCCATCGCCATAAGGACACCGCCATGATTACGCTGCACGGGTTTCCCTACTCCAACTATCACAATATCGTCAAACACGCCCTGATGCTGAAGGACATTCCCTTCGAAGAGCATATCGTCTATCCCGGTACCCCGGAATTGATGGGGGTAAGCCCGGTGGGAAAAGTGCCCGCCTTGACCACCGAAAGCGGTAACAGCCTGTCCGAGAGCAGCGTCCTTTTGGATTACCTGGAGGATGCCTACCCGCAAAGGCCGCTGTATCCGGCCGATGCCGAGGCCAGGGCGAAAGTAAGGCAGCTGATGAAGGTGGCTGAGCTCTACCTGGAACTGCCCGCGCGGCGCCTGCTACCCGCCGTGCTGGCCAAAGTCGAGATGCCGAAGAACACCCTGGACGAGGTGCGCGTTACCCTGGAGCGCGGGGTAGGGGCACTGGGTTCACTGGCCAGGTTCGATCCCTATGTGGCGGGCGATGAACTGACCCTGGCGGATGTCTACCTGCGCTACGCCCTGGCCATCCCCAAGATGGTGGGGCCATCACAGCTGGACTGGGATATCGTTGCCGCCGTGGACGGCCTGTCTGAGTGGGACGAGATGATGGCGAACTCGGACATCTCGCGAAAAATCGACGCCGATATGCGCGACAATATGGAAGAATTCATGGGCTATATCGCCAGCAGGTCGACCTGAACCGGGCAACGTGGCACCCCGGTCCGCGCTGAGGTGACAATGCGCCCATTGGCTGATTCCGGGAAATTCGTATTTTTAGATTAAAATCAGACAATTGTGAGCCTTTGTTGCCCTCTGGCTGCATGAGAGACTTCCTCGACTTGCTTTTTTCCCTGCTCGCTACCATCGCTATACTGATCAGACCCGTTGGCAACCGTGCTGCCATGCATGGGAGAGGTGGCTGGAAGCGTCTCGTTCCCCTCAGGAAACCGGCCCGTTCAAAAGCGTCAGCTGAGAGTGTTCGGAGCCGACGAGCACACTCAGGCCGTCTGGTGCTGGTCTCTCGCAGGTTTCAGCTTCAACCGCTGTCGCAACAGAGGCGAATCCGGGAGAAAAGTAGATCATGACCTCGCAGTGGAGACGGCCGTCCGATTCATGCCGTAGAAATGCCGCCAGTTCTTCGGGGTTCCCGGCGGTTGAATACGCTGCAAAGAGCAGCGCCTGAATTCGGTCCAGTTCGGTGCCTGCCAACATAGCATCGCCGAGGCTTTTTTTGAACCACGCTCTCATAGGTGCACTTGGTGCCTGATATCTATCAGACGGACATCATTTCGTGGGTATCCCCAATACCATAGCGGACAACGCGGTTATCCGCCAAACGCCGTCTGGAAATTGCACTATGACGGGAGACACTGACTTAGCTGATACCATCCACGCAACGCTGCATCTCGATTTTCGATTTTTTCAGGGCTTTTCCACAGGAGTGCAAAGATGTCTCAACCCGAATTTCAGCTCTACTACTGGCCGATTCCTTTCAGAGGCTGTTTCGTCAGTTACCTGTTTGCCTATCGTGAAGTTCCGCTTCTCGTTGAGTCGGATTTTGAAGAGATCGAGAATATTATGAGCCGGGACCCCGGTGAGCAGGATATACCCTTTATGGGACCACCGGTGATTCGTGATCTTGTACGGAATCGCACTCTCAGTCAGATGCCGGCTATCGTTTGTTATGTTTCCCACCAACTCGATCTCATGCCGGAAGATACCTTTGACCAGGCGATGTGCATGAAGATTCTCATGGACTGCAACGACGTGCTGATGGAGATCTGCCGGTACAATGGCTCCATCATGTGGGAACAAGAGGAGTGGCACCAGTTCCGGTCACAGCGCTTGCCCCGCTGGATGCAGATATTCGAGGAGTCGCTGAATCGTGGCTTTATTGGTAAAGATAGTGTGAGCTTCGCGGACATCGGCGTCTTCGCGTTGTTCGGGAATATGATCAGATGTCTTCCGGATCTTGAGGCTGATCTTCTCTCCCACGCTCCCGGCATCCATGCACTCTGCCAGAGGATCGGCGCTGAGCCGTCACTTGCCCGGTATGTTGCGAACCAGAAGCGTGAATACGGTGAGCTTTACTGTGGTGGCCAGATAGAGAAGTCGATTCGCAACATGCTGGAGATGGATGCAGCGAGAAGCTGACAAGTAGGTTTGTCAGTTCTTTGACGGCAAACGTGGTTAGTGAATAGCCACCGGGGAGCTACCGCCCTTGAAGCATTTACTCGCATCAGCCGGAGTTGGTGCTGATAGTGCTAGACAGGTTGGGGCGGATGAAGCCGGAATTTTTCAGTCGGGGGCCTTTCCACCGGGTCTGACGTGTTGGCTGCAGGCCAACTACTTGCAACTCATGGTTGCCTGCGCAGCAACCTCAACGAGGAGTAGACGGCTGCCAGCGCCTGTGTTGCCGTAGAGTGAAATTAAAAAATAATTATATATATCAATTATATAGCTTAATTTACACGATAACCTGCATATTTGGCATAGCGGCTGCAATACAAAGGAGTGAACGCAATTTGGGACTGCAGAAATGGATCTTAGAGACAAGAGCCTTCACAGGCTTATGGCAAAGAGAAGGGATTTAGCGAGTGGGCTGCCCACAGATGTTCAACTGGATTGGGCTGCCCGATGTGTCAGGAAAGCGGCAATGCAGCAGCGAAATCTCTTCTATGTTCTGGCCAATATTTGGCTACTGGAAATCAAATCCTGTTATTGTGCGATCAATTGATTTCCAGGAATGGCTACGCTATCTCTGGTTGCTAATTTTATGCGATCGAAGAAACTCACCAGTCGAGCGGCATAACGGGGTTGGGCTGGGAAAGATCGATTTCCTGGGCGCGGTACCCGGAATGGAGATGACGGGCAAAATTGCGAAGATGACCGGCGGAAAACCGAACAAGAGAGCGAGGGGAAAAACCTGATCGGCCTGGTCCGGTTGGCGGATCTGCGTTTTTCCATGTTTAGGTAGGGCGGTAATCATTCGGTTCTTTGAAACAGTAGTCAGAACAAATGGGATACTCATTCGAGACACCCTCCTCGCGCTTGTATCCTGGACGTTCTAAAAACCGCAGAGCATCCGTTGGCCTTGATGCTTCAATCTCGGTATCCGCAGCGCACAGCCTGCTGTTTAAGCTCACTCCAGCAGGGATTCGCCGGCGCCGTGGCCAGGAGGCCGGAGCGGGTGGCATTGACGGCGGCATCCGTGATGGCGAGGAAATTGCTGGCCGAGAGCGTGAGTAGAAGGGGGTGCGGGCTGTTGATTCTTTGCTGCAATACCGTAGGCTTGGGTTGAACTTCGGAGCGTCAGGCCATGTCGACAGCAACAGACCGGCTCAGGTCACTTATCGGCGATTGCCAGCGAGCGGTGGTCTTCACTGGCGCGGGCATCAGTACCGAATCGGGCATTCCCGACTTTCGGGGCCCGAATGGCCTGTGGACAAAGATCAAGCCGATTGACTTCCGGGATTTCGTGCGATCAGAGGAAGTCAGGCAACGATCGTGGCGGCAGTGGTTCGAACACGGGCAGGGGCTGCTGACGGCAAAGCCGAATGCCGGTCACTACGCGGTTGCAGAGCTCGTCGACCAGGGTAGGGTAGCGGCGGTGATCACGCAGAATGTGGATAACCTCCACCAGGATTCCGGCGTTCCCGCGGACCGGGTCATTGAGTTGCATGGCAACGCGAGGTATGCCAAATGCCTGGGCTGTGATGCGCAGATAACGTTGGAATCGATAGAGGCCGAGTATCGGGAGTCGGGTTCGGTAGGGCCTTGCGCCTCGTGCGGCGGCGTTGTGAAGTCCGCAACGATCTCTTTTGGGGAGATGATGCCTGAGGAGGCAATGCGCCGGGCTGAAGAGGAGACTATGGCCTGTGACCTGTTTATTGTCCTCGGTTCCTCCCTGACGGTATACCCGGCGGCGGGATTTCCGGCCATGGCATACCAGAACGGGGCGAAGCTGGTGATCGTGAATCAGCAGCCGACGGAAATGGATTCGATCGCCTGTCTGGTTATTCACGCGGGAATCGGTGACACCATGCGTGGAGTGAATGGACTATTTGAGCGCAATTTTAATCCCTGATCTCACCAGCCCCGCGGATTGTCGAAGCCCTTTCATTACTATAGACGCCCTCCCGTCCGCATCCAGGCGTTGGCGATTGAGCTGCGCAGCGCGTGCCTGGTCACTTATCGAAAGCAAAAGATCGCGCAGGACGTCCAGGTTGAAACGCTTTCCGCCCGGGAGAAGGCACACGGGAACAGCGGGCGCTTCTTCGGGCAATTTGATAGCTTCGTGTGTGTAGGTAAGGGCCTCGGTCATTGATCTGACCTTCTTGTTTTCCAGGTCCGCCATGTCGTAGGGCGGTTGCCAGTCGCCAATAGGTGGCAACATATCATTGTGAGTGGTGACCAGGAGGATAGGCGGCTTCTTTCTGTTCAGGTTTGATTCAAAGAAACTGTTCCACTGTTCCAGGAAGTGGTGATCGAGTGCTTTTGCCGGTTGATTGGCCTGATTGACCCAGATCATCAGGTCTGCCTTCAAGGCTTCTCTGAGAATGGCTTCTTCTGTCTCTTTTCTGCCATCCAGACCCGGGGTATCAATCAGATACAGTTCCAGATCGTCGGTCAGCTGAATATGGTGATGATGAAAGCCCGCTGTGGCTGGCGTTGCGTCCACTTCAGCAACGCACTCCTCCTTCAGCGCATTGACCAGGGAAGATTTGCCGGCGTTCACCTGTCCGATAATGATCACCGAGAGAGGGATAACATCCTCCAGTTCTGGAGCGCCCTGCGCCCTCCGGTAGGCCAGCAGCTCTTCTTCAGAGAGTTTCAATCGGCCGCTATACAGATCGATGGCAACCTGTGTTACCTCCTCAAAGAGCATGACCTTCATATTGCTCTGCACGTGTAGACCGAGGTCACTCAGTATTCTGGTTGTGATGTGCGAGCTCGCCTCGCTCAAAATGCCTGTTACAGGATTGGCTCCAGTTCTGATTGCCCTGTAAAGTGGGCCGAAGTACTTATAAAGTCGCTGAGCTGTATCAGCCTTGTCCGAAAGATCCATGATCGTGGAGATCTTGATTTCCTGGACCAGAGGCACGTTTTCGATGACCTCGGCACGATATTCCCGGCTCCAGATTTCCAGCATCAGTAACAGCTCGGGCACACTGAATGCATACACCGCGCGACTGTCATCATCGTGGTATGCCCGGGCCACGAAAGCGAGATGATCGAATATCACCGTGGGAATATCCGACCAGGGGGTTTCGTGCAGCTTTTCCGATTCTATATGCGCCAGTGACTTTTCCCACACGCGTTGGTCGTGATTGGACCAGTCCGGGCGCGGATCGAGGTGTGTAACCGTCGTTTCCGTTGCCTCAGCCTGGGTTGTGAGAAGATGTCGCACCAGCCAGGAAGCAAGGCTGAGCAGGAGCAGAGCGCCGCTGAACCACCAGAACCACCCGGCCTGCCAAAGATAGATCAGCCCCAATACTGAAAGGGCGAGTACAGGAACCAGCCATAGCATGATGACGACTGCGTAGAGCTCCCTGCTGCGTTTTCTCAGAAGCCTCTCGAGCATTGCATTCACTCTTTTAGGTCCCTGGCTATTTCCTTGCCAACACTATTGCCCTCCGAAATGGCTTGTTCGTAGACAGAGCTGAGCGATTCTTCTCCGAACGGCGTATTGGTTTTCTTGTGGTAAAGATAGCTGCAGGCGGCGCGGCCGATCGCGTAGGTGCTGGAGTAACTCACAGTCACAGAAAAAGCTGTTCCGGCGATCTGACCGTAGGCGGGAATCAGCTTTCCGAGTTGTCGTGCGCCCAGGCTGACTGCATACCTCACGGCAAAACTGGTACCCAACGCAGCGATGAATTCTGAATAATTTGCCCTGCTCCAGACAATTCCGTACTTCTGGGCGAGACTGTGCAGCATCTTCCCCTGTACCGCCGGGACACTGACCAGGCCCACAAAGGGCACTGCGTCACTCGCTGCTGCCGTGGCTGCATACCAGAGAACGTCTGCCTTGAGCTTATTGAAATTCTCCTGCTCTGCATTATCGTGATCGTAATCACTCAGCCACAGGCTTAGCTCAGGAATTTTCCGGTCTATAAGTTCCTTCAGCGCATCGAAACCATAATCGTCCAGCTCTCCGCTCTCCGCTTGCGGGGAGAAGTCGGTCATCGTGGCTTCTATTGAGGAGCCCCAGGCCGTTTCGAATCGCGCCTGGTTGGCATTGACGGCTCTTTTTCTGTCGTGTTCATCAGCGATCTCAAGTGCTCCAGTATGGACAATAGCTATCGCATTTTTTTGTATATGCCTGGCGGACTTGCGAATTTTACGGAGCGCCTCTTCTACCGCACTTTGCTCACTATCTCTGACACGTGCGACGACGAATAAGGCATGGCTGGTCTGGCTGAGACTGCTGAGGTCGTCATCGGCGTTATACTCGACCTCACCCAGGCCTTTGGTGTCGAGGAACCGCAGAATAGGGTGCTCCTGGGGATAATCGAAGTAGCTGGAGGTTTTGGTGCAGGGCATGAAGCCGTTGCCGATTTCTGCGCTGGAATGTCCGGTCAGTTTCTGAATGATTGTCGACTTCCCGGCACCGGTTTTACCAAGCAGCCATAGGGTGGGAGGTTCATTGTCAGAAAGTTGCCAGGCTTTTACCAGATCCTCGTCAGTGGGCGGATTGATCACATAGTCATAGATTTTTGAAGCCAGCTTTCTCATTCCGGACTCTTGTTCGTTAGCATATGGGCCGGATCATGGCCTGCGGATGGTTCGCTTACCAGCCTCACAGACAATCCGTGCAGAGCTGCGCCGTGTGGCGTATCTCTGAATCCGGGGCCTGGTTATCACAGTCCTCTTCAAAGCCGATCGTCTATGCGCAGGAGAATGGGATCAGGACTGACAATGCTATGTGGACAGCATGGCATTGAACTCCCGCTCCTGTTCATCGATAGCCTCCAGTATTTGGGATTTGAATTGGTCCCTGGAATAATACTCCTCAAGTTTGAGCAGGGTTGCATCAATCGATACACCCATGACCATGCCTACCGTAAACCCGATGACTGAGCCCATAAGGGTTCCGGCGACAGGCACAACAGAGCCAATGCCGGCGCCCACGACCGCCCCCGCTGCGCCCCCTGCAAACTTGGTGGTTGCCGCCTTTGCCATCGCTTTAGCAGCCAACTTGATTGCTCCTTTCGCTGCCACTTTGGAAACCACTTTTGCGGCGATAAAGCCGCCAATTGCTCCAATACCGGCCGCGCCCATACGCTGATTGAGCGTGACCAACGTGGCGTTTTCAGGAGGAGATTTGAGCGGGTCCAGCGACGAACTCTCGACAATGACCACTTCTCCTTCAGGGGATTCGATTCGGTTCTGCCTCAGTATCTCTGAGACCCGGTTGTTGTAATCCTGCAAAACCCGAGGCTGCCTGGCAAGCTGTGCCTGGATGGTACTGTCGAGATCATCAATGTCTTTGCCGCGCATGAGGGTTTCAGTGAGGTCCTTGGTAATATGCTCCTCAATTGTCCCGGTGAGCGATCCAACGATTCGAAGGTATTCGGCGGAGAGGCTATAGTACTTATCTAAATAAACATCGACATTGGCTCGCATCGCGTCGAAGGCCAGGGCTGCCTGTCGCTTTATTTCAGTAATCGACGCAGATTGCTCCCGAAATGCTTCGAGTTTTGCTTCGTTGATGTCCCTGTGGGTGCCCACTTTGTACAGGCGGTTGTCGATTTCCTCTGCCAGCCGTACAAGCTGCTGCTCCGTTTCCACGACCATTTCTGTACTTGTCAGTCTGGCCCGGGTCAGCATTTCGAGACTTGAGATCAGCGGCAGCAGCAGAAAGAAAAAGAGCGTTATGACTGTAGAGACAAGTATCGTCGTGCTCAGTGATACGGGTGGGGGTACATCATCGACCGCGAGCGGGGAAAACACCCGGCGATATTCTGATGGTGGAATCAAAAATCCTGATAAAAAGAAATTGAAATTGTAGAAGAGCGCAAACGTCCCGACTACCATACCGATTAGATACCAGGGAGTGACGGGCTTAGCTATCGATATCAGGTATGACCTGATTTCCTGAAGATAAGCGAAGGTTTTTGTGGCCAGTTGGACAACGTAACTTCCCTGCGGGTCCAATACGACGTTCGCTATCGTGGAAAATCTGTCCGACAGAGAGTCGACATTCTGGTCTTGCGACATCAATAAGGTTATGGACAGGAACAGTGCCGTCATCAGTAGCGCGACAAGTATGCGGGACCAGCGAATCGCGGTTGCACTGGCATAATACGCTGCCATCTCAGCACTGGTAATTATGAATAACACATAGTTGCTCAGGTAAAGAACCCCAATCGACACAAAGAGTGCCACGACTTCAAGCGCGGTTGTGGTGCTGAACCAGAACACGCTGGCAAAACCAAAGCCGATCGACCAGATAGACCATAATACGGTTGAAAGCACCCGGCCTGTCGTCAACCGCCTGAGTATTCCCTCCCTGCGGTACCGGGTAGACTTATGAATAAGAGCGACAGTGTCGGTATACAGGGCAGCCAGCACGGCAGGTAAAGCTAAGAGGAGGGCAGCCAGGATGACGAGCCAGAGGTTCCCCTGTTCTGTGGCCAGGCGTGACAAAAACAATACTGCTGCGGTCCACACGGAGGTCAGCAAGAAAAAGCCAGTAAATCGCTTCAATATCTGATGCTCATTCCTTGTGGCAGGCGTGTGGTTTTCAGGTATCTGTGATTTGTTTTTGGAAGCTTAAGTGAAGCATAAAGAGCACCTGGGTGTGAATAAAAGAAGCCAAAAATTTAAAGTAGTGGAGGAATTGGAGGGGGTGATCCCGTCCCTGTCGAATTCCTGCTTCAAGCAGCCACTGGAAGCTGATACAGTCCGCGACAACGCAATTTCCGTCGGCAACCAGGGCAGAGCAATCGCGTGAGTCAATCAGGGTCAGGCAGCGAGGGATGCGTGGTACGGCATCCCGCACGTGCAAGAAAGAAGTAATGTCGATTATTCAAGAGCTTAAACAAAGAAAGGTATTCAGGGCAGCGGCTGTATACGTCGTTGTGGCATGGGGAATTCTCCAGGTAGTGGATGTCATCAGCGGGCCACTCAGTCTGCCGCACTGGTTTTCAACGGTTACCATTGTGCTATTGGCTATCGGGTTTCCGATTGCAATCTTGTTTAGCTGGATATTTGACCTTGGCTCGGAAGGGCCGACTCGAACGGTCACCAGTGGTAGCACCGCTCTAGGGGTTCGGGGTGGGTTTGAAGTAGCGTTGCTCTTGCTGCTTATTGTGGGAATTGGGTGGCTGATTTTCAGGGACATATCTGCCGACCAGGAAGGAAATACGAGGGCTGGCGGCACGATTCCAGTTGTAATCCTGATGGATACCTATGCTCCTCGTGGTGTTTATGATGAGGAAACACGACGTCAAAGCGGTACGAACGCTGATGTGCTGAGCGAAATTCTGGCTGACTTGCCAGTGATCACTCAGAAAGAGGCAATCGGGTCCACCTGGGATCGCGAAGTCCAGATTCTGAAGCAACAACCCAGTTTGATATTGGTACACCGTTCAGCTTTTTTCCATTCGATGAACCAGGACCTGGGGATAGGTTATCCCGCCGAATCCGAGGACTATTCCGAGGAGTTCCTCCGGCTTTATCAAATTGCAGATAATAAGTTGGTGGCGCTTTTGGGGTTTTTAGCTGAAGGAAATCCCGCTACCCGGTTTTTGGTCTATTCGCGAGGTACTGGCGGTGGTTGGGCAGATTCTGAGTATCGTGCTCAATGGATTCATCAAGCTGAGGGACGTTTTCCCGAGCTACAAAATCGTATAACCGCGATTGCACTTCCCGGAGGCTTGGAGGAAGGCAGCTTCAGGCGGCCGGATGCTGCCGCGTTGGTTCTGAGCGAAGTTGTGGATGTATTGCAGTTGAGTTCTGAAACTGGTAAGTGAACTCGTCAGGCAACTGATCTGCTCGCCGACTCCAGCCTGTCCGCCAGCTCGCGCAATAGCGTCCCGCCGTCACCCCGATAAGCACTGCCATGCATGCATGCCAGTGTCTGCGGTTCAAGCGCGGCGAGACGTTCAAGTACCGGGCGTGTGTTCGAACCGTGGGCGAAGTAGTCCATGCCCTCGCGCATTTTTTCGCTTGTTTCCAGAATGTCGTCTGACAACGGTGCATGATCACTGCCGCCCTGGGTAAACAGGTCGCCACAAAACAGCGTCCGTGTGGTCTTCTCAAACAGAAAGCCGTTTTCCCAGCCATGCGGTACGTGAGGCGCGTCCACCCAGGTAACGACATGCTTCCCAAGCGACACCTGTTCACCGTCAGTCAGCACCCGGGGCGAGCGGTCGGCAAGATCCTCGATGCTTGTCATCGCCGCGACCTGACCGCACAGGGCCTGGGCTCGAGGCGCGGCCTGAAGAAACTCGTTGAGAGACCCGCATTCATCGGCCTCAACGTGGCAGAAGGAAATATAACGCAGATTCTGCAATGGCATCACGGTCTCTATCGCCTGACTCACAACCTCATACATTCCGCGTAGCCCGGTATGGACCAGCAGGGGCGCCTCGTCGACCAGCAGGTACTGATTGAATGAGAATCCACCTGGTACCACTTCGGGTGAAACGGGCGTGCTTATTCTGTAAAAGTCGTCACCGATTGGCCTGATGGTTGTACCTTGCCTTTCCATTCCTGACTTCCCTCTACTTACATCAACACTACTTGCAAAGCGAAATTGATAGATAAGCGGTCGAACGTCTTGCATAGCCCATGAGGATTATCCAGTGAAAATCAGGCCGCCGGGCAATCAAAGGCAGACTGAAGCTTTGAGCTCTCGCCAGCACCCCGTCAACGACAGAGGGAATAGAGTATAGTCCAGACTTTCCCTGTACGACACTGCGAGGCCCGCCACGTTTCCGATCAGGATCCGTGAGATTGACGTGGCAGGGATCGCAAATTCAACCGTCCGGACGATAAGTCGAACAACGTATAAAGATTGCCCACGTGGATCAAATACGGGCAGGATGGTGGGAGTTAAGGTGTCAGTATCCCCATTGCAACTCTCCTGCCATATGTCACAAGCACATTACAGACATGGCTCATATATGATCCATTGACTATGCAACCCTACACTAGGTCTTGTAGCTCGCGTCAAGGCGATCCAGTTTGCGCAACAGGGCCGGCCAGGCGATCTGTCCGCCCATACCCTCCAAAACGGTATGAGTTACCGCCTTGATATCGCCTTGAATAGCCGGATCAATCAGATTCAGTGAACCTCCTGCCTGGGCGGAGATCTGAATCTGGCAGGTGGTCTCGAACAGGTAGTGCTGCAGAAAAGTATCCGGCACGGAGCGGCCCACAGTTAACAGCCCGTGATTGCGCAACACCAGGAACTGGTTCTGACCCAGATTTGCCTGTAGCCTCGGCTGTTCATCCTCGCGCAATGCCACGCCTTCATAATCGTGGTACCCGATGGAACTCAGGACCAGGGTCGATTGCTGACTGATAGGCAGCACCCCGTCCTTTTGCGCACTGACCGCAACGCCGGCGCGACTGTGCGTATGCATTACGCACTGGGCGTCTTCGCGGCCCGCATGAATGCAGCTGTGGATGGTAAAACCAGCCGGGTTGACCGGGAGAGGGGAGTCGTCAAGTTTGTTGCACTGCTGGTCCACCTTGACCAGTGAAGAGGCCGTGATCTCCTCAAATAAGAAACCGTAAGGGTTTATCAAGAAATGGTGCTCCGGTCCCGGAACGCGGGCACTGATATGGGTAAAAACCAGATCCGTCCATCCATACAATGCAGTCAAGCGGTACAGAGCCGCCAGCTCCACGCGCTGGGTCCATTCCTCTTCACTGACTTTTCCTTGCAAGCTGGAAACGTTCATCGTTTAAGTCTCCTGTCAAAATGACTCTTTTGGTCTGTTGAGTTTAGACAGTAAAAGGGGTTTGCCAAGTTAACCGGAATAAACTGATAGTTAATGATAAGCTGTGGCGCCAGGTTAAATTTTCAGAACCTCTCAGGCGCATCCAGCGCATTGTCAGGTTTTCTGAGTTGTTGAATTGCGCCACGAATGACACGATTTGAAGACCTCAGCAGCAATGTCGCAAGCAGAGAGGCAACCAGGATGTCGGGCCAGCCGGACTGGAATAGCCATACGCAACCTGCCGCGACAAAGACCGACAGATTGGACGCAATGTCATTGCGCGAGCACTCGAAGACTGAGCTCATATTGATGTCTTCGTGCCGGTGCTGCCACAACAGCCACAGGCAAAAGCCGTTAGCGACCAAGCCGCCTAAACTGAATACCCCCATGACTTCATAGGAGGGAACAATGGGGTGGAAAAGTTTCCAAATAACCTGACCGACAACCACCGATGCGGCCAGAAAGATGAGAAGACCCTTGAAAAGCGCAACCCGTGCTTTGGCTTCTGCGCTCTGCGTCACCACGTACAAACTCAAACCATAGGTCAGCGCATCACCGAGATTGTCCAGGCTATCAGACAGGAGCGCCGTGGATCGCCCGAAAAGCGCGGCCCCTGCAATTACGAAGAACATAGCAGCATTTACCCAGAGCACCTTCACCAGGGTGCTTTTCTGTCGCGTGCGAAGCGCTTCTACCGCGCAATTGTTCTCACAACAGGAACCGACCACAAATACCTCCAACGCAACCTACGTCGTATTATAGCTCCCAACGCAAGTGTGCGCCGCGATGTACTGTTCACCGGGGCGGCAGTTTGATCGGACGATAAAGTTGCCCGCGAAAAAAGCCCAGGTTCCAGCAGACTCCGGACATAACAGGGGCTCCTTAGTCGTTCCTCCGGATGAACGCTGCTCTCCCGACTATCCGATCTTCCTTTTCGAGAGAATACGTTTCTGCACGGGCTGGACTACACTACCCTCATTCAACAACGAGAGCCGAAGATGCATTCCGATTACTATCGTCAAGCCAACGAAAAGTTGTTGCAGCTGATCCGGGAAAACGTCGACCTCAGTGTGGCCCTGGGATTGCCTGACCATCTCGGGCGCCTGGGTGATCCGTCCCTGGCGGCCAAGGAACGAGAGCTCGTCAGGGTGCGACAACTCATCGAGGAGATCGATGATTCTAGGGGGGAGGGTTTCTACGAGCAGTTGGATCTGGGATTGATCAAACTGTATCTGCAGCAATGGGTCTTTTTCGACACGCTCCAGCTCAATGGCCAATTGCTGCGTTGCCAGAAGCCCGCCGGAGTGGACGGCATTAGCGAGGGCATCTTCCAGTTGTTCGTCAATGACGGGCGCGATGCCGGCGCTCGTCTGGCGGATATCCTCTCGAGACTCAAAATGGTGCCGGCATATCTGAAGCAGGAACTCGAAACCCTCACCACACCGGTTCGACGCTGGCGGGATATCGAGCTGGATCAAGCCAGGGAAATACCGGAACTTTTTCAGACTGTGGTGACCTGGGCGCGGGAAACTGGATTTGATGCCTGCGATGAGCTTGCCACGGAAACTGAGCGAGCCTGTTCAGCCCTGCAGCGCTACAGCGAAACCCTGGCGGCTCTGCAGACCACCGACGCGTTCAGCATTGGCCGCGAACAGATGGAAGCGCTGCTGGTCATCAAGCGCCTGGGTAAAACGCCGGAACAAATGCGCCGGATGGCAGCCGATTACATGACCGGAATACGGACTACGCTGGACGAGCTGAGAGTTCGACTGATCGCAAAGTATGCATTGGATCCGGCGACCAATATTGAACAACTGCATGCGTTCCTGCTCAAACGCTACTCGGTCCAACTGGAGGACGGTCGACTGGAATCCGTGCTTGATCAGTACAAGGCCGAGAAAGAGAAAATAGAGCGCTGGAACCGGGACCGGGGACTTTTTCGGATACCCGACGAGCAGGATATGGTTATCATGCGGACCCCAGGCTTCCTCGAACCCGTCATACCCGCCGGTGCGGTGTGGACTCCGCTGCCCCTGCGTGAAGGATTGCGCAACAGCCTGGTGTACCTGACCCTGAAAGACCAGGAGTTGGCGGAGCACACCCATCTGGGCATCCCAATGATGATGGTCCACGAGGGTATACCGGGACACCACCTCCAGTTTGCCTGCGCTTCCCTGCAGGACAGCCTGATCCGGCGGATTTTCGACGCCAACGAGCACGCGGAGGGCTGGACCACCATGCTCGAGGACTACATGCTCGATAATGGCTATGTGGATGAGTCATTGATAGATGAGGTGCGGTTTGTTACCAAGCGCGATATCTCCCGGCTGGTCGCGCGGGTCGGCATTGACCTGTATTTTATGAGCGGCGACAAGTCTTTCCTCGATATTGGCCTGGAACTGGACTTCGATTCGCCGGATCCGTTCAAAAATGCGGCACTGCTGCTCAAAACCGCCACCGGCTTCACCGACGGCCGGGTTCAGTCGGAGCTGAACTGGTACTCCAAGGAGCAGGGTTACCCGCTGAGCTACCTCACCGGTAACCGGCTGGTCTGGGAGATTAAGGAGGATATCGTGCGGGCTAATCGCTGCAGACTTTCCCAGGCTGAGCTGGACCGGGAGTTTCATCGAATTTACCTTGAGTCCGGCTGCATGCCGGTAACCACGCTACGCGAAGTCTATCGTCATGAGGGAATGCTGTGAGTTGGGAGGGCACTGGCGGCTGCTGCGAAGTTAACCGGCAGAAATTGGCAGACCCCGCACATGAACACCTGTAAACGCGACCGGATTTCCGCGAGAAGCGACAAGAGAAAACACCAGGACGACGGTGCTACGCTCCACGTCGATGCAGTAGCGTTCAGGATCGAACGAATAGGAATGACCTGTTCGCTGCCACGCACGGGGTTCGACCAAGACTGCTATTCCTCTTCGTCGAATAGCCCCGACCTCACCAGCGGGCGCAGGTAGCGCTGGATTGACCCGGTATCCCGAGTGGTCGAGAAAAAACCGATCACCAGGTCGCGGTCCGGCGAGACATACAGCCCCTGGCCGAACATTCCGCTCTTAAAGAAGTCGCCGTCTGCGAAGACCGCGTCCCACTGGCGGCTGCTGCCGAGTATCGGGGCGTTGAGGCGTTCGGTGAATACCGGGCCGTCATAGCCGCGCATGAAAAAATCCTCGCCCCGTACGCCCTCGCGAATCCGCCTGATGATATCGGCGCTCACAATGGGCTGGTCCGAGACCGCCTGCCAGCTCGGGGTATACAGCATGCCAAAGCGCGCCATATCGCGGAGCCGGCTGGAGACCACGCCATGTACGGCGGCGGTGCCGTCGGGTGCCAGGTGGACCTGCAGTCCCCCTTCCACCGCCATGTGCGACCACACACGCTCCTCGAACACGTCGGCCCAGCGCTTACGGGTCACTTCCTCGGTCAGCAGCACCAGCGCCTGGGTCACCGGGGAGCTGTAATCGAAGGACGTGCCGGGCTCGCGCACCTTGCGTGCGCTTTTCAGGACCTCGCGCACCGTTTCCAGTTTCCCGGTCTTCGGACTGGGCTCCCCGAATTCGGCCAGAAAGGTGCGCGTGGCGATCGAGTGCGGGTCGGCGCGGCTGCGATCGTCCTCCTCGGTATCCAGCCCCGGGGTCATGTCGAGGAGATCGAGTAGCCGGACGTCCTCCCAGGCGGTACCGCGAAAGTCGGGCATATAGTGGCCGAAGGTCTTCTCCGGGTCCAGCAGGCCATCGTCGATCAACAGGTCAATCACCAGGGAGGCCAGCGGCTTGGCATTGGAGGCCCACAGGTGAGTGTCCTCGGGATTCATGCCGGGATATCGCTCGTAGACGATGCGGCCCCGGTGGATGACGACAAAGCCCTGAGCGTAGCTTCGGGGATCCACCAGGAACTCATCGAGGCTGAGCTCCCCGAGGGCCGAGTTGGCGCGCACCTGGCCGATGCGGCTGTCGCCTGCGTAGGGCAGCAAGCGCGCCGGCCGGGCGGCGGGTATGACGGTGGTCGGCATGCTCTCGGACACGTGCCCGGTCCAGTACAGCGCCACATCGCCACCCTTGAGGACCGAAGCAACCGACACCGACTGGGCCAGTTCCTCGGCCTGCTCCAGGGTGAAGCCGGTTTTCGCCTGGGTTACAGGGAGGCGGGAACCCTCCCTCGCCCCTGCCGACCCGGCCGCCAAGGCGCCCGTTAAGGCCAGGGCGAGCGGCAGAGCCAGCGCCGTGCTTCGGCGTTTCCGCCGACGTCGCTGGCAAGGGGCGAAGTCACTGTAAGGCATCGTCAGGTTACCGGGCAGGGACTAGAACCAGTAGGTCAGGGTGGCCCCGACCGTGCGCGGTGCCGCCGGCATGACCATGGGCGCCACTCCTGGATTGATGGTGTAATTATGCAGCATATACTCCTCGTCGAAAAGGTTCTTCACCCAGGCGGCGAGTTCCCAGCTCTGATCCTCCGCCGTGTATGAGCCGCGCAGGTTGGTGACGTCGTAGGAGCTGATGGCACCCTCCTCGCGGTTCTCGAGATCCTGGTAGGCCTTGCCTTTATGCGTGTAGTCCGCGCGGGCGCCGATGGCAGTAATAGCTATGGGTACGTCCTGCAGACTCTCTTCACGATGCTGGGCGGTAACTACCACCTCTTCCAGCGCCTGGGCATTCAGGTCAAGACTAGCGGAAGCGACGGCAACTTATAGCGGCAACCATCACAAGGGTTCTGGCAAGTTGATCATCCGCTGTGAGGCAGCGCTGATCTGATCCTGCTGAGTTGTCGATACCTGCAATAGCGGACATCCTGAGGGTACTGATGACATAAGAATTTGCCAGGTACAGGTCCGTGTGCTGCTGATCATGCGTCGCTGATGCGACTGGTCACCCGTGAGCGCGGCCTCAGCCCGTGGGGTTGAAACGCAGTTCCCCATCGCGCTGAACACGCCAGCCGGTTATCGGGTTGAAGTGATAGGGCGCGGAGCCGGGGCCGCGCGCCGCCAGAATCTGCTTCAGGGTAGGCTGCACGTAGCCGGTTTCATCGGTTGCGCGACTGAGTATTTCCGTCGACTCGCCGGACCATTTCCAGGGCAGGCCAAAACGGGTGTGCGCTTTCGCTAATACGGGGCCCTGCAGCGTCGCGTCCAGCCAGGTTCTGCCGCCGTCCGTGCTGACCTCCACCCGCGCGACGCGGCCATGGCCGCTCCAGGCAATCCCGCGAATCTCATGCCACCCGGGTTCGATCACTGCAGGATAGGCCGGGTAAGTGATGATCGAGCGGGCCTCGATCTCGAAGCTGAACTGCCTGATACTGCCGTTCTTCATTGGCTCCGTGTACTTCGAGGTCTCCTCGCGGCTCATCGCCGGCGCGTCGGTCGCTTCCAGGCGACGCAGCCACTTGATGCTGGTATTGCCTTCCCAGCCGGGCAGCAGCAGTCGCAGCGGATAACCCTGTGCCGGACGCAGGGCTTCGCCGTTCTGCGCATAGACCACCAGGGCATCGTCGAGCGCCTTCTCAATGGGGATACTGCGGCTCATGACCGCGGCATCGGATCCCTCGGCGAGGAGCCAGGATGCTCGGCTGCGTACGCCGGCCTCTCGAAGCAGCGTCGCGAGCGGTACGCCGGTCCACTCGCTCTGACTGGTCAGTCCGCAAACCATGTGTGGCGGTGAAAATTCTCCGGCGCGCGGAAAGTAGTTGCCCGAGCACTCGATAAAGCAGGTCCGGGTCACAGAAGGAAAGCGCTTCAACTCATTGACGCTCCAGGACAGTGGTCGCTCCACGAGCCCGTGGATGAGCAGTTCATGAAGTGCCGGGTCGATGCGGGGCACGCCCGCATGATGGCGCTCGAAGTGGAGGTCGGCAGGCGTGATGGTTCCCTCCAGGCGCTCCAGCGGAGTGAGGGATACGACGCCGGCGACCGGTTTGCGCTCGATCTGCTCGAAAGCCGATCGCGCACCCAGGGGCGACGGGGCGCTGCCCTGCACGCGCGTGGGGTCTGCCTCGGCGCCCTTGACCGTCATACCCAGAAGGCTGGCGCTGGCGCCACCGGCGGCTGCGGCGAGCACCTGTCTACGGCTCAGCAAATAACCGTCCTTCGAGTGCGTAATGCTCACGACTACCGCTCCATCTGGCTGGCTGGTTTGAAGTAGCGCCTGGCAGGCATCTCGACCCGCGAAAGCGTATCCCCATCGACGACCACTGACCTTTCCACCAGGCCGTTCAGGTAAAGCAGATAGGCGGTGACCGCGTAGACCTCGTCATCCGTCAGCGAACCTGGTCGGTCGAAGGGCATGGCACGGCGGATGTAGTCGAAGAGCGACGTGGCGTAGGGCCAGTAATTACCTACGGTTCGCAGCAGCGATAGGTCCGCCGCCAGTTCCGCAGGGCGGGGGCAGGCCTCGTCCGTCGGGCATCACGTCGATATCGACGGCATTGATTTTGGCTGCTGTCGGCGTCCTTCCCAGGTTAAAGCGCTCAGGGTCGGCCCCCATCCCCTGTGCTGCCGCAAGCAGGCAGGTCAACAGTATGGCCAAAGCAGCGGGTCTTGGAGGGAGGAGCCTCGCAGAGTTCACCATACACCTGATCCAGGGCTGATTTGGTGGCAAGTCACCAGGGCACCGACAAGTTTAGTCAAGGTCCTTGGCACGCGCTATGCATTTGGAGCTCGTTCGACAGGAAATCCTGGATTTGACTTTCCTTTGAGACTTACAGGTAAGGATAGTCTGCATGTGCTTGGCACTTTCCGAGCAAAATGAGTCCACTGTCATGACCGTCATAAAAGCACCAACTGCAATAGCTAAACGTCTGATATAGGAAGCGAATTAGTATTTGGCCCTGCACAGGTGGCGTATTCACAGAAGCCACTCCTCAAGGCTCACCGGGAGGCGAATCGTTATCCCCCTCCACCGAATCCGGTGGCGATGCAATATATAACCGCACGCCGTTTTCGGCATCAGTCGCCCTCACGTCGAATTTGATGGTGTCGTAACTGACCCCCGGCTTTTCGGCGCTTACCAGATAAGTCTTGCCCGGCGGCATGTTCAGCCAGACAACCCCTCCATCAACTGACGTCGCGGCCTGGGAAAGATCCGGAATTACCGCTTCGTTGAAGTAAATCGGGCCTATGTGCTCCTCCGATGCAGGGCTTAACGTCATAGTTGCACCCGGGTCGCCATGAGGAAGCCGATCATCGTGCATACTGGCCCAGGACTTTCCGACGGTGACAACCATGGCATTCTCGAAAAAGAAATTCGGATAGCCATTACTTCTCATCATGGCCTCCACATAGGGCAACATGCCGTACTCATAGTAGTAAGGATCAATATACTGTATGGCAAAATCGAGATTGTCTTCGTCAGTGATCTTATTGACATTGGTCTTGGTTGTTATCCATCCCTCCTTTTCGTAAACAAACGAAAACTCGAGTTCAGCGTCGGTATCCTTGACGATATACATCGTCCACCAGCCCGTCTCGTCTGTCTGCAGGTTGAGGTCCCGAGTGTCGGGATACTCGGCTATCCAGACTCTGGTTTCCGGAACGGTGGCGTGATAGTCGATGTACTGGGGGGGCGACTGCTGTATATCCACGCCAAAATGGTTGGTCTTGCCGCGAAGTTTGAGCAGGGTCAATGTGCTCGCCGGGAGGTCGTCAGGTAATGGCGCTTCGGGGGTCTTTTCGTTTTCGTCAACGATCTGCTGAATCAGCGCCTTCGGAATCCTCTGATCTGTGAACACCAGGATATTGTCCTGCAGTTGGACGGTCCCGTCGCTGCCGTCATCGCAGGCAGTCAGCACAGTGACGAAAAAGGCTATCAACAGACAGGTCGACGAATTCCTTGGCATAGCATTTCCATTCTTTCGCGTGGGAGGTTGCCGTCCATTATGAAACAAGCCGACCTTTTTTGCACAACGACACAACTGGTGCACAGTCTGCTTTCGCCCAACAGTGTCTTTATCGGGTATGAATCCGAAAGCTGGGTTGAGCTGCCTGGCGCTGCGAGGACAGCCATCTCCGGGGTTGCACTGTTCCATTTCGACGATCGCTCTAAGAGCCTTGTGCCCCGCTGTACTATTCCCAAACCACGGTTTCACTCCCGGCGAGGCAGCGCTCGATAGTCGCTTGGTGTTGCTTCTCCACGTCGTCCCGAAGTATTTTCAGAGTGTGTGTGAGCAATTGGTTTTCCATGGTCCATGGCTGGGCACACACCACCACATGGCTGATCCGCTCGTGGGCTTCCAGGCATTCGTTCACGACACACCGCTGGCGCTCCAGGTCGCCACTCACCTGCTCGCGGTCCATCGCCAGACTGCCTGGATGCAGGTTAACCAGCATGATGGTCTGGGGCAGGCCGGACCCCACCAGGCATAGCTGGTCCACATGGGGCCCCGCTGCAAAGCGGTTCTCGATGGGCGCAGGCGCTACATACTTGCCCTTTGCAGTCTTGAAAATTTCCTTCACCCGCCCGGTAATGTGGACAAAGCCGTCCTCATCGATATGACCCTTGTCCCCGGTACGCACCCAGCCGTCCACCAGAGTCTCGGCGGTTTTCTCCGGATCCTTGTAATAGCCCAACATGGACCCGGGAGCACGCAGGAGAATTTCGCCAATCTCCGAGATTTTTACCTCGCCGCCCGCGCCTTCCAGGGCTTTGCCCACAGATCCCACCCGGTCGTGCCCGGCAACATTGACCGTGCCCGACATGATTTCCGACTGGCCAAAGCCTTCGTACAGGGGCATACCCAGCGCGCGCCACGCCTGGATGTCGGCCGGGGGAATAGGTGCAGCGCCAGAGAAAGCGTAGGTCACCGCATCCAGTCCCATGGCGGTCAATACGGCTTTGCCAATCTCCGCACCGGCTTCCGGGTTGTCCAGTAGTTGCTGCCAGGCATCGTCTCCCAACTGCGCGATAATGCCCGCTTTCAAATTGGTCCAGATACGGGGGACGGCGAGGAAAAAAGTGGGGCGAACCTCCCGCAGGTCGGCGGCGAAGCTCTCCCTGCCCTCGTTGAAGCCAATGCTGGCACCACTGTATAGCGAGTGCAGCTCAACAAGCACCCGCTCCGCAGCGTGCGCCAGAGGCAGGTAGGAAAACAGTCTGGAGTGCGTGTCTGAGCCGGTAAAATGCGGGATCGCAGCGCCGGAATGAGGCAGGGTGGCATAGGAATGCATCACGCCCTTGGGCATACCGGTAGTGCCTGATGTGTAAATAATCGTCCACATCTCATCCGGATCACGGCGTGGACTGCCCTTCATAATTGACCCCGAGGCAAGCATGTCTTCCCAACTCACATCTATCGCCGGGCTATCTGCGCCCGGAAGGCCGAACAGGGAAAGTGTGGCCGGCAGTTCTGCACGCAGCACGGCCGGGTCCACACTGCCGTCGACGAGCAATACCCTCATATCACTGTGCTCTGCGACGTACCTCACTTTATCTATTGCCATGGTGGTGTACACGGGAACCACCACAGTGCCGGTCATCATGCAGGCGATATCAGCCATTACCCAGTGCGGTGAATTCGCCGCCAGGATGCCGACCTTGTCCCCTGGCTTCAGGCCCTGCTCCTGCAGCGCGGCCGCCAACCGGCGACACTGTTCGCCGGCCTGGGCCCAGGTTAGATCAGTCCACGAACCACCGTGAGCCTGCCTCAGCCATACCTGGTCCGGGATAGTCGCCTCCCAGTGATAAAACATGTCCAGAGGTGTTTTGAAATCGGCCTGTTTGCCTGCGGGATCGCCCATTACGGTACTCCTGAGATTTGACTGAATCATCTAAAAATAGACCATTTTCGTGTGTCCATCCCGAAAACTCACATTCGCAACTGATAGAGATGAGCTACCCTCGGGTTGACCATAGAATTACCGGGTATACCTGTGGGGTGATTGGGGTTGATTTTTGACTCTCCAGAGGCGGCTGCCATGGCCTCCACGCCTCAGTGCAACGTTCTCTCTTACAGTCCCAGTAAGGCTCAGGGGACGCTCAGCGGTATCGACAAGTTAAATGCCCACACATTGCCGGATTTGGGCAATGGATACTTATAAAAATCACCGATTCCCGTTAGCTATCATTTCCTGTGCCGTCTGGCTCTACTACGGATTCAATCTCAGCCACCGCGATATCGAGGAGCTTGTGGCTGAGCGAGGCATCACCGTGTCCCGGGAAGCAGTTCGCATGGGATCCATCCGGTTCGGAGTAATGTATCGCCGGCGGCGTAGGCGAGGGCACAGAGGTTTGGCGACACTTTCCGCGCTGGTGAAATCTTCGTCAAGACCAACCAGGCTTGCAGATCGCACACATGCGGGACGAGATGAGTAAACCACCTGGCCATGGCACAATCCTCCTTTTGATGCTTAGATAGTTTATGCAATGTCGGCGCATCGGAGTTTGAAAACGAGAATAATCAGCCGGCTGAGGATGTGAAATGGAAGATAGGTTGGCGCAACTGGTTGCACGGGTTAAGGGCTTGAGTCCGGACTCGGTGAGCAACCCTACTCTGGTCTACTTCGATATCGTGGGCATCGCCTGGCCGATTCGGGTGTTACTGCACCTTCAGAATATCGACTACGATTATGTTCCGGTTACCATCATGGACTGGATGACCCCCGGGCCCGATGGCACGCAGGTGCTCAAGCACGCCTTCCGTAATCATCATGTGCCCCTGTATGTCGATCAGGAAGTCTATCTTGATCAGAGTATGCAGATTGTTACAACGCTGGCCGGGCGCGCAGGAATGATGGGGGACAATGAGGCCGAGGCAATTGCCGTGCAGGCGGTGTTGGCACACTGCTATGATGCTTTGTTTCACTTCAACGGTTTGCTGTCCGTCAATATCCGGCTGAATATCGCCGACGAAGTTGCCCAGGCGCGATTGGATTCGTTTATGGGAGGCGCCCCCTGGGGTTTGGTCACCAACGGTTACCGCAACCAGCTGTCGGCCTTTGTGAATTATCTCGAATCCAATCGGGGGGACAGCGGTTTTATGGTAGGGGGCGCCATGACTGCGGCGGACCTGTGGTCCTTCAATGTGCTGTGCAACTGGTTCAAGGCATTCGATCGTGAGGTGTTTTCAACAGAATTTCCCCAGTTGGACGCCTACATACAGCACGTTGCCGGGCAACCGGGCATTGCCAGCTATATCCGCGAGGTGCAGGAGCCGACCATCTGGTTTCCGCTGCCCGATGTGGCGATGCGGCTGACCTCTCCGGAAGATCTGCAGGGCCTGGTATCGCTGCCCGACTAGTGCCCGGCAAGAATGTCATCAACCATCGCCACCCAGGCCGATAACCCGGTGGGGTCTCAGAATAGATGGTATGACGGACCTTGACTTTGAATAGTTAATGGCGCCGGATCGAGTCTGGCAATGTGCATCTCACCGACGGTTACCGCATGCCTCATAGTTGCTGCGGTTACTCAGAGGTTTGGTTTAACGTCCAGCAATTGCCATTAACATGCATTACCTGATAGTTCCATCATGGCACGCCCGGGCTGTCTTCCTGGCTCAGCGGTTCCTGGGGACTATGGTGGATCCCGATCCTGAGAGGTATGACCTA
>JARRPM010000032.1:0-83448 GCA_037382865.1 Halioglobus sp. | reverse complement strand
GCGATTCTGCTTCGTTGCAACCCTTGAACATGGAACCACCATGCCCTGCGGGCTGCGCCTCACAGAATCGCATTGGAGGCTTTCTGAAAATATGCGAACTCATGATTCACGACACTAGTACTTGAAGGCGGTATCGATCATGAGGCGCTTGTAGTCCTCGTCCTCACCGAGATCGACGCCCCGCTCGCTGTCGAAGTAAGTAAAGCCAAGGGTCCACCTGTCGGTGATCGCGTAGGCACCGGAGAGGGCATGCCCCTTGCCGTCCGTGCCGCCGCCGGCGAAATCGGAGTCGGTCCAGAGGCCCAGGGTAGCGTCGGCTTCGAGCTCGCGGTACTCGTACCTGAGCTGCCAGGTGCCCCGCTTCTTCGCCTGCCCCAGACGGGTACCCGCGATATAGCCCTGCTCGAGATCGTCCGCGTCCTGATTCTCGATATACTCTGCAAAGAGGCTGAGAGGCAGCTCCAGTACATTGAAGGAGAACTCGGCGCCCGCCGTGAGCAGCTCGTAGTTGTACTTGTAGACCCCGTTTTCAGCGGAATTGCCGAAGAAGTCGTCGTCGTAAATCGCTTCGCGTCCACGGGTAGGCAGATCCAGGTAGCCCACTGCAGCGGTCAAAGGACCGAACCGGACGCCACCCTGCACACCCCAGGCGAAGTCGTCATTGTTGTTGCTGTCGCTCTCGATCCAGCTGCCGCTGACGGTCGCGAACATATGATCGTTGTTCCAGCCCATGGCGATCCCCTCCGGCCTGAAATCGCCGTCATAGATCAGCTGGTTTTTTTGCGGGCTGTACCAGGGATTGCCGAATTTGCCGCCCTGAAGGTAGAGTTCGTCAGTTGCATTCCACCGGGCGTAGGCCAGGTCCAGGCGGATGTCCTTGGTCGAGCCGCCGCCGCCCAGGGTCTGGTTGGTGGAGACCGGGTCGTCACCGCCGCTGGCGAGCCCCAGGCCAACCTCGACATTCTCCTCCACCCTGGCGATCATGGCCGCGCGCGCGCGGATCCGGTGGCGGGTGCGCTCGTCCCTGCCCTCCTGGTCGATCTCTTCGTAGCGGTAGCGGAAGTCGCCCTTCCATTTGATGTTCTCGGCCCAGCTGCTCGCGGCATTTTGCTTTTTCAGCATCTCGACCTCGGAGCGTGTCGCGGCCAGGTCCTCCACGGTGACACCGCCCTGGCCCAGTTCCCGCAGCTGCTGGTTCTCTGCCTCCAGGGCGTTGACCCTGGCGACGAGGGCCGCATAGTCGCGTTTGAATTCAGCCCACTCTGTCTCAGGTACATGCGCGGCGGCACTGCCGCTCGCGAGCACGGTGCCGGCCACGGCGGCCGCAAGGACTTGCTTCATGTCTCTCCCCCCTTGTCTGTGTCGTCGGACCGTAGCAGTCGGCCGCGGGGGGAGATTAAACGGAGAATATGACAGATTTATGACATGAGGAGCCCGAATGCGGACTCCTGTGACAATTCGATGACTACCGCCAGGGTGAAATTATCAGCTAAACAGCCCCACCAGCACGAAACTGACGGAAAAAACCACCGCCAGCTCTATCAGCAGCGACTTCGGCTGCACCTCGGGGGTGCGGCGACTGCCCAGTTCTTTCTCTGCTGCTCTCAAATTCATAACATTGCCCTACACTTTGGATAGTTATTGTATACACAAAGTATAGTCGTGACAACTGGCGGCCGCAAAGGGAATTTATGTTAGAATTCCGCAAATCCTGGACAAGCAACCCCTCCGCCGGCGATGTCGAAAACCAAGATTCTCAATGTCCGCATAGAGCCTGAACTGAAGAAGAAGGCCAAGAAGCTCGCCGAGGCAGACGGACGCTCCCTCTCGAACTGGGTGACCAAGCTCATCGCGAGCAAGGTGAAAGAGGCGGAACAGCAGCAGAAAGCCTAGTGCCCTCTGGTATCCTGTTAACGGAGGCCGGTATCCGGCGTGGGGACACCCCCGTCAACCGAAGCGGCCCGTAATGTAGTTCTCGGTCAACGCGTGGCGCGGCGTGGTAAAAACGGTCTTGGTCGCACCGACCTCGATCAGCTTGCCGAGGTGGAAATAGGCAGTGCGCTGCGACACCCGGGCCGCCTGTTGCATGGAGTGGGTCACGATGGCGATGGTGTAGTTTTCCCGCAGTTCATCGATCAGCTCCTCGATCCTGGCGGTGGCGATCGGGTCCAGGGCCGAACAGGGCTCGTCCATGAGGATAACTTCAGGACTGACCGCGATCGCACGGGCGATACAAAGGCGCTGCTGCTGGCCACCGGACAGACCGGTACCCGGCTTGTCTAGCTGGTCCTTGACCTCGTCGAACAGGCTGGCGCGGCGCAGGCTGTGCTCGACGATCTCATCCATCTCCGCCTTGCTGTGTGCCAGCCCGTGGATGCGCGGCCCGTAGGCGACGTTCTCGTAGATCGATTTGGGAAAGGGGTTGGGTTTCTGGAAAACCATACCAACCCTGGCCCGCAGCAGAACGGTGTCCTGCCCAGAACCATAGATATCCTCGCCGTCCAGGGTGATATCGCCCTGCACCCGGCAGATGGGGATGATATCGTTCATCCTGTTCAGCGTCCGCAGAAACGTGGACTTGCCACAGCCGGAAGGGCCAATCATGGCGATCACCTCGTTGGCGCCGATATCGAGGGAGACATCCGTGATCGCTTGTTTATCGCCATAGAAGACGTTGACATTGCGCGCCGCCATCTTGGCGTTGTCGACAAAGGGCGCCCCCACGGTCTCGTAACCACTGACCTCCGTATGGTCGCGAATATTGAGCTTGCGATCGCGGACCGCACCGCCCTCTCCCGCGGGAGCCGCGGTGGCGCGTCCGGGGGAAAGTGACATCGTTTCGCCGGTGCCGGTCATTGCTCTCATCCTGTCTGATCCTTCCGTTGCGGAATCCTGTTGCCCTATTTCAGCTCAAACCGCCTGCGCAGGTAAATCGCTACGGCGTTCATGACGACGAGGAATCCCATCAACACCATGATTGCAGCAGAGGTCTTTTCTGTAAAACCCCGCTCCGGGCTGTCGGCCCAGAGAAAAATCTGGACCGGCAGCACCGTTGATGGATCGGTAACCCCGCTGGGTACGTCCACGATAAAGGCCACCATGCCGATCATCAACAGGGGCGCGGTTTCACCCAGGGCCTGTGCCATGCCTATGATCGCGCCGGTGAGAATCCCAGGCATCGCCACCGGTAGCACGTGGTGAAAGACGGTCTGCAGCCTGGACGCACCGACCCCGAGCGCCGCCTCCCGGATAGAGGGAGATACCGCCTGGATTGCCGCCCTTGACGTGATGATGATGGTGGGCAGGGTCATCAGTGACAGCACGATGCCGCCCACCAGCGGCGCCGAGCGCGGCAATTCGAAGAAGTTGATGAATACCGCCAGGCCGAGCAGGCCGAACACGATGGACGGTACCGCCGCCAGGTTGTTGATATTGATTTCGATGAGGTCGGTGATCCGGTTACGGGGCGCAAACTCCTCGAGGTAGACCGCAGAGAAGACGCCGATGGGAAAGGCGAGCAAAAAAGTCACCAGCAGCGTGAAAAAAGAGCCATAGAGCGCCGCCTTGATGCCCGCCATCTCCGGCTCCCGGGAGTCGCCCTGGGTAAAGAAGGTGACGTTGAACCGCTCATCGGTGCGGCCCTCCGCGCGCAGCCGCTCCAGCCACTGTATCTGCTGGTCTTTCACCCGGCGGTCAGCCTCCGGCAGGGCGGTATCCACCTGTCCTTTCAGGTAGCTGCCTGCCTCGGCATGGGCCAGCAACCAGAACTCGGTGGTCTTGCCGACGAGGTCGGGATTTTCCAGCACTCTGTCGCGCAGGGTGTACTCGGCCCGCAAACTGATCATTTCGTACAGCAGGCGTTTTTCCTTCCGTCCCTGGGCGTCGGGAAACAGCTCCCTCAGGCTCGCCTTGATCACGGCCAGGTAATTGGCGCCGTACAGCTCATCCTCCGTCGGGTCCGGACCCAGGCCGAGGCGATCGGCATCCATCTCGATGGGCACCTGGATAAAGTACTGGGTAAATGCCGGCAGGCCCTTCCCCACGATATCCAGCAGGAGGATCGCCAGGAACACAAAGCTGCCCAGCACCGCGATGCGCCCGTACCACTGGAAGCGGCGCTCCCGGGCGTAGCGTTTTCCCAGTGAGGCCTCGATGGCGGCGGTGGTCCGGTAGTGGTCCTGGCTATTCATACTGTTCCCGGTATTTCCTGACGACGTAAAGGGCGATGACATTGAGCAGCAGCGTGACGAAAAACAGCACCAGCCCCAGCGCAAAAGCGGCAAGTGTCTTGGGGCTGTCAAACTCCTGGTCACCCACCAGCAGGGTCACGATCTGGACCGTGATGGTGGTGACCGCCTCCAGCGGATTGATCGTGAGATTTGCCGCCAGGCCCGCGGCCATCACCACGATCATGGTCTCTCCGATGGCGCGGGAGACGGCCAGCAGGATGCCGCCGACGATGCCGGGCAGCGCCGCTGGCAACAGGACCCTCCGGATGGTTTCACTCATGGTGGCGCCCATCCCCAGCGAGGCCTCGCGCAAGGTGTCGGGGACGGCATTGAGTATGTCATCCGAAAGGGACATCACGAAAGGAATGATCATGATCCCCATGACGATGCCCGCCGCCAGCGCGCTCTCGGAGGCCACATTCAGGCCGAGCGATTCGCCGAGGTTGCGTATGAACGGCGCTACCGTCAGGGCGGCAAAGAATCCGTAGACCACTGTCGGCACACCGGCGAGGATCTCCAGCGCCGGCTTGGCGATGGCGCGAAAGCGCCTGCTCGCATACTCGGACAGGTAGATGGCGGACATCAGTCCCATCGGTACGGCAATCAACATGGCCACTGCAGAGATCAGCAGTGTGCCGACCAGCAGGGGAACGAACCCGAAAGAACCCGAGGCCCCGACCTGGTCGGAGCGGATCGCCATCTGGGGACTCCACTCCAGACCGAACAGGAATTCGGTCACGGGGATGACTTTGAAAAAGCGGATCGCCTCGAACAGCACGGAAAGCACGATGCCGAGGGTGGTCAGTACGGCGATGAACGAGCAGCCGAACAGCATCCAGGTCAGTATGCCTTCCACATGGTTGCGGGCCCGGAAGGCCGGTTCGATCCGGCGCAGGGCGAGCAAGCCGCCGATGAAGGCCACCAGGAAGACCAGCAGCGCCTTTACGGCATGGCTGCCCGCCACCAGTCGCTGGTAGTGCCCGGCAGCGGCCAGTTGCGCCTCGTCCAGCTGACTGCCATCGATACTTCCCCTGGCATAGCTGATGATCTGGTTGTAATAGAGACCCAACTCGCTATCGGGCATGCCCTGCACATTTGGCGGCAGATCGGCCGCCACCAGGGTTGAGATGAGCCTGGACTCGAAGCCTGTCCACAGTACCAGCAACAGGAGCGCGGGCAGCCCCGCCCAGAGGGCGGCCATATACCCGTAGTGCCTGGGCAGGGAGTGCATCATGGCGACGCCCCCGCTCCCCGCGGAGACCGCATAGGAGCGCCGGTGCCCGATTAGATAGCTGATCACGCACAACCCGACGAGGATCAGGATGACGGTCGATGTCTGCATTGCCGCCCCTCTGTCAAAAAGATGCGCCGCATCAGAGCGGCGCATCCGTCACAGTCAGGAGACCACCCGGTCTCCGACAGCATAGCCTACATTTCAAGGCGCTTCAGGTTCCTGACGTCCTGCTGGACCTGCTCCAGGGCCTCTTCCTCCAGGGGTATCAGGCCTTTCTCCGGGAGATACCCATCTTCACCCATGGCCCTGTCAGAGACGAATTCCAGGGCGTACTCCTTGATGCCCGGGATCTTGCCGACATGCGCACCTTTTATGTAGAAGTAGAGAGGACGAGAGACCGGGTAGTCCCCGCTGGCGATCGACTCGAAGGTCGGAGCGGTCCCGTCGATGATGGAACCCTGAACCTTGTCCCCGTTTTCCTCCAGGAAGCTGAAGCCGAAGATGCCGACGGCGTCCGGGTTTGCCTCGAGTTTCTGGACGATCAGGTTGTCGTTCTCTCCCGCTTCGATGTAGGCGCCGTCCTCGCGGATCGCGTGGGCGATCGCGTTGAACAGGTCCCCGCCCTTGGGCGCCCTGCCCTTGTTCTTAGCCATGGCGTCATAGGCCCCCGCGACGCCCAGCTTCGCCAGTGCCGCCCGGATCTCATCGGCCTGGTCGGCCCCGAGTTTGGAGAGCGCCTTGAGCGTCTCGATCTCCCCGGCACCGCCCCCCATGACCAGCTCGGCAAAGGCATCCCGAGTGCCTGAGGTGGGAGGCGGCCCCAGCACCTCGATCTTTGTGGCGGGGAGGCCGGGATTGACCTCTTTCCAGGTCTTGTGGGGATTCGGGATCAGCCTGCCATCCGGGCCGGGGATATCCTTCGCCAGGGCCAGGTAGAGATCCCTGAGGCTAAGGTCCAGGCGCGGCGCGGCCTTGGAGTTGGCGATCGCGATGCCGTCGTAGCCCACCAGCACCTCCACGACGTCAGTGACACCGTTCGCCTGACAGTCGTCATATTCGCTCTTCTTGATGCGCCTTGATGCATTGGCGATATCCGGCGTGTTGGCACCGACACCCTTGCAGAAAAGCTTGAGGCCGCCCCCGGAACCGGTGGACTCGATCTTGGGCGTACGGAATTTGGTGGAACGGCCGAAACGCTCGGCTACGACCGTGGCAAAGGGGTAGACGGTCGAGGAACCGACGATGCTCACCGTGTCGCGCTCCGCTGCATTCGCTGTGCCGAAACCGCTGATCGCCGCAGCCAGAGCCGCGCTGACGAGATGCTTTTTCACGTGATTGACACTCCTTGAGGTGGTTGGGATTTCAGTCCGGTGGATGCCCCGAATTCGCCCCGCATTCTAGGGGGCGATTGTTACGGAATTGTGACAGTCAGCGGGCTGCCGGAGGGTCAATCGCGGCGGATCACTCCGGTTGCTGCAACAGCCGGTCGGGTACATCCTCGAGATGCCCATGCCGGACGTCGAAGCCATGTACCAGGTAGACCACCTGCTCGGCGATATTGCTGGCGTGATCGCCGATCCGCTCGAGGCTTCGCAGTGCCCACATTTCGTTGATGATGGACCCGATATGCCGGGGGTCCTCCATCATGAAGGTCATCAGGCTGCGCAGCGCACTGCCATACTCGCGGTCCACGGTGCTGTCGTCCCTCACCACCTCCACCGCCGCGGTCACGTCGTAGCGGGCGAGCGCATCCAGGGACTGGCGCAGCATCAACGCCACGTGGTTGCCGATATGGCGAAGCTCGATGAAATTGCTCGGTGAGGAACCCTCTTCAGAGAGGCGGACAGCCTGCCGGGCGATCTTGGCAGCTTCGTCACCGATCCGTTCCAGGTCGGTATTGACCTTCACGGCAGTCATGACCAGGCGCAGGTCGCTGGCGGTGGGCTGGCGCAGGGCGAGGATGGAGGCGCAGTGCTCGTCGATTTTACGCTCCAGTTCATTGATTGCGTGATCCGAGTCAATAACCACTTCCGCCGCACCGCTGTCCATCCGCACCAGTGCATCGACGGCTGAGGCCAGCTGTTGCTCGACCTTGCCCCCCATCTCCAGCATCTGGTTCTTGAGGCTCTCCAGCTCGAGGTTGAATTTTTCCGATATATGGTGCTTGTAGTCGTCCTGTTTCAACATTGTTTCGCTCTCCAGCCGATGCCGGCTATTTGGTTCAGCATAACCACAAATTTCTGGCGGCGACAGTCTCCCGGTGCCTCAGGGCGGGATCCGCGCGGGAAACGCCAGGGTAAAGCGGCTGCCACGCCCCGGGGTGCTGTCGATGCGCAGCCGGGCGCCGTGGGAGACGGCCACGTGTTTGACGATGGCCAGCCCCAGGCCGGTACCGCCCGTGCTGCCCGTCCTGCTGTCGTCGACCCGGTAGAAGCGTTCCGTGAGCCTCGGCAGGTGGACGGGATCGACACCGACGCCGGCGTCCTCGACCACCAGGTGATACTCCCCTTCCACTTCGCGCCAGCTGACCGTGACCACGCTGTCGTCCGGGCTGTACTTGATCGCATTGACCACCAGGTTGGAGACCGCACTGTGCAGCTCCAGGTAGTTGCCGGTAACCCGGTGGTCCGTTTCCAGCAGGAACTTCACCTCGCGTTGCGGATAGCTGGTCACTAACTCGTCCTGCAGCTCCCTGAGAAGGGCCCTGATATCGACCCACTCCCGTTTCTCCTGGCGCTCCTCGCTCTCGATGCGTGAGAGCCACAGCAGATCCTTGAGCAGGTTCTCCATGCGCACCGCCTGCTGGGTCATCTGCTGCATGGGCTTTATCAACCGGGAAGGCAGGCTGGCCGTGTCTGACAGGAAGGTGTCCAGGTAGCCCGTGATGACCGTCAGGGGGGTGCGCAACTCATGGGAGACGTTTGCCACAAAATCCCGGCGGATCTGCTCCATCCGGAGCACGGCGGATACATCCCTGAAGAACAGGAGCCGATCTCCCTTGCCGAAGCGGTTGACCTGCACCTCCAGGTAACGCCTGTCGTCCCCGGTAACCGGGTACTGCAGGGGTGCGTCGTAATCGCCGGCATCGAGATAGTCCTGCAGGGCAGGCTCCCGGACCAGGTTGGAGATGTGCTGGCCGACATCTTCGGGATAACGCAGTCCGGTAAGCCGGGTCGCCGCGGCGTTGGACCAGCCGATGACACCACGTCCGTCTACGATGACCACGCCCTCGCGCATGGAGGAGAAACAATCGCGGAAGTAGTCGAGGGTAGACTGCAAGCGCGCCTGGGTTTCCCGTTCCCGTCGTTGCTGGCGATAGAACTGGGACAGGATATCACCCCATATACCGTGGATATCGGGCGGCGGTTGCAGGGGGTCCTGCAACCAGAGCTGAACGCGCCTGAGCTGCAGCAGCCAATACGCGACGAGCGCAAGCAGGGCCAGCAGGACGGCAACCAGGGGACGGCCATAGTACCAGCCGATGCCCGCGGCAATGACGCTGAGTATCGCGACCCGGATGCCCGCGGTGTACCATCTCACGACAGCATTACGTCAGTCCGCGCGCCGAAAAGCGGTAGCCCGTGCCGCGCACCGTCTGGATCAGGTTGCTGTAATCCCGCCCGGCGGCCTGTAGCGCCTTGCGCAGGCGCCGGATGTGGACATCGACAGTGCGTTCCTCGACGTAGACGTTGGCGCCCCAGACCTGGTCGAGCAGCTGGCTGCGGGTATAGGCCCGGTCCGGATGGGACATGAAAAACTGCAGCAGGTTGAACTCTGTCGGGCCCATGTCGACAGGTATCTCCCCGATAAAAATACGCCGGCTCTCTGGTTCGAGCACGAGCGTCTCCACCTGCAGTTTTTCCGCCGCTTCGCCGCCCGCTGAGCGCCGCAGCAGGGCCTTGATCCTGGCAATCAGCTCCCGGGGCGCGAACGGCTTGGTGATATAGTCGTCGGCACCCACCTCCAGGCCCTGAACGAGGTTGTCCTCGGCCGTCTTGGCCGTCAGCATGATGACCGGCACCTCCCGGGTCGCGTCGTTGCGCTTCAGGCGGCGCAACAGCTCCAGGCCACTGCCGCCGGGCAGCATCCAGTCGAGCAGTATGATATCCGGGCGTTCGTCCACGATGAGGGTATAGGCGTCCCGGATGTTGTCTGCCTCCAGGCAGCGGAAACCGGCGATATCCAGCGCCATGCACAGCATGTCCCTTATGGCTGACTCATCATCCACAACCAGGGCGGTACGATCACTCATTGGACTACAGTTCTCCCGAGCCTTTGATGATGCGTATTAAATGATGAAATTGTGACAGTACAGTGACAATTTTCCCGGGAGTTGCCCTGTTGTCTCAGCGCAGGCTGGCGTTGATATTCTCCAGCATCTTGTTGCCCGGGCAGAGGTCGCCTTCCGCCAGCTGGTTCAGCGGCCGGCGGGAGGTCTGCAGCACCTCGTGCAGATCGGGAGCATTTTTGTCCATGTAGATGAGCCCGGTGAGGATGCTGCCGCTGTGGCGGTGCTGCTCGAGGGTGACCATGGCGGAGCAGCGATCGAAGGGATCGAGGGTGTCCGAGGCCTTGTGCAGGTGGATCGACGAACCGTCGTGCATGGTGATCTCGTAGGTGCTGCCCGGCTTGTAGCTGGCAGTGATCTCGCTCTGCATCGGCACAAAGTCCACGGTACCGGTGGCCTCGGCGTGCTCCCTGACAAACTGGTAGCTCTTGGTGGAACCCGGGTTGTTGTTGAAGGTGACGCAGGGAGACACCACGTCGAGCAGGGCGAACCCCCGATGGGTCATGGCGGCCTTGATGAGCGGCACCAGCTGCTCCTTGTCGCCGGAGAAACTGCGGCCGACAAAAGTCGCGCCCATCTGCAACGCCATCCCGCACAGGTCAATGGCGCTGAAGGGGTTGGGGTCCCCCTTCTTGCTGGCCGAGCCCTCGTCAGCGGTGGCGGAATCCTGTCCCTTGGTCAGGCCGTAACAGCCATTATTCATGACGATGTAGACCATGTTGAGGTTGCGCCGGATGACGTGGGCGAACTGTCCCAGTCCGATGGAGGCCGTGTCGCCGTCACCCGAAATGCCGAGGTAAAGCAGGTCCCTGTTGGCCATGGCGGCACCGGTGGCGACCGACGGCATGCGGCCGTGGACCGAGTTGAAGCCGTGCGACTTGCCGAGGAAATAGGTCGGTGTCTTGGAGGAGCAGCCGATCCCCGAGAGCTTGGCGATCTTGTGCGGTTCCAGCGACAGCTCGTGACAGGCCCTGACGATAGCGCCGCTGATCGAGTCGTGCCCGCAGCCGGCACAGAGTGTCGAGATGGAGCCCTCATAGTCCGCCTTGGTATAGCCGAGCTCGTTGACCGGCAGCTCCGGGTGGCGGAATTTGGGTATCTGGTAACTCATGCTGATCCTCCCGCCCTGCCGGTGGCGATTTCGCGGCGCAGGGGTGTTACGTTATGGCCCGGCATCTGCAGCAGTATCTGTTTGCGTATGTTGCGGGCGCTGATCGGTGTGCCGTCGAAACAGAGCACCGACTTGAGCTTGTCCGGTCCGAGCTCGAACTCGGCCATCAGCAGGGTGCGCAACTGGGCGTCGCGGTTCTGCTCGATGACGAACACCTTGTCGTGCTGGTCTATGAAGTCCTTGACGGTCTGGTTGAAAGGAAACGCCCGGACCCGCATGGCGTCGAGATAGATACCGTCCTCGTCCGCCAGGTAATCCACCGCCTCGCGGGAGGACTCCTCACTGGTGCCGAAGTAGAGCACCGCGGTATCGGTCGGGCGACCGCAGGAGACCACCTCCGGCTCTGGGACATACTCCTTGATGGTCTCCCACTTGCGCATCAGGCGCAGCATGTTGAGCTCATACTCCTCGCCCTTCTCGGTGTAGACCGCGAGCTCGTCCCGGGAGCTGCCGCGGGTGAAATAGGCGCCCTTGAGGGGATGCGTCCCGGGATAGGTACGGTAGCAGATGGCGTCCCCGTCCACGTCCAGGTAGCGGCCGAATTTTTCCACCCGGTCCAGGTCCTCGGCGTTCAGGACCTTGCCGCGGTCGTACCTGCGGTCGTCGTCCCAGGCGAGGGGGTCGGACATGTTATCGTTCATCCCCAGGTCCAGGTCGGTCATGAGAATGATCGGCGTCTGCAGCCGCTCCGCGAGGTCAAACGCCATGGCGCCGAAATCGAAACACTCTCGCGGCGTGGAGGGGAACAGCAGCACCTGCTTGGTATCGCCGTGGGAGGCGTAGGCCGTGGAGAGGATATCGGCCTGCTGGGTGCGGGTGGGCATCCCGGTGGAGGGGCCGGCCCGTTGCACGTCGAACAGGACGGTCGGGATCTCGGCGAAATAGGCCAGACCCAGGAACTCGCTCATCAGCGATATACCCGGCCCGCTGGTGGCGGTGAACGCGCGCGCGCCGTTCCAGCTGGCGCCGATGACCATGCCGACCGCCGCCAGTTCGTCCTCAGCCTGAAGGATGGCGTAATTGCGCTGGCCCGTGCCCGGGTCGATGCGCACCCGCCTGGCGTACTTCTCGAACGCGTCCACCACGGAGGTCGAGGGCGTGATCGGGTACCACGCCGCGACCGTGGCACCGCCATAGATGGCGCCCAGCCCGAGTGCGGTATTCCCGTCCAGCAGGATTTTGTCACCGACCTCGTCCACCGTCTCCACCCTGATCCCGATGGGACATTCGAAATTGGACCGGGCGTACTGGTGGCCCAGCTCCAGGGCATGGATATTGGGGAGCACCAGCTTCTCCTTGCCCTTGAACTGGTCGGCCACGAGGTTGGTCAGGACCTTGAAGTCCATGTCCAGCAGGGCCGCGAGCGCGCCCACGTAGATGACATTCTTGAACAGCTGGCGCTGCCGCGGGTCGTCGTACTGTTCGTTACAGATCCGGGTAAGCGGCAGGCCGATGATGGTGACGTCGTTGCGGATGAGGCGCAGGTCCAGTGGTTTTGTGTTGTCGTAGATGAAATAACCACCCGGTTCGAGCTCCTGGATGTCCTGGGCCATGCTCTGCGGGTTCACGGAGAGAATGATGTCCACGCCGCCGCGACGGCCGAGATAGCCCTTTTCACTGACCCGCACCTCGTACCAGGTGGGCAGCCCCTGGATGTTGGAGGGAAAGATGTTTTTGGGACTGACCGGCAGGCCCATGCGGAACAGCGCCTTGGCGAACAGGTTGTTGGCACTGGCTGACCCGGTGCCGTTGACGTTGGCGAACTTGATAACGAAGTCGTTGACCGATTCCAGTGGCCTCATGCTGCTTTTTCTTCCTCGCTGGTGTGCTCCTGGCCTGCCTTGGTGACGTTGTACAGAAACTTCTGCATATCCCAGGCACCGGTGGGACAGCGCTCGGCGCACAGGCCGCAATGCAGGCAGAGGTTCTCGTCCTTCACCATCACCCGTTCCGTCGGCAGGTCGGTGGAAACATAAAGATCCTGCGCCAGGTTGCGGGCCGGCGCCGAGAGGCGGCTGCGAAGTTCCTCCTCCTCCCCGTTTCCGGTGAACGTGATGCAGTCTGTGGGGCAGATATCGACACAGGCGTCGCACTCGATGCAGCGCACCTCCTGGAAAACCGTCTGCACGTCGCAGTTGAGACAGCGCTCCGCCTCCTGGTAGGCGGTTTCCCGGTCGAAGCCGAGCTCCACCTCCACCTTGCGGTTGCGCAGGGCCTGCTCCAGCGGTGCCAGCGGCACGACGTAGCGCTGGTCCGGGGCCACCGAGTTATCGTAGCTCCACTCGTGAACCCCCATCTTCTGGCTCAGCAGGCTGGTCATGGGCGCGGGCCGTTCAGCGACAGGCTCGCCCCGGCACAGCCGGTCGATGCTGATGGCGGCCTGGTGGCCATGGGCGACGGCGGTGATGATGTTCTCCGGGCCGAAGGCGGCATCGCCGCCGAAAAAGACCTGCTCGTTGGTGGACTGAAAAGTCACGGGATCCACTACCGGCATGTCCCATTTATCGAAGGCGATACCCAGGTCGCGCTCTATCCAGGGGAAGGCGTTCTCCTGTCCGATTGCGATCAGCACGTCGTCCGCCTCCATGAAGACCGGGTCCTCGCCGGTGGGAACAAGACTGCGATTGCCCTCCTCGTCATAGTGGGCCTCGACCTTTTCGAAGGTCATGCCCTGCAGACGCCCCTCCTCCACCACGAACTCCTTCGGTACGTGGTTATTGAAGATGGGAATACCCTCGTGCATGGCATCCTCCTTCTCCCAGGGCGAGGCCTTCATCTCCTCGAACGGGCTGCGCACGACCACCCGCACATCCTCCCCGCCGAGCCGACGGGAGGTACGGCAGCAGTCCATGGCGGTATTGCCACCGCCGAGCACCAGGACGCGACGGCCGATGGCCTGGGTGTGCTCGAAGGCGACACTGGAAAGCCAGTCGATACCGAGGTGGACGTGGTCGCTCGCGTCCTCCAGGCCGGGAAGGTTCAGTCCCTTGCCGCGGGGGGCGCCAGTGCCCACGAAGACCGCGTCGTATTCCTTTTCCAGGATATCCCTCAGACTCTCCACCTCGACGTCGAAGAATGCGTTGACGCCGCGCTGGAGGATGTAATTGACCTCCTCGTCCAGCACCGACTCGGGCAGGCGGAAGGCGGGAATCTGGCTGCGCATCATGCCGCCGCCGGCAAACTGGTTGTCGTACACATCGAGCTCGTAACCGAGCGGGGCGAGGTCCCGGGCCACGGTGAGCGAGGCCGGGCCGGCCCCGATCAGCGCGATACGCTTGCCGTTCTTGTGTTCCGGAATCGCCGGCAGCCGGGCGGCAATATCGGCCTTGTTGTCGGCCGCCACGCGTTTCAGGCGGCAGATCGCCACCGGCTCATCCTCTACCCGCACCCGACGGCAGGCCGGCTCGCAGGGGCGGTCGCAGGTTCGCCCGAGAATGCCGGGAAAGACGTTGGACTCCCAGTTGACCATGTAGGCATCGGTATAACGCTGGGCAGCGATCAGCCGGATATACTCGGGCACCGGCGTGTGGGCCGGGCAGGCATACTGGCAGTCGACCACCTTGTGAAAATATTCGGGGTTGCTGATATCAGTCGGTTTCACTGGCACTTCTCGGTATCGATGGGCGAAATGTCCGGTATTTGTCCCGCCTTATGGACATTCCCAAATTGTGGCACAGGTCAACCCCCATTTCATCAGGGGCGCCGGACTATTAACGTGATTTTCCCCTCAGAACCAACCGAAAAGGCCGCGACCTCTCTGCAGCTCCTTTTCGCACCCGGCCAGCTGCTGGCGATAGCTTTGGGCCTGCCGCTCCACCTTGCCGGCGACGGTCTGCAACCAATCCTTGTTCCGGTAGCTGCCCCGGCCGTAGCCACCGTGGCCCTCGTGGTAGGCCAGGTAGAGGCGGTAGGTGTCGCTACGGGGAATCCCGTTGCGCTTGTAGGACTGGTAGTTGTACCAGCCGATAAAAGTAATTGCGTCTGCGAAATCATCCCGGTCGGCACCGCGATCCCCGGTGCTCTTCTGATACCACTCCCAGGTGGAGGTTTTGGCCTGGCTGTAGCCGTAGGCATCGGAGGGGCGCGGGCCGGGAATGAAGCCGAGAAAAACCCTGCGCGGTGGTTTCGCCTTCGCCCGAAAACGTGACTCCTGGTGCATGATCGCCATCATCACCGGGATCGGGCTGCCCCAGACGTCCCGCGCCTCCGCAGCGTCCTCATACCACCCGCGCTTGTCCCGGAAGATTTCGCAGATATTGCCGACGTGCTCCGGCGGCGAAGTGGCGCAACCGGCCAACAGCGGCAGGAGCAGCGGCGCCAGTCGGGAAATGATCCTCATGCTTCGACCCCATGCTGTTTGAGAAGATCCAGCAGGGCCTCCTCGTCGATCACCTCCACGCCGAGGGCCTCGGCCCGGGCCAGCTTGGAGCCCGCCCCCGGACCCGCCACCACGCAGCTCGTATTGCCAGAGACACTGCCGGCCACCCGGGCACCCAGCGTCTGCAGATGGCCTTTCGCCTCATCCCTGGTCATGGCTTCCAGCTTGCCGGTGACCACCCAGGTCTGACCGGACAGGGGCTGTTTGCCGGGCTCGGCGACCGGCAGGTCCGACCACCGCACTCCCGCCTCCCGCAGGTCGGCGACCACCGCCATGCTGGATTGCGAAGCGAAGAACTGGAGCAGGTGCGAGGCCACGACCGGACCGACGTCGGGAACCTCCAGCAGCTGCTCCTCCGAGGCCTCCGCCAGCGCCTCCCAGCTGCCGAAATGGCGGGCCAGGTGCAGGGCCGTGGCCTCCCCCACCTCGCGAATGCCGAGCGCGAACAGGAACCGCGGCAGGGAGGTCTCCTTGCTTTTCTCCAGCGCCTCGAGCAGATTGTCCGCCGACTTCTCGCCCATCCGCTCCAGGCCGAGCAACTGCTCCCGGCGCAGGGTGTAGAGGCTGGCCACGTTTTCTACCAGCCCCTCGTCCACCAGCTGCTCCACCAGTTTGTCCCCGAGGCCGTCGATATCCATGGCGCGGCGGGAGGCGAAGTGGCGGATGGCGGCCTTCTGCTGGGCACCACAGACCAGCCCCCCCATGCAGCGCATCACAGCGCCCTCCTCTTCCCGCTCCACCACCGAGCCACAGACAGGGCAGCATCGCGGGAAGACCACTGCCCGGGCATCGTCCGGGCGGCGCCCGGCGACCACGGAGACCACCTGCGGTATAACATCCCCCGCCCGGCGCACGATCACGGTATCGCCGATCTGCACGCCGAGCCGCTCGATCTCGTCGGCATTGTGCAGGGTGGCGTTGCTGACGGTGACGCCCCCGACGAAGACGGGCTCCAGCCGGGCGACGGGCGTGATGGCGCCGGTCCTGCCGACCTGGAATTCCACGTCCAGCAGGCGGGTCATCTCCTCCTGCGCGGGAAACTTGCGCGCGATGGCCCAGCGCGGTGCCCGCGACACGAACCCCAGCTCCCGCTGCAGGGCGAGTTCGTTGACCTTGTAGACGATGCCGTCGATGTCATAGGGCAGGCGGTCCCGGCGCCCCGCCAGGCGCTGGTAGTAGGACTCGCAGGCCTCGAGGCCCCGTACCACGTCGGACTCCGCGTTGATCCGCAGTCCCCACTGCTGCAGGCGCTGCAGGACCTCGGCGTGGCGATCCGGCAGGTCGCCCCCCTCCACGGCGCCAACACCGTAACAGCACAGCTCCAGGGGACGCTCACGGGTCACCCGCGCGTCCAGCTGGCGCAGGCTTCCGGCGGCGGCATTGCGCGGGTTGACGAAAGTCTTCTCGCCGCGCGCCCTTGCCCGCTCGTTGAGCGCCTCGAAGCCCGCGCGCGGCATGTAGACCTCGCCCCGTACCTCGAGCAGGGGCGGATAATGCGCGCCGCGCAGATGCAGGGGGACCGAGGGGATGGTGCGTACGTTGTGGGTGATGTCCTCCCCGGTGGTGCCATCCCCTCGCGTGGAACCGCGCTCGAGCTGGCCATCGCGGTAGAGCAGGCTGACGGCGATGCCATCCAGCTTCGGTTCGCAGGCGAATTCGACGGGATCGGCATCGCCGCCGAGGCGGTCCAGCAGCCGCCGGTAAAAATCGTGCATGTCCTGGGCGTCGAAGGCGTTTTCCAGGGAGAGCATCGGCAATTCGTGGGTGACCTGCCGGAACCGGGGCTCGGGTTCGGCGCCCACCCGCTGGGTGGGCGAGTCCGGGCGCACCAGTTCCGGGTGTTCCGTCTCCAGCTGCTGCAGGCGGCGCATGCAGCGATCGTACTCCGCGTCCGGGACCGTAGGCTGGTCCAGCACGTAGTACTGGTAGTTCCAGTTATCGAGACGCTCGCGGAGGGAGCGGACTTCCGCCGCTACGTCATCGGAGGCCATGCGGGCGGGGCTGGGTCAGCGGGTCCTGGCCAGCAGGCGTCGCTCGAGATCCCGGATCTTCTGGCGACAGTGCTCCATGGTCTGCCGGGTCAGCACGCTGCGGGATTCATCCAGCACGTCGCCGCCGAGATTGCGGGCCACCGCCTGGGCCGTCTCCAGCATGTAGTCAAAGGCCTTCATCATATCTTCCGGGCCGGGGAGGGTCAGGAAGAAGACCAGGCCGGGGGTGCGCAGGTCGCTCATGTTGTCGATGTCGAACACCCCGGGCTGCATCATGTTGGCGACACTGAACTGGATCGCTCCGCGGCCTGCCGCAAACTCGTGGCGGTGGAAGAAGTTCATATCCCCGAAGCGCAGGTCGCAGGCGAGCAGGATGTGCAGGATGTCCTCGCCGCGGAAGCCCTGTGGGCTGCGCGCCACCACATTGAGCATGAAGACCTCCGGGTCGACGTCCCGGGGCAGGCGGCCGGGGTCGGATTCCTCCCGCGGTTTCGTCTCCTCTGAACCGAGCCCATCCAGCCAGTCCAGGTTTTCCGGCTCATCGCGGGAACTCATCCCGGTCACCAGCTCATCGTCCTCCCCGGGCGCCTGCGCCTCTGACGACTCCGCCGCAGCTTCCTCGGCGGCCTGTGCCGCCGCGCGCAGCAGGTCTCCCCGCTGCACCACGCGGGCGCCACCATTGGGCAGTTCCTTGAGCAGCGCCAGCTCCTCCTCGCGCGGGTCGGCCTCCGGAATCTCCTCCGGATCCACCAGCTTCACCTTCACCCGCGAATACTTGTCGCTGCGTACCCGGCGCCAGGCGTCCAGCAAAACCGCCACTATCAGGAGCACCCCGACAATGACCATCCAGTCACGTACCGTCAGTTCCGTCATTTTAACGTCGCCCTGCCTTTCTTCTTCACCCGGTTGTTCAACTCGCCGCCAGCTCTGCCGCCTCGTCCACATCCACGGAGACCAGGCGTGAGACGCCCGGCTCGTGCATCGTGACCCCCATCAGCTGATCCGCCAGCTCCATCGAGATCTTGTTATGCGTAATGTAGATAAACTGTACCTTGTCTGACATCTCCTTGACCATCCGCGCGTAACGTCCCACGTTCGCATCATCCAGCGGCGCGTCAACCTCGTCCAGCATGCAGAAAGGGGCCGGGTTGAGCTGGAAGATGGAAAACACCAGGGCAATGGCGGTCAGCGCCTTTTCGCCACCTGACAGCAGGTGGATCGTACTGTTTTTCTTGCCTGGAGGCCGCGCCATGATGGAGATGCCGGTATCCAGCAGGTCGTCGCCGGTCATCTCCAGGTAGGCGCTGCCGCCACCGAATACCCTGGGGAACAGCGCCTGAAGGCCCGAATTGACCCGGTCGAAGGTCTCCCGGAAGCGGTTGCGGGTCTCCTTGTCGATCTTGCGGATAGCGGCCTGCAGGGTTTCCAGCGCGGTCTGCAGGTCCTCGTTCTGGGCGTCGAGGTAGTTCTTGCGCTCAGACTGCAGGGTGTACTCGTCGATGGCCGCCAGGTTGATCGGGCCCAACCGGGCGATCCGGGCGGCCACCCGTTCCAGCGCGCCCTGCCATTCGGGCTCGTTGGCGCCCTCCGGCATCTCCCGCAGGACCTCTTCCACCTGGTGATTCCCCTCGACAAGCTGCTTGTGCACGGTCTCGCGCTGCACCTGCAGTGCCTGGTTGGCGATGCGCTGCCGCTCGAGTTCGCCGCGGACCGATTCCGCCCGCTGCTCGATCGCCGCACGCTGCTGTTCCGCCTCCCGCAACAGGTGGTCGACCTCCGCCACCCGCTGGCGGGCCTCGCTCAGGGCGGCCTCCGCCTGCAGGCGCAGCTCCAGCTGCTCCTCCAGTTCTGCCCGCAGCCCCTCGAGGGGGTTGTCGTTCTGGCTGAGCGTCTCTACCAGACCGTCGCGCCGTTCACGGAGCTGTGCCACCTGGTTGCCGGTACGTTCGATCGAGGCCCGCATCGAGCTCAACTGGGTCTGCAGGGACTGGTGACGCATCGCCAGCTGGTGCGCGGCATCCTTGTCGTGCCGGGCCTTCTGCCGCGCGGCATCCAGGGTGGCGCGGGTCTGGTCGCGCACGCCCAGCAGCGCCTCCCGGCGGCCGGCGTCTGACTCCATGTGTTCGATTGCCGCGGCAAGCAGTTGACGCGCTTCGGCGATCGCTTCCTGCTCGTGCCGGAACTGCTCGCGCGATTCCCGTATCTCAGCCTCGATGCGCTCGCGCCGCGCGTTGATCTGCTCCACCTTCGCCCGGTGCGCTGAGAGCCGTGAGCTGAGTTCGGCATGCTGCCGAGTGCTCGCCTGCAGTTCCCGCTGGCAGGCCTGGCGCTGCTCTTCCAGGCGGCGCAGGGCCTCCTGGCTGTCCAGCAGCTCACGCTCCAGGTCTTCTTCCCGCGCCTGCCGGGACGAGAGCGACGCGGCCAGCGCCTCCAGCTCCTGCTGCCGCTGGATAACCCCTCCCTGCTGGTCGCCGAGGCGGGTGACGCGCAGCCAGTTGGGCCCAAGCCAGACCCCCTCGGGAGTGATGACCGATTCATGCGCTGCCAGCGCCGGCCGCAATTGCATCGCACCCGCCAGGTCCTCTGCCACCCGCACCCCGTTCAGCAGGGCACCGGCGCGACCCGCATCGCCTACCTTGGCGGCCAGGAACCCGGCCTGTACTGTGGACTCGCCGGAGGACTCGACCAGGGCCAGCCGCCCCTGCTCCAGGGAGTGCAGCATGTCTCCCAGCCGACCGATGTCATCGACGCACACCGCCTGCAGGTAGTCACCCAGCACGGTCTCCACCGCCACCTGCCAGCCGTCTTCCACCTGGATCTGCTCGAGCAGACGGGGACGGTCGGCAATCTGCTGGGCCTGCAACCACTCGCCGACCGCTGCGCTACCGTCCTCCAGTGCCGCCTGCTGCAGTGCCTCGAGTGAGGCCTGGCGACCGCGCAGGCGCTGCAGGTCGGACCGCACCTCGTTCAGCTCCGCCGCCAGGGTATTGTTGCGTTCCCGTGTTTCAGACAGCTGTCCCACCAGGGATTCGCTGCGGTTCTCGTGCTCCGCCATCGTGAGCTCGACTTCAGCGAGCTCCTCCCCGAGAGCCGCGATCTCGCCGTCCGCGGGCTCCCGGGCAAGACCCTGCCCCTCCTCCTCGAGCTGGCGGCTGCGCGCCTGGATCCGCTGCAGCACCTGCTCCAGATGCTGGATGCGCGATTGCTGGACCTCCGCCTGCTGTCGGGGCTCCGCGGCGCCGTGGTTGAATTCGTCCCACTGCTGCTGCCACTGGTGCATCGCCTCCTCGGCCTGCAACAGCGCACCGGCCGACGCCTCTTCAACCGCCTGCAGCATCTCCAGTTCCGGCGCGAGCGTGTCCATCTCCTGCTGCCAGCTCTCGAGCTTGCGGCCATCGTCCCGGAGGTGGGCTTCCGACTCCTCCAGGTTGCTGCTGGTCTGGCGCAGGTCCTCCTGCAACTGCCGGGCGCGCTCCTGCTGGTGCTGTATGGTCTGTTCCAGGCGCGCCACCTCGGCGCCAAGAGAGTAATAGGTGCCCTGCACCTGATTGAAGGCATCCGAGCGCTCGGTGTGCTCCAACCGGTGCTGCTCGATGGCGGTATCCACCTGCTGGTGCTCCGCGTGCACCGCTTCCAGCCTGACCTCCAACTCGCCGATCGTCCGGCTCGCCGCCTCGATCTGCTCGTCCAGTGCCTGCCACTGGAGGGCCTGGAGCTGCGCCCTGAGGGTCCGCTCCTCCCGCTTGAATTCGCTGTATTTTTCCGCTGCCGCCGCCTGTCGCTGCAGGTGCTGCAGCTGGCGCTCGAGTTCGTCGCGAAGGTCGGTGAGGCGATCCAGATTCTCCAGGGTACGGCGCATCCGGCTCTCGGTCTCCTTGCGCCTCTCCTTGTACTTGGAGATGCCCGCCGCCTCCTCGATGAAGACCCGCAGCTCCTCCGGCTTGGACTCGATCAGACGCGAGATCATGCCCTGTTCGATGATGGCATAACTGCGCGGACCGAGGCCGGTGCCGAGGAAGATATCGGTGATGTCCCGCCGGCGGCAGCGCGTGCCATTGAGGAAGTACTCGGACTGCCCCTCCCGGGTGACCAGGCGCTTGATGGAAATCTCGGCGTAACTGGCGTATTCGCCGCCGATCCCGCCATCGCTGTTGTCGAAGACCAGTTCGATCGAGGCCTGTCCCACCGGCTGGCGGTTGACCGAGCCATTGAAGATCACGTCGGCCATCGACTCGCCGCGCAGGTTCTTGGCCGAGCTCTCTCCCATGACCCAGCGCACGGCGTCGATGACGTTCGATTTACCGCAGCCGTTGGGGCCCACGACGGCGCACATGTTGCTGGGAAAATGGACGGTCGTGGGATCGACGAAGGACTTGAAACCCGCCAGCTTGATAGACTTTAATCGCATAGTACTTTAAGTGCCCGCTATATCTTGCTGTTTTTTATAGGTTTATTCCGGTTTTACTCAGAAACCACCCCACGCCCGGAACACAAGATATAGTGTATAGACTTTAATCGGACAACACTATGCCTGAAGCAGACAAATCCGGAAATTTAAGGGGCTGGCGGTTTATCCGCCCCTGGGTTGCAGCAGGATGTCCAGCGGTTCGCTCTCGAGGGAGGGCGCCAGGGGGCCGGCCTGTCCCAGCCAGGTGGCGGAGGCTTCCCCGGGGCGGCCCTCCGGGGAGACCTGGACGATAACGAGCACCGATTCCGCCTCAGAGAGTTTCTGTCCCGCCATCGAGTTGCTGTCATCCAGGCGCAGGGTGACGGGCAGCTGCGCCACCTGCAGGCGCTGTACGGCAATCGGCATGCGGCTCTCCGACCCGGCATTGCGGGCCAGGACGAACACGGTGTCGGACGGGCTGGCGTCGGCCTGGTCCGGCAGGGCCACCCGCACGGTGACGCCGGCGCCCGCTGCCGCCGCCGTCGCGGGGGCTGCGGCCGGGCCGACATCCTCGCCCAGCTTCCGGCGGGCGCTCTCGATGACGCCCGCGATCATGCGCGCGCCCTCGGAACCGGGAGGTTCGGTCGCCAGCAGGCGCTGCCAGTAAGCCACCGCCGCGCGATACTGGCCCTGTTCGTAGGAGGCCATACCCAGCAGCCCCAGGGCAGTGCGCTGGTGGGGATCGATGGACAGCGCCTGCTCCGCCCGCATTCGCACGGAATCATTGAGACTGCGACCGGCGGCGAGGTATTGCGCCTGGGCGGCAAGGGCCAGCGCCTGGGCATCCTCGGGCGCCTGCTGCGCCAACCCGCCGTAGAACTCCGCGGCACGGGCGTACTCCTCGCGGCCCATGTAATAGCGCCCCAGCAGCGCGGTATAACCCATGTTTTCCGGGCGCTGGCCCGCGCGCCGCTCGATGGCCTGCATCAGTCCCTGCATCTCCGCTTCCGTGCTGCTGTCGTCCAGGGACTCCAGCTGCCGGGTAATGAGGACGTCGGGGGCCGCACCGAGCTCGTAATAGAGTGCGCCCGAGGCGATCGCAACCACCGGCAGCAGCACCCAGGCAGGGAAGCCGTGGCTGCGTCCGGCAGCGGGAGCTGGCGCCGGGGAGGCCTGTTCATCCTCGAGCAGGCGCAGGCGGGCATCGGCTTCCAGTGCCTCGTCGCCGAGCTCTGCGATCTCCTGCCGACGCAGGCGAAACCATTCGAGGTTGGCGCTCTCGAGGTCTTCGTCGGCGCCGCCGCCGCGGGCTCGGGGAAAGAGGTAAAAGGCGCCGCTGACCAGCACCAGGCCGGCACAGACGAGGATAAAAGTGGTCAAGAGTGCCTCTCCGCGTTCTCTTCGGTCTCGGCCCGAGTCACCAGTTCCTGCAGTCGACGTTGCTCCTCGGCACTCAGTTCCGGGCCGCCGCGTCCGGCACGGCCGCGCAGCACGGCAACGACGACCAACGCCGCCGCCAGCAGCAGCAGCGCGGGGGCGAGCCACAGGATGATGGTGGCGCCGCTGAAACTCGGCCGGTAGCGCACGAATTCACCATAGCGCGCCACCATGTAGTCGCGGATCTCCGCGTCGGAAGCCCCTTCCTCCAGCTGCTGGTAAAGCAGCTTGCGCAGGTCTTTCGCGATGGGGGCGTTGGAGTCGGCGATATTCTGGTTCTGGCACTTGGGGCAGCGCAGCTCTCCACTGAGATCCTGATAGCGCTGCTCCAGTTCGGGGCTGCTGAATTCATAGGTTTCGATCACCGCCGACACGGAAGCGGCAAACAACAGCGCCATCAGGCAGACGGGCAGTCTCAGCAGGTTCATCGGCTTTCCTCCGCGGCGGCCAGTTCCTCGTAGAGCGGCTGCAGTGTGTCCTGCCAGACCCGCTCGTCCACCACGCCCACGTGGCGATAGCGGATAACGCCTCCGGCGTCCACCAGGTAGGTCTCCGGTGCCCCGTAAACGCCCAGGTCCAGCCCGAAACTACCCTGCCGGTCGGCGATATTGAGCAGGTAGGGGTCCCCCAGTTCATCCAGCCAGCGCTGGGCTGCCACGTCGTCATCCTTGTAGTTGACGCCGTAGATCGGCACGCCCCGCTCCGCCAGTTGCCGCAGGAACGGGTGTTCCACACGGCAGGAGACACACCAGGTGGCCCACACATTCAACAGCGCGGGGCGACCGGTGACGTCGGCGCGTGACACCCGTTGTTCCTCGCCCAGGCGCGGCAGTGAGAACTCCGGCAGGGGACGGTCGATCAGCGCCGAGGGAAGCTCGCGCGGGTCGAGACTCAGGCCGCGGAACAGGAAGAGCGCCAGCAGGGCGAACAGGGCGAGGGGGAGGAACAGCTTCAGCCTAGCCGGCATACTGCGCTCCCCTGGCCGTGGCGGCCCTGGCGCCGCTGCGCTGGCGCCGATAGCGCCGGTCAAACACCGTGGTGAAGCCGCCCACCGCCATGAAAATGGCGCCGAGCCACATCCAGCGCACCATGGGTTTGTAGTGCAGGCGCATCGCCCAGTCACCCCTGTCACCGATCGGCTCACCCATGGCGACGTAGAGGTCCCGGAACAAACCGGCGTCGATGGCCGCTTCCGTCATCACCTGGCCACTGGCGAGGTAGCGCCGCTTCTGCGGCGCCAGCAGGGCAACCCGCTCCCCGTCCTGCCACACTTCGAAGCGCGCCTCGTCGGCGACGTAGTTCGGCCCCCTGACCGAGGCCACCTCCTTGAAACGGAACTCGTAGCCTGAGAGTGCCTCGCTGTCGCCCGGCCCCATCTTCAGGTCATGCTCGATGCTGTACTGGCTGGTCGCGACGACGCCGATGACGCAGGCGGCAAAGCCCACATGGGCCAGGACCATCCCCCAATAGCTGGGCGTGAGGCGCCGCAACCCCTGACGCAGGGATGCTGCGCCGCGCACCCGCCACCAGATGTCTCGCGCCAGGCCCAGCACCAGCCAGCCCCCAAGCAGCACCGCCAGGGCAACCCAGGGGTTGTAGGGTGCGTGCAGCAGCGGCAGGGTAAGGCCGCAGAGCAGCGCCGCCGCCGCGGGAATGGCCAGTTCAGAACGCCAGCGCGCCGCCGAGTCGCGCTTCCAGCGGGAGAGCGGCCCGATGCCCATGAAGGGTATCAACAGGGCCATCAGCGGCACGAAGACGGCGTTGAAATACGGGGGTCCGACGGAGTACTTTCCCGCCCCCAGGGCATCCATGATAAGGGGAAACAGGGTGCCGAACAGCACGGTCAGCGACGCCACCAGGAAGGCGACGTTGTTGACCAGCAGCAGGGACTCCCGGGAGATCCAGTCGAAGCTGACCCGGCTGCTGACCGCCGGCGCGCGCAGGGCGTAGAGGGTCAGTGATCCACCGACCACCAGAGCCAGAAAGACCAGGATGAACATGCCGCGCGCCGGGTCAGTGGCGAAGGCGTGTACCGAGGTGAGCACGCCCGAGCGCACCAGGAAGGTGCCGAGCAGGCTGAGCGAAAACGCGAAAATGGCCAACAGGACCGTCCAGCTCTTGAACAGCCCCCGTTTCTCGGTCGCCGCCAGCGAATGCAGCAGCGCGGTCCCCGCGAGCCAGGGCATGAAGGAGGCGTTTTCCACCGGATCCCAGAACCACCAGCCGCCCCAGCCCAGTTCGTAATAGGCCCACCAGCTTCCCAGCATGATGCCCAGGCTCAGGAACGCCCAGGCCACGTTGGTCCACGGGCGCGACCAGCGCGCCCAGGACGCATCCAGCCGCCCGCCGAGCAACGCGGCGATGGCAAAGGCGAACGCCACGGAAAAACCCACGTAACCCATATAAAGCAGGGGCGGGTGAATAATCAGGCCCGGGTCCTGCAGCAGCGGGTTGAGGTCGTTGCCGTCGGCGGGAATGCCCGGGAGCAGGCGCTCGAAGGGGTTCGAGGTGAGCAGGGAGAACGAGAGGAAACCGACCCCCACGGCGCCCATCACCCCGAGCACCCGGGAGAGCACGAGCAGCGGCAACTGGGGACTGAGCATCGCCACCGACGCGGTCCACACCGAGAGAATCAGCGCCCACAACAGCAGGGAGCCCTCGTGGTTGCCCCACAGGGCCGAAAACTTGTAGATGGGCGGCAGCAGGCTGTTGCTGTTGGAGGCGACCACCTTGACGGAGAAGTCGTCCTGCAGGAACGCTGTCGCGAGGCAGGCAAAACTGATGGTCACGAAAACCAGCATGCCGACCGCCAGGCCGGGAGCCAGGGACATGGCGGCGACGTTGCGGCGCCAGGCGCCCCAGATAGGGACCCCCGTCAGCAGCAGCGCCAGGCAGAGTGCGATGATGAGGGCGAAATGGCCGATCTCGGGAATCATTTGGGCTGCCCCTTGTGGTCATAGCCGGATTGCTCCAGCGCCTCCGCCACTTCAGGCGGCATGTAGTTTTCATCGTGCTTGGCGAGAATCTCGCTGGCGACCAGCACGCCATCGCCATTCAGCCTGCCCGAAGCGACGGCGCCCTGCCCCTCGTCGAACAGGTCCGGCAGTATCCCCTCGTAGACGACCGGCACGCTGGCCTGGAAGTCGGTGATTTCAAACCTCACTGCCAGACTGTCGTCACTGCGCTGGACACTGCCCTCCCTGACCATACCACCAACGCGGATGGGCTGTTCGAAAGGCGCCTTGCCTGCCGCCACGTCCGCCGGGGGGTAGAACAGGTTGATGTTGCCGCGCATGGCATAAACCACCAGGCCCACCGCCGCGCTGGAAAAGAGCACGACAAAGAGCACAATCAACAATCGCTGTTTTCGTATCGGGTGCATCAGGCCTCCTCGCCAACTGTGGTTGGAGCATGCGTGCGGCGTTTGAGTTCCCCATCGATGTCCCTGAGCAGACGGCGGCGCCTCCGTCCGGGGGCGATGAGCAGGAAAGCGAGTACCAGCAGGGTCACGGCATAGGCCGACCAGACGTAGGCGCCGTGGCCGTCCATGGCAAGGGCCGCGGCGAGGCTGTCGAAGTACATCAGCCGCGCCCGCCGCTGAAGGCCAGCTTCCTGACCCAGCCGGTGCGCGCCTCCCGCGCCAGAATCTCGGCCCGCATATTCATCAGGAGGGCGCAGGTGAACAGCGCGTAAAAGGCGATGATCATGAGGAGCAGCGGGTAGAGCATGCTGGGATCGATGGTGGACTCTCCGGTGAACTTGATGGAGGCGGGCTGGTGCAGGCTGTACCACCAGTCCACCGACTTGTAGATGATGGGAATGTTGACCGTGCCGACGAGGGTGAGCACCGCGCAGGCCTTGGCGGCCGCCTCTTTGTTGTCGTAGGCCTCGTAAAGGGCCACCACGCCGAGATAGAGAAAGAGCAGGATCAGCATCGAGGTGATCCGCGCGTCCCACACCCACCAGGTACCCCAGGTGGGCTTGCCCCAGATGGATCCGGTGACCAGCGCGATAAAGGTCAGCGCGGCGCCGATCGGCGCGCAGCATTTCATCGCCACATCCGCCATCTTCATCTTCCAGATCAGGCTGATCGCACCGGCGATCGCCATGACGTAATAGCCCGCCAGCGCGACCACCGCAGCCGGAACGTGGATATAAATGATCCGGTAGCTGTTGCCCTGGCGGAAGTCCGGGGGCGTGAAGAGCAGACCCCACACCAGGCCCACCGCCAGTGCCACCAGGCCGAGCTTATGGAAGAAGGACCAAATAGCGCGGCAATGATACAGAGCGCCGGGGGCCGGGCAAGGCGCTGTCCGCGAGTTGCACCGGTCCGCGTTCAGGCATCGACGCTGATCCTCAGTCCCGCGGCAATGGCCAATGGCGCCAGGGCGATGGCGAGACAGAGCAGTGCCCCGATAATGGCCAGGTAGGGACCCGCCGGCGCTCCGCGCACGGCGGCCTGCACCGCGGCGCTGCCGAAGATCAGCACCGGCATGTAGAAGGGCAGGATCAGCAGCGAGATCAGCATCCCGCCGCGCTTCAGCCCGACCGTGAGGGCGGCGCCGATGCAGCCCACCAGGCTGAGCACCGCGGTACCGAGCAGCAGGCTGGCCAGGAGCGTCCCTGTCCCCTGGGCGGGCAGGTTGAGCATCACCGCAAACAGCGGCGAGACCAGGGCCAGCAGCAGGCCGGTGATCAGCCAGTGCGCAGTGATATAGGCCAGCACCGACATGAACAGCGGCTGGGGCGAGAGCAGCAGCTGCTCCAGGCTGCCATCCTCGAAGTCGCTGCGGAACACCGCGTCCGAGGTGAGCAGGTTGGACAGCAGCGCGATGATCCAGAGAATGCCGGGGGCAAAATCCGCCAGTCTGTCCGGTGCCGGACCGAGCCCCAGGGGGAACAGGGCCACCACCATGGCGAAAAACAACAGGGGGTTGCCGATCTCAACCGGCCGGCGCACCGCCAGCACCAGCTGGCGCCGGAGCAGCCGGTAGCAGAATGACAGGGTGCCGGGAGCGCTCATTCCAGCAGCCCCCGGAGCAGGTCGAGGCGGGTCACGGTGTAGGCGACCTGCAGTGCCTGGTGCGAGGTCATCACCACCGCCCCGCCGCGCTCCACGTGCTGCACCAGCAATTCCTGCAGTTCGACCACGCCCCCTTTGTCGATGGCGGTAAAGGGCTCGTCCAGCAGCCACAGCGGGGAGCTGCTGAGATACAGGCGGGCCAGATTGACCCGGCGGTGCTGGCCCGCGGAGAGCGTATGGCTTGGCACATCCTCGTAGCCGTACAGGCCGACCCGCTCCAGGGCGTCGCTAATCTGGTCTTCGCTAAGCTGTGCCTCGCCGGAGACGTGCCAGGCCAGATTCTCCCGCGGGGTGAGCAGCCCCTTCACCGCCGGGTGGTGGCCCAGAAACAGCAGTGGCGACCGACGGGTCACGCGGCCCCGGAAGCCGTAGCGGGACAGCCCCGCGATGATGCGCAGCAGACTGGTCTTGCCGGCGCCGTTCGGGCCCTCGACCTGCAGCAGGTGTCCGGGGTGCACGGCAAAGCTGAGGTCCTGAAAAAGCTGACGCCCTCCCCGCTCCAGGGAAAGATCGTCGACCGCCAGCAGAGGCGTGTTGCCCGCGGCGGCCACAGGCTAGAGATTGACGGTCCGGATGGCGGGCAGGTGCAGTTCGGGATCTGCAGCGACACCGGCACCCTTGGCGCGCAGGCGGCGGAAGTCGAACAGGCGACCGTCGGCCAGCTGCGAGGGGGCCACGTTGGCAATGCTGCGGAAAATCGTCTCGGTGCGACCCGGGTACTGCCGTTCCCAGTCGGCCAGCATCTCCTTGATCTTCACCCGCTGCAGGTTTTCCTGGGATCCGCACAGGTTGCAGGGGATTATCGGGAACGCCTTGTAGTCGGCATAGCGCGCCAGGTCCTTTTCCCTGCAGTAGGCCATCGGCCTGATCACCACGTTTTCGCCGTCATCGCTGAGCAGTTTCGGCGGCATCGCCTTCAGGCTGGCGTTGAAAAACATGTTGAGAAACAGGGTCTCGACGATATCGTCGCGATGGTGCCCGAGCGCGATCCGGGTGGCGCCGATCTGCCGGGCGAAGCCGTACAGGCTGCCGCGGCGCAGGCGGGAGCAGAGACCACAGGTGGTCTTTCCCTCGGGTATGACCTGTTTGACAATGCTGTAGGTATCTTTTTCCAGGATGTAGTACGGGATGCCGAGCCCGGAGAGATAATCGGGAAGCACCTCTTCCGGAAAGCCGGGCTGCTTCTGGTCCAGGTTGACCGCAATCAGTTCGAAGTCGACCGGCGCGCTGTGGCGCAGGTTTATCAGGATGTCCAGCATCCCGTAGGAATCCTTGCCGCCGGAGAGGCACACCATGACGCGGTCGCCGTGCTCGATCATGTTGTAATCGGCGATGGCGTTGCCCACATTGCGCCGCAGCCGCTTCTGCAGCTTGTTGAACTCGGTTTTCTGTTTGCGGGACAACTCGCGCACGGGGCTTTCATCATGGGTTCCGGGTGAGGCGCGAAGTGTACTCGTTTGCCGCGCACGGCGTCCAGTTGCCTGCCTCAGGGGCGGTGCGGTTCCCTTGTTTTTTTGGAGGAATCCTCCGACAATGTGCGCCCCGAGAATTTCGATCACACCTTGCGCGAGGAATCCATCCCGATGAAACAACCAGTTCGAGTGACCGTCACCGGTGCCGCGGGCCAGATAGGCTACGCCCTGCTCTTTCGAATCGCCTCCGGCGCCATGCTGGGGGACGACCAGCCCGTCATCCTGCAGCTGCTGGATATCACCCCGGCCATGGAAGCCCTCGATGGCGTCAGGATGGAGCTCGAGGACTGTGCCTTCCCGCTCCTCAGCGGCATCGTCTGTACGGACGATCCCGACGTCGGCTTCAAGGATGCGGATTATGCGCTGCTGGTCGGCGCGCGGCCCCGCGGCCCCGGAATGGAGCGCAAGGACCTGCTGGAGGCCAATGCGGCAATCTTCTCCGTTCAGGGCAAGGCGATCAACGACAATGCCAGCAAGGACATCAGGGTCCTGGTGGTCGGCAACCCGGCCAACACCAACGCGCTCATCGCCCAGCGCAATGCCCCGGATATCGACCCTCGCAACTTCACCGCCATGACCCGCCTGGATCACAACCGCGCGATTACCCAGATCGCCCAGAAAACCGGGAAGACGGTCAACGACGTCACCAGGATGACCATCTGGGGCAATCACTCTGCGACCCAGTACCCTGACCTGTTCAATACCAGGGTGGGCGACAAGGCTGCGATTGAACTGGTCGAGCAGGCCTGGTACGAGAGCGAATTCATTCCCACGGTGCAACAGCGCGGCGCAGCCATCATCAAGGCCCGCGGCGCCTCCTCCGCCGCGTCCGCCGCCAACGCGGCGATCGACCACATGCGCAGCTGGGCACTGGGGACCGACGGTGACGACTGGGTCTCCATGGGGGTCTGTTCCGACGGCTCCTACGGCATTGCCGAGGGGCTGATCTACTCCTTCCCCTGCCGCTGCTGCAACGGTGACTGGGTCATCGTCCAGGACCTGGATGTCGGCGAGTTCAGTCGCGCCAAGATGACCGCCACCGAGCAGGAACTGGCCGAAGAGCGCGATGCGGTCCAGCACCTGCTGCCCTGATGAGTGAGGCAGCCGGCCAGAAAAGCTACCACCACGGCAACCTGCGCGCGGAACTGCTCGAAACGGCCATTGCGCAGCTGCGCGAGGTCAGCGCCGAGGAGCTCAGCCTGCGCGCGCTGGCCCGCGCGATCGGGGTCTCCCAGACTGCACCCTACCGCCACTTCGCCGACCGGGGCGAGCTGCTGGCGGCGATGGCGACCCGCGGTTATCGGGACCTGGTGGTCGCGCTGAAGGGCGCTGGGGAGGCCGTTGCCGACCCCCGGCAACAGTTGCTCGCCTTCGCCCATGCCTACGTCGACTACGCCGCGGCGCATCCGCAGCTGTTCAAGCTCATGTTTGGCCCTGCGGTGCAGCCGGCGGACAACTACCCCGAGCTGCGTGAGGCCAGCCGCGAGACCTTCCGCCTGGTGCAGGACATCCTGCAGCGGGGCATAGACCAGGGCATTTTCCGGCAGCAGGACGAGCTCGCCTACCTCACCAATGCCGCCTGGTCCGCGATCTACGGGCTGGCCACCCTGCGGGTCGACGCCCCGGACCTGTTCCAGAGGCATATCGATCTCAAGCGCCAGGTGGACCTCGGCGTGCACTGTTTCATCAATGGTATCAGCGTACCGGTTGCGCCCTCACAGCTCCCGCAGTAGCGCCAGCGGCGGGCTCGATACCACCCTGCGGCAGCTGTAGACCCCCAATCCCCCGATCAGCAGTATTCCCGCCGCGACGCCGAGCGGCCATACCCAGGGCGATGGCGCATAGGCCATATCCATCACCCTGACCTGCAGGATATACACCGAGAACTCTGCCGCCACCGTGGCCAGCAGTCCGGCAAACAGGCCGAGCGCGGCAAACTCGATCAGCAAACCACCCAGAATCAGGCGCCGTCGCGCCCCCAGGGCCCGCAGGATCGCGCTCTCCTGCATGCGCACATCCACGCTGGCCTGGACACCGGCGACCAGGACCAGGGCGCCGGCTGCCAGGATCACGCCCAGCACCAGTTCGATGGCCGCCGAGACCTTGTCCACTATCGAGCGGATCTGCTCCACCACCACGTCCATCTCGATCACCGTCACGGTTGGAAAGCTGCGGATGAAGCGGTTCAGAAAAACCTTCCGTTCAGGGGGAAGAAAGAAGCTGGTCATGAAGGTGGCAGGATAGGGCGCGAGGAGCTTCGGCGGAAATATCAGGAAGAAATTGGGGCGCATCGACTGCCAGTCGAGGTCCCGGATGCTGGCCACCTTCGCCGACAGGGGCCGCGCGCCGACCAGGAAGTCCAGCGTATCCCCGAGGGAGATGCCCATGCGTTCAGCGAAATCCCGCTCCACCGAGACGAGCGCCTCCTCCGTGTCCGGCGTCCACCAGCGCCCGGCCACGAGTTCGTTGCCCTCAGGCAGGGTGCGGGACCAGGTGAAGTTCGATTCGCGCTGGCGCCGCCCCTCTTCCTCCTCGTCACCGTTCGCCGGGAGGGGGTCGCCGTTGACCGCCATGATCCTGCCCCGGATCATCGGGTAGAGGGCCTCGCTGGGGATATCCTCGGCGCGCAGCATCTGGTCCACGGCCTGCACCTCTTCCGGGCCGATATTGATCATGAAGTGGTTGGGCGCATTATCCGGAAGCTGGGTCTGCCAGTTGTCGATGAGGGATGTTCTCACCAGCAGCAGTACCAGCAGCAGCATGATCGCCATCGCGAAGATCACCACCTGCAGCGCGTTGGCGGTTCCCCGCCGCTGCAACCCGGCCAGCGCCAGGCGCCATATACTGCCGGCCCTCATACCCACCAGGCGCCCGCCCCGCAACAGTGTCATGGCGAGCACCAGGCCGAGCAGCACGGTCACGCTGAGGCCGGCGAGCACGGCCACGGTCAGCTTCCAGTCGCCGCTGTACCAGAGCATGAGCAGGGTCACCGCCGCGAGCCCCAGCAGGTAATCGGCAACGGTGCGGCGGGTCTCCAGGGGCAGGTCGCGACGCAATACCCGCAGCGGGCTGGACTGCCCCAGCCTGCGCAGAGGCGGCCAGGCAAAGCAGAGCAGGCAGACCAGGGCCGTGGCGCTGCCCATGGCATAGGGGCGTGGACCGCTCGGTGCGGGCTGCACCGGCAGCTGGTCGGCGAACAGGCCGAAAAAAAGCGCCTGGATGCTCCAGCCCAGCAGGCACCCCGCCGCGGTGGCAAACAGGCCGAGCAGCAGCAGGCTGCGCCCGTAAAGGCGGTTGATGACGCCGGCAGTCGCCCCCAGGCTCTTCATGATGGCGACGTAGTCGGTGTGACGCTCGCTGAAGCGTCGCGCCGCGAGCGCAATTGCGACTCCGGCCAACACCACGCCGAGACTGCCGGCCAGCAGCAGAAAGCTCTCCGCCCGGCGCAGGGCGCCGCCGACGCCCGGCTGTCCGTCGTTGACATCAATCAGGCGTTGCCCTGCCTCCAGCTGCGGCTCCAGCCAGGCGACGAATGCCTCCAGCTGCGCCGGCTCCCCGGCATAGAGCTGGCGGTACTCCACCCGGCTGCCCGGCTGGATCACGCCGGTCGCCGGAATGTCCGCGTAGTGCATCAGCACCCGCGGGCCGTACCCGAAAAAGCCGGCCGCCTGATCCGGCTCCGTGCGCGCGGCGGCGGCGATCAGGAACTGGGCCTCGCCGATGGTCACCCGGTCGCCGATCTGCACCTCGAGCAGCGGGAACAGTCTGGAGTCCAGCCAGACCTGGCCGGGCGAAGGGCCGGCCTGCGCCGGCAGCACCGCTCCGAACGGCTCTTCGCTGTACGTCAGCTCACCGCGCAGCGGATAGCCCGCCGAGACCGCCTTTACCGAGGCCAGGTGCATGTTCTCCTCGCCCGCATAGACCATCGAGGGAAAGGTCAGGGTGCGGGCGCGGCGCAAGCCTTCCTGCCCGGCGCGCTCCCACCAGGCCTCGGGCAGGTCCCGCCCGCTGCGAACGACCCGATCCGCCGCCAGGAAGCGGTGGCTCTCCTGTTCCAGTGCGTTCTGGAGCCGGGTGGTGAAGGCGCTGATCCCGGAGACGACACCGACCGCCAGCACCAGCGCCATGACCAGCACGCCGAGCTCGCCCCCGCGCCAGTCCCGTGCCAGCATCCGCGTGGCTGTAACCGACACCGCCTCCTACTCCGCCACCAGCACGCCGGCTTCCATGCATAGCCGCCGCTGGCAGCGCTGCGCCAGATTCTGGTCGTGGGTGACCAGGACCAGGGTTGTGCCCTCCTCCCGGTTGAGCTCGAACAGGAGGTCGATGATATGGGCCCCGGTGCGGGTGTCGAGGTTGCCGGTGGGTTCGTCCGCAAAGAGGATTTCGGGCCGGGAGGCGAAGGCCCGGGCGATGGCGACTCGCTGCTGCTCGCCGCCGGACAGCTGCAGCGGGTAGTGATGGGTGCGCGGACCCAGCTCCACCCGGGACAGAAAATGCTCCGCCTGCTGACGCGCATCGTCCTGCCCATTCAGTTCCAGCGGCAGCATGACGTTCTCCAGCGCGGTGAGTGCCGGCAGCAGCTGGAAAGACTGGAACACGAATCCGATATGCTCACCCCGGAACAGCGCCCGACCATCCTCGTCCAACAGGCCCAGCTCCGTGTCACCGATGACCACACGACCGCCGCTGGCCTCGTCCAGGCCCGCGAGCAGCCCGAGCAGGGTGGACTTGCCGGAACCCGACGCGCCGACAATAGCCACAGTTTCCCCCGACTTGATTTCCAGGTTGATCCCTTTCAGTATCTCCAGTTCGCCTCCCGCCATCGGGACCCGCTTCAGGAGATTTTCGGTCTTGATCATGCGTCGCTTCCTTTACCCCACCTTACGCAACCGCTGTCTGCACGGATTGATCCTCATCCTGCTGGCCGCAGCGAGCCAGGCGCGGGAGCATACCATCCTGGTGCTGGGCGATAGTATCAGCGCCGCCTACGGCATGTCCCTCGAGGAGGGCTGGGTGGCGATGCTGGCCCGGCGCCTGGAACAGAGCCACCCCGGCCACCGGGTGGTTAACGCCAGTATCAGCGGGGAGACCACCGGCGGAGCCCTGCGCAGGTTGCCGGGCCTGCTGGAGGAGCATTCACCCACCCTGGTTATCATCGAACTGGGCGGCAACGACGGGCTGCGCGGCTATCCCGTCAACAGGTTCCGCGACAACCTGCGCCAGCTGGCGGCGTTGTCCCGGGCGGCGGGCGCAGAGGTGATCATCATGCCGATGGAGATCCCCCCCAATTACGGCGCGCGTTATACCGCCAGCTTCCGGGAGAGTTACCCGCTGGTCGCGGAGGAGACCGGCAGTGCACTCTCCCCCTTCGTGCTGCAGGACGTCGCCACCAACCCGGCTCTGATGCAGGAGGACGGCATCCACCCCTCGGCCGAGGCGCAATCGGAACTGCTGGCCACTATACTCCCCTCAATCCTCACTCTGCTGGAGGAGGGATGAAAGCCAGCTGGAAAAGCCTGGTGGCGTCGGACCGGCGGCATATCTGGCATCCCTACGCGTCGGCCACCGACGCCCCGGAGGTGTTTCCCGTGGTCGGTGCCGAGGGTGTGCGCCTGCAGCTGGCCGACGGGCGGGAGCTTATCGACGGCATGGCCTCCTGGTGGTGCGCGATTCACGGGTACAACCACCCCATACTCAATCGGGCTGTGCAGACCCAGCTGCAGGCGATGTCACACGTGATGTTCGGCGGCCTGACCCACCCGCCCGCGGTAAAGCTGGCGCGCATGCTGACCGACCTCACTCCCCCCGCGCTGGACCGGGTGTTCTTCAGCGACTCGGGCTCCGTTTCGGTGGAGGTGGCCATCAAGATGGCGATCCAGTACTGGCACGCCATCGGGCGCGGTGAAAAACAGCGCCTGGTCGCCCTGCGCAGCGGCTACCACGGCGACACGTTCGGCGCGATGTCCGTGTGCGACCCGGTGACCGGCATGCACCACCTGTTTGGCGACGTGCTGCCGAAGCAGCTGTTTGCACCGGCACCGACCTGCCGCTTCGGAGAACCCTGCGGCGATGCCGAGATGGCCGCGATCACCGAGCTGCTGTCGCAGCACCACGGGGAGATAGCGGCGGTGATCGTGGAACCGGTGGTGCAGGGTGCGGGCGGCATGCGCTTCTACTCAGCCGAGTACCTGGTGCACCTGCGGGCCCTGTGTGACGCGTTCGACGTCCTGCTGATCTTCGACGAGATCGCCACCGGTTTCGGTCGCACCGGCAAACTGTTTGCCCTGGAACACGCGGGGATCGAGCCCGACATCCTGTGCCTGGGGAAGGCCCTGACCGGCGGCTACATGACCCTGGCCGCCACGCTGTGCACTGATCGCGTCAGCGAAAGGATCAGCGCCGGCGAGGCCGGTGCCTTCATGCACGGCCCCACCTTCATGGGCAACCCCCTGGCCTGCGCCACCGCAATAGCCAGCATCGAATTGCTGCTCTCCCAGCCCTGGCAGCGGAGAGTCCAGCAGCTGCAAGACCAGCTCGGCGAGGGCCTCGCCCCCGCCCGGGACCTGCCCCATGTCGTCGACGTGAGAACCCTCGGGGCGATCGGTGTCATCGAGCTGAGCGAGCCCGTTGACATGAAACGGGTCCAGCCGATGTTCGTGGAGCGCGGAGTCTGGGTGCGCCCCTTCGGCCGGCTGGTCTACGCGATGCCGCCGTTCATCATGGAGAGCCGGGATACCGCCGCCCTGACCGGCGCCATGGTAGAGGTGGTCGCCAGTCTGTGAACCGCTCAATCGGGCAGCGTCACGGTCCCGCGCAGGAAGGTTACGGCACTGCCGGTCATCAATACCCGGCCCTCCCGCAGCGCGCACGCAAGGTTGCCGCCCCTGGCCGAGATCTGCCGTGCCTGAAGTTCGCTGGACTGCAGACGTCCCGCCCAGTAGGGGACCAGGCTGCAATGGGCCGAGCCGGTAACAGGGTCCTCGTCGACCCCGAACTGGGGGGCGAAGAAGCGTGACACGAAATCGCACTCGTTGCCCGGCGCTGTTGCGATGACGCACTGCGCGCTGGCCGCGCACAGCGCGGAGAAGTCGGGCGACAGTCGCGCGACGTCCTCCTCGAACTCGTAGACATAGAGCAAAGAGTGGGCGTTTTCCCCCACTGTGAGTGCCTCGCTGGCCATGCCGCCCAGGGCGTCACAGATAGCCGTGTCCACCCCGGTCACGGCCAGCTCGCTGGCCGGGAAATCGAGAGTCAGTCCCGCCCCGGCGCGGTGCACGCGCAATTCGCCGCTGCGGGTCTGGAACGCTATCACCCCGCCGGAGTATCCCAGGTGTTCAAACAACACATGGGCGGCCGCCAGCGTGGCGTGACCGCAGAGTTCCACCTCTACCGTCGGGGTAAACCAGCGCAGTTCGTGGCCCGCTCCCGCCGGGACCAGGAACGCGGTTTCCGACAGGTTGTTCTCCATGGCGATCGCCTGCAGCGTGGCATCCTCCAGCCACCCCGGGAGCGGCATCACCGCCGCCGGATTGCCACCGAATACCCTGTCAGTAAAGGCATCGACCTGGAAAATCGGCAGTTCCATAGCTATCCCCCCCGCGGGGCCCGCAGGCGCCACAACGTTGTACAAAGGCAAAGCCGTTTACTATAGTGGCAACGAACCCCGTTCGCCACCGACAGACGTGCCTCCATGCCGCCTCGCCAACAAACCCCCCTGCAGCGCAAATACTACGAGATTATTTTCGGCACGGAGACCCCGTCGGGCAAATGGTTCGACCTCACGCTTATCGCAGTGATCCTGGCCAGCGTGGTGGTGGTCATGCTGGATTCGATTCCCGAACTCCACGCGAAGTACGGGCCGCTTTACCTGCGCGTGGAGTGGATCTTCACCATCGGTTTCACCATCGAGTACCTGGTGCGCATCTGGTGCTCACCCAACCGCAAGGCCTACGTCCTCAGCCTGTACGGCATCGTCGACCTGCTCGCCCTGCTTCCCACCTACCTGTCGCTGCTGGTGCCCCAGACCGCTTCACTGCTGATCATCCGCATGCTGCGTATCCTCAGGATCTTCCGGGTCCTGCGCCTGGTCGCCCTGCTGAACGAGGCCAACGAACTGGCCGGCGCCCTGCGCCGCTCGGCGCGCAAGATTTTCGTGTTCTTTTCACTGATGATCATTCTGACCACGATCTTCGGCTGCCTGATCTATGTCATCGAAGGTCCCGACAACGGCTTCGACAACATACCACTCAGCATCTACTGGGCCATTGTCACGATTACCACGGTGGGCTACGGCGACGTCACGCCGGTCACCGCGATCGGACGCGCCATTTCCGCGGCAGGCATGCTGATCGGTTACGCCATCATCGCCGTACCGACCGGCATCATCACCGCAGAGCTTACCGTCGCGGAGCAGATGCGGCGCAACCGGCAGATGCGCGACGCACGCAACTGCAGTACCTGTTCCATCGTCGAGCGTGATCCCCAGGCCCACTACTGCAGGAACTGCGGTTCCAAACTGCCCCACCCCGGCCACGATGCCGACGCCGCTGGCAGCGGTGCCTGAATTCAGCGCAGCGCGTGCAGGAACTGCAGGTGGTTTTCGTACTGCTGCAGCACATCGACGGTGAGCTGCTCCCGGCTCCAGCCCATCACATCGTAGTCCTGCCCGCCCTCGGCCAGGTGCACCTCTGCCCGGTAGAACCTGTCCTGCTCGGCTAGCTCCCCCAGCGCCGTTCCAGCCACTGCGTGCCCCGGCATGGCGTGCTCCCGGCAGCGGATCTCATAGAGAAAATCGAGTTCACCGCCGTGGTACACCTCGAGCCTCACAGCCCCCCGGTCCGACACCAGGTCCAGCACGCGGCACTGGACACCACGTGCCTGCAGTTCTGTGGCGAAGTCGCCCAGGGCAGGCAGCACGATTTCTTTTTCAAAGCGCTGCACCGCGTTATCCCCGGGGTATCGCAACAGGTTGTCGAGTCGTCGCCGCCAGTCCACGCCGTCGACCGCGCTCGGCACAACGCTCTGGAGCACGTTGCGCTTGGAGACATCAACCTGCAGTGCCCTGGCGAAACCCCAGATCGCGCACAGGAGAGCCACGGAGAAAGGCAGCGCACTGGCAATCGCGGCGGTCTGTAACGAAGACAGGCCGCCGGCGACGAGCAATACCACGGCAATGACCCCGATGGAGAAGGTCCAGGCCACCCGCTGCAGCGCGGGGGTATCGTCCCGGCCCCGTGAGCAGAGCATGTTCAGGACCATCGCACCGCTGTCTGCAGAGGTGACGAAAAAAATCACCACCATGATGACCGACACGAAAGAGAGCAACCTGGAAAAAGGCAGATACTCCATGAAGCGGAACAGGGCGACCGCCTGGTTCTCCTGTACCGCAGCACCGAACTCCACGGCACCCTGTTGCATGATCAGCTCGATGCCGCTGTTGCCGAACACCCCCATCCAGAGGAGGGTGACACCACCGGGCACGAGCATCGCGCCCAGCACGAACTCCCGGATGGTGCGTCCCCGCGATATTCTGGCAATGAACAGTCCCACAAAGGGCGACCAGCTGAGCCACCATCCCCAGTAGAAAATCGTCCACCCCCCGAGCCAGTCGGTGGGATCATAGGCGTAAAGGTTGAACGTCTTGGTTACCAGGTCACCCATGTACGCGCCGATATTCTGCATCACGCCCTGCAGCACCAGCACCGTGGGGCCGGCCAGAAGAACCCCTGCCCAGAGCAGCACCGCCAGCGAGATATTCAGCTCGGAGAGCCGCTTGATACCCGCATCCAGGCCCAGGACCACCGAGACGGATGCCAGCCCGATGGTTGCGGCAATCAGGACGATCTGCACTCCCAGGGTAGTCGGGATTCCGAACAGGTAGGCGAGGCCCGAATTTATCTGCAGCACACCCAGCCCGAGGCTGGTGGCGATCCCGCAGGTCGTGCCGAGAATCGCAAAAACGTCCACCGCCGCCCCCCAGGGGCCGTAAATCCGCTCCCCGATCAGCGGATACAGCGCGGATCGCAGAGTCAGCGGCAGGTTGTGCCGGTAGGCGAAATAGGCCAGCACCAGCGCCACGATGGCATAGATCGCCCAGCCGTGCAGCCCCCAGTGGAAGAAGGTCAGGGTCATCGCCTCAGCGGCCGCCGCCGCCGGGTCCGCCAGGGCATGGGGCGGGTCGAGGAAATGCATGACCGGTTCGGCGACGCCGAAAAACATCAGGCCGATACCCATACCGGCCGCAAACAGCATGGCGAACCAGGAGGAATAGGTGTAGTCCGGCTCCGAGTGGTCCGGGCCCAGCTTGATGTCGCCAAAGCGCGAGAAGGCGAAAAACAGCACGCTCAACAGTACAATTGCCACCACCAGCACGTAGTACCAGCTGCCGTAATAGACGATGGCATCCTGCAAATGCTGGAAGAAGCGGCCGCTTTTCTCCGGGAACAGGCCCGCGACCGCCACCAGCAGGATCAGAAAGCCCGCCGCGGGCGCGACCACCGCCCGGTCTAACGCCGGCGGTCCCGGGAGGTCCCTGCCTTCACCGGACTCATTCATGTCGGGTAACGCTCCAGAACCGGCCCCAGGGCGTGGCGGAGCGGGTCGAGATGGGGGGCGAAATGGCGCCACTCCGTAAGCGCATTGTCGTAGAGGGGGCGCCGCACCTGCTCCGAACTGGCCGTGCGTACCGAGCGCTCGGTGCGGTGGAACGCCAGGCAATTCTCTTCAAAGGGCAGTCCGCAGTGGTCGAGCAGGCGCCTGACCTGCGCCTCGAAATCGCTCACCAGCTCCTCATACTCCACCCGCAGTATTCTGCCGGGCAGGACCCGGTCCCAGTGGTCCATGAGTTCGACGTAGTCGCGGTAGTAGCGGCCGACGTTCTCCAGCCCGTAGGTGAATTCCTGCCCCTCCGCAAACAGCTGTTTGAATGCGCTGAAACAGCAGGCCATCGGGTGGCGCCGGGCATCGATGATGGTGGCGTTGGGAAGGATCAGGTGGATCAGCCCGATATGGCGGAAGTTATTGGGCATTTTATCGGTGAACCTCGGGGCTCCCTGGCGATAGATACGGGTCTCTTCGATATATCGCTCCCCGAACTGGCGCAGGTCGGCCGCGTCGAGCTCCGCCAGCACGGCCGGGTAGCGGGAGGGCTGGTCCATGCGGCGACGCCCGCCAAGGCGATGGGCAAGCGCCAGGACATTGGGCAGCTCGAACGTGCCGTCCACCATCGAATGACTGGAAAGAATCTGCTCGAGCAGTGTGGATCCCGCCCGGGGGAGGCCAACGATGAAGATGGGGTCCGCGGCCGGACAGCCCTCCCCCGCCCTGCGCTCAAACAGCTCGGAACTGCAGTGCTCCCGCTGCGCATCGCACTCGGCGGAGAATCGGTCGGCGCTGTAGCGGGTCTGGGTCTGCTTCAGCCGGTTCCCCTGGTCATACCAGTGGAACGCCTGCGCATGCTCGGCGCGCTGCTCACGGGCGCGGCCCAGGGCGAAACAGAGATGGAACCGATCATAGAGACTGGTGCCGGGAGCCGCCTCCTGCGCCTCCATGCAGGCCAGTTCCGCATCAGAAAACCGGTAGGTCTTGAGGTTGGCCAGGCTCCACCAGGCGTCGCCGAAATCCGGTTTTATCCGGCAGGCGCTCTGGTATGCCTCCTCCGCCTCTGCCCGGCTGCCGATGGTCTTCAGGGCGTGGCCGCAGGCCAGGTGAATGCCGGGGCTGTCGGGGCTGCGGTCAATCACCCGCCGATAGGCGGCCAGCGCCTGCTCGTAGCGGCCGACAGCGACGCTGGCGTTGGCAAATGCGGATTCGAAGGCGCTGTTGTCCGGGTCCGAGCGGTACAGTTGCTCAGCCTGCGCCAGGGCGGCCGCGAATTTCTGGCGCCGGTGCAGAACCTCGATGTAGTCGAGGCGCGCCCGGGTGAAGTCGGGGTGCAGCTCGAGGCAGCTCTCCAGCAGGAATTCGGCATCGTCGTAGACGTTCAGTCGCAGGCCGAGGGCGGCCAGCAGCCGCATTGCCTCGGGGTGGTGCGGGTGCTGCTGGAGAAATGAACGACACAGCTGCTCCGCACGGTAAAGGCGACCTTCGTACATCTGGCTGGTGACGGACAATAGCGCCGGCGGCAGAGCCTGAAGAAAATCGGCCTGTTGCCGCGCCTGGCTGTCATCCGTGAGTTCTGCCAGCGCGCGCCAGCTGGCCTGAAGCGCCGGGTTCGACGCCACGGCCTGGCGGTAGGCGGCGACGGCCTCCTCCCGCCGGCCCGCCTGCCTGAGGTTGTGGCCGGCCTCCTGGGCGGCGCGGGCGTGGCCCGGCTCGCCCTGGCGCAGGGCGTCCAGCAGGCGCATGGCATCGTCATTGCGCTGCTGGTAACGCCGGCACACGGCGAGCAGGTAGAGCGCCGAGGTATCGCCGGGGTGCGCCTGCAGATGCGCCTCGGCCAGCGCTGCCGCGGGTTCGATCCGCCCCTGCTTCAGGGCCTGTTCCGCCCGACCGAGATCCTCCGCCACCGGCAGGCCGACCGCGCTCAATACTGGTACGACAGCCGCAGCCCGTAAGTGCGCGGGCGGTTGGTAGTGATCCGGCGGATATCGTCCTGGGTGTTGATGTACAGCTCGGCCCGTTCGTCCGTCAGGTTCTGGCCGAAGAGTTCGACGGTCCAGCCGTCGCGGGCCAGGCCGATAGAAGCATCCACCGTGGCATAACTGTCCTGCTTCTCACGCTCCTGCACGACGATCGAGCTGTAGCTGCTCCCGGCGTACTGTCCGGCCACCTGCCAGTAGGCGTCGTAGGCCGCCAGGGAGAAGTCATAGCGCGCCCGCAGCGTCCCCTGGAATTCGGGCGTGAGCGGCAGCTCGCTGCCTTTCGGCGCGATCTCCACCGCCTCGGCCTTGATGTCGGTGAGTTCGGTGTCGTTCCAGGAAAACGCGCCGAACAGGGTCAGGTTCTGGGTGGCGAGCCACACCAGGTCGGCCTCCATGCCCAGTATCTCGGAATCGGCGGCATTCTCGATGAAGGTCAGGATAGAGACGTTGACCGGGTCGAAGCGCGACACCTGCATGTCCGTCCACTCGATGAAATAGGCGTTACCGTTGAACTGCAGGGTGCCGTCCAGCAGCCAGCTCTTCCAGCCGAACTCGTAGTTCACCACGTCGTCGGTCTCGTAGGTGGCCGAGACGGTGGGGAATTCAGGATTGACTGATTCAAGACCGCCGCCACGGTTCCAGCCGCCGGGGCGGAAGCCTTCAGAGTAAGTGGCGTACAGGAGCACGTCGTCGTTCAGCGTGTAGCTGAAGTTGACCTTCGGAATAACGTCGTCCTCTTTCAGCGGCTCATCGGTGTGCCCCCCGGAGACGTCGTAGTCGCGCCCGCTGTCGAGGTCCACGGATCCGGAGAATATCCCGTTGGCGAAATTGGACGAGCCATAGTAATCGGTCTCCAGCTCGTACCAGCGCAGACCGAGGGTGGCGCTCAGGTTATCCGTCAGGTCATAGGTGAGCTCACCGAACACCGCGATCTGTTCCTCGGTGCGGGTGATGTCGTTGAAAAAGGCAACGCCCTCCGGGCGGGTCGCAGCATTGATGCTGCGCGCCGCCGCGATGGGGGCGTTCGGGGCAAAGCCCAGCTCGGGTACCGCGGTATACCAGTAGTTGTCCAGAGTCTCGATTTTCACGTCATCGTAGAACACCCCGGCCACCAGGCGGAGATCGCTATCCTGGGGCGTGGTGAACCGAATTTCGTGGGTCATCCGGCTGTGGTCCTGCTTTCCCCTGAAACCCTTGACCGGGGTGCGGCACTCGCGCACCTCGGTGATGAATTTCGGGTCGATGCCATAGTTCACAATGTAGTCGGGGTTGGTATAGGTGCAGGTGTAGTACTCGATGAAAGCCCCCGCATTGTTATAACCGGTGTAGTCGATCGACTGCTCTACATCACGGTCGAGATAGGCGCCCGTGTACAACAGTTCAAGCGCCCCGAGACGGCCCTGTAGCGTCCACGCGGTCTGGTTGAAGTCGTCTTCGAGCTCATCGGGGTAGAATCGGGTCACTTTCAGGTCGCCCACCTCGGGATCGTAATCGAACACCCCGTCGGCCTCGATCTCCTGACGGGTATGCTGCAGCAAAACGTCCCACTCGTCGTTGATGAAGTACCTGAGCCCCAGGCGAATACCCTGGTAGCCACTGTCGTTGAAGTTGTCCTCGACCAGGTCATCGTTATTCGCGGTCTCGTAGGTGGCGGGCCCGGCGATGCTGACCGCTGACTTCGGGTTGATTGCGGGGTCGGTGGTGAAGCTGCCCGGCACATTGTCGATATAGCCCCCGCGGTCCACGTAATAAGCGGCTGCGCGAAAGGCGAGGGTATCCTCTATGATCGGGATGTTGACGAAGCCCTCGGTGGTGTAACTCTCGTCGCCTTTGGAGGTGTCAGCCAGGCTGGCATCAAAGCCGGCACTGAACAGGGTGGGGTCCGGCTTGTTGGTGATCAGCCGCACCGTACCGGCCTGGGAGCTGGCGCCGAACAGCGTGCCCTGTGGACCCGGGAGCACCTCCACCCGCTCCAGGTCGGTGGCGTAGACATCGAGGTTGCGGCCGGGCGCGGTGACCGGCTGCTCATCGAGGTAGAGCGCAACATTCGGCACAGAGCCCTGGGCGCCTGACAGCATGACCGTGATCGGCTCCACCGCCATCCCGCGAATGTAAATCGTCGACTGCCCGGGGCCGCGCCCGCCGGAGGTCAGGTTTGGCAGGTAGCGGACGTAGTCATCGAAGTTGCCCACGTTGAGCTGGCGCAGGCTCTCCGAGTTGAGGGCCTGCACCGCGACCGGAATGTCCTGGGTGCTCTGGGCCCGCTTGGTGGCCGTGACGATGACCTCCTCGAGCTGCTGCGCCTGTGCGCCGCTGGTCATCGGAACGGTGCTTGCGGCCAATACCGCGATCGCCAGTTTATTCTATTTTTCCGGAGACCGAAGGCGGATTAATACAACCACTACGAAAGGTATCTGGCAGCACCCGGCCGGCGCCCTGGAACCGCTGCGAACCCAAAATCAGGTATACTGCGCGCTGATTCGAGTCCCCGCGCTGGTTTATGCCCACACCTATCTATTCCTACCGCAAATACTGGGCGGAGTGCTTTGGCACCGCGCCGGAACTTCCCATGTCCAGGCGCGAGATGGAGAGCCTCGGCTGGGACAGCTGCGACATCGTCATCGTCACCGGGGATGCATATGTCGATCATCCCAGTTTCGGCATGGCCGTGATCGGCCGCCTGCTGGAGGCGCAGGGGTTTCGCGTCGGCATCATCGCCCAGCCCGAGTGGACCAGTCCCGAACCATTCCGGGCGCTGGGTCGCCCCAATCTCTTTTTCGGGGTTGCCGCCGGCAACATGGACTCGATGATCAATCGCTACACGGCGGATCGTAAACGGCGCAACGACGACGCCTATACGCCCGGTAACAGGGGAGACAAACGCCCGGACCGGGCGGTGATCGTCTACAGCCAGAGGCTGCGCGAGGCTTACCGGGACGTGCCGCTGATCATCGGCAGCATCGAGGCGAGCCTGCGTCGCATCGCCCACTACGACTACTGGAGCGACAAGGTCCGCCGCTCCATCCTGCTGGACAGTCGCGCCGACCTGCTGCTGTACGGCAACGCCGAGCGCGCCATCGTGGACGTGGCCCACCGCCTCGCCGCGGGCGAGCCGGTGCACAGGATCCGCGACCTGCGGGGCACGGCGTTCGTACGCCGGCGCATCCCGGATGGCTGGCAGGTGATCGACTCCACCGATATCGATGTGGTGGGACCCGCGACAGCGCCACCAAACCCCTACCATGAGACAGCAACCACAGACTGCGCCTCCGCCGACGGTGCCAGGGAGGTGGCGCCGGTAACGCTGGTGGGGCACTCCCGCGACACGAGACCGGCCGTGATTCGAATACCCTCCTACGAGCAGGTCCGGGACGACAGCGCACTGTACGCCCACGCATCGCGCATCCTGCACAAGGAGACCAACCCCCACAACGCCCGGCCGCTGGTCCAGGCCCATGGCGACCGCGAGGTGTGGCTGAACCCGCCGCCCCTGCCCCTGTCGACCGAAGAGCTCGACTGGGTATTCGAGCTGCCCTATCGCCGCCTCCCCCACCCGGCCTATGGCGACGAGCGGATCCCGGCCTACGAGATGATCCGCCACTCGGTGAATATCATGCGTGGCTGCTTTGGCGGCTGCACCTTCTGCTCCATTACCGAGCACGAGGGGCGTATCATTCAGAACCGCTCCGAGGACTCCATCATCCGCGAGATCGAGACGATCCGCGACACCTCCCCGGGATTCACAGGTGTGATTTCCGACCTCGGTGGCCCCACCGCCAATATGTGGCGGCTGGCCTGCAAGAGCCGCGAGGTCGAGGCGCAGTGTCGCAAACTCAGCTGTGTTTATCCCGGCATCTGTAAAAACCTCGATACTGACCAGACACCGCTGGTCCACCTCTACCGGCGGGCGCGCAAGCTTCCCGGTGTAAAGAAGGTGCTGATCGCTTCCGGTCTGCGCTACGACCTGGCCGTGGAGACGCCGGAATACGTCAGGGAACTGGTCACCCACCACGTCGGTGGCTACCTCAAGATTGCGCCGGAGCACACGGAAGAGGGCCCCCTGTCGAAGATGATGAAACCGGGTATCGGCAGCTACGAGCGCTTCTCGGCGATGTTCGAGAAGTACTCGAAAGAGGCGGGCAAGGAGCAGTACCTGATCCCCTATTTCATCGCGGCACACCCCGGCACCTCCGACGAGGACATGATGAATCTCGCGCTGTGGCTCAAGCGACACCGGTTCCGGGCGGACCAGGTGCAGACCTTCTACCCCTCCCCCATGGCCACCGCCACGGCCATGTACCACAGCGGCATCAACCCGCTGCGGCGCGTGACCCGCAACAGCGCCGGTCTCCCCACGGTGCGCGGCCTCTCCCAGCGTCGCCTGCACAAGGCGTTCCTGCGCTACCACGATCCCGACAACTGGCCCCTGCTGCGCAGGGCGCTCAAGAAAATGGGAAGGGCCGACCTGATCGGCAACGGCAAGATGCAGCTGGTACCGCCGAGACAGCCGGCGCGCCGGCATCCGGTCGTCACCGGGAACACCCGGCCCTTCGCCACGCAGCACAACGGCCTGCCCCGAAGACCCCGGCGTTCGCAGCGTTGAGGAGAAAAGTACTCTACCCCGTCGCCATCCTGCTGGTCGGCCTCGGCCTGGCGGCCCTGATCGCGCTGAACGAGCCGGAGCAGACCCTGCAGCCCTACGAGCCCCTGCCAGTCAGCGTGCGGGTAACCCGCGTAGAGACCGGTGCCGAGCACCTCGCAATCAGTTCACAGGGTAGCGTGCAACCGCGCAGTCAGAGCGAGTTGATTCCGGAAGTGTCCGGCCGCGTGGTATGGACGTCACCCGCCCTGGTCGACGGCGGTTCCTTCGAAGCGGGAGACGCCCTGCTGCGAATCGATGACGCCGATTACCGCAACGCCCTGCAGCGCAGCGAAGCCGCGCTGACGAGAGCGGAGGTGGAGTATGCCTATGCCCGGGACGAGCTGCGAAGGCTCGAACGCCTGTCGGAGCAGAACCTCGCCAGCCAGTCCCAGCTGGACGGCGCCCGTCGCGCGTTCAGTGTGGCGGAGGCCAACCTGCAGGAGAGCCGGGCAAACCTGGAACAGGCGCAGCGGGATCTCGACCGCACCGAGCTGCGCGCCCCCTTCGACGGACTGGTGCGCAGCGAGCAGGTCGATCTCGGCCAGTTTGTGAGTCGCGGGCAGAGCATCGGCACTATCTACGCGACCGACTTCGTCGAAGTGCGGCTGCCCATTGCCGCTGACCAGCTGGTCTATCTCGGTATGCCGGTCTACGTACGGGGCCAGTTGCCCGAGTCGCTGCGACCGCCGGTCACCGTCTCCGCCGAGTTCGGCACTGCGCGCCTGCAGTGGCGTGGCGAACTGGTGCGCACAGAGGCGGAGATCGACGAGCGCTCCCGGATGGTGTACGGCGTTGCCCGCCTGCGACTGGAGCAGCAGGAGGGCCTGCCGATGATACCCGTCGGCCTGTTCGTGCAGGCGGAGATTCGCGGTCGCAAGGTCGAGAACGTGATCCGCCTGCCCCGCTCCGCGATCCGCGACGACAACCAGGTTCTCGTGGTGGATGCCGACGATCACCTGCACTTCCGACAGGTGAGGATCCTGCGCCTGGAACACGACGATGTACTGATCAGTGACGGGCTGGCGGACGGCGAACTGGTCTGCCTCTCGCCGATGCAGACCGTGGTCGAGGGTATGCGCGTCCAACCGGTGCTGGAGTAGGCCCTCCCCGTGCACCGCGCCATCGACTGGTTCGTCCACAACCCGGTTGCCGCCAACCTGCTGATGTTCATCCTGCTGGTCGGCGGCCTTATCGCCCTGCCCGGCATTCGCCAGGAAGAGTTCCCGAGTATCGAGGTTGACGCGGTGCAGGTACGCATCCCCTACCTGGGGGCGGCACCCGAGGAGGTGGAGTCCGCGGTCTGCGTGCGGGTCGAGGAGGCGGTAGAGGGCACCGAGGGAATCGACCGGGTCCGCTCGGTCTCCTCGGAGGGGCTCTGTTCGGTGATCATCGAGCTGGTGGAGGGTGTCGACAAGAGCAAGGTCGCCAACGACATCAAGAGCCGGGTGGACGCCATCGACTCTTTCCCGGCGGAGACGGAAAAGCCGGTCACGGCGGAGGTCGCCATTCTCTCCACGGTACTGCAGATAGCGGTGTCCGGGGCCGCCGACGAGCGCACCCTGAAACAGATCGGCCAGCAGCTGCGCGACGATATCGTCGCCCTGCCGGGGGTGTCCCAGGCAGAGCTGCTGTTCGCCCGCCCCTATGAAGTCTCAATCGAGGTGTCCGAGCAGACCCTGCGCCGCCACGGCCTGACGCTGCAGGAGGTCGGCCGCGCCATCGAGCAGAGCTCCCTCGATGTGCCGGGCGGATCGCTGAAAACCGACGGCGGCGAAATCCTGTTGCGCACCAAGGGACAGGCCTACCGCGGGCGCGAGTTCGAGCAGATCGTGGTCCTGACCCGCAGCGACGGCACATCCGTCACTGTGGGGGATATTGCCAGGGTGGTGGACGGCTTCGAGGAGAGCGACCTGCTGGCCCGTTTCGATGGCGATCCCTCCGTTGCCATCCGGGTCTCGCGCGTCGGTGACGAGGACATCCTGGACCTGGCGCAGCAGGTCAAGGCCTACGTGGCTCAGGCGCGGCGCGAGGTGCCTGAAGGTATTCACCTGACGATCTGGCAGGACGAGTCCCAGGATCTGGTGGACCGCCTCGACTCGCTGACCCGCAATGCCCGCAGCGGCCTGTTGCTGGTGCTGCTGGTGCTGACCCTTTTCCTGCGTTTTCGCCTCGCAGTGTGGGTGGCCGCGGGTATCCCCATCGCCATGCTGGGCACGGTAGCGGTTTTTCCACTGCTGGACATCTCTATCAGTACCGTCTCGGTGATGGCATTCATCCTGGTGCTGGGCATCCTGGTGGACGACGCCATCGTGGTGGGTGAACGCGTCTACGCCCATGAGAAAATGGGGGAACCGCGCTTGCAGGCGGCCGTGGACGGGACCCAGGAGGTTTCCATACCGGTCCTGTTCGGCGTGTTCACCACCATGGCCGCCTTCATCCCGATTATCAGCATCCCCGGCAGCATGGGCAGTTTCTTCAATGTCATGGGTGTGGTGGTGATCATCGCCCTGTTGTTCAGCATCCTGGAATCGCAGCTTATCCTGCCCTCGCACCTGGCACACCGCAAGACCGAGCGCGAACCCGGGGAACACGGCCTGCTCGACCGCTGGCTGGCACTGCAGGAGAGAATATCGAGCGCACTCGAGAGCATTGCCAGCCATTACTATCTCCCCTCCGTCGAGCTGGCCCTGCGCTGGCGCTACGCAACCCTCGCCCTGGGTATCGTCGTGCTGGCCGTCGCGCTGGCCCTGTTCAGCAGCGGGCGCATGGTGTTCCAGTTCTTCCCGTCAGTGGAGGGGACCCACCTCTACGCTACCCTGACCATGCCGGAGGGCACCCCGGTGGAAGCGACGGCTCGGGCGGTTGCCCGGATCGAGGCCGCGGCAGAGCGGCTGCGGACCGAGCTGGACGCCGGGCTGGCGCCCGGCCAGCCCAGCAAGATCCGCCATGTCTTCTCCAGTATCGGTTCCACCATACCCAAGGGCAGCACCAATTTCGGCGCTACCGCCCAGAGCAATATCGCAGAAGTGGCTCTGGAGCTGGACCTGCCCCGGGACTATGCCGGGACGCCCACCAGCGAGTTCGCGGACCGCTGGCGGCAACTCACCGGCAGCATCCCTGACGCCATCGAACTGGGCTTTACGTCGCAGGCTTTCGGTCTCGGCAGCGCCATCGATATCGAGCTGTATGGCAAGAGATTCGAGGAGCTGCGTTCGGCGGCGGCAGAACTGCGCGCCGCGCTGCAGGCCTACAGCGGTGCGCGGGATATCAGCGACACCTTCCGGGCCGGCAAACAGGAGGTGCAACTGGAGCTGCTGCCGGCGGCACGCAGCCTCGGCCTGACCCTGCAGGACCTGGGTCAGCAGGTACGCCACGCCTTCTACGGTTACGAAGCCCAGCGGGTGCAGCGGGGCAAGGAGGACATTCGGGTCATGGTGCGATATCCCGAGGATGAACGCCACTCCCTGGGGGATCTCGAAGCGATGCGCATCCGCACCGCCGATGGCACCGAAGTACCTTTCGGCAGCGTCGCCCGGGCCACGCTCGCACGGGGATACACCACCATCAACCGGGTGGACGGCCAGCGGGTCGTGCAGGTGCAGGCGGACGTCGATCGCAGCGTCCGTGCCCCGGAAGAGATCCTGGCTTCCCTCATGGCCAACGAACTGCCCCGGATACTGGAAAACCATCCGGGCGTCGGCTACCGCCTGGCGGGAGAGGCGGAGCAGCGCAGCGAGTCCATGGGCTCAATTGTCAGGACCGCGCTCCTCGCCCTGCTGGTCATCTATACGCTGCTGGCCATTCCCCTGCAGTCCTACCTGCAACCGCTGGTCATCATGAGCGTCATTCCCTTCGGTGCGGTGGGCGCAATCCTCGGCCACCTGCTGCTGGGAAAATCGCTGGTCTTCTTCTCTCTGCTCGGCATCGTGGCCCTGTCCGGCGTGGTGGTAAACTCCAGCCTGGTGCTGGTGGACTATATCAACCGGCGGCGGGCGTCCGGAGACAACCTGGAGCGGACCGTGAGCCAGGCTGGCGCAGTGCGCTTCCGGCCGATCGTGCTGACCAGCGTCACCACCTTCGTGGGCCTGACGCCCATGATGCTGGATACCACCATCTCCACCCACCTGTTCGTGCCGATGGCCATCTCGCTCGCCTTCGGCGTGCTTCTCGGAACGGTGATCACCCTCTTTCTGGTACCCTGCCTCTATCTGGCGCTGGAGGACCTCCAGCAACTCGGACGGAAGCGCGATCAATTTTAACTATCATCCCGTTAGTTAATCTCCATTGGGCAGACGGCGCCCCTTGCGCTAGAGTACTGTCACCACAAATGTAGTGGTGGTATCCAATATTCGACAGGAGATAGAACATGTCACTGAAAGGCAGCCAAACCGAACAGAACCTGAAAGACGCCTTTGCCGGCGAGTCCCAGGCCAACCGTCGCTACCTCTACTTCGCCGCGAAGGCTGATGTGGAAGGTTACAACGACGTCGCCGCCGTGTTCCGCTCCACTGCTGAAGGTGAAACCGGTCACGCCCACGGTCACCTGGAGTACCTGGAGGAGACCGGCGATCCGGCTACCGGCCTGCCGATCGGCGGAACGGCTGACAACCTCAAAGCGGCGATTGCCGGCGAAACCCACGAGTACACCGACATGTACCCGGGCATGGCCAAGACCGCCCGGGACGAGGGGTTCGACGAAATCGCGGACTGGATGGAAACCCTGGCCAAGGCGGAGCGCAGCCACGCCAACCGCTTCCAGAAGGCCCTCGACGCCCTGGACGCCTGATCCGCTGAAGCCCCGGCGAGCCCGCCACCCGGCGGGCCCGCCTTTCTGTCGATTATCGAATCATCAGGGAGCGTGTCTTGAGAGAAGGAAGTCTGGAAGCACCTACCCGCCACCCCGTCGCGTGGAAGTCGGAGACATTCTGGGACAAGGCGGACCTGGAGCAGGAGCTCGAGCGGGTCTACGATATCTGTCACGGGTGTCGGCGCTGTGTCAGTCTGTGTGACGCTTTCCCCACCCTGTTCGACCTGGTCGATGAGTCCGAGACGATGGAAGTGGACGGCGTCGCCAAAGAGGATTACATCAAGGTCGTCGATCAGTGTTACCTGTGCGACCTCTGCTACATGACCAAGTGTCCCTACGTGCCGCCCCACGAGTGGAATGTCGATTTTCCCCACCTGATGCTGCGCGCCAAGGCCGTCAAGTTCAGGCAGGAGGGCGCCCGTCTGCGCGATCGTGTGCTCACCAGCACCGACCGCGTGTTCGGCATGACCTCCATCCCCCTGGTCGATGTCACCGTCAACGCGTTCAACGGCAACGGTACCTTCCGCAAGGTACTCGAGTCCGCCGCGGGCATTCACCACGCCGCGCCGGTGCCCAAATTCCACAGCAGGACGCTGAGGAAGTCGGTGCAACCGATGATCCGCGAGATAAAGCCCACCCCCGTCGGCGAAACTACCGGCAGGGTCGCTCTCTACGCCACATGCTACGGCAACTACAACAGTCCTGAGATCGGCGCGGATTTCGTCAAGGTCTACCAGCACAACGACATCCACATCGACGTGGTACCCAGGGAGCAGTGCTGCGGCATGCCCAAGCTGGAGCTGGGCGATCTCGACAGTGTCGACAGACTGAAAGAGGCGAACATCCCCGTCCTGGCGCAGCTCGTGGACCAGGGCTATGACCTGATAGCCCCGATTCCCTCCTGTGTGCTGATGTACAAGCAGGAACTGCCGCTGCTCTACCCCGATGATGCAGACGTCAGGAAAGTGCAGGCCGCCTTCTATGACCCCTTCGAGTATCTCTGGCTGCGCCACAAGGGCGGCGCCCTCAAGACCGAATTTCCCAACGCCATGGGCGATATCGCCTATCAGGTCGCGTGTCACCAGCGGGTGCAGAATATCGGCATGAAGACCAGGGATGTGCTCAGCCTGGTGCCCGGCACCGAGGTGACCGCACAGGAACGCTGCTCCGGTCACGACGGCACCTACGCGGTGAAACAGGAGACTCATGAAAAGTCGGTCAAGATTGCGCGTCCGGTGGTGCGCAAGGTGGACCAGCAGGAGCCGGATCACTTCATGAGCGACTGCCCCATGGCCGCTACCCACATCGCAAACCTGTCAGAGAAAGTGGAGAAGGCCGAACACCCCATGACGCTGCTGCGCATGGCCTACGGCCTGTAACCGCCGCAAGGAGAGAGTTATGCCCAATCTGTCACGCGCCGACCTGTGGTCCCTCGAGGAGTACGCCGAGGTTCGCCCGTCGTTCCGCAGTGAGGTCATGGCGCACAAGAAGACGCGCCAGGTCGCGCTGGGCGACCACGCGCGCCTCTATTTCGAGGATCTGCTGACGATCAAGTACCAGATCCAGGAGATGCTGCGCATCGAGAAAGTGTTCGAGGCCGACGGCATCCTCGAGGAACTCGAGGCCTACAACCCTCTCATACCCGACGGCCACAACTGGAAAGCCACCTTCATGATCGAGTACGCGGATCCGGCCCAGCGCGCCCTGCGCCTCGCAGAAATGATCGGCATCGAGGACAAGGTGTGGCTGCAGGTGGAGGGCTGCGACCGGGTCTATCCCATCGCGGACGAGGACCTGGAGCGGGATAATGCGGACAAGACCTCCTCCGTCCACTTCCTGCGCTTCGAGCTGGCCCCGACCATGATAGCGGCGGTCCACAGTGGCGCGGCCATCACGGCAGGCATCGACCACCCGGCCTACACTATCGACGGTGTCATCCTCGACCCGGCGGTCAGGGACTCCCTGGCCAACGACCTGGAGAGCGCGGCGATCAACTAGTATCCCGCGCCTCAGCCCTGTTCCGCCCGGCGTTTGGTATGCCGGGTGGCCACCGCATCCAGGGGATCGTCAGGCCACGGGTGTTTCGGATAGCGCCCCTTCATTTCCCGCTTTACGTCCTGGTAACCCGAGCGCCAGAAGCCGGCCAGATCCTGCGTAATCTGCAGTGGTCTTCCGGCCGGCGAGAGCAGGTGAACGACCAGCGGAATGCGCCCGTTGGCGATCGTGGGGGTGTCCTCGCAGCCGAACATCTCCTGCAGCTTGACCGCCAGTACCGGCGGATCCTGGCTGTAGTCGATGGCGACGCTCGAACCTGAGGGTACGGCCAGCCGCTCCGGCGCAAGTTGCTCGAGATCCAGTGGCAGCGGCCAGGGCAGCAGGGCGTGCAGAATCGCCTTGAGATCCAGTCCCTGGAAATCCTCCAGCCGCTTCACCTGCCCCAGGTAGGGAAGCAACCACGACTCCAGGGTTGCCAGCAGAGCCTCGTCGGAAAGATCCGGCCAGCGGTTGTCAGGCGTCCCCTCCCCGGCCCTGCGCAGCAGCATGACTCGCGCGCGCCATTGCTCAAGCGCCCTGTTCCAGGGCAGGATGCCCAGCCCCTTGCGGCGAATGACCCCGATCAGCGCTGCGCTCCGCGCCTCCTCGGAGACATGCGAGAGCGGCTGGGCGCTGAGCAGGATACTGCCGACCAGCCGGCGGCGTTGGGCGACGAACTGTTCGGCACGGTAGTCCCATTCAACCTGGTCCTCCTCCCGCACCAGGGTCGAGAGAATTTCGCTGAAGCAGGCGGGATTGAGGCTGCCCGCACTGAAGATCCGATCCGACGACTCTCCGACGTGGCCGCCGATCTCCGCCACCGCCAGCCACTCGCTGCCGACGAGGGCGTCCTCCGCCGGCAGTACCGCGCTGCGGCCACTGCTCAACTGGTACTGGGTGCCGTCTCCCCCCGCCCGCAGGCGCGCGATCCGGTCGGGGTAGGCGCTGGCGAGCAGGATGCCGAGCACATCCTGCTGGTCGACGCCGATACCGAACCGGCGCGGTTTGTGGATGTCGCTGGCCAGTTGCGCAAAACGTTTCGCCTGCTGCCAGATGCGCTTGAACCAGACCTGCAGCTCCGAAGGACAGTGCTGCTCTCCCATGAGGACGGCCAGCGCGACCCCGATGTCGACGCCGCGTTCCGCCAGCGGGTTCCGCTCCGAGAGAATCGCCGCCAGCAGGCAGGCCATCTCGGTGGCCTGGATATCACACCCCACCAACAGCATGTGACCGAGGCGCGGATGGAGCGGCATCTGCGCCAGGCGCACCCCGTGAGGCGTCAACTGGTAGACGCCGGTGTCGTTGCGGAAAACGGCACCGCAGACTTCCAGAATCGATACCGCCTGTTGGTAAGGTGCCGCCGGCGGCGGGTCCAGCCACGCCAGCTCGTGGGGATCGGCGATGCCCCAGGCCAGCATTTGCAGGGCCATGGGCGCGAGGTCGGCCTGCTGGATCTCGGGCGTGGCATGCGCCACCAGCCGTTTGTGCTGTTCTTCGCTCCACAGGCGGTAGCAGGTGCCCGGCCCCAGCCTCCCCGCCCGACCCCGGCGCTGTTCCGCCGATGCCCGGGAGATCCTCCGGGTCGCCAGGCGCGTCATACCAGTGGCGGGATCGAAAATCGCTTCGCGCACCAGGCCGCAGTCCACCACCGCCTCCACCCCTTCGATCGTCAGGCTGGTTTCGGCCACGTTGGTGGCGAGAACCACCTTGCGCATGCCCGTCGGGGCCGGCTGTATCGCCAGCTGCTGGCGCTCGAGGGAGAGTCCCCCGAAGAGGGGGGCGAGCAGGACCTTGTCACCGGCCTGCCGCAGGGCGGCGGCCAGCTGGCGGGCGACCGCGCCGATCTCCCGCTGCCCCGGAAGAAACACCAGGACGCTGCCCTGCTGTTCGTGCAGGGCGCGCTGGATGGCCTGTACCGTGGGGGTCACGATGGAGTCGCGCAGCTGGTAGGGCGCGCCGTAGTGGGTCTCCACCGGGTACTGCCGGCCCATCGACGTCACGATCGGCGCCTCACCCAGCAGCTGCGCGATCGCGCCGCCGTCGAGGGTCGCCGACATGACGAGCAGCTTGAGCGGGGGCGCCTCCCGGAACAGCTCGCGCCCCTGCAACGCGAGTGCCAGGCAGAGGTCCGAGTCGAGATTGCGCTCGTGAAACTCGTCGAAGATCACCAGGCCGACATCCTCCAGGCCCGGGTCTGCCTGCAATCGCCGGGTCAGGATACCCTCGGTGATGACCTCGATGCGCGTCTGCTCACTGACACAGGAGTCAAGCCGGATGCGGTAACCGACCCGCTGGCCCACGGTCTCCCCCAGCAATTGCGCCATGCGGGCCGCCGCGGCGCGAGTTGCCATCCGGCGCGGCTCCAGCACCAGGATCTTGCGCCCGCCCAGCCAGGGCTCGTCGAGCAGGGCCAGCGGCACTACCGTGGTCTTGCCCGCACCGGGAGGTGCCTGCAGCACCAGCTCATCCCCGTCACGCAGGCGCTGCCTGAGTTCGTCGAGGACCTCAGCAATCGGCAGGTCGGTGATGTCATCCGGATACATGCGGCAATCTTAACGGAGCCCATGGTGACTGGCTATGGTAGCCACTGCCCTACGGGGGGCAGGGCACTGTGCACCTCCCCGGTGCACCGCGCCCCATGCTGGCCCGAAACTTTCGGCCTGCGGTTCCCGCAATTCACCAATCTGTCATGAAATATGCCCAGAATTGCGCTGGCAGGGAAATTGCAGCCTTTGATTGACCGGACGAAGGAGGATGCGTCGTGACAACACTGAACAGACACCTGAAGGCGATTGCGGAGTCACCCGCAAACGGTCCCAGCATCGCCTTTTTCGACCTGGATCGCACACTGATCGGCGGCTACTCGATCATCGCGCTGGCCTGGGAGACGGCACGTCACGGGGCCCGGCAGGGCGAGTTGACCCAGGCCGGACGGCTGCTGCGCGACCTGCTGCGGCACCGGGTTGACGGTTCCGGCGGAAACTACCACCGCCTGGTGCGGCGCGTCGCCAAGGCCCTGGCAGGCGTTTCCGAGGCGACCCTCACCGAGCTGGGGGAGCGCGCCTACCGCAACCATATTGCCAGGAGCCTCTTTCGCGAGGCGATCACCCTGATAGAGTCGCACCGGGCGGCCGGGCGCCGGCTGGTCATCATCAGCGCTGCCAGCCGCTACCAGGTGGAGCCGGTGGCGAGGGCGCTCGGGATCGACGAGATCTGCTGCACCCGGCTGGAAGTCCAGGGCGGCCGCTTCACCGGCCAGGTGATTGCGCCACTCTGCCACGGCGAAGGTAAACTCCTGGCCGCGCGGCGCGTGGCGCGGCAGCAGCGGACGACGCTGGACAACTGCTGGTTTTACTCGGACTCCAGCGACGACCTGCCGCTCCTGCGCCGGGTGGGCCGGCCGGTGGCCGTCAACCCTTCTGAACGTCTCGGCGAACACGCCAGGACCGCGGATTGGCCTCAGCTGCAGTTCAATACCCGCGGCCGGCCGAGCCTCGAACACGTGGCCCGCACAATGCTCACGGTTCAGGCCGTCGTGGCCACCACCGCCATCGGCGCGATGGGCCGGCGGCTGGGGCTGAATGCGGCGAGCAATGCCAACCGCATGACCCGCCTGCTGGGGGACGTGGGCAGCGGCTTTGCCGGCCTCGATTTCGAAATCGAGGGCGCCGACCACCTGCAGCGCGAGCGCCCGGCCATCTTCGTCTTCAACCACCAGAGCCTGCTGGATTCAATGGTGCTCGCGCACCTGCTGCGGCGCGATGTCGTCGCTTTCTGCAAGCAGGAACTGGCGGCAAACCCGCTGGCGGGCCCCCTGCTGCGCCAGGTAGAGACCATCTTCGTCGACCGCGCCGCACCGGACCAGTCCGCCGTACTGCGGCAGGCCCTGGACGTGCTTGGCAGCGGCCGCTCTTTGGTGATTGCCCCCGAGGGGACCCGGAGCACTCTCGGCGACATCCAGCCGTTCAGGCATGGCGCCTTCCTGCTGGCAAAAAAGGCCGGCGTGCCGATCGTTCCCATCGTGCTCCACAACGTCAAGGATGCGCTTCCCAAAGGTGGCTGGCTGCTGCGTCCGGCGACGATCCGGATCACCGTGCTGCCGCCGCTGGCGCCGGAGCAGATGGGGGGCGTGCGCCAGGTCTGCCGAAACCTCGAGGCGCAGTACAGCGCGTTGCTCGGCAAGTCGCCGCTCGCCGCCCTGCCCCACCGCGCCACCGCCTGATGCGTGGCATCCGTCGCGGGAGCTGCTAAGCTTCGGCAAACCTCGAGGAGATCCACGCGATGCTGCTTCTGATCATCGGCCTGCTGTTGTTCACGGGCGTGCACCTGATTCCCGCCCTGGCGCCGGGCCTGCGCGGGACCTGGCATGGCCGCATGGGAGAAGCGGGCTACAAGGGCACTTTTTCCCTGCTGCTGTTGCTCGGGATCGGCCTGATCGTGGCCGGCTGGCGCAGCACCCAGCCCGCGCTGGTCTACCTGCCTCCCCCTGCCATCCACCCGGTCGCCATCGGGCTGCTGGTGGTGGCATTCCTGCTGCTGGTGGTCAGCACGCGAAAATCCCGCCTGCGCCAGTGGATCCGCCACCCCCAACTCACGGGGGTGCTGCTGTGGGGCAGCGCCCACCTGCTGCTCAATGGCGACACCCGCTCACTCCTGCTGTTCGGCTGGCTCACCCTCTGGGCACTGGTCGAGATCATCGCCATCAATCGCCGCGAGGGGGTGTGGATCAAGGAGGCCGTGCCGGGCTGGGGCACGGAGCTGGTCACACTGCTGATTACCGCGGTGGTGGTCGGCGTTGTGGTCTTTGTGCACCCGTGGATCGCCGGCGTGCCCGTGCACTGAACCGCCCTCCCGCCCTCATCGGGCAGGGTAACTGCCCAGGACATCGACGTAGTTGGCGCGCAGGAACGCCGCGGAGTCCGTGGCGGTTTGCTGGCTTACCATGCCCCTGATGGCGCCGACGGAGCCGTATTCCCGCTCCTCCAGCCATTGCTCCAGCGCCCGCAGCAACACCGCCAGGTGTCCGGGCCCGCGCCGCAGCAGCGCACTGCACAACTGCGCGACATCCGCCCCGGCCAGCAACGAACTGATCAGGTCGCGCACGTTGGGCTCCCCCCCAGTCCCCTGTAATGGCGAGTGAGCAGTCTATCCGTCCGTGGAGGATCGCTATCCAGCGGATGCGCAGCAGCGACTCCTCGGAGGTGGACAACTCGAGCTGCGGCGCAACCTCCAGGGTGTCGAGATCGATGTCCGGCTGGTAGAAACGGTTGAACAGGACCAGGCCGGCGGCGCCGGATGCCACCAGCCGTTGCGCGAAGTGGGGCAGCGCACTGAACTGGGGAGAGAGCTTCATCGCCACGGGGATGGTGAGGCCGGGCCGCAGCGCCTCCAGCAGCGTCACGTAACGATCCTCGACCTGGCGCCCGTCCTCGCGGGTTGAAGCGGGAATATGGTAGACGTTGAGCTCCAGGGCATCGGCCCCCGCCTCCTGCAGCGCGGCGGCGTAACTGACCCAGCCTCCGTCGGTGGTGCCATTGAGACTGGCGATCACCGGGATGTCCAGGGCGCCCTTCAGGGCCCGCAGGTGTTCGAGATAACGTTCCTCATAGCGCTGGACGGGGGCGCGCGAAGACGACCTGAGGGCCGGTGTGGCAACCGCATCCTGCCGTTCGATCAGCTCCTCGAACAGGGAGGGCATGACCAGGGCCGCAGCGCCGGCATCCTCGAGCCGTCGCGCCGAATCCAGGTGCTTTCCCAGGGGCGAGGCTGCCGGGACCAGGGGATTCTTGAGTGCGAGCCCCAGGTACTGAGTCGATAGATCTGCCATGCCCGGACACCTCCGTCCACCGGTCCCAGGAAATGTTAAAGACCCGCGACGCCGATGATGCAAGCACGGCTGCAGGCGAGTCGCTGGGCTTCCAGGGACCGGTAGCCCTCGCTCTCGTAAAAGTCCTCCATGGCAGCGAGAGACGGAAATTCCACAATGATCAGGCGCCGCGGCTGATAATCCCCGGCAAACACCTTGTACTCTCCACCCCGCGCGAGATAGCGGGCGCCCGCCGATTCCAGCAGTACCGATGCCGCTTTCTGGTAAACCAGATAAGCCTCGATGTCGTGTATTTCCACATCGACCACAGCGAAAGCGGCCATGGGCTCCCCCTCCACACCCCGCGTCCTTACCCGGTAACATACTCCAGGGAGCGAAAATTAAATTGTCCTGTATCAATAAATGCGGGTGTGCAGTGCCTCGACCCGCTTCGATTTCCCGGTACGAAAAACGGGTCCGGAGTTTCACCCGCCAGGGCTTACCCCCCACTTCGACATAGGGATAGATGAAATAATTGAGGGGCGCGGTGACACCCGCCTCGCTCAATACCAGGTCGCGACCCGTGCTGAAGTGGATGCGGTCCACGGGATGCGTGCCGTAGAAAAGCTCGCGTTTCTCAGGGTGCTTGGCCGCCTCCGAGGCGTCGATGGGAATCCAGCCACGCTCCGGGAGGTAGAACTGCACCCAGCAGCGCCAGCCATACTGCCCGTCGCATGGAACCAACCTTACAAGGAAAAAACGAGGAGGGGAAAATATCACACTGGAGCATCGAAGGGGATATGGTATGTTTAACTGTCCACCCCGCCCCCGGACAGCGCCCATGAACACCCCCGCAAAATGCATGACAGGACCGGCCCGGCTCACATTCTGGATCGCGCTCTGCGCGCTGCTGACCGGGTGTACCGGCATGCCGGATGGCGTGCGGCCCGTGCACGGGTTCGAGCTCGAGCGCTACCTGGGCACCTGGCACGAGATCGCGCGCCTCGACCACTCCTTCGAGCGCGGCCTGTCGAGGGTGACTGCCGAGTACAGCTTACGTGAGGATGGTGGCGTGCGCGTCATCAACCGGGGCTACGACGAGGACGATGGCTGGCAGCAGGCGGAGGGCAAGGCCTACTTTGTCGAATCGCCGGACGTCGGGCATCTCAAGGTCTCTTTCTTCGGGCCGTTTTACGGCTCCTACGTCGTGTTCGAACTGGATGAGGAGGATTATCAGTACGCCTTCATCTCCGGTTACAACACCAACTACCTCTGGCTGCTGGCGAGAACACCCACCGTGGACCCCGCTCTCATCGAGCGCTTTACGGCTCGCGCGAGGGCACTGGGTTTCGACACCGAAGAGCTGATCTTTCCTGAACACTGACAGCAGCACGCCTCAACCGCTATAATTTCTCACCCGTTACCGCAGGCCGCCCACGACATGTCCGTTTTCGACAAAGATAACCAGCCACTGTCTGACAAGGAGACCCTGTCCAGGCATATCGATAGAGCCCTCTCGGTGGAGATGCCCAGTGGTCCGGATCTGCAGATCCTCTACCGCATCGTGAAGGCGCTGTTCAAGCCGGTGGTGGTCGGCGGGGACAGGATCCCGGAGCGACCCTGCCTGTTCGTCGGCAATCACTCGCTGTTTGCCCTCGACGGCTGGGTGATCGGCCCTATATTCATCAAGGAGCTGGGCCGCTTTCCGCGAGGCCTGGGTGACAAATTCCTCTTCACTATCGATCGCGTGGCAGACCAGGTCGTGAAATTGGGCGGGGTAATGGGTCATCCGGAAGTCTGCAGCGCCATGATGGAGGCGGGCAAGGACCTGATGGTCTTTCCCGGCGGTGCCCACGAGGCCGTAAAACCGGCCAGGGACATGTATGAACTGATGTGGAAAGAGCGCTACGGCTTCGTCAAGCTGGCGGCTAAGCACGGCTATACGATCATGCCTTTCGGCATCGTCGGTCCCGACGAATTCTACGGCCACCTGATGGAGGGAGAGGACCTGCCCGACTCCCCTCTCGGGCGCCTGCTGACCCGTTTCGGGCTGCTGAACGAGAATACCCGCTCCGACATGCTGCCGCCCATCCCGGTCGGGGCCCTTGGCACCCTCTTCCCGAAACCCCAGCGCATCTACCTGGGCTTCGGTGAGCCCATCGACCTGTCGGCCTATGAGGGACGGACCCCGACCAAAAAACAGCAGCGCGAAATTCGGCAGGAGGTCGCTGACCAGATCGAGGAGCAGCTGGCCGAGATGCTGTTCCTGCGCACCCAGCAGCGCGGCGAGGAGGGCCTGCTACGCCGCCTCCTCACCATCTGATCACTCGGCCATCACCCGCGCGAGTCGCTCCGGGTGGCGCCAGACGCTGCCCAGCAGACGCCACAGGAAGACGACGGCCAGGCTGACCAGCATCGCCACGAAGACCCACCAGGAGACCCGCGGGCCGAGATCATAAACCATGATCACGAAGTACTGTGCGATCAGCATCAGCCAGTGCAGCGTGATCGACATATTCATGATCCAGCGGGTATCCCCCGCCCCGCGCAGCGCACCGGAGGAGACCAGGTTTATCGCGTCCGCCAGCATGTAGGTGGTGAGGCCGATCATCATATAACTGGCCAGCTCCCGTATTTCGGCAAAAGCCGCGTCCGGGGTGGAGAACACATCGACAAGTTGCACCCGGAACAGCAGGAACAGCAGGACCAGAATCCCCGAATAGGATAACGCCAGGATGAATCCGGAGGAGATCACCTGGTTGGCCCGGGTCATATCCCCGGCACCGACGAAGCGCCCGATCAGGCTCATCACGCCAACCTGGAGCCCGATCATCGGAATGAAACAGAGCATATCCCAGTTGAAGACGATCGCCATCGCCGCTCCCTGCACCACCCCATAGGACTGGAACATCAGCAGGTAGAGGTTGAAGGTGGCGATATTCATGAAGCTCTCCAGGCCGGCCGGCAGGCCGAGGCGGAGATAGCGGCGCATGATGCCGGGGTCGAAATGCCAGGCCTGCGCCACCCCGAACCGGCGCTGGTGATCGCCGGAAAGATAAAAGGCCAGGAACAGGCCGATCGAGAAAAGGGTGGCGACGATGGTTCCCACTCCGGCGCCGATGATGCCGAGCTCAGGCAATCCCCACTTGCCGAAGATCAGCAGCCACGAGAGGGGAATATTGAGCATGACGCCAAGCACGCTGGCGATCATCACCACCCGGGTGCCGCCAATGCCGGCAAAGTAAGCGCCAAAGCAGGTCTTGATCAGGGTGAAAAGGCTGCCCGCCATCAGCACGTAAAAGTAATTGCGTTCCAGGGGGATCTGGGCGGGATCGTGCTCGAGGTGGGCGAAAGCGTGCCCCCCGAAGTAGGTGATCACAACCAGCAGCGGGACGAATGCCAGGGCCATAATCATACCCTGGGTCGCCACCCGCGGGCACTTGTCGATCTCACCCGCACCGTAGTACTGGGCCACCAGGGCGTTGGCGTAGCTGATGATGCCGACGAACAACGAGACACAGAACCAGGAGGCCACCCCGCCGCCCATGGCCGCGGCAATGTGAACGGCGTCGATATGGGACATGAACCAGCGGTCGGTAAAGATCATCACCGCGAACGCCCCCTGGGAGACCACGATAGGCAGGGACAACCGGGCCAGTTCCCGCAGCATGGTCATGGAGAGGATGTTCACGGTGGATACCCGGTTTCGCGGTGGCGGCAAAGGGCGGCAATTATAGGCCGTCTGCCGGGCACATGACACCGCACGCGCTGACCCGGGACGGCCTGTCATATCTGGCAGGTGCCCTGCCAGATATGGCAAACGCGGGCGCGAAGGGGTCAGCCTGCGACTGTTGAGCCGCCACTTGTATCGCTATACTTTTGTTTTATATCGGACAGTTAGGGTATCTTTTTAAAGCAAAATATCTTCTGGCACGGTTACTGCAAAGAGCCTGGTATGGAAAAAACCACTTCAAGTAGTTCGACGCAGACGCAACAAGAAGCCAGCGACCTTACCCTGACAGAGGTGGTGGGCAGTGTGTTCGCCGCGGGGTTGGGCGTCCAGTCCCGCGAGAACAAGGTGAGGGACTTTTCCCGGGGCAAGCCGGTGCAATTCATCATCGCGGGCCTGCTGTTTACGGGCATGTTCCTGCTGGCCCTGGTCGCGGTGGTGAACGTGGTCGTATGACGGTTAATGGTCTGCCATGGAAGGCGGGCCGCTTCTACCCTCTCCTATCCAGGAGATGCTTATACTGCCCCTCCGGGGCAGTTTTTCTGTGCACGGAATTCCCGCCGCCAGGTTCACCCGACATGGCCGCCAGATCTGAGGGCTGCAAGTCCGGTGAAAGCAGACAGGTGATGCAATAGACCTGGATCGCATCTATGCTGCTGACCGCGGGCCCGTGAAAGATGACGGGGACATTGAACAGGCGAGAGGCCGATCATGACACTCAAACGCGCCACCTGGCCACAGGGCGAACTGCTGGTACTCGAGCACGATTCTCACATCCTGCGGGACAACCCCCTGGGTGACCCGCACCTGCGCAAACTCCACGTATGGCTGCCACCGCAGTATCACAGAAGCCGCGCGAAACGGTTTCCCGTGTTATACGACCTGGTGGGTTATACCGGCTCAGGGCTGTCCCATACGGCCTGGCGCAACTTCGATGAAAATGTCCAGGAGCGGGCGGCGCGCCTGATTCACGCGCGGCGCATGGCGCCCACTATCCTCGTGTTCCCCGACTGCTTCACCGCGCTGGGGGGCAACCAGTACATCAACTCCAGCGCTATAGGCAATTACGCCGACTACCTGACCCGGGAAATCATCCCGTTCGTCGACGGTGAGTTGCGCACGCTCGCCAGCCGCGAGTCACGGGGCTGCTTCGGCAAATCCTCGGGCGGTTACGGCGCCATCGTACACGCCATGAAGTACCCGAAATACTGGGGTGCGGTGGCAGATCACTCCGGTGACGCCTATTTCGACTTCGTGTATCGCAGCGACTGGCCCAATACCCTTGACGAACTCGCCAGGTACCGGCTTCCGGCGCGCAAGGCGGGACCCCTCGACATGGACAAGGCCACCACCGGCCTCGAACCCGGCCTGGACGACGGCCGGGTAAAGCGCTTCCTGGACAAGTTCTGGTCCAGGGAAAAACCCGGTGGCAACGAAATCATGTGCCTGATGAACCTGGCCATGGCCGCGAGCTACGACCCGGACCCCGCTGCACCGAACGGATTCAGGCTGCCCTTCGATCTGGAGACCGGCGAGCTGATTCCGGAGCGCTGGAAGCGGTGGCTGGCCCACGATCCGATCCATATGGTAAAAAAATATCGCGCCAACCTGAAAAGCTCCCGTGGCATCTTTATCGACTGCGGCTGGCGGGACCAGTACCACATTCACTACGGCACGCGAAGGCTCTCGCAGGCGCTGACAAAGCACGGCATCAAGCATGTGTACGAGGAGTTCGATGACAACCACTCGGGAATCGACTACCGCATGGACCGCAGCCTGCCTTTTCTGAGCCGGGCTCTGGCAAAGTAGTGCGCGCTCTGGGTCCTGCCCAGCGCTATCACTGGTTTTCAATCGGCCCGCCGCCCAGACAGCGGTGCTCACAGGACCACCTTGCTGCCGCGAGCGGACCTGGAACTGATGGCGGGGATAGGCAACCTGACATGCGTCCCCGCAGCGGGCGCTGCGGCAATGCCGACCGGGGATATAATAACCCCTGGCGAACCATGCGATAACCCACACAAGTGACCATCGACACCATCATTGACATGCTGCTCCTGCTGCTGGCCGCCAACGGTGCACCGGTGATCGGCCAGTTTTTATTCGGGTCCCGCGGCGCCCTGCCGGTGGATTGCGGCAGGGAACTGCGTGACGGACGGCGGCTGTTCGGCGCCTCCAAGACCTGGCGCGGGCTCCTGCTCGCGGTCGCCGCCTGCAGCGCGTTGGCGCTGTTGTTGGGCTACGGGTGGGCGTTTGGCCTGGTATTCGGCGCGCTTTCCATGACCGGAGATCTTCTCTCGAGCTTTATCAAGCGCCGCATGGGACTGGCATCCGGCGCCAGGTCGACGGCGCTGGACCAGCTGCCGGAGGCGCTGTTGCCGTCGGGCTTTGCCGTTCTCGCACTGCACCTCGATGTGTGGTGGGCCGGCGTGCTCGGTCTCGCTTTCATGCTGGGACAGATGGTGCTCTCCCTGCCCCTCTACTGGCTTAAGATCCGGAAGAATCCCCACTGACCTCCCCCTTCGTCAGGCGATGCAGTGTCACCTCGGGCGGACAGTTGAAGCGCGCCGGTACGACCGAACTGCCGGTGCCCACCGAGGTATAACCCTGCATCAGGTCGAAGGACCAGGGGCCCGCGCCGGTGTAGCGCGGGGCCGAAGAGTTGTAATAGAGCGGCAGGGGGCCGGGCAGGCAGATCTGGCCGCCGTGGGTGTGGCCGCACATCATCGCATCGAAACCGACATAGGCCGCCCGCCGGTAGATCTCCGGGGAGTGGGCCAGCAACAGCGAAACCGCCTCGTCGGGAATACCGTCGTAGGCTTTCTCCAGGTTGTCGGCGGCAAAATAGTGGGGGTCGTCGATACCGGCGAGGAAGATGGTACCGTCCTCCCGTTGCAGCGGCACATTCTCGTTGAGCAGCAGACGCACCCCGAAGGATTCGATCGGCTTTGCCATGAGCAGGCTGTCATGGTTGCCGAGAATGGCGTAGACATCCTTCTCAATGGACCGGCACAGTCGCTCCATGCCCCTCATCGCCTTGTCGATAGCCCCGTGGGTGCGGAACAGGTAGTCCCCCGTCATGACGCAGATATCGTAGTCGAGCGCTTCTATCGTTTCCGCCAGGCGATCGGGAAAATCGTCCAGAGAATCCAGGTGCAGGTCGCTCAGCTGCAGAACAGTGAAGCCCTCGAATGGCTCCGGCAGGTGAGGCAGCGTCAGTCCGTTGTGGCGAACCTGAAAATCCACCACGTTGGCTGCTCCGCGTCTGGACAGGCGCGTAACGCCGAGCAGAAACCGGAGCACGGCCGCGGCGAGGCGCCAGTTCTCGATATTGAAAAAGGTGCGCCCCTGGCCGAACAGGTCTGCCGCGTGCTCGGTCTCCACCCCGATACGCTGGCGCAAATGGGCTTTTCCCACACGCCGGAGCAGATAGTCGTAGAGTTCGGGGTCTTCTTTCAGCTTGTCGATAGACATGGGCAAACTCGCCAGTGACGGGCTATTATGAATTGCCCCGCCACAAAAGCACAGCCCGTCAGACCAAGTTCGTATTTAGACCTTTTCGGGTTTTTGGTTTATATTTATATTTTTTGACGGAGGGAGCGGCAGGCGGTGACCGAAGCTGTGTTACAGCGTGACGACGCTACGCTGGTCACCGGCGCCTTTACAGGCGCCGGCAAGGAACTGGGCATGACCCTCGGCCAGCTCGCCCGGATTATCGGGGTGAGCGAGTCGACGATGAAGAATTATTCCCGGGGCAGCGCCGCCATCTCATCCGGCAAAAGCCAGGAGCTCGCGCTGGGATTCATTCGTGTCTACCGGGCACTGTACGCCATACTCGGCGGCAACCGGGAACAGATGCAGCACTGGATGGACACCCCGAACAGGCACCTGCGCAACCAGGCGCCAGCCGCACTGGTTGAAAACTACCAGGGGCTGGCTGAGGTCAACGTTTACCTGGACGCGATGCGGGGGCGTCTTTGATCGCGCCAGCCCTGCTCGCAACCTGCCCCTCAGGCGGACCCGTCTGGCGCATTGTCGAGAGCCAGGAGCATGCCGCCACCCGCAGTATCACCGCCTCCGCGGAAGAACAATCGCGACTCGAGGCCCTGCTGGAGACGAACAAACCGGCTTACCTGCCGGGCACGGAGAAACTGCACTGGCTGCTGAAGACCCCGTTCCGGTATCCACCGCTGCGCCACGGGTCGCGATTCGGATCCCCTTACCAGCCCGGGATCCTCTATGCCTCCCGGGAGCTGTTCACCGCGATGACCGAATCAGCGGTCTATCTCTGGCTGTTCCGGGGCGGGCCTGCCGAGCCCGGACCGCTGCGACAGATCGAGGACAGCAGGACGGCACTGCGCTTCAACCTCGCCCATCCCGAAAGCAGCGACCTGACACGACCGGCCTTGAAGCGCTATCGCAAGCGGATATCGAATCCCGGCAGCTACGACTTCTCCCAGTCCCTGGGCGACGCCCTCCGCGACGTTGGCGCGGGGATGATCTGGTTCTGGTCTGCCCGCGCCCGGGATGGCATCAACTGCGCTGTGCTGGATCCGACGGCGATCAACCGCAGAAGCCGGCCACGACAGGAACACTGGCAGTTCGTGCTGGACGCCACCGCCTGCTGGTGGGGCCACCCGGGCAGGGACTCCTTTGAGATCGCCTACGAGAGCGTCGCCGACGCATCCGGCCGCATTCCCCACCCCGCGCTGTAAGCGCTGACCGATGGCTGACCGGGGCAGTGTCGCAGCCTGCAGTTTCGATGGCTGCCGGCAGGAACCGGGCCGGCGTGCCGCCCCCGATCGCAAGGGGCGCGCCCGGAGGCGGCACAAGAAAGTCGGGCCAGCCGGCTGAAGCTCACCACATCAGGTCGTCGGGGATCTGGTAGTCTGCGTAGGGGTCGTCCTCGTCGACGCCCTCCTGCGCTTTTTCATTGTGCACCAGCACGACGCCCGCGTCGCGCTGGCTGATTTTCGCGGCAACCGCAGCGGGCACCAGTTCGTACTGTCCCTGGAACTTGACGATAGCAACCAGGCCCCTGCTGAGCTGGTTCTGCAGCAGCGGCGTGACGTAGAGCTTCTTGATCTTCTTGCCGTCGACGAACTGGTAGGCGGTATCACCCCTGCCCCGGTCGATCCTGTTCATCCCGATCAGCTGGTTTATCTGCGCGGCCAGGGCCTTCCGCTCTGCGGTCTCGCGCTGCTGCCGGTTGATTTCCCGGTCCCGGTCGGCTTTTTCCGCCCGGGACTGCAGGGCCTGCTCCCGGGTTTCGTTCACCACCGCCTGCCCTTTAGGCGCCTGTTTCGCTGCCTTGCGTTTTTCTTTCTCTATTGCCTTCGCCTTTTTGGCGTCGACCATACCCGCCTTGAGCAGTTGTTCCTGTAGCGAAGCCATGGGTCATCCCGTATGCCTGGACCAGGCCCTGGATTATCGGGAATGTCAGAAGCACTGGCAAGGCCCGGCCCGGCCAGGCACGGCCCGACGGGGCCTAGCGAAATTCGGCCTCGCTCTCCGCGACGAGATACAGGAGGGCCGCGTAGGCGGCCACGTTCTGGTCGAGGGCCCCCGGGGCGATCTTGTCCAGCGTATCATCGGGGGTGTGGTGCAGGTCGAAGTAGTCCCAGCCGTTCTGGATAAGTCCGGCGATCGGCACTCCCGCCTCCCGCAGGTAGGCCAGGTCAGGCCCTCCGTGGGCATCATTGCCGCCCGGGCCGATGCCGAGCGGGCGCAGCGCCTGCCCGATCATCGCGACGACCGACAGCGCCTCCGGGGCGACCCGGGTATCGAAACGCCAGATGTCGCCGGCGCCGAAGTCCGATTCGGCGGCGAGGACGTGGTCAGCCAGTTCCGCGGCGTGCTGCTCCGCATAGGCGCGGGCGCCGATGATGCCCACCTCCTCCGATCCGAACAGCACGACGCGGATCGTGCGCCGCGGGGCACGGGGCAGGTGGTCCAGCAGCAGCTTCGCCGCCGCGACCACGATCCCGACGCCCGCACCGTCGTCGACCGCCCCGGTTCCCAGGTCCCAGGAGTCCAGATGCGCTCCCGCCAGTACGATCTCGGCGGCTCGATCACGGCCCGGAATCTCGGCGATCACGTTGCCCGAGGCGGCAGGCGGCCTCTGTTCCGGGGCGATCGTGACGTGGAGCTCCACCGGCTGCCGGCGGTCCAGAGCCCGCCGCAGCTGGTCCGCATCGGGGGCCGCGAGCGCCGCCGCGGGAACACCGCGCTGGTCGCTGCTGCCGGCATCGCGCATCTGGCCGGTATGGGCGAATCGGTGACTGCTGGTGCCGACCGAGCGGATAAGCAGCGCAAGGGCGCCGAGGCGCTCCGCTTCGTACGCCGCCTCCCGCCGCTTGGCCACGGCGACGCCGTAACCGGAACCGTCCTGGGTACGGGTCATGGGCTCGTCGATGAAGGCGATCCGGCCCCGCAGCGAGCCGTCGGCCCCGGCTGCCAGCGCCGCCAGCGAGTCGAAGACCGCCACCTCCCCGGTGACCCCGCCAGCCCCGGTGCTGGCGCTGCCGCCCAGCGCCGTGACGGTCAGTGGCTGGGGAAAGGGGGCAACGATTCGCGCCCGCTCCACCCCGCGCAGCCAGAGTGGCACTGCAAACGGCTCGACCCGCACGCGCGGGAAGCCGAGTCCCGTCAGCATCGACACCGCCCACCGCCGCGCCCGCGCCTCTGCCTCGGTTCCCGCCAGCCGCGGCCCCACCTCCGTGGTGAGCGATTCGACGATGGCGTATGCCGCGTTGTCCTCTCGCGCCCGCTGGACAAGCGCTCCGGCGGTGGCCAGCATGGCCGGCGTGATCAACGGGGATTCATCTGCCGCGCAGAGACCGGTGGCCGATAGCAGCGAGGCGGCAAGCAGGGTGGCAAATCGCATGGTCAGCTCCCGGGCGAAATGGCGATGGTAGCGGTTCTGCGCCCATGACGACATGTACACAAACGATACGTGTACCCGTATACTCCATGGGTAATCCTGTCACCGGAACGCCTGCATGCCGACCCGCGCCTCACCTGACTGGCCCTTTCGCTGGGACCTTCTGCTGCGCTACCGCTATATCGAGACCATTGCACTGTGGGAGGGGCGACTCACCACCCGCCACCTCTGCGACACCTTCGGGATCGGCCGCCAGCAGGCCAGCAAGGATATCAACAACTACCTCCGCGAGGTCGGCCCCGGCAATCTGGAGTACGACAAGTTCCTCAAGGGCTACAAGCCCAGCGCCGGATTCGCACCGGTGGTCACGCGCGCGCAACAACGAGCTGATGAACATGTTCGAGTCCCTGGCGCTCAACGTGGCCAACGTCGAGGTGCTGTCCGTGCCGGGGCGGGATGTCCGGCCCGAGGTGCTGCGACCCATCATGCAGGCGGCGCGCCAGCAGAGGCGCCTGGAGGTGGATTACGTCTCGCTCAACAACCCCGACCGGGAGGGCCGCATCATCGTACCCCACACCCTGGTCTACACGGGGCTGCGCTGGCACGTGCGCGCCTGGTGCGAAAAAAACCTGGAATACCGGGATTTCGTACTCAGCCGCTTCCGGGACACGCCGGAGATCATGGCTGAATCGGAACACGGGGCGGACGGCGACACCCAGTGGAACAGCCGGGTCACCATCCGCATCGTGCCGGATCCGCGCCTGAGCCGCGACCAGCGGGAGGTGGTCGAGGTCGATTACGGCATGGAGAACGGCGTGCTGGCGGTGACCACCCGTGGCAAACTGGTGCCCTACGCCCTTAAACTGCTCCATATCGACCCCAAGGAGATGCTGGAGGATCCGATGGCGCAACAGATTGTGGTCGAGAACCGCAACGAACTCACCCCGTGGCTGTTCGGGTAAGCTGATGATTGACGAAGAGAGCAACGAGTACCAGCAGGCCTTTTCCGAGCGGCGCTTCAGCCAGAAGCTCACCCGCTACGCGAAGGCCGCGGGCAGGGACGTGGTGGAAAAATCGCTGCTGCTCTATTACACCCTGCGCGAGGACAAGGCCCCGGCCTGGGCGCGGGCCACCGTCACCGGGGCGCTCGGCTATTTCATCGTGCCGTTGGACGCGATCGCCGACTTTACCCCGGCGGCGGGTTATGCCGACGACCTCGGGGTACTGGCCCTCGCCGTGGCGGTCGTCGCCGCCCACATCGACGGCGAGGTGCGCGACAAGACCGCCGCCCGGTTACGGCAGTGGTTCGGCGAGGCCGGTGGGGACGATTGAGGCACCGAATGGTCTATAATGGCCGAAGCGTAATTCCCGGGAGGTTGGCATGGCGCGGTACGACCTGGTCATCAGCAATGGCGAAATCCTCGACGGCAGCGGCGGTCCCCCACGCCGCGCCGATGTCGCCATACTAAACGGCCTCATCGCCGGTATCGGCGACGGCCTGGCTGCGGATGCGGACGAGGTCATCGACGCCAGCGGCAGGATCGTGACCCCCGGTTTCATCGACGTGCACACCCACTACGACGGCCAGGCCACCTGGGACCGCCATCTGCAGCCCTCCTCCAGCCTGGGCGCCACCACGGTGGTCATGGGCAACTGCGGCGTCGGGTTCGCCCCCTGCCGCCCGTCGGATCACGCGGTGTTGATCCAGCTGATGGAGGGCGTGGAGGAGATTCCCGGCACGGCCCTGGCAGAGGGACTCAGCTGGAACTGGGAGAGCTTTCCCGAGTTCCTTGACGTGCTGGAGCGCAGCCCCCGGGACATCGACGTTGCGGTGCTGATGCCGCACGGTCCCCTGCGCGCGTATGTCATGGGTGAACGCGGGATCCGGCGGGAACCGGCGACCGAACAGGACATCGCGCAGATGAAGGCGCTGCTGACCGAGGCGGTCGACGCCGGCGCCGTCGGCTTTTCCACCTCGCGCACACTGGTGCATCGCAGCAGTTCAGGGGATTTCATCCCCACCTACCGGGCGGCGACAGAGGAGCTCAAGCAGCTGGGGACGTGCCTGTCCGGCAGAGCCGGGCACGTCTTCCAGATGATCTCCGACTGGGAGGACGCCGGGGAGGAATTCAGCATCCTGCGCGAGACCAGTGAAAAAACCGGCGCCAAGGGCACCTTCACCCTGCTCCACATCGATAACAGCATCCTGGGCCAGGAGAGCGACCTCGAGCTCTGGAAGAAACACCTGGCGCGGGTGGAATCCGCCCAGGAGGCGGGGCTGGACATCCGGGCCCAGGTGCTGTCGCGCCCCCTCGGCATGCTGATGGGGCACAGCGCCTCGATGAGCAGTTTCTACCGGCGCCCGACATTCCGCGCCCTCGAGAGTCTGGCGTGGGAGGAGCGGATGGCTAAGCTGCGGGATCCCGCCGTCAGGGCAAGGATTCTCGCCGAAGCGAACGAGCAGCCCCACATCTTCGTGCAGATTTTCAGTTCCCGCTATGACCACATGTACCCGATGCAGGACCCCATCGAGTACCTGCCGGACCGGGGGGATTCCGTCGCCGCCCGCGCCGCGCGAGAGGGCGTGGATCCGCAGGCCTGGCTGTACGACTACTTTCTGGGGAACGGAGGCCGCAACCTGGTCTACATCCCGGCCGCCAATTTCTCGGAAGAGATCATCCCGCAGCTGCTGGCTCACCCGCACACGGTCGCCGCCCTCGGTGATGGCGGCGCCCACGTCGGCTCCATCTGCGACACCAGCAGCAACATCTACCTGCTCACCAAATGGGTGCGGGAGAGAGGGGTATTCGACCTGGCACAGGGTATTCACATGCTGACCCGCCAGCCGGCGGAACTGTACTCCCTCGACGATCGGGGGCTGATCGCGCCCGGCATGAAGGCCGACCTCAACGTCATCGACTTCGATGCCCTGCAGCTGCACACCCCGCACATCGTTAACGACCTGCCGGCGGGAGGCAAGCGCTTCCTGCAGAATGCCGACGGCATCGAAGCAACCATCGTTGCGGGTCAGGTGATCTTCCGTCAGGGCAAGGCCACCGGCGCCCTGCCCGGCCGGCTGGTCCGGGGCCGCCCCGGGACACGGGAGGCCTCCGCCGCCTGATTCAGGCCAGTGGCGGCGCTCCCACCCGGCGCCACAACTTGCTGGTGACAACAGTAAGGGCGCAGCGGCACAGGATCCGGACCATTACCGACTTGAGCAGCGCCGACATCAGCAGGTGCAGGGCGTTGTCCACAAAGCAGGAGACCCCGCTCTCCGTCTGTTGCAGGAAAAGCGCGCAATGACATCCACGTTCTGGCAAGGCTTCTGGCGACTCGCGGACCCGAAGATCTCGCTGGCCTCCTTTGCCGGGGTCTTTCTCGGTGGCTGCATGGCTGCCGCGGACGCGACCATCGACTGGCCGTGGCTGGCCCTCACCGTGTTGGGCGTATTCTGCGTCGAGGTGGCCAAAAACGCCTCTGGGGAACTGGTCGACTACGACAGCGGCACCGACCAGTCTGTCGCCCCACAGGATCGCAGTCCCTTCTCCGGTGGCAAACGGGTGCTGGTGGACCGGCTTCTCACCCGCGGTGAGACAAAAGCCATCGCCATTCTCTTTTACGGCATTGCGGCCCTGGTCGGCATCGCTATCGTCCTGTTCCGCGACGAGCGGGTTCTGAGCATCGGCCTCATCGGCATGGCCCTGGCCTGGTATTACCACGGGGGCTCCATCCGTCTCTCCTACCGGGGCCTGGGGGAACTGGCCGTGGCCCTCGCCTATGGGCCGCTGGTCGTCAGCGGGACCTACCTGGTCCAGACCGGGCACTTCAGCGCGCCCCAGCTGCATGCGGCCATGGTGCTGGGTGTGCTGGTGGCGGCGTTTCTGTGGATCAACGAATTTCCCGATTACCGTGCGGACAAACAGGCAGGGAAAAACAACCTGGTGGTGCGCCTGGGACTGGAGCGTGCCGCGCTGGTTTATGTGGTGATCCTGGCGACGGGCTACCTGTGGCTGGTGCTGACCACGCTCTCCTATCCCGCCGCGAGGGGACTGCTGTGGGGGCTGGCGGGCGCTGTTCCGGCGGGCTTTTCGGCCTGGCGCCTGCTGCAGAGCGGCGGGGTCACGGCGCAACTGATACCTGCCCAGGCAGCGTGCCTGGGCAGTTTCGTGGCGATGGCGGTGGGTGCCGGTGTGGGTTACCTGGCGGGCGCCTGACGCCGCCGTTTCAGGAAAGGAAGGATTTGGCGGCGTTCATCAGGCCGCTGAGCCCCCCGGCGCTGTCACGCAGGCTGCCGCCGCTGCTCGCCTTGTCCATGATCTGGGGCAGGACGGCGGAAAGCGTCTGGGCGGCCCTGTCCTGGTCGATCCCCAGCTTGCTGGCGAAATCCGCGACACTCCCGTCGCCCAGCAGATTGCGAACCGTATCGCTGGAGATCGCCGCGTTGGCGCCGTCGCCCAGCCAGGAATCGAGCAGCGATTTGAGTTCCCCACTCTGGGCCATCTTGCTGGCGACGCCCGCCAGGTCCAGCCCCTGGCCATCACCCAGAACACTGGCAAGCGCCGACTTCATGGTGTCGTTTTCGGCCGCCACATTGGCCTGCTGGCTGAGGAGCTTAGCCCCGAGTTCAAGTAAATCCATGTGTGTTCTCCTTACTTTCGTGATGGGGTCGCTTCAGTATTATAGACCGAGATAGTCACAAGGGCCGCAGGTAGACCAGGGGTATCCTGCGCTCTGTGTTGCTGAGGTACTCCCCCTGGTGTTTGTTGATCTTGACGATCTTCTCCCACAGCGCCTCGCGCTCCTCGTCGGGCACCTCTTCGGCCACCGCGGCGAACCGCTCCCTGCCCAGCTGGACCGTCACTTCAGGGTTGGCCTGCATATTGAGATACCAGGCGGGATGGCGCTCCATGCCGCTGTTCGAGGCGGAGACCACTACGGAGTCTCGATGGGGATAACAGGCGATCGGCACGGTCCGCAATTTGCCACTCTTGCGCCCCACCGCCTCCACCAGGGCCACGTCGATCCACCCCATCCGCGCCCCGAACCGTCCCCCCGAAAGACGGTAGAGCAGCGAATGCAGTTTGCCGAAATATTTCCAGTCCACGCCGGGTCAGCTCTTCATTTTGAGGAGATCGATGGGAGGGAATACGATGGTCGAGTTCGGGTTGCCGGATACCTCCACCAGAGTCTGCAGATAGCGCAGCTGGATCGCGTGCTCCTGATGGGACAGCACCTCCGCCGCCTCCGCCAGTTTCTCCGCCGCTTCCGCCTCGCCCATGGCGTGAATCACCTTGGCGCGCCGCTCCCGCTCCGCCTCGGCCTGTTTTGCGATGGCCCGCACCATCGACTCGTTGAGATCCACGTGCTTGATCTCCACGTTGGCCACCTTGATGCCCCAGGCGTTGGTCTGTTTGTCGAGGATATCCTGGATATGGGCGTTGAGCTGGTCCCGTTCCGCCAGCATCTCGTCCAGCTCGTGCTGGCCGAGCACTGAGCGCAGGGTGGTCTGGGAGAGCTGGCTGGTGGCTTCGAGGTAGTTCTCCACCTGGATGATCGCCTTCTCGGGGTCCATTACCCGGAAGTAGATCACCGCATTGACCTGCACCGAAACGTTGTCCCGGGAGATGACGTCCTGGGTGGGCACGTCCATGACGATGGTGCGCAGATCCACCCGCACCATCTGCTGCAGAATGGGAATCACGATGATCAGGCCGGGGCCCTTCACCTTGTAGAAGCGCCCCAGCATGAAGATCACGCCGCGCTCATACTCTCGCAATACCCTGAACATGGAGATCGCCAGCGCGATGACCAGGAACAGGATGACTCCGCCGAAATACTCCATATCAAACATTACTTGCTTCCTCCATCCTTGCTTACCCTGAGCACAACGCCGTCAATGGCGTCGACCGTTACCGTGTCGTGGGGAGCCAGCGGCTGGTCGCTGAGGGCCTGCCACAACTCCCCGTCAAGGCGCACGAACGCCCTGTCACCGCGCATCACCTCAACCTCCGCTGTGGACCCGAGCAGATGGGCGGGGCCGGTCACCACCGCCTGGCGCCGGGCCTTTAGAATCAGCCCGAGAGCAATCATCAACAGTACCGCGCTGAAGGCGGCAAAGGCGAGAATCATCGGCATGGCGATCTGGTAACCCGGCAGCTCCGTGTCCATCAGCATGATGGAGCCGACGATAAACGCCACGATCCCCCCCACGCCGAGGATACCGAAACTCGGGGCGAAGGCCTCCGCGGTCATGAGGGCGATACCCAGCAGGATGAGCCCGAGGCCGGCATAGCTGATGGGCAGAACCTGGAACGCATAGAGCGCAAGCAGGAGACTGACCGCGCCCACCACGCCCGGCACACCGACGCCGGGATTGTAGAACTCGATGATCAGGCCGTAGACGCCGACCAGCATCAGCACGTAGGCGATATTGGGGTCGGTAATCACCGCGAGGAACTCGCTGCGCCAGTCCACCGGGTGGCGGTAGACTTCAATATCGGCCGTGGCCAGGGTCCGCACTCCCTCCCCGACCCGCACCTCCCGGCCATCGAGCCGGGCCAGAAGGTCCGTCACGGACTCGGCCACGATGTCGATGACGCCTTTATCCAGTGCGTCCTCCGCCGACAGACTCGCCCCCTCCCGCACCGCTTTTTCCGCCCACTCGGCATTGCGCCCGCGCAGCTGGGCGAGGCTCTGGATGTAGGCAACCGCGTCGTTGACGATCTTGCGTTCCATAGGCGTGCCGGGCTGTGGCGGTGCGCCCTGCTCCGGCGGCTGTTCCGGTTCCTGCCCCGGCGTGTTACCCGGGTCGGTCTCGGGCATCCCCGGCAGACCGGGCGAGCCGATCTGCACCGGTGTCGCCGCGCCGAGATTGGTACCGGGGGACATGGCCGCCACGTGCGTGGCGTACAGCAGGTAGGTCCCCGCACTTGCCGCACGCGCGCCGCTGGGGTGGACATAGCCGATCACCGGTATCGGTGAGGCGAGGATGGCCTTGATCATCCCCCGCATCGAGCTATCCAGGCCGCCCGGCGTGTCGATGCGAAGCACCACCAGTTCCGCCCCGGCCTCGACCGCTTTCTGCAGGCCCCGGACCATGTGGTCCGCCGTGGCGGGGCCGATGGCGCCCTCCACGTCGATCAGCCACGCATCCGCACGGCCCTGGGCCGCAAAGGGCCCGAGACTGCAGAGCAACAGGAACAGAGCGAGGAGTTTGCTGTGTGGCATGGTATTCATCTACTCATATTATAGGCGATTCATTAACGCAACCTTGCGCTATATCATAGAGACCGGCATCGCGACTCGCTATGCTGGAAAATTGTAATGATGGAGTCGATGTGACATGCGTATTCTGTCCGCACTGCTGGTCCTTCTCTCCTGCGCGGCGATAGGGCCGCCAGCCGCAGCTGCCGTGGACTCCCCCGAACAGGAGGCCCGGGCCCTCGCCCGGGCATTTGTCGATCGCCTCAAACCGCAACTCAAGCAGGCGCTGGCGGAGGGCGGTCCCGGCCGCGCCATCGAGGTGTGCGCCAGCGCCGCACCTGAGATCGCTGATTCCCTCAGCGCAGAATCCGGCTGGACCGTCAAACGGGTCAGCCTCAAGGCCCGCAACGTGAGCCGTGCCCTGCCGGACAGCTGGGAGCGCTCAGTGCTGCAACAGTTCGACAAACGCCAGGCTGCCGGGGAGGACCCGGCCGATATCAACCACGGTGAGGTCCGCAAGGGACGCTATCGCTACCTGCAGGCCCAGGGCGTGGAGCCGATCTGCCTGGTCTGCCACGGCCAGAAAGTGGCGGACGCGGTACAGGAGTCCCTGACGGTCTGGTACCCGGATGACATGGCGACCGGCTACAGTCTGGGCGAGGTGCGCGGGGCCATCAGCCTGGCGAAACCCCTGGGGGGCAAGGATCGATGAGCGCCCCGCACCCGACCGACGAGGATCTCGCCCCGGGGCGATTCATCGACAGTGGACACCCCGCGATCATCGCACAGACGGAAGCCCTGGTCCGGGACAGCGCGAGCCAGCTCGAGAACGCCGTCTCGCTGTACTACTGGGTACGCGACAGCATCCGGTACAACCCCTACACGGCGGGCCTCGACCCGGCCTCTTTCCTCGCCAGCACCACGCTGCAGGCGGGTGAGGGGTGGTGTGTGCCCAAGGCGCTTCTGCTCTCGGCACTGTGCCGGGCCGCGGGCATACCCGCCCATGTCGGTTTTGCGGATGTGCGCAACCACCTCTCCACGGCGCGGATGCGCGCCGTCATGCAAACCGATGTCTTCTACTTCCACGGCTACAGCGTCCTCTACCTGGAGGATCGCTGGGTAAAGGCGACCCCCGCGTTCAACATCGAACTGTGCGAGAAGTTCGGGTTGTGCCCGCTGGAATTCAACGGCCGCGAGGACAGCCTCTACCACCCCTTCGACCTCGCCGGCCACCGCCACATGGAGTACCTGAACGACCGGGGAGCATACCCGGACCTGCCGTTCGAGGAGCTGGTTGCGGTATTCCACCGGCACTACCCCAACATGTTCGACCAGGCCTCGGCCGGAACGGATCTTCCGGACCGGGCCGACTGGAACGCCGACGTGGCCCGGGAAACGGGCTCGTAGTCAGGCCGGGGGGACCCGCCGAAGTCTGATCAGAGTGAGGAAAATGGCGGTGGAGATGCCGGCAGACGCGAAAATCATGCACATCACCATGATCTGGTAACGGGCTGCCACCAGCGGGGATACTCCGGACAGGATCTGCCCGGTCATCATCCCCGGCAGGGAGACCAGGCCGACCGCAAGCAGGGCGTTGATTACGGGGATCATCGCCGCCTGGTAGGCAGCCAGGCGCGCCTTTTCCCAATCACTGTCGTGGCCCAGCTCGGCGTAGAGGCGTTCCGCCGCCAGACTCACCGCAGTCATCGCGTTTGCAAAGACCATACCCGCGAGGGGAACCATGTAACGCGGCAGGTACCAGGGCTCCATCTGCAAAACCAGCTGGGTGATCAGTGCCAGGGTCAAACCGCCGCCCACGGAGATGGCGACGAGGGCGGCACCCAGGAGCCGGCGCCGATGCGCCTTGACTGAACCGGTGGCGATCCACGCTGAAGCCACGAGCATCACAGCCAGCACGAGCAGGATCAGCCAGCCTTCGTGGGCACCAAAGATCCAGGCCAGGACATAGCCGATCAACAGCAGCTGCACCAGCATTCGCCCCAGGGCGTAGAGCGCATTACCCGTCCCGAAGGACCAGCGGAACAGAATCGCCAGAGTGATCGCCACCGGCACGAACGCCAGGGCCAGCTGCGCCAGAGAGAGGTTGATGACCGGGCTGTCCATGGGCCGATGCTACCCGCTTTCCGGGAAGTCGCCCAGCAGCGGGCGGCAAGGCGCCCGAAAGATCCTATAAACTACATTAAGCTGATGTCATACTGGTCTGTTTTATCTTAACTTATCCCCTCGTGCCCAGGGTCAGCACGGTACCGGCAGCAAGCAGCACCCACAGCAGTTCCTGCAGCAGGCTGCCCAGCAGTAACGCCCCGACCACCACCGCGCCGGCGGTAATGACACGCTCGGCCAGCCCCGGCGAGGGGTGGCCGCGGCGCGCCAGCTCCCGGCGGCGCAGCAGGTGGCGGGTGATCTGGTATTCGAGGGCGCGGGACGTCGTCATGGGATATCTCCTTTCCAGGTTATCGTACGCTCGAATGATCTCCCCCGATGACTGACGCCACCATCTGTCCAGTTTTCGACGCGATTGAAAAAGCGACAGGTCCGATCCGCGCTAATCGGCCGGGTGTTGATCTGGCGTAAGTCGGGCCGCAGCCAACTGGTCTATGCTTGCTGAGGCAAATTAACGACCGACGAGAGCAAGCATCCAATGACAGAGCAGAACACCGGGTTCAATCCTGCCGCCCCGGCGCAGCCGTTGCCCGCCGACCGCCTCTACCGCCGCTGTGACCCGGCGGAGCTGTCTTTTGCCACCACCGACGAACTCGAGCCCCTGGAGGCTCAACTGGGCCAGGACCGGGCCGTGGAGGCGCTGCAATTCGGGCTGCAGATTCCCCACGAGGGTTTCAATATTTTTATTCTCGGCAGTACGGGCGCGGGCAAGAAGGAGTTGCTCTACAGCCTGCTGGATGGCGAGAGCGCCGCCCCCCTGGGTGAGGTGTCCGACTGGTGCTACGTCAACAACTTCGAGTCGCCGGACAAACCGATCGTCCTGCGGCTGCCCCGCGGCATGGGCTGTCAGCTGCGCGACGACATGGCCCACGCAGTGGAGGACCTGCTCGGCAGTCTCCCTGCCACTTTCCAGAGCGACGAATACCAGGCCCGGGTGCAGGAGCTCGGGGAGAAATACCAGGGCCGCGAACAGGAGGCCTTCCAGGCACTGGCGGAACAGGCGGCGGAGCAGCATATCGCGATGATCCAGACGCCATCCGGGTACACCCTGGCACCGATGAAAGACGGCGAAATCATCAAGCCGCAGGATTTCGAGGCCCTCCCGGAGGAGGAAAAGCGTCGCACCATGGAAGTCATCGAGGAGCTCAAGGAGAAGCTCAAGGTAATCGTGCGGCAGCTGCCGGGCTGGAAAAAAGAGAGCCGGAATCTCTTCAAGGAACTCAACCGGGAGTTCAGCCAGCTGTCGATCGACCCCATCATGAAGGAACTCAAGGAGAAGTACAGGGAGTATCCCGACGTCATAACGTACCTGGAGGCGGTACATGCCGACGTCATGGATAATGCCGAGGCATTCACCAAGGTGCGCGAGGAGTCGGCCATTCCCGACAACCTCAAGGACCGCGTCAAGGAGTTCCCGCAGTACAGCGTCAACGTGCTGGTGGACAACCAGGCGCTGGCGGCCGCGCCGGTGATCTACGAGGACAACCCCGGCTTTTCCAATCTGATCGGCCGGGTTGAGCACATCTCGCAGATGGGCACCCTCGTCACGGACTTCAGCCTGATCAAGCCCGGCGCCCTGCACCGCGCCAACAGCGGCTACCTGGTTCTGGATGCGGACAAGGTGCTGACCAGTCCCTACGCCTGGACCACGCTGAAGCGTTCCCTGAAAGCACAGGAGGTGCAAATCCAGTCTTTGGAGCAGATCTTCAGTTTCGTCAGCACCGTGCAACTGCAACCGGAGCCGGTGCCGCTGGATGTAAAGGTGATTCTTACCGGCGACCGTTTCATCTATTATGTGCTGCAGCAATACGATCCGGAGTTCTCCACCCTGTTCAAGGTGGCCGCAGATATGTCGGAGGACGTCGGCCGCTCACCGGAGAGCACGGCGCTGTTCGCGCGCATGGTCAGGACACTGCAGGACCGGAACAACCTTCTGCCCTTCGACGCCAGCGGCGTGGCGCGAGTGGTCGAGCAGGCCGCCCGGCGCATGGAGGACAGCGAGAAGCTGAGCCTGCACCGGGGTCGGCTCGAGAACCTGCTGACCGAAAGCGACTTCCGCGCCCGCCGGGCGGGCGCGCAGACCATCACCGCCGACCATGTCACCGAGGCGGCGGCGGCGGCCATCCACCGCCTCGATCAGTTCCGGGAAAAATCCCACGAGGGCATCCTCAGGGACATCATGCTGGTGGATACCGAGGGCACCGCTGTGGGCCAGGTGAACGGTCTGGCCGTTTACCTGCTGGGGGACTACGCATTCGGCAAGCCCACCCGGATCACCGCCACCGCCCGTCTCGGCTCGGGCAAGGTGCTGGATATCGAGCGGGAGGTCGACCTGGGTGGCAAGATCCACTCCAAGGCGGTGATGATCATCAGCGCCCTGCTCGCCAACCGCTATGCCCGAAAACGCCCCCTCCCCCTCTCGGCCAGCCTGGTGTTTGAGCAGTCCTACGGCGGCGTGGAGGGAGACAGCGCGTCGGTGGCGGAACTGGTGGCCCTCATCTCAGCGGTGGCGGACATCCCCGTTCGACAGGAACTGGCGGTAACCGGCTCCCTCAACCAGCACGGCCATGTGCAGGCCATCGGGGGCGTCAACGAGAAGATCGAGGGATTCTTCGACATCTGCTCTGCCCGGGGGCTCACCGGCAGCCAGGGGGTAGTGATACCGAAGGCCAACGAGGTGCACCTCATGGTCCGCAGCGAGGTACAGGAGGCGGTGGCAGCAGGGAATTTCCACATCTACAGCGTCGAGACCATCGACCACGCCCTGGAGGTGCTGACCGGTTTCACGGCCGACTCCATCGACGCCGCGGTGCAGGCCCGGGTGGAAGAGTTGCAGAAACTCGCCCGGTCCTTCGCCAGACGGGAGGAGGATAAAGAGGGCGACAGGGATGACGAGTAAGCAGAGGCGACACCGCCGCATCCTGGTACCGATCGACCTGTACGGCATCAGTCGCGGCACCCTGGAGACACTGGTGCGCATTGCGCGGCTCCTGGACCGCAGCCTGCTGGGGCTGTTACTGGAGGATATCCGGCTTCAGCAGGTGGCGGACCTGCCGTTCACCACAGAGATCACACTCGGCAGCGGCCAGGAACGCAGCCTGCTGCGCGACCACCTCTCACAGCGTCACAGCCTGGTCACCGGTGATACCCGCCGACTCCTGAACGAGCTGGCGGAGAGCAACCGGGTGGAACTCGTCTTCGAGCAGGCCGCGGGGCAGCGGCTGCACTCGGCGCTGGAACGGGATGACCAGCTCGATATCTTCTTCCCGGCGCGGCAGCGCTGGCAACTGGTCTCCACCGCCGTACCCCGCAGCGCGATACTCATCCGACGGCTTGGCGTGGTACTGACGCACACCGCGCGGGACGCACTGGTGACCGACACCGCCCACCTGCTCCTGGAGGCAGGGCTGGTGGGCGACGTGTACATCCTGGCGGACCGGCCACCAGAGGCAGCTCACCTGCGCGCCCTCTACCGCCCGGGTCACCGGGTCTGCGTCCAGTCCAACTTCCATATCGATGCGACGAGCATGACACGACTGATACGGCAGTGTCCCTACGACCTGTTGCTGATGCCCCGGGACGCGCTGGTGGGGGTGGCACCCGCCATTCTGGACGCCGCCCTGGAGAAGTCCACGGGACAGGTACTGGTGATCAACTAGTGTCCTGTCCCATTAATTCGTTGCATTTCAGAGCCCACAGAAAGCGCTGCAGCAAGGCGCGATCCGCAGGGAATACTGGTAGTATTTCCAAGGGTCGCAACGCTGCGGCAGCGCTTTCTGTGGGCTCCCGCAGGGCGCGCCAGCCAAGGCCTCCAGCCGCGTTGCGCCTCTTGCCAAGGGCTACGGCCATTGCCTGCGAGGCGCGCCTTCCTGGAGGCCTTGGCTGGCACGCTGAAATTGAACGAATTA
>JARRPM010000031.1:0-29391 GCA_037382865.1 Halioglobus sp. | reverse complement strand
GAGCGCGGGGTCGCCCACGCGACCGCCGGTCCCTGCCTGCAACAGAACCTGGTAACCGTACTGGAGCGCGCGTAATGGCAGAACTGGCAGCAGTGGTGGGTATTGGCCAGACCCAGTATCGGGCGAAGCGCAATGACGTCTCCATCGCCGGACTGGTGCGGGAGGCGGCGATTCTTGCGCTGCAGGACGCCGATCTCGGCTGGGACGATATCGATGCGGTGATCATCGGCAAGGCGCCGGACATGTTCGAGGGAGTGATCATGCCCGAGTGCTATCTCACCGATGCCCTAGGCTGCAACGGCAAGCCCATGCTGCGGGTGCACACCGCCGGCTCGGTGGGGGGCTCGACCGCGCTGGTGGCGGCCTCGCACGTGCAGAGCGGCACCTTCCGGCGGGTGCTGACCGTCACCTTCGAGAAGCAGTCCGAATCCAACGCCATGTGGGCCCTCTCCACCCCCCAGCCTTTTTCGGTTCACCTCAACGCCGGCGCGGGAGGCTATTTTGCGCCGATCATCCGGGAGTATATGCGCCGCTCAGGCGCGCCCTACGATGTCGGCATCCGGGTGGCGGTGAAGGACCGTCTGCACGGCGCGCGCATCCCGCTCGCGCACCTGCGGTTGCCGGAGATCACCGCGGAAGAGGTGGAGGCCTCCATGATGCTGTGGGATCCCATCCGCTTCCTGGAGGCCTGTCCCTCTTCCGACGGCGCCTGCGCCATGGTTATCGCCAGTGAGGACCTTGCCGCGCGGGGCCCCAGGCCACCGGCCTGGATCCGCGGCGTGGCGATGCGCTCGGAGCCGACCATGTATGCCGGGCGCGACGAGGCCAACCCGCAGGCCGGGCGCGACTGCGCCGCGGACGTCTACCGCCAGGCGGGCATCAGCGATCCGCGTCGGGAGCTGGACTGTGCCGAGGTCTATGTCCCCTTCAGCTGGTATGAACCGATGTGGCTGGAGAACCTCGGGTTTGCCCCGGAGGGAGATGGCTGGAAGCTTACTATGGCGGGCGCAACCTCCCTCGATGAGGGCGGCGACATTCCCTGGAACTGCTCCGGCGGAGTGCTCTGCTCCAATCCGATAGGGGCGTCGGGTATGATCCGTTTTGCGGAGGCGGCGCGGCAGGTGCGCGGCGACGCCGGTGCGCACCAGGTGGCGGGGGCGAAACTCGCGCTCGGGCACGCCTACGGCGGCGGCGCCCAGTTCTTCGCCATGTGGGTCGTCGGCGCCGAGAAACCCTGAGGATTGAGCGAGGTATCACCGGATGGCAAAACATTTCAACATCGCGGACATGTACGAGATGGTGGCGGACCGCGTCCCCACCCGCGATGCCCTCGTCTGCGGCGAGCAGCGCGCCACCTACGCCGGGCTCGAAGAGCGCGCCAACCGCCTCGCCCATTACCTGGAGGAGCGTGGCGTGAAGGCAGGCGACCACGTCGGCCTCTACCTCTACAACTGCAACGAATACCTCGAGGGGATGCTCGCCTGCTTCAAGATCCGGGCAGTGCCCATCAACGTCAACTACCGCTATGTCGAGGACGAGCTGCTCTACATCTTCGATAACGCCGACCTGGTGGCCTGTATTCACAACCGGGAGTTCGTGCCCCACATCGCGAAAATCCGCGATGCGACGCCTGACCTTGAAACCTTTGTCTACGTGGACGACCCGTCGGAAGTCGATCCGGCGGTGATCGGCGCAATTGCCTACGAGGATGCGCTGGCGGGCCAGAGCCCGGCGCGGGATTTCGGGGAGCGTTCCGATGACGACCTGTTCATCCTCTACACCGGCGGTACCACCGGCATGCCCAAGGGCGTGATGTGGCCGCACAAGGCGGTTTTCCCGATCGTCGGCATGGCGCTGGCTCCGCTCATGCATGGGGCCATGTGGTGGTACGCCTGTATCCAGCTGCTGGCGGGCAACACCGTCGTGCTCAACCCCGCCCGCTCCCTGGTGGGCGAGGAGGTGTGGGATATCGTGGCGCGGGAGAAGGTCAATGCGGTCTCCATCGTCGGGGACGCCATGGCCGTGCCGCTGCTGGACGCGCTGGACGCCAATCCGGGGCGCTGGGATCTCAGTTCCGTCTTCAACGTCGGGTCGGGCGGTGCGGTATTTTCCAAGAGCAAGCAGGAGGCATTCAGGAAGCACTTCCCCAACGTCTACATTACCAACTCCTTCGGGTCCTCTGAGAGCGGCGCCATGGGCCTCGATAGCGGCGGCGGCAAAGGCGACGGGCTCGGCAATGTCACCAAGAGCGAATTCATGTCGGTCATTTCCGACGTGGAGGGGGAGCCCCACCGCCACGTGAAGCCGGGAGAAACGGGTATTTTCGCCCGCAGCGGCCACATTCCCGTCGGCTACTACAACGACCCGGAAAAGACCGCCAGAACTTTTGTGGAAGTGGAAGGCAGGCGCTGGCTGCTGCTGGGCGACGAGGCGCGGCTGGAGGAGGACGACAGCATCACCGTCTTCGGCCGCGGCTCCAACTGCATCAACTCGGGCGGCGAAAAGGTCTTTCCGGAGGAGGTGGAGCAGGCCCTCAAGGCCAACCCAGCGAATTTCGACTGCCTGGTAGTGGGTACGCCCGACGAACGCTTCGGCAGCAAGGTGACCGCCCTGGTCGCGCCGCGCGGTGACGCGGAATTGACCCTCGCGGCGGTGCAGGAGGATGCCCGCAAGTATATCGCCGGCTACAAGGTGCCGCGGGAACTGCACGTGGTGGAAGAGGTGCCGCGGGCGCCCAGCGGCAAGCCCGCATACCCGAGGGCGCTGGAGATCGCGCTTTCGGGAGCGTACAAGGTGAACTAGGACAGGGCGTCGGCATGGCTGAACTGGATATCAGTACCAACAACTGTATCGTGGAGCAGGAGGGCCACGTCCTGGTGGTGACCCTCAACCGGCCGGAGGCGAAAAACGCCTTCAGCCCTGAGATGCTGCTCGGCATGTACCGGGCGTGGCGGCTGCTGGACGAGGACGACGATCTCTACTGCGCCATCCTGACCGCCAACGGCGATACCTTCTGCGCGGGCATGGACCTCAAGGCGGGCGCCGACGGCGGGCAGCGGTCCACCGAGGAGTTCATGGCGGTGATGGCCGAGGTGCCCAACGTCCACTGGCAGGCGCTGCTGCGGGACAACCGGCCGGACAAGCCGCTGATCCTGGCGGTGGAGGGCTATGCCCTGGCGGGGGGCACGGAGATACTGCAGGGCACCGATATCCGGGTCGCCGCGGAGAATGCCATCTTCGGCGTCACCGAGGTCGCTCGCGGTCTCTATCCGATGGGCGGCTCCACGATCCGCCTGCGGCGTCAGATACCCTACTGCCTGGCCGCGGAGATGCTGCTCTGCGGCGAGCACATCACAGCGCAGCAGGCGCTGCAATTCGGGCTGATCAACCGGGTCGTGCCCCCCGGCCAGGCGCTCGCCGGCGCCCGCGAATATGCGGGCAAGATCTGCAGCAATGGTCCCCTGGCGGTGCGCGCGGTCATCCGCTCACTGCGCGAACATCAGGAGTGCCTCCCGGAGGCGGATGCCATGGCTGCCTCGGACGGGCTGGCGGGCCCCGTCTTCGCTTCGGCCGATGCGAAGGAGGGGATGAAAGCCTTCAAGGAGAAGCGCAAGGCCATATTCACCGGCCGCTAGGCCCTGAACCCTTTCGATTTCATCCCCCGGTGCGCATAATGGGCGCCACCCTTACGACGGAGACCTTCAAGCATGTCCGATGAAGCCCGGATTTTCGACGAGATTGTTGCGGCGCGCCGCTCCCTGCGCGCTTTCCTGCCGCAGGCCGTGGATGGCGCGACCCTCGAAACCGTTTTCGCCGTCGCGCAGCGCGCCCCGAGTAACTGCAATACCCAGCCCTGGATTACCCACGTGGCGTCGGGAGAGAGCCTGGAGGCGCTGCGCAAGGCAATGCCCGAGCGCTTCATGGCCGGCGATATCAGCATGGATTTTCCCTACGACGGGGTCTACGAAGGTGTCTACAAGGAACGCCAGTACGGCTCTGCCCAGGCGCTCTATGATTCGGTAAACATCGCCCGGGAGGACAAGGCGGCCCGGCATGAGCAGTTCATGCGCAACTTCACCTTTTTCGATGCGCCCCACGTCGCCTTTCTGTTTCTGCCGGAGCCGTTCGGGTTGCGCGAGGCAGCGGACTGCGGCATGTACGCCCAGACCCTGATGCTGGCGATGACCGCTCATGGGCTGGGCAGCTGCCCCCAGACTGCTCTCAGCTTCCAGGCGAATTTCATTCGGGAGACACTTGGCATCGACGCCGGTAACAAGCTGCTGTTCGGCATCTCCTTCGGCTACCCGGACCCGGAAGCGCCCGCAAACAGCTGTGTCACCGATCGCGCACCCCTCGCGGATACGGTGACCTTCCACTCCTGACCAGGGGCGCTGCCGCCATGCCGGACACTGTTCTCACCGAACACCGCGACGGGGTGCTCGTCGTCACCCTGAATCGGCCCGCCAAGAAGAATGCGATCGACAACGGGATGTGGCACGCCATCCGCGAGGCGTTTGAAGCGGCCGGCTCGGATGATGATGTGGCATGCGTGCTGCTGACCGGGGCGGGCGACAACTTCTGCGCCGGCGTCGATCTCAGCAGCTTTGGCGAGCTCGATCAGGGTGATGCGGAGCCGCCGTTCTACGCCGCGGCCGAGACCGTGGCCGCCTTCGAAAAACCGTTGGTCGCGGCGGCGCAGGGGGCCGCGGTCGGCGGGGGTGCCACGGTGCTGTTCCACGCGGATATCGTCTATGCCGGCGAGAGCCTGCGGCTGCGACTCCCCTTTGCCAGCCTCGGCCTGGTGCCGGAGTGGGCCAGCAGTTACATGCTGCAGGCGAACATCGGCGCCCAGCGGGCGGCGGAGCTGTTCTACACCGCCGAGTGGGTCGATGCCGCTCGCGCCCTGGAGGCCGGTATTGCGGCAAAGGTGGTGCCGGATGCGCAGCTGTTCGACCATGCCCTGGCGAAGGCTGCCGAAATCGCCCGGTGGCCGGTCAATGCCCTGCGCGAGACCAAGCGCTGCCTGAGGCTGCACCACCGTGACGCCATTGCGGCGGCGTTTGCGGCGGAGCGCGCGGGCATGGAACGGCAGGCGGGTTCCCCCGAGAACCTCGAGGCGCTGGCGGCATTCATGGAGAAGCGCGCGCCGGATTTTCGGGGGCGCTAGTCGCCATGGGTCCTGGCGGCACCCTCTACTCCAATGGCGGCTGGATCGACATGCCGTTCTGCGAGGCGGGCCGGGACGCGCGGGAAATCCGCCGGGAGACGGTGCAGGAGTAGAGGTAAAACGGTGTATCCGGCCTTCAGGGCTGGACGAACTCCGTCACCTCGAGGTTGAAGCCGGAAAGGGCGTTGAAATGCACCGGTGCCGATAGCAGGCGCATCCTGCCGACCCCCAGGCGCTTGAGTATCTGGGAGCCGGTACCGATCGCCCGGTAATTCTGGACGCCACCTGAGCCGGGCTGGCCGGTGACGGGGAGCGGTTCGGGGAACTGCATCACCTCCGCGAGGCTCTGTTCCGCAGTCATCGGCTGCCCGATCATGACGACCACCCCTTTTCCCTGTTCCGCGATGTACTCCATCGCCCGCCGGTAGGACCAGCCGGGCTCGGCGCCCTCGATGCAGGTGCCGAGCACATCCCTCAGGGTATTTACGATCTGCACGCGCACCAGGGTGTCCTCGTCCTCCCGGATGTCGCCCTTGCTGAGGGCGTAGTGCACGGTATCGTCGACGAGATCCAGGAACGTGTGCAACTCGAACTCGCCGAACTCGGTGAGAACGGGTTTGCTGCTGCGCAGTTCCACCGACTGCTCGTGCAGGGCCCGGTACTCGATCAGATCCGCGATAGTGCCCATGCGCAGGTCGTGGCGGGCGGCAAACTCCTCGAGCTGCGGGCGGCGCGCCATGGTGCCGTCCTCGTTCATGATTTCGACGATCAGTGCGGCGGGCTCGTAACCGGCCATCCGTGCCAGGTCGACGCCTGCCTCGGTATGTCCCGCCCGACGCAGCACCCCCCCGGGCTTCGCCACCAGCGGAAAGATGTGGCCTGGCTGCACGATATCGGACGGCCTGGCATTCGCCGCCACCGCGGTGAGCACGGTGTGGGCGCGCTGAACGGAGCTTATCCCCGGCCCTTTACGCTCTGCCGCATCGATGGAAACGGTGAAGTTGGTCTCGTGCTGCGAGCGGTTGTCGCGCACCATCAGGGGCAGCTGCAGCTGGCGCGCCCGCTCTTCGGTGATGGGCATGCAGATCAGGCCGCAGGCCTCGCTGGAGAAGAAGGTGATGACCTCCGGAGTGACCGCCTCGGCGGCGATGATCAGGTCGCCCTCGTTTTCCCGGTCCTCGTCGTCCATGAGGATGACCATCCTGCCGGCGCGGATCTCGTCCAGAATGTCAGGAACACTGCTCAGGGCCATGGTCGCTGTCCGGGGTGGTCAAGAGAGGCCGGTTGCGTAGATCACAGCATCTCGATGGCGACGGCGGTCGCCTCGCCGCCGCCGATACACAGGGCCGCGACGCCGCGCTGCTTGCCATACTGTTTCAGGGCATGCATCAGGGTGACGATGATGCGCGAACCGGTCGAACCGATGGGGTGGCCCTGGGCGCAGGCGCCACCGTGAACATTCACCCTGGCGTGGTCGAGACCGAGGTCCTGTATGGCGAGCATGGTCACCATGGCGAAGGCCTCGTTGATCTCGAACAGGTCCACGTCGTCTACGCTCCAGTTGGTCTTCTCCAGCAGCTTCTGTATGGCCCCGATGGGCGCGATGGTGAACTCCGAGGGCTCCTGGCTGTGCCGCGCGTGTGCCACAATGCGCGCCATCGGCTTGAGGCCCCGGGCCTCCGCCTCGGCGCCGCTCATCATCAGCAGGGCGCTGGCGCCGTCCGATATGGAACTGGAGTTGGCTGCCGTGATCGTGCCGTCCTTCGCGAAGGCGGGGCGAAGGTTGGGGATCTTCTCGATTGCCGCCTTGTGGGGCTGCTCATCATCCCTGACGACGGTCTCGCCGGCGCGCGTGGTGACCGTGACTGGTGCAGTTTCCGCTCCCAGGGAACCATCTTCTATGGCGCGCTTGGCACGGGTCAGGGACTCGATGGCAAAGGCGTCCATCTGCTCCCGCGTGATGCCGCGCTCATTGGCGGTCTCCTGGGCGAAGGAGCCCATGGCGCGGCCCGTGTAGGCGTCCTCCAAACCGTCAAGGAACATGTGGTCGTACAAAGAGGCATGCCCGCTGCGCACGCCGCCGCGGGCTCCCGGCAGCAGGTGGGGCGCATTGCTCATGCTTTCCATCCCGCCGGTGACGACGATCCGGTTGGTGCCGGCTACAATGCTGTCGTAACCGAAAATGGTTGCCTGCATCCCGCTGCCGCAGGCCTTGTTCAGCGTTACCGCGCCAGTGGATTTGGGAATGCCTGCGCCGATGGCGGCCTGGCGGGCGGGGCATTGCTTGAGTCCCGCGGGCAGCACGCAGCCCATGAAAACCTCGTCGATATCCGCGGCGTCGATGCCGGCGCGCTGGACGGTGGCGGCGATGGCGGTGGTCGCCAGTTCAGTGGCGGGAACGGCAGCCAGGCTGCCTTGGAGTCCGCCCATAGGGGTCCGGGCCCCATCGATGATGACGACTGAATCCTTGCTCATTGTTCCCTCCCGGTCATGGTGGTTGGAAGTGTGCGACGTTGCGTCTTAGGCAGCAATGCCTGCCGCAGGGGTGCCTGCCACATAATCGCCTGCATCAGGGTCCGCTGTCGAAAAAGGGCGCTCATTTAGCCACAGCCTGTGGGTTTACTCAAGTTGGGCCAGCTGGTCCCGGGGCGCGAAAAGCTTTCCCCTGACCGCCTCACGATAACGCAGGGGCGTCATGCCGACATGCTGCCTGAAGAGCCGGGAAAAATGGCTGACGTCCTGCAACCCGACGCGCCAGGCGACCTCGTTCACCGCCAGGTTACTGTGGCGCAGCAGCTCCCGGGCCTGCGTGACGCGCAGGTTCTGCAGATATCCCTGGGGGCTGACGCCGGTTGCCTGGCGAAACCGGCGGTTCAACGTGCGGTCGCTGACCCCCAGGATTTCCGCGAGCCTGGCGATGGAAATGGGGCCCGCCAGGTTGTCCTGAAGCCACTGCTGTGCTTCCAGCACGGTCTCGTCCTGGTGTGAGGTGTGCGGCCTGGTCTGGAAAGCGGCCGCCTTGAAGGACCGGCGAATCTCAGGGGAGAACTGGTTCTCGACGGCCCGCGCTATGCGGCTGCCGAACCACTCTTCCACCAAGTGCACCATGACGTCGGCGATGGAGTTGACGCTGCCCACGCAATAAATGTTGTCACTCTGGGTAATCAGGTGGCGCGTCTTGAGCTGCACATCCGGATAGCGATCGGCGAAGCGCTCGAAGTGATTCCAGTGGGTCGTTGCGGGCTTGCCGGTCAGCAGGCCGGCCTCGGCCAGCAGGCAGCTCGCGGTGCCCACGCTGCAGATCCGGGTGCCGGTGGCGGCGCGCTGGCTCAGGTCGTCCAGCAAAGGCCTTGCGGCGTTGACGGTGGGGAGGGGGCTGCGCCAGATCGCGGGCAGCAGCAGGAGGTCGAGTGGCGGCAGATCCCGGTATGCGATGTCGGTGTGGAGCGTGACGCCGCTGGCCAGTGTCATTGGCTGCCGCTCCGGCCCGGCCAGCAGGAAGCGTACGCCGGGTTTGTCGCTGGCGCCGGCGCGAGCCATCTGGCTCGCCGCCCCGAGAATCTCCATCGGCAGGGTAATGCTCGTGGCAAGTGCGTCCGGATAGAGCATGGCGGCACATTTATATGGGTGGGTGTCCACCGGTTCTTTCGACACGAGATATCCCTGCAATTGGTGGGTGCCCCCGGGTCAGGTCAATCCGGAAGGGTGGGTGTCCCTAATCCGCTTCTAAGACCAATGGATGGGTGTCACTGATCAGGGATGACAAAAATACCACAATTTATGGCGAATATGGCATAGCGGGTATCGGGTGTTGCGCATACACTGAAGCCGGGAGTGACGAAGGGACGGCAGAGGTTCATGGGTAAAGAGCGGTTACCGGTCATTGTGGGGTTTGGCGGCATAAATGGGGCGGGGCGCGCCTCGGGACACCATGCGCTTGGACGCATGGCATATTCGGCTCTCCCGGAGGCGGAGCGCCGCCGCACGCTGGCGGCACTCGCCGCGATGATGGGACTGGAGTCAGGGACCGGGCAGGAGGCCTTCATTCTGGGCCACACCCTGGTGCGCCGCATCGAAAGCAGTCACTTCGAGGTAGACGCGGTGACCTGGAATCGGCGTTTCCCCACCGAGAGCACCGGCCAACCGGTCAGTTTCGATATCGCACGCAAATACCTGCCCGAGGTGATTCCCCCGGATTGGGTGGTCCGGCCCACTTCCGTAACCCACGTCAACGTCCAGATCGTCGGGCGCCAGGAATTCCTGCTGCCCACCCACCGGGAGTTCGAGGTCAAGGCGGCCGGGCAGCTGCCCACCGGCTTCGACCCCGGTACCCTCTATCCCTCCCGCAACCATCCGCGGGGGCTGCAGATGACGGTCTATGCCGCCTCGGATGCCCTGGGCAACCTGGGCCTCGACTGGGACACCATACGCCGCCGCGTACCGGTGGACCAGGTGAGCGTCTACGCCGGCAGCGCCATGGGGCAGCTCGACGGCGCGGGCGCGGGCGGTATGCTGAAAGCCCGTTACATGGGCAAACGGGTCACGTCAAAGTCCTGCCCTCTCAGCTTCGCCGAGATGCCCGCCGATTTCATCAACGCCTACGTACTAGGCAACCTGGGGGCGACCGGCGCCAGCCTGGGCGCCTGCGCCTCGTTTCTCTACAACCTGCGTCACGGGGTCGAGGACATCCGCAGCGGCAGGGCCCGGGTCGCCCTGGTCGGCGCGGCGGAGGCGCCGATCACGCCCGAGGTAATGGAGGGCTACCATGCAATGGGCGCGCTGGCCACGGACAAAGGCCTGCGCCAGCTGGACGGCCTCGGCGCGGACCAGGCTCCGGATTACCGGCGCGCCTGCCGTCCCTTTGGGCAGAACTGTGGCTTCACCATCGCCGAGTCCGCCCAGATGGTGGTGCTGTTCGACGACGAGCTGGCGATGCAGCTCGGCGCCACGGTCTTTGGTGCGGCCACCGACGTCTTCGTCAATGCCGACGGCTACAAGAAGTCCATCTCCGGCCCGGGCGTCGGCAATTACATCACGGTAGCCAAGGCCTTGGCGGCGGCGCGGGCCGTCGTCGGCGAGCGGGCGCTGCGCAGCGGCGGCCTGGTGCAGGCCCATGGGACCGGCACGCCACAGAACCGCGCCACCGAGTCGATGATTTTGAGCAGAACGGCCCGGGCCTTCGGCATAGACAGCTGGCCGGTGGCGGCACTGAAATGTTACCTCGGCCACTCCCTCGGCGCCGCCGCGGGGGACCAGGTGACCGCCACGCTCGGTATCTGGGCCCGCGGCCTGTTGCCTGGCATCGCGACCATCGATGAGGTCGCCGAGGACGTCAGCCGGGACAATCTCTCTTTCAGCAGTAAGCACCGGGAGATCGATCCCGCCGGGTCGTACTACGCGATCGTCAATTCCAAGGGGTTCGGGGGCAACAATGCGTCGGCCACGCTACTCAGCCCCACTTCCACCTGCAAGATGTTGCAGGCCCGCTACGGGGCCCGCGAGTGGCGCGCATGGCAGGCCGCGAACGAAGCGGTCCGCGAGTCCCAGCTGGCCTATGACGAAGCCATGGTCGCCGGGCAGCGGGACCCCGTCTATCGCTTCGACCATGGCGTCCTGCACGATGACGACGTGTGCCTGGCGGACGATGAAGTGCGCGTGGGCGATCACGCGGTGTCGCTGGACCTCCCTTCGCCGTTTGACGACATGCGTTTCGACTGATCGCTCTCCCGTCAGCGTTTGCCGTTTCCGGGGGCCCCGGCACGCCGCTCGGTCCGCCCGGTAAATGCTGGTATCATGTGGGCTTTTCGAAATGTGACACCGCGATTTCATGCACGACATCCTGGCTTTTTTGCAGAACCGCAATTCTGCGCCGCGGCTGACTGAGCCGGCGCCGCGCCCCGAGGAACTGCAGGAAATTTTCAGGGCCGCCCTGCGCGTGCCCGATCACGCCTGGCTGCGGCCCTGGCGCTTCATCACCATTGCGGGTGAACGTCGCGAGGCTTTAGGCGAGGTGCTGGAGGCAGGCCTGCTGCGGCGCAATCCCTCCGCTGATGCCGCGGCGCTTGGCAAGGCCCGCAGCGCTCCCTTGCGGGCGCCCCTGGTGGTAGTGGTTGCGGTCCGGCTGACGGAACACCCCAAGGTGCCCCCGGTTGAGCAGCGCCTCTCTGCCGGCTGCGCTGCCCATGCCATCCTGCTGGCCGCGGAGGCATGCGGCTACGCAGGGATCTGGCGTACCGGCGATGGGGCTTTTGACCGCTCGGTCATGGACGCCCTCGGGCTGGAGGCCAACGAGGAGATCGTCGGCTTCGTCTACCTCGGTACCCGCGACGGCGCCGCCAAAAGCCTGCCCCATCTGGATACTGCGGATTTCGTGTCGAGCTGGTAAGATCCAACGCCGATCGCCTGAGGAGAAAACCCCATGACCCCGAGCTTTGAATCACTGGCGCTGCAGGTCGAGGACCATGTGGCCACCGTCGCCCTGAACCGCCCGGACAAGGCCAACAGCATGAATGCTGCCATGTGGGACGAGTTGCAGCGCTGTTTCGAGTGGCTGGACGACGAGCCCGGTGTGCGCGCAGTCGTACTCACCGGCAACGGCAAGCATTTCTGCGCTGGACTCGATTTGTCGATGTTCGGTGGCCTGCACGGCGCTTCCACGGAGCCAGCGCGCCGGGCGGAGCACCTGCGCCGCACGATCCTTAAAATGCAGGACAACCTCTCATCGCTGGAGAAATGCCGCAAACCCGTTCTCGCCGCAATTCACAATACCTGTATCGGCGGCGGGGTGGACCTGGTCTGCTGCGCCGACATGCGCTACGCGACGGAGGATGCCTATTTCTCCGTGCGCGAGATCGACATCGGTATGGCCGCCGACGTCGGCAGCCTGCAGCGACTGCCGAAGCTGATGCCGGACGGCATCGTCCGTGAGCTGGCCTATACCGGGCGCGCCATGGACGCGGAGGAGGCGCGGGAGGTCGGTTTCGTCAACCGCGTCTTCGAGGATCGTGCGACCATGCTGCGCGAGGTGAGCAAGATCGCCCACACCATCGCGAAAAAGTCGCCTCTGGCGATCCGCGGCAGCAAGGAGATGCTGCTGCACGCGCGGGATCATTCCGTGCAAGAGGGTCTCAATTATGTAGCCACCTGGAATTCCGGAATGCTGAGTGAGACCGACCTGCGGGCTGGCATCGAGGCCCAGGCGCAGAAGAAAACGGCGGTGTATGAGGACTAGGCGGATCGCGGTATGAGTTTTCTGGTCAGACTGAACAGACCCTGGATACATTTCATCCTCCTGGGTTTCCTGCTGTTTTACATCAAGGGGCTGTTGTTTCCCCAGCCCAAACCGGTCATCGGCCCGTTGAACCCGGCCCGGCTGGAGGCATTGCAGCAGCAGTGGCTCCGCGCCACGGGGCGCATGCCTACCCCGGAGCAGCAGGCCCGCATGGTGTCCTCTGAGCTGGACCGGGATATGCTCTTCCAGCGTGCCCTGGCGCTGGACCTGCATCTCTACGACACCGTGGTCTACCAGCGCCTGCTGCGTAACATGAAGTTTCTCGGCCTGGCAGAGGGCAAGACGGATCAGGAGCTGTTCGAGCAGGCGCTGGAGATGCGGCTCCACCTGGGGGATGAGGTGGTCAAGCGGCGGCTGATCCAGATCATGGAACAGCTGGTGCTGCTGGGCAATCCACCCAGCGCTCCCACCGAAGAGGAGATCGCCGCTGAATTCGAGGAGCGCAAGGAGGAGTTGCGCCGGCCGCCTCGCTACTCCATCGAACACGTTTACCTGAGCCGTGAGCGTGAAGCGGAGGTTGACGAGGTGGCTGCGAAAATTCTCGAGCAGGGTCTGGGCCCGGAGGAGGCATTGCAGTTCAGTTCGCCTTTCCTCCCCGGATACCGGTTCAACGCCCAGACACCGGACCAGCTTGCCCGCAATTTTGGCGTCGCCTTCGTGGAGAACCTGCAGGCCGCCGGGCCTGAGGCGGGCCACTGGATCGGCCCCATCCGCTCGACCTACGGCCTCCACTTCGTCTGGGTCAGTGAGGTCGAGCCCGGCCGGGATGCCACGCTGGAAGAGGTGCGGACACAACTGGTTCGGGACCTCGAGTCGAGGGCCCGCGCCTCGGCGCTGGAGGAGGGCATCGCCGCCCTGCGTCAGGACTACGAGGTGAGAATATGATGGTCCCGCGTCTGCTGCTGACACTCGTTCTGGGCCTCATCGCCGCCCAACTGGCCCATGCTCACCGTTTCGCGCCCTCCCTGCTGAAAGTCGACGAAATCGCCCGGCACACCTATAACGTGGTGTGGAAGACCCCTGCACAGGCTACGAGCCCGGTACCTCTGCGCCCGGTCTGGCCCGAATCCTGCGAGGTGCTCAACGCCAGCCCGATGCAGTTGGAGGGCACCGGCAGGGTGGGGAACTGGCAGCTTCGCTGTGACGCTCTGGGCGAGGACGGTCTGGTGGGTAACACGCTGGGGATTTCAGGCCTCGGAGCCAACCAGGCCTCAGCCATGGTGATGGTCAATCTGCTGGATGGACGGCAGTACCAACAGGTCCTGAATGCGGAGCAGCCCGAATTTGTGATCCCGGAGGAGTCCAGCGCCGGGGAGGTCATGACCGACTACGCCTACCTCGGTATGGAGCACATCTGGGGGGGCATCGATCACCTGCTGTTCGTGTTCGGGCTGCTTCTCCTGGTGGGTGGCGGCACGCGCCTGCTGTGGACCATTACCGCGTTCACCGTGGGCCATAGCATTACGCTCTCGCTGGTAACCCTGGGTTTTTTCGATTACCCGGTGGCCCTGGTCGAATTCACCATCGCCCTCAGTATTTTCGTGCTGGCGGTAGAGCTGACCCGAATCAGCAAGCACGATGTCCTGTGGCGCAATCCCTGGTGGCTGGCGGGGGGCTTCGGGCTGCTGCACGGTATGGGCTTCGCGGGCGCCCTGGCGGAGACCGGCCTGCCCCAGAGCAATGTTCCGCTGGCCCTGCTGTTCTTCAATGTCGGCATCGAGATCGGCCAGATCGCCTTTATCCTGGTAGTACTCGCCGTCTGGTTCGTGATTCGTAAGCCACTGGCGCCGTGGCAGGAACAGGCCATGCCGGTGCCGGTCTATATCCTCGGCAGCCTTTCCGCCATGTGGTGTATCGAGCGCGGCCTGGAGGTGTTCGCCTGAGTTTGCGGCCGGACCGGGCCGGCCGCCCGCATCACGCTATCGGCTCCAGTACCAGGGGCAGGTTGTCCATGGGCTTGGCGAAGGGGAAGTGCTGCATCCTCGAAGGGAACTGATCCTCCCTGACGAACCGGATGCGAAATCTGAGCAGCAGGCTGCTCAGGGTGCATTTGAACAGCATATCCGCGAAATGCAGTCCGATACATTTATGGGCGCCCCCGCCGAAGGGAGCCCACAGGAAGCTGTGCTGTTTGTGTTCCTGCCGTGCGAAGCGGTCGGGGTCGAAGCGGTGCGGCTCTCGCCAGTACGCCTCCATGCGGTGAACGTAGAGGGGTGAAATCTGCACCATGGTGTGAGGGGCGAGGTGGAAACCACCGAGTTCCACATCCTGCACAGTGCGGCGCATCATCATAGGCACCGGTGGGCTGAGCCGCAGAATCTCCTTGAAACAGTGGTCGAGATCCGGTATCGCTCCCTGCAGGTCCTCGTACTCCAGGGACGGTCTGCCCAATCCCTGCAATACCTCGCGCAACCGGCCCTGCCACTGCTGGTCATGGGCGAGGTAGTAAGAGGCCATGGTGAGTGCGCTGGTCGTGGTGTCGTGGGCGGCCAGCAGCAGGAAGATCAGGTGTTCGCCCACGACCTTGTCGGAAAAATATTCGCCGTCCTCGGTCTTTTCATTTGAAAAGAAGGAGGCCATGTCCTGGCCCTCGTGCCCGCGCCGCTCGGGTACCAGGCCGATAAAGAACTGCTCCAGCTCGCGGCGGCCGTTCATTCCCTTGTGATAGCGCAGCCCCGGCCAGTCCTTGCGGATAAGCGCCAGTGTACCCTCGTTCATATCGAGGAATGACTGGTTCAGCGCGCGCGTCTCCGGCCCACCGAGATCCATGCCCAGGAAAACCTTTGCGCCGATGTCCAGCAGCAGGGTCTTGATGTTGGGGTAGAAGCGGAAATCTTTCTGCTTCTGCCACTCGGCGAGCTGCTGGTCGATGATCGGCTGCATCTGCGCGACATAGGTGCGCATCGCGTCGGTCTTGAACGCGGTCTGCATGATGCGACGGTGGAACTTGTGTTCGTCGAAGTCCCGCATCAGCAACCCGCCGGCGAAGAAGTCGCCCAGTGGCGCGTTGTAACCCATGCGCGCCGAGAAGTTTCGGCCACTGTCCAGCATCAGCTGCTGGTTGAACTCCGGGCCCAGGGCAACGACCATTTTCTGGAATGTCATTGAGGTCTTGAAGACAGGGCCGTATTTCCGGTAGTGGTCGTCCAATACCTCAAAGGGCTTGATAACAAACCGAAAGGTATCTCCGACCAGGGGCAGCCCATAGCTGCCCGGGATGTGTCCCAGCTGTTTGTTGTCCTTGTGGCGGGTATATTCGGGCGTAGCGAATTCCATAAACGACCTTGCCCCGGCGGGCGACGTTAAACTAACAACCGTTAGTCTAGCACTGACCGGTTCTTCCATGCAATCCGGCTTCCATGCAATCCGGCGGTGCGTCGGGCCGTCGGGATGTGATCAGGTGCACAGGTCCGGAATCTGTCCAGCTTGGGAAATGTCGGTTACCCCGGAATGAGCATTTACAGTCCGGCAGATGGACGCTAAGGTGAGCTATCAGTGAATAGATCAGGAGTCGTTGCAATGACCGATCGAGCAAACGACAGGCCGGCCAGGGAAGCCGCGCGAAACGACAAATCACCCCGCCGCCAGGGACGACGTTATGCTGTCTCCAGCCAGCGCGGCAAAAGCAGCAGCAAGATCCGCTACATAGAAGGTACTACGCCCGCCAGCGGCTGCCGCTTCCTCTGAGCATTGCTTCCCGCACCTGACCCGGCCGGTCGATCTTGGTAATCCGAATGCCTCCTGGCTGTCGCCTCCTGGCCGCAGGGGGCACTGTAATTCGATATTAGCCTCGAGCGCGCCCTTGAGCTTCAGGGGTTGCCAGGCCAGTCCTCCATCGCGATGAAGGGGTGGAACGCGAGTTTGATGCCCTCCATCACGAAGTCTTCGTTTTCCAGGATGTTTTTGCGGCGCACGTAACGCCCGTTGGAAGAGCGCGTATCGATGGCGTCGGTGGTGTCCATGCCGCCGCGGCTCGCAAACAGGCGCTGCAGATCGATGTCATAGATGCTCACCTGCAGTGAAACCACAGAGGCCAGCATGTTCCAGTCGAAGTCTGCCGTCACTCCCTGGCCCGGGCCCTGCAGGGAGGGCTTGCGGGTTACGCCGTCCCACCGCGCCAGGTGGTTGAGACCCTGGCTGAAGGAAGTCTGCAGTTCGACCAGGTCTGTGAACACGAAAGCGTCGAGGTCGGTGGTCTTGCGCATCTCGTCGCGCACGCTCTGCATTATCCGGGCAAAAGTATTCATGTTGACCTTGCCGGTCGTGGGGTCGACCGGGTCGCCGAATGCGCGCACCGCCGTGTTCCAGTGTTGGGTGAATTCCCGCTGGGGCAGAACGGTAAACCCGTTCTCCTTGAGGTAGGTGCTGACCATGCCGTCGATGCGTGGACCCGCTTCTTCCAGATAATTGCGCGAGGGTGGGCCCAGGTTCACGTGGGGAATGACGACGGTCTTTATCTCGTTCTGGGCCATCCGTTCATTATCCATCTCGAAAGGGAAGACCGTGGGGTTGTAGGTGGGTGTACTGCTGCAGGCCAGCAGCAGCACTGCCAGCGTTGTCATCATTGCCGAACGCAGCAGGAAGTGAAATCGACGCATGGTGGAATCCAATCGGCTATAGTGGAGCGCATGGTAGCAAAATCTCATCGAGGGGGCAGTCCCGATGTCCATTCGGGATGCCCGGCGTGGCAGTGATGCTGCACTCAACCAGCAGCGGGGCCGGCCGCCCGCTGGTGCTGCTGCACGGCCTGTTCGGCATGGGCAACAACTTGGGGAGCGTGGCGCGGGCACTGCAATCCCACTACCGGGTGCACAGTGTGGACCTGCCCAATCACGGACGCTCCGGCTGGATGGATGGGGCCGACCTTCCGGCCATGGCGGACTGTTTGCGGCTCTGGATGGATCACGAGGGATTACATTCCGCGTGCTTCCTGGGCCATTCTCTGGGGGGCAAGGTGGCCATGCAACTCGCTCTCTCTGAACCTGCGCGAGTGGCAGGGCTGGTTGTGGCGGATATCGCGCCGGTGGTCTATCCCTCACACCACGATGCGGTCTTCGCGGCCCTGGATGCGGTGGCCGCGGCACACTGCCGGTCGCGCGAGGAGGCGTCGAAGCTGATGGCTGCACATATCGCGGAGCCGGGCGTGATCCAGTTCCTGCTGATGAGTCTGCAGCGTGGGGGGGAGGGAACCTACGCCTGGCGATTTAATCTCGAGGGTATTCGCCGGGACTATACGGCGGTCCGCGAGGCACCCGTCGCGTCAGCCCCTTACCTGGGGCCCACGCTTTTTATCAGGGGCGGTGAATCGGACTACATTCGCGAGGAACACCGGCACGAGATTCTCGGCCTGTTTCCCCACGCCACCCTGAAAATGATGCCCGGGTGTGGTCACTGGCTGCATGTGGAACGCCCCAGCCTGTTCAACAGTATCGCCCGTCGATTCCTCGACAGTCAGACCTTCTGAGGCGCGAGTAGTGTTTGCAGCAGACTAACCTGCTGCGCGATAGATTCCTCGCCGGAGAGATCGGTCCCCGTGGCGCGCAGGGTGAGCGGCGCGACCAGAAGGTTGTAGGTCAGTGCGCCGGAGATGAGGTGCAGCAGGTGCAGGGGAGAGCCGTCCCTGATCAGGCCCTGCTGCTGAAACTGGCGGATGAACTGTTCGCCCATCGGGAAGTCTTCCTGCAGGCAGTGGTCGATCAGCCATTGCAGGCGTTCCCCGTCGGCGGCGGATTCGTGAAACATGAACCACAGCCATTGGGGGTTCTCGCGGGTGAACTCTACCAGCGCGGTGAAACCCCTTCGCAGTTTCTCGGTGGGCTCGCTTTCGCAATGTGCCGCCAATGCTCGGCGGAGGAAGTCATTGCGCTCATCCCACAGGTGCCTGGCGGCATCTCTCCAGAGTTGTTCCTTGGTGGAGAAGTGGTACTGCACGAGGGCCTTTTTAACCCCGGCCTGATGGGCGATATCCGCCAGCGATGCCGCATCGAACCCGGACCGCGCGAAGCACTCCACCGCCGCGCCCAGGATCCTGCGCCGGGTCTGCTCCCGCTGTTCCCGCCGGCTGGCGGGGAGTGCCTTGAACCGGTTCATCAATCACCTCCGCCTGAATCGGGGTCCGACCATACAGCGGGACACCCACATTGTAAAACCGCACGGCTGTATATAGCGGGACACCCACACTGTAAAACTGCTCGGCGGCCTGGCCTGAAGATAGTGCAGGACACCCAGATAGTGCAGGACACCCATGTCGATAGATGGATAGCGCAGGGCACCCATGTGGATAGACAAGGATAAGAATAAGGCAGGGGTAGGGCAGGGTAGGGCAGGACACCCATATGTATAGATAGAGGGGTAGGGCAGGACACCCATATGTATAGATAGAGAAAGCGCAGAGAAGAAAATAAAGGACATCCATATTTTTGAGTCGGCGGTATCCAGAAATTGTCCCGGGCCGGGAAGAAAAGTTGGGACACCCAAAAGTTTCTCTTGATGGAAAAGCCAGGACACCCACGAGTCTTCCTGCATTCGAAGCAGAACTGCTACTCCCGGACAGCCATCTTTTTACGGCCGGAAACGCTTTTCGCCTCCCTGGTGGCGACGATTGGTAAAGCGAAGTAAGCTTGCGCCCGGTCTGGGGCCGAGAGGTTGATTGAAAACGTGTCGTTATCGCTGGGTGAAGTGCTTGTACTGTTTCTCTTCGGCGGAGCCTGCCTGTATTTCCTGGGTGCTATCCGAGTACGGGAGTTGGCCGTGCAGGCGGTTGGCCGTGCGAGCCTGAGAGAGGATTTTCAATTATTGGACCAGGCGGTACATCTGCGTCGCATCTCACTGAGCCGGGATGGAACAGGCCGATGGCGGATCTGGCGGCAGTACCGTTTTGACTATACCTACGATGGGGTAGAGCGGCGACAAGGGCATGTGATCATGCTGGGCAAGCAACTGCAGGCACTCGTGATGAGCGAGCGACAGCATACCTTGCATTAAACCGACCTTATGGCCTGGCAAGGTTATGTAAAGGCCAATGCCGTGGATTGGTTATAGCGGACAGGCGCGTGACCGTCAGCGCGTTTGAACGAGCCGCCTTCTCGTGTCCGACGCAGTTCTCATGAGTGTCCGCTGCTGGATTTCTGGATGTGTGGGTGTCCCGGAATCGCCGGAATCGGTGTGGATGTGTGGGTGTCCCGGGTTGGGGGCCCGATTTCGGGGCGTCGAATGGGCAGTGCAGTCCTGTGGCGGCCCGCTTCAGAGGCATCTGCACCATTTTGGGTAGGGGGGTAATGGTTCATCATTTTTCCACAGAATCTGTGGATAAGTCAGTGGGTATATTGTTCAACCGGGTCGGAAGCGTAGCGTTGGCGGCAATTGTTACAGATTGGTTAAAAATCAAACAAATACAAATAATACATAAAAAACAATAAGTTAATGGTTGTATTTCAAGTGATCATTGTAAATGAAATGCTAACTATGTGTATTTTTTGTGACGCCTTGAAAGTGTGCATAACCTTCGGACAAGTGCTACCGTGAGTAACTTTGGCGGCGCATTGGAAACAATTGCTGGTCCATTCTAGTAACAGTCGCGGTGCACGGTGACCAGAGCACTGTGTATGTAGCTTCAGTCGCTCAATCCCACACGTTATGGAATGTTACCGGCTGTTCCGGCAGCTGCGTCCGTGCGGTGATCAGGCGCCACGATATATGCAACCGCTCGTGCAGGTCTCTCGGATTTCCACCTGGCTCAACAGCGGCAATGAGGGTTTGAGCCGCTCCCAGATCCATCGCGCGATATTTTCACTGGTCGGGTTTTCGAGGCCGGGAATGTCATTCAGGTAGTGGTGGTCCAACCTCTCGTAGATCGGCTTGAAGCAGGCCTTGAGCTCGGCGAAGTCCATAACCCAGCCTGCCGGTTCGGGCGCGTCACCCTCAACGACCAGCCGCACGTGGAACGAGTGACCATGGAGGCGCGCGCACTTGTGGCCTTCAGGGACATGAGGCAGGCGGTGTGCTGCCTCGAAGTGAAATTCCTTATAGATTTCCATGCCGGTTTTCCCATCAAAACTTTTCCCAGAATGAAGCTGTCTGGATGCGCCCTCCCGATCCGGCAGGCCCGGCGGAAGGGCTGGATTTTACTACTAAAATCAATAGCTTTTAATAAACGCGATTTTTTTGTTTTTTTGCGGGGCCAACGTTTGACAGCAAAGCCAGAAACTCTATAATGCGCGTTCTCGGATCGGGGGTGGTTAGCTCAGCTGGGAGAGCATCTGCCTTACAAGCAGAGGGTCGGCGGTTCGATCCCGTCACCACCCACCACTTATATGTACCGAGGCGCACTACCTGGAGCGGTAGTTCAGTTGGTTAGAATACCGGCCTGTCACGCCGGGGGTCGCGGGTTCGAGTCCCGTCCGCTCCGCCATTCTTAGCCTTACCCCGCGGGCTCTCTGAGTTTACTATTTCATCCGATAAGTAGCGTCTTCAGCCTCTGCACCGGCTCACTGAGAAAAATCGGGTGCCCGGGCTCGCACCACCATATTCCCTGCCTATACTGATCTGAGGCTCCACAACCAGGATGATAGGGGGAGGTTATGCGATTCCAATCCATTTCTGTGTCTTTGGTTACCCGTTCACTGCTGCTCCTGGCGGCACTGATTGCCGTGCCCGCTGTGGCGGGGCCCAAGGATAAGTCGCCGCCCGGGAAGGGTAACGTGCTGGTCGGCGCCGCGTCGCGATCGGTCCTTCCGCTGGTGGAGGGTGGCTACGGTTACCTCGAAGCCGGTTTCCCGGACCGCTCGGACCCCCATGACCCCGGCATCCTCGTGCCGGCCTGGGACGATGGTCGTATCGCCGTGGGCAACGGCGACGGTAACTCTTACTGGGTGCACGACGATCTGCGTACCGCGGCGGTGGCTATCGACGATCCCCGCAGCAAGGAGATCGTGGTAATTGTCGCTTCTGATCTATACATGATCTTCCGGGTGGATGCCGAGGTGATGCGCGAAAAAGCGGCCGCCCGATTGCCCCCGGGTATCGCCCGAAAACTGAAGGTCGTCATCACGGCGACGCACAACCACCACGGGCCGGATACCGCCTTCGATGTCAATCACGCCTGGTACGAACACATGGTAGAGCAGGTGGTCGCGACGATCATCGAGGCGGTCTCCAGCCGTCGGCCTGCCAGGCTGCATGTGGCGGCGGGCACCCACTGGTTCGGGATGAACGACGGCACCGATCCGCAGATCTTCGATCCCAACCTCAACGTCATGCAGGCGATCGACACCCGGGGCCGGACCATCGCCACGCTGGTGCAGTGGAACCTGCATCCGGAGGCGACTCTCGGCTGGTCGCCGCCGGTCGACGTGATTGAGGATGACTGCCGGTCGCTGGGCCTGACCGGCGATGGTTGCAGCGCCGAGGGCCGTTATTTCACCGCCGATTTCCCCGGTATCCTGCGCCAGGACCTGCAGGGGGCGTACGGTGGGGAGGTGCTGTTCCTGAACGGTGCATTGGGCGTGCTGGTCGGTCCCGGCGGGGCCGACGTCTGGGAGGTCACGGAAAAATTTCCCCTCGGCAACCAGCTTGTCGCGCCGGCGGGCGCGACAGCTCCGGGCGGTGGCGATAACTACCGCCAGCGCAATTTCCGGCGCACGGTGGTTATCGGCGAGCAGCTGGCTGCCGCGGTGACGCGGCTGCTCGACTTGGCTGTAAAGATCGAACAACCGAGAGTCTCCTATGACAGCCAGTCGTTTTACACCTACCTCAGCAATTTCGGTTTCCGAGTCCTGCTTGTCGTAGACCCGGCTACGGGCAGGACCCGCCTGGGACACGAGCCGCCACTGTTGTATGACTGTCCATTGACCGGACCCAAGAACGGTGACACCTGTGAACCGGACGACTTTGTGAGCGGTATCGACCCCAACATCGGGGAGCAGTTCAGGCTCGGCAACCACCTGCAGAGCGCGGTGGAGTACGTGCGCATCGGCCCGGTCGGCATGATGTTCCTGCCCGGTGAAATCCCCGGCGAGCTGACCATGGGCCTGCCCGCCGGCTTCCGCGCGTCACCCGAAGACTGGTATGAGGAGGCGCGGGATCGTCACGCGTTTGGTGACGAGTATACGATCCCCGGCTACACCCGACGGCGCATGGCGGACGACTACAAATGGACGATCGGCCTCGGCAGCGACCAGCTCGGTTATTTCATTCCGCTGTCCAACTACCGGGTGTATTGCGTCGGCGATGTGTTCGCTGGCCCCGGCACCTGTGCGGGACTGAACCAGGCCGGATTCATCGAGTTCCCGGACAGTATTGCCGGCAGTACCTGCAAGCTGATTACCGAGGACCCATCCCAGCTCGCGCGCTACCCGGCGGATATCGCCCAGGTCATTGCGGCCAGCTGCCGCTATGGCCAGGCCCTCGGCGAGGCAGACGGCCACTACGAGGAGACCAACTCCGCCGGATGGGACCTCGTCGAGGATATGATGCGCGTCGTGGGTGAGTTGACGGGTAACCCCGACCCGACCGAGGTCAACCCGCAGTTCCCGGGCTGGTGGCAGGGTTACCTGCCGCCGGGCGACCTGCCCTAGGGGCAGACCGCCCGACGACTTTGCCTCGCGCAGGGGCATGCGCGGTGACGGGGGCAGGGCCGAGAGGTCGCCCCCGTATCACTCGTGATCGTGTCCCGCCTCCGGGTGGCGCGCTGCGATAACCTCGATCTCGACGAGCACTCCCGGTACGGCCAGCCCGGCTACCTGCACGGTGGTGCGCGCCGGCAGGGCCCCGGTGTCCTTTCCGAAATAAGCCAGGTACGCCGACATCAGCCCCGCGAGGTCGGCATTGCCGTCTTTGTTCGGGTCGCCGACGACATACACCGTCATTTTCACAACGTCTCGCATTGCAAAACCCGCGGTCAGCAGCTCCGCCTCGATTTTCCCGAGTACACTGCGCGCCTGGGCGGCCGTATCGCCGATGCGCTCCACGGAGCCGGGAGGCGCCGAACGATCGACGGCATCCGGCAGCATGCCCCCGACAAACAGCATGTCCGCGCCGGCGGGTACGCTGACACTGGTTGCAATCGGGAAATTGGATCCCGCACGCCTGACGATGCTGTGGCCCTGCGTGGCGTCGGCGGCAAGCGCCAGAAGGCATGCAACGGCGATAGGCAAGCTCAGTTTCATCCTGTTCTCCAGTGGGGTGTCTCATGCGGAGGACTGTCGATGGCAACGCCGGCTCGAACCTTTTCCGCGTTTCATGCCAGCCGTGCTCTGCAGAATAGAAGCGCCGGCACCCGTGCATTAAACCACTTTGGCGGGTGTCGTGCGCGGCGCCAGCCAACGGGCACCGGATCAGCGGAAGCCCTGCGGGTGTTAAGATGGCCGCAGTGCGCGCCCTGGGTGACAGACAGTGCGGCGCCTGCCGGCCCTCCGGTCGATAGCCGGCGCCACCAAATTACTGAGGGAGAAGTCCATGCCAGAGCAATCTCAACCCCGCCCGCTCCGGGTCGACGTCGTCTCCGACGTGGTCTGCCCCTGGTGCATCATCGGCTACCTGCAGTTGCAGAAGGCACTGGATTCCATGCCCGGCCAGTTCGACGTGAGCCTCCGCTGGCACCCCTTCGAGCTCAATCCGCAGATGCCCGCCGAGGGGGAGGACCTCCGCGAGCACCTCGCCCGGAAATACGGCGCATCAATCGAACAGGGCAGGGCGGTAAGGTCGCGCCTCACCGCGCTGGGGGAATCGCTCGGTTTCACCTTCGATTACTTTGACGGAATGCGGATAGTCAACACGTTCAAGGCCCACCAGCTGTTGCAGTGGGCAGGAGAGCAGGGCCGGCAGACGGACCTGAAGCTGGCGCTGTTCGAGGCATTCTTCAGCCGCCGGGAGGACGTCAGCGACCCCGACCTGCTGGCGGCGCTTGCCGATCGGGTGGAGCTATCGCCGACAGAGGCGATGGCGGTGCTTGCGGAGGGCCGCTACGCCGTTGCGGTGCGGGAGGAACAGCAAGCCTGGCTGGACAGGGAGGTGCATGCCGTCCCGCATTTTCTTTTCAACGAACGGTACGTCGTGCCCGGGGCGCAGGAGGCAGAAACATTTGTGCGCTTCCTGACCAGGATCCGGGAAAAGGGGCTCGCCTGAGGGCCCGATTCTCCCAATCCGTCCCACTGCTCTATCGCTGCGCCCGCAGCATTCATGCCGGCTTTTCATATACGCGCGTCCGTTCAGAGATGAGCGCCGCTGAGGAATCGTCGTCTGCTTGGCCTGCGCTGGAGCGGTCACCAGGCCACTTGCTCATCACTGGTCCGCCATCATTACTATACTGTTCACTGTGGCCATAGACGACGTCAACAGGCACGGGGTGTGACAATGCGGATTTATATCGCCGGTGGCGGACACACCGCCGAATTTGTCGCCAGGCGTCTGATTCGCGAAGGCAACGAACTGGTGATCATCGAGCGAGATCCGTCCCGCATCCATTTCCTGGAGGCGCAGCTGGACGCCCAGGTGTTCACCGGGGACGCCACCCGAATAGAAAGCTGGCGCAGCGCGGGCATAGAAGGCGCCGACATGTTTATCGCGCTGACCCCATCCGATGAGGCCAACGTTCTCGCCTGCCTGATCGCCGACAACCTGGCACCGCGCGCGCTCAAGGCCGTGCAGTTGCGAAGCTCGGAATACGCGGAGTGGGATAAACTGCTGCGCAACCGGCAGGTCCGTCTAGACCTGGTTATTCATCCGGAGACTGTGGTGGCGGCGCGGATTCAGCGGGTCCTGATGATGCCTGGCGTATCTGATATCCGGGATTTTGCCGGCGGGCTGGTGAAGGCTTTCGGCATGAATGTGAAAGCGGACAGCTGGCTGGATGGTCGGTCCGTCGCCGACCTTGCTGCGGCCGGGCCGCCAGACAACTCCATGATTTCCCTGATTTTCCGCGCCAATGAAGTGCGTATTCCGCGGGCTGAAGACGTGCTGAAACGCGGTGACCACCTTTACGTGGTCGCCGGACGGGAGTGCCTAAGCGCCACCCTGCGATTCATGGGCCTGGAGGTACGGGATAGCGTCGACCAGGTGTTCATCCTCGGCGGTGGCGAACTGGGCTGTGCCCTGGCCCGGGAGCTGGAGGAGCAGCACATTGCGGTGAAGATCTTCGAGCGGGACAGCGTTCGCTGCGAAGAACTGGCCGGCATACTCAAGCGAAGTGTGGTCATCAATGCAGATGGAACTGACCAGGAGATTCTGGAGCAGGAGAATATCGAGGGGGTAGATGCGTTTCTCGCGCTGACCAAGGACGACGAATGCAATATGATCACGTGCCTGTTGGCGCGACAATTGGGAGCTCGAAAACTGGTTGCCCTGGTCAATCGCCTGCCCAACGTCGCACTGGCTCAGCGGCTGGGCATCAACACCACGGTGAGCCCTCGGGTGAAGGTGGTAGACCATATCCTGCGCGTCGTGCGCGAGGGCGGTGTGCAGTCGGTGAGAACCTTCCGCCGCGATGAGGCGGAAGCTATCGAACTGATAGCACCTGCGGGCTGTCGCTACCTAAACCGTCCATTGAGCAAAGTGCATTTTCCTCACGGCGTGGTGGTTGCCGCCATCGTCAAGCCCGGCGACCGGGTCATCGTGCCGCGCGGTGAGGCAGTCATCGAGGCCGGGGACCGGGTGGTATTTTTTGCTCTCGAAGGCTGCGTGCAGCAGCTGGAGGCTGATTTCCTGCGACCCAATAGCGCATGATAATGCCCTCCATCATCCGGCCTCGACTGGTGGGACGTATTCTGTCCCATTTCATTCTGGCGCTTGCCGCATTGATGCTGGTGCCTCTGGGCTACGCTCTGGCGACCCGCGGCGGCGATACTGCTTCCCTGGCCCTGGCGGCACTGGTGACGGGTCTCTGTGGCGGCGTTATGCGGGCAGTCTCGGGAGCGCCGGTCGACCGCGAGCTCAAAGTGCGGGAGGGGATTCTCCTCACGGCACTGGTCTGGTTGAGTCTTTGTTTTTTTGGTTGTCTGCCCTACTGGTTCTCGCCCTATTTCGCGGGTCTGACTGATGCTTTTTTCGAGTCCGCCTCCGGCTTCACTACCACTGGCGCCACCGTCCTCGGGGAAGTGGAGGCCCTTTCGGACCCGATCCAGTTGTGGCGTTGTTACTCCCAGTGGCTGGGAGGCATGGGGATCGTACTGCTGGGGGTGGCGGTACTGCCCCTGATCGGACAGGGTGGCGCGCACCTTTACCGGGCGGAGTTTTCGGGCGCCAAATCCCAGCGTCTCGCCGTGCGCACCCGGGAGGCCGCCCGCGCCCTGTGGCGCATCTACCTGGTATTGACCCTGGCGGAGACCCTGGCCCTGTGGTTGGCCGGAATGCGACCTTTCGATGCCCTCTGCCACAGCTTCACGACACTGGCCACGGGAGGCTTTTCCACCCGCAGCGCGAGCATCGCCGCCTTCGACAGTGAGGTCATCGACTACATCGTGACATTTTTCATGGTCTGCAGCGGCGTCAGTTTTATCCAGTACTACCGGCTGGTGGTGGAGCGCGACCATAAAAGAGTCACGGCGGACTATGAATGGCGCGCCTACCTGCTGATCCTGCTCGCCGCCACCGCAGTGTTGACCGGAGTATTGCTTTTGGCGCACGAATTCAAGCCGGAGGCCGCCCTGCGCGCAGCCCTGTTCCAGGTGACTTCCATCCTGACCACCACCGGTTTTGCCACCGAGGACTACTCCACCTGGTACCCACTGGCCCAGATTTTGCTGCTGTGCCTCATGTTCGTCGGCGGCTGTACAGGCTCGACGGCCGGGGGCCTGAAGGTGGCGCGGGCAGTGATGCTGGGCCGGGTTATCCAGCGCGAATTCAAGCGGATGGCGGAACCGCACGGGGTCTTTCCGGTGCTGGTGAACAATGAAAGCATTCCGGAACACGCCATCCAGGGCCTGCTCAATCTCGTCTATCTCGCCTGGCTGACGATGCTTGGCGGCGCTGTTGTCTTGGCGGCGACCGGTGTCGACCTGCTGACTGCCTTCAGCGCCACAGTGGCCTGCCTGTTCAACATCGGACCAGGCCTGAACGCCGTCGGTCCCGTCAACCACTACGGCGACCTGAGCGGCCTGGCCAAGTGGACCCTGTCGTTCTGCATGATCGCCGGCCGGCTGGAGATCTATACGCTGCTATTGATTTTCACCCCCGTGTTCTGGCGTCGCTAGGGCCGAGGGTAAGAGCCATGTGGCTTTGACCCGTACAGTCACTGTATCGCTCCGACGGTCCGGGGTCACCCTGCCTGGGCAATACCGTTGACCTCTATACTCATCACCTGAACTTCGTCTCACCAGGCGCACAACATGGACACCAGCTCAAAGGGCGCACGCTCGAAGGTGCTCAATAAATCTGAGGTGACCTGCCGTTTGGCACGATCAGTGAAGACCCTGTTTCGACTGCGATGCGGGTGGTAAGCTTTCGGCCGAAAAGTGAGCGATCCAGAGCCGGTAAGAAGGTCAGGGGGATCCTGTGCCTTTCGATGTAAGCCACGATTTCGTCCGACACCTTTCCGGTCAGCACCTCGAAGTCCGCCTTAATCTCTTTCCAGTCCTCGAGATACGCGCGTGCACGCGACAGGTGGTCGCGCCCGCGATGACTGGCCAGCGTCTCGACGACGTGCACGCGGAGTTTGCGCTCTAAGGCGAGCGAGGCGGCAATACGAAGCGCCATGCATGCATCCAGGCTGTCATCGAAGGCGACTAATATCTGATCGGGAAAAACCGGCGAGTCCGCCGCGATTAGCACGGGAACAGGGCTGGCGCCCAACAACGTGGTCGGGAGCGAGCCAATGCCGCGCGTCCGTTCGCGCCAACTCTCGCCGTGTCGCCCGACAACGACCAGATCGTGCCATTTCGACTCGTTCACCAGCGCCTGAGTTGTCCACCCCTTGACTATCCGGCAGTCACCCGCAATTCCCTCGTTCTGACACTCCTCGAGCCGTGCTTGCATGACGGAGTGTATTTTGTCGAGCGACGTTTTGGGTCGGATGTGAGGTTTGCGGGAATGGAGATGGAGCAGGTGCAGGCGTCCTCGGGTCACCCGGGCGAGCCAAATTGCCAGTCCCAACGCCCTGCGGCTGAACTCGGAATTGTCCTGACCAACAACGATCGAGTGATACATGCAAGCCGCTCCGGTCCTCCAACACAGTCTAGTCGAAATATTTCAACCTGTAATTAACGTCTACAGCATTGAGTATCGTCCAATTCTCAGTAGGCATGTCTCAGTAGGCATGTCTCCGTGGGCATGGTCGGGCAGGCTGGTGCGCTTCGACGAGCTGTTAGAGTCGATTTCCTCCAACTGGTCCATGGAAGCCCTGCGGGTGTTACGATGGAAGAAGTGCGTGCCCTGGGGTGACAACCAGTGGCAGCGCCTGCCGGTATCCTATGCGAGAGCTGGCGCCACCAATTTGCTGGGAGAGTAAAGTTTCACGCTAGAAAAACCCACCACCTCCCGCTCCGGGTCGACATCGTCTCCGGCGTGATCTGCCCCTGGTGCATTATCGGCTACCTGCAGTTGCAGAAAGCACTGGGCTCCATGCCCGGCCAGTTCGACGTGAGCATCCATGCCGTCTTTTCGTGTACGCGCATCCGGTCAGAGGTGGGCGTCTGTGACGCCAGCGTCGGCGGCGGTTGAGCGCTACAGCCCCAGGAACAGCATCGAGGCGCCACAGGCGCTCAGTGTGGCACCGGCCATTGCATGCCCGTAGTGCTCCAGGCGATGGATACGGATCTTCCGCAGCCCCGCGTAGCTGCAGATCACAGCCAGCAGCATGGTGGCGATCGAGAGCTGGCGGGGGGATCTCGCCGCGTGGCTCCTGTTAAGTACCGGCCTGGTCTATTTCGCATGGGGGATCCGTCACGCCGGGCGCCAACACGTTCACCGGCATAGCAGCAGCCACCCCCAATGGCTCATATTT
>JARRPM010000030.1:0-27930 GCA_037382865.1 Halioglobus sp. | reverse complement strand
TAGGGGTTCAGAAGGCAGTGAATCTGACTCGAGAGAGTTGCTGAAGTACGATACGTTGTATTTGCGACGGATTTTAAAGGTATGAGAAAGTGACCAAATCCGTTTCCACTCTCTTTTTAAAAGTCATTTGACACATTAAGAGGCTTTTTTAGCTCAAGAGGGGCGCCCGAATACTAAACCGCTAACCACAATAAGCGCTAAAGAGAAGAACACGAAAAAGAATAGAAAAATCAGCCCCCGCTGCGATAAAGTCCCAGGAACGATCAACGCAAATGGCCCAAGCCAGCGGTATTTCCTTAGGTAAGACTCATTTGCGTTCGAGAATATTTTAACGAAGCAGTATGCCTGGCAAATAAACAGCAAGATAAGCGAAAAGTCTCCAAGCATCCACTCAGGTAAATCCAAAACAGCTGCCCTCTTTCTAGTCTTGCTTGCGAGCTTTCTTAACCGCTTTATCTGCCACCTTTACAGCTTCAGGGGCGTCAGTCCAGCCGATCCTGCCGTGTCTTCCACTGAGAACTGAAGTAGCTTCCGCGTTGGCGGAAACACCCACGCCTAGTCCTATATGAATTCCGACCGCATCTAATCCTTTTTCAGAATAACCGACGTTGAGACCACCAAGTCCCAGACCCACAGATGAACTTCCCGCCACTCCAGCCAAATCTTTTACACTGGAACCGCTATCCAAAGAGACTGAATAGGTCGCTGCAATTCTACCTGTGTCTAGTCCTTCTCCATTCAAGTGGTTGGCGAAATAAACACCCAAATCGTACTCTCCTTTCCCTAGCGCATTTGGGGAAGAGAATGCCAAGCCGGCTTCAAAACCCGATACCGAAATTTCTCGGCCCAATACTTTCTGTGCAAGACCAAGTAATTTAGGCAATCTAATAGAGACGCCCACCTTAACGACTTCTCTGCCGTCCGGATCCACGTATTTATAGGGATTGCCATTGGCATAGGCATAGCGATTGAACGAGAAGGGGTTTTCATCCCGAAACTGCACCGGGTCGACGCTCAGGAAGCGACCGAGCTCGGGTTCGTACCAGCGGGCGCCAAAGTACTGGATTCCCGTGCGGGTCTCCTCGAGCTTGCCCGTATACCACTGCTTCTCATCCCAGATCGACTCCAGCGGCACACAGGAACCCGCGTTGCAGTCTTTCTCACGACTTTCGTTCAAAAGGCGGGAACCGTAGGGGGAGTATGCCTCACGCCAGAGAACGCTGCCCTCTTCGCCGGTTGCGATAATCGGTGAACCCAGGGCGTCATTATGATAAAAAATGGTCTCTTCACCGGTCAGTGCGAATGCGCTGCCCGCTGCGGTGAGCCATATGCCACCCGTAACCAACCCTGCGGCGTATTTCGAACGGTTCACTGCAACACCTCCGTTTGTGTCTCTTCGACGTTACCGGCAAGGTCCTCCGAGTAGAACTCGAACACTCCGGTGCCACTCTTGTCCAGCTGAACATCGATAGGACCACTGTAGACCTGCCAACTCCCGACGGGCTGTGCAGGATCGCTTACCGTACCCTCGCCGCTGAATCGGTAGCGCGTAGTCGCCGGCTCGTCCGGATCCAGCACTATGGTGTAGAGCCTGGCCCCCTTGACGCGACTCACGTCCTCACTATATGCAGTGACGGGAGGGGTTACATCGGGCACGCCCGGAGGAACCGACTCCTCACCTGGCTCGTCCGTGGAGAACATCAGTGACGATCCGGATAGCCACAGACCGCGCAGGATACCGTTTTGGGTTACATCCATATCCACCACTCGTTTCTCCCCGGAATCCGACAGGTCGCTCAGTACCTGCGTGAACCAGGTTCCATCCCTATAGCGGCTCGCGGACACCAGGGAACCGTCTGAATCAAGACTGAAAGGCTGGCCCGCGCGATCGATACCCAGCACGGCCGTGTTCACCGGTAACGGCCTGGGCCGGCTCCACCGGCTTTCGCTCGCGGAGCGAACAACGAAATTATCATCCCAGGAAGCAATGAAGTGACCGGCCTCAGAGGCGGCCACCCTGTGGCTGTCCGGCCCGCTTACCTGATTGCCGCGCGACTCGAGTGTCTCCTGCGCCAGCCACGCTGCTGCGAAGTGGTCATATTCAATCGACTCGACGCTGTCATCAGTCTCGTTGTACCAGGCCACCAGTGCGCGACCCTCATCGTGCACCGCCACTTCTGGCGCGACATTCTGCACACCCGTCCCGTTCGATTCCCTGACACCGTCTTTCAGATACTCCACGGTCTCTGAGTCAGTCCAGCCGCGGCCCGGCTCATAGGCGGCCACCCATACATCGTGGTCCCAACCACCGATCGAGAATGCCTGTGGGTCATAGCTATTGTAGCGTTCCCAGGCGGCGACCAATCGGCCACCCGCTGATACGTCGCAGGAGAGCTTCAGGGTGTCGCCGACATTGTTATACACCTCGAGGTTGTGTTCGTTACCCCAGCCGGTGACCGGGTCGAACTGTTTGGCCAGCGCCGTTGAACCCCCGGTGTCGGCATAGTTGTTGAAGGTATGCAGCAGGTTCTGCCGCCAGCAGACGAAAGCGCTCCCGCTGCCGGTGAACTCGAGATGACTGACGGAGGTGACGCCGCCGCTCACCCACTCATCGGAGGAATGACTCTCCACGACTTCCCGGGGCCGGAAGGCGCCCGAGGCCGGTCGGTATGCGGCATAGAGATCGCGCAGTCCCTCCGGGCCGCCGGCCCAGGCCACGAGCACGTTGCCGTGGTCGTCGATCGCGGCCCGGACATACCGGTGGGTATGACTGTCTTCACTGACCAGTTGTGGGTCCTCCCAGCCCCCATCGACCGAGCGCGTCCAGGCAAACAGACGGTAGATTCCGCTCTCCGGTTTTTCGGCGACGAGCACCGTCTCGCCAAACCGGTTGATTTCGCCGGTTATGGTGGACGCCTCGAAGCCGGTAAGGTCGACCGGCTGCTGAGCCGCTTGACGCCAGCCTTGCGCTCCCGCAATTCCGGTCACGGCACGGGAGGGAGCGGCAACACCCACCGCATTGGCGGCCACCACGACATAGTGATAGGCCACACCCGGGGCGATACCGTCGTGCGCGAAGTATCGCCCGGTCACCGTCCTTTTTTCCCATGCCTCGAAGGGCAGGCTCGGGTCATTGGTCAAGTAGACACGGAATTCGGCGGCAGCCGGAGGGCGCTGCCAGGCGACAAGGTTTCCGGCCTCGCCCTGAATCACGCCGATACGCGCTACCGCGCCGGGCGTATCAGGCAACATCGGGTTCGTGCCCTCCAACAGCTCCCGGGCATTGGACAATCCATCACTGTCCGGGTCATCGGTACCTGTGAACGCGCCGGCCGATCCAAACTGCAGGGTTTCCCAGCCATCCGGCAACCCGTCCCCGTCGGCGTCCGTCCTGCGGGTGAATACGTCGACCGTGACCCGATCTGCATCGCTCACTCCAGCAGTATCCGTCACCCGCAGCGTATAGTCCCGGGTATAGTTATATCCGGTATCGGGGACCTCTACGACGGTAATCGCCTCCGCGGGGTTCGACAGATCGCTGCCGGTCCAGAGGAATGTCAGCGGCCCCTCCGCATCGCTGGAACCGGTTCCGTCCAGTGTCACGAAACTGCCTGCGAGCACAGCGATGTCGGGACCCGCGTCCGCGTGGGGCGGACTGTTGGCGCTGACAGAAATCGCCACGTCGCCTGAACTCTCAGCACCCCTGTCATCGATCGCAGTAAAGCGCAGTATCAGAGTCTGCGCTGAGTCACTCGCCGGCGCGGTGAAGGACGTGTCAGCGACGCCCGGGTCAGCGATTACCCCTTCCGGCCCTGACACCTGCAGCCAGCCCACGCTCACCACTTCACCGTCGAGGTCGTCGTAGGAGGCGCTGAGGGAAGTGACTGTCCCGGCCGGGACCGCCATATCCTCACCGACATCCACACGCGGCGGCGCATTGACCTTGGCGGAGGCCACCTGGAGCGCACCGAGATAGACGTATTCGTGACCGAAGTACGCCCCCGCCTCGTCGTACTCACCGAGGAGTTGCCCCGTTTCAGAGTAGAAGAACCCCGTCCAGCGGTTTGCGTCCGTGTGGTCAATCTTTCTGACGCGAAAACCCCTGCCATCGTACTCTGAGGAAAAGCTGCCGCTGTCCAGTGGGACGATGTTGCCATAGACGTCCCTCGCGGAGCGCTGGCTGAAAGTCAGGTTGCCGGCGTCATCAAACTGATGCTGGCGTGTGGTGCGAATTTCGCTGGGAAATCCGGTCAGCGGATCGAATACCACATCATCGCTGAAGGTGATGTTGCCGTAGGCGTCGTAGCTGAAAACCCGCTGTTCAGAAGAGCCGTCATAAATTACCCCGTCGAGGCTCAGCCCCGCGTAGCGGAGATACATCGACCGGTTGTCATCGGCGGGATCGCTCTTCCGGGTGATGTTGCCGAACACGTCGTATTCATAACTCGCACTTCCCCAGGAGCCGCTTGCCTGTGTCAGACGGTTGATTCCGTCGTAGGTCATGCTGCGCGTGTTCGCCGGATCGGACAGGTCATGGATTGCTGTCACGTTGCCCGCCGGATCGTAAACGTAGATCAGCGAAGCGACGCCACCCAGGTCGAGGGTGTCGAGCCACCCCCGGGGGGTCATTGTGTACTGCATGATTCGCCCGTTCGCGTACTCCAGCCGCTCCAGGCTGCCATCCGGATGATAGGTTGCCGTGGTGATGTAGGGCAGGGCCCGGGTCGGCCGCCCGAAGGCATCGGGCCGGTAATCCACGCTCCTGCCCGAGGGGTAGGTGGCGCCGGCGACAAAGTCCAGCTCATCTATGGCATAGTCGATCCGGTATTCTGTCCCCTCGATCGTCAGGGCCTCGCTCATCCGGTTGCCGTTGGCGTCGTAGTCATAACTGCGCACTGCGCGGTCGTTTGCGACGGAGGTGAGGTTTCCATCCGGATCGTAGGTGTACGCAGTATCGGCCACCGAGCCGGGGTAGTCGACAGACCTGGGCCGGTTCATCTCGTCGTAGCTGAAATAGACCACCGCGCTGTCCGCAACCTGCCTTGACGTCATGTTGCCCAGGACATCGCGACCGTAGGTTGTCAGGCCGATATCGGCAGGGCTGTCGATGGAAGTGAGTTGCAGACGGCCGTTATAGCCATAGTACTGCGCATACCCGAGATACTGGCCGAGGTTTGCGGGATCCTCCGCTCCCTGGAAGAGGTAGGTGATATTGCCGTAGGCATCACGACGGGTATGGGTACCGACGCCCTCCGGTGACAGGGTCCAGAGCGGCAGGCGACTGCCTGGCTCACCGTAGACCTGGAACCGGTAGTCGGTGACGTTGCCATTTTCATCGCGGTGCATCTCACGATGCGCGCCCTCGTGGATGATTACCCGGTCGCTGTTGTCCTGGTTGATGATCCGGGTGACCCGCCCGATGGCATCGAACTCCCACCCAATACCCTCGGGTACACCCCAGTCAGACTCGAAGACTTTCCGGCCCGTCTCATCGTATCGGTAGCGCTTCCTGTAAGCGGTCCCGCTGGCAGTATCTTCCCGCTGGATCTCGGCCTCCCGACCAAAGCCATCCCAGTAGACCGCCTCCCGGTAGCCGCCACGGGTCAGCACCTTGCCAGTGGCGGTATAGCTTACAGCCACCTCCCTGCCCGCCGGAAACACGATGCCGCTGAGGCGGTTGAGACCGTCGTAGGTGAAGCGGGTGGTGAGGCCCCGTGCATTCGTCTCGGAGGCTATCGTGCCACTCCCGTTCACCGCCCTGCTGCGCTGGGTGCCATCGGGATAGGTCTCCTGCCTGGCGCGACCCCGAAAATAGTCCCCGTAGAGCGTTACACGGCCAAGCGCGTCAGTGACACTCTCGACGTCACCCTCATCGGTATAGCTGTAGTGGGTCAGGACACCCAGGCGGTCCTCTTCGAGCAGGCGCCCGGCCGGTCCATAACGTCGCGCGACGGAGCCCGCGACCACGCCGTCCTGGCTGACGGTCTCGACCGTCGGCAGACCGATAAACCAGCCTTCCGTATCGTTGTGATAGCTCGTGCGGGTGACCCGGTTGCCGTTCTCAGTCGGGAAAATCGCATACTCCGTGGTCGTACTGGGATTGCCGAAGACATCGTGGTCGGCGTAATCCGTGGTGTACACATAGCCGTCCAGCCAGGTGCTCCGGCGGGTGAGCAATGGCGCATAAGTCCTGCCGTCCCAGAGCTCATCGAGAATACCACCCCTGTAAACCTCGTCCGACAGGACCCTGGCATCCCAGGAGTTGCTTATTGCGCGCACCAGTTTTAGCGTACTGTCGCCACTATCGACGGCCAGGTGCTCGTGCCTGAGCTTGAGCCCCATTTCCCACAGTATGTCGTGGGTCCCCGCCAGCGCCCAGTAGCCCACATGGTAGACACGCTCGACGCCCTCCGGTGAGGTGATACGAGTGAGGTCTGCCAGTCGGCCGGCATTTTCAGGCAATGGCTGGACGCCAAGTTCCGCAAAGTCCGTGTGCCCCGGGAAAAACTCCCAGGACCACGTGCCCGCCGCGTGGCCCGCGTTCTCCTGCGTCTTGTCCAGGATCGCCACAATCGAAAACTCCGGCTTTGGCAGGTAGGGCCTGACCCGCTGGTAGCTGTAGTGCACCTTACCGCCGGAGGGATAGGTCACGGAGGTCAGCCGATTGAACCCCGGGTCGGTGATATCCTCGCCGTAGGCGTAATCCCAGTGAGTGCTATCAGGGCGGATGACCGAGGTCAATTTATAGTGGTGGACCGATCCCCAGCGCTGTGCAACACCAGAAACGGGCGCATACCGGTACTGCCAGACCTGGCCGTTGGCCTCGATCGTGCTCAACCGGGCATTCATGCTGCTGCCGGTAACCGGATTGTCGTTCGTGTCCAGGTATTCGAACAGCACACTGCGACCGTCAGAGGCATCTATCCGGGTGGCCAGCTTCATACCATTGGCAATCGTCAGATAGCTGATATCGACCGTATTACCGAAGGAATCGACGATGCGGCTGGTGAGCTAGGTCTCCACCGTCGGCGCGGGCTCCCCGGCGGGGCCGTCCTCACCCTGCATGAAGACATACGCCTCCATGAAATAGGCTGTCCCGTCCGGCGCGGTCGCGACGAGGCCGCGGGTGTAGTCAGCGGGGTCGATACATTCGGCTTTCCAGTTGGTCCTGGTGATATAGGTCCCGTCGGCGAGCCCGGCGCTGTGAACCAGCAGCTCGCGGCCGCCGTCGGGCTTCTCGATGGAGGGGTTGTCCCGGGTGTCGCCGCCGGGCGCGATGCCGGTTCCACAGAGCTGGCTCGCATGACCCGAGCCGATGGTGATGCGGCCGAAGTGCATGGTCCAGCCATAACCGAAGGGGTTGGCATATCCCGGAGAGCCCTGCGGCAGGTTGTAATACCGTGTGATCGCGATATCCAGGCCGCCGTTCCCGGGCACCAGCAGATCCACATAACTCAGCTGCAGATTGCCGCTGAAGGGATCAATATTCTCCGTGGCATCCTGCCCGCTGGCGCTCCTGAACGGGTTGAGCCCGGGTTCGGCATAGAAATCGCGCATCTCGTCCTCGGCCCGGGCACCGGAGCCGGTGCAGAACAGAACCAGAAACAGAAGGGCACGCCAGCGGTTCATCGCTCACCCCCCTGCGATAGCGGCGGCTGGACGCTGCCGGCAGGCAGCCGTATATCGGGCTGTGCCCGAGTGGCGCCATTGCCCTCCGGCTCCGGCGGCGGCTGCCCGATCGATTTGCCGCCCTGCGGCAGGTGGGTTTTCGGGTGTGTCTCGGCCGGCGACTCGGGCAGACCCCGGCGATAGGATTTCACCCATGCCTCGATCTCGTACCCGACCGCCGGCCGCTCCCGGGCCGCGCACGGAGGCGCAGACGCCGCCGTGATCGCCCAGGCTGCGAAACCGATTGAAATCAAGTAAGCGTACTTTTCCATGCGCCACGTCCCTGTGTTGCCATGGTGGATTGCCCGCGCCACTGCTTCAGTGCAGCAGACCGGTCGGCGTCCGTTCGCCATTGCCGACAAGTTTTACGGCCAGCCCGCGTCCCGGTCAACGGCCGTGCACGGATGTGATCGCAAACGCCTGCCATTGCCCGACGGCTGCTCGCAAATCACCACCGGACGGCCCTCCTCCGGGGTCGATACGGGTATACTTCACTCTCTGCTCCCAGCCCGGTGGAAGAATGCCCATGCAGTTTGTCAAAGTCGCAGGTGAGATGACCGTTCCCTCCAAGCTCGTCTGTATCGGCCGCAACTACGTCGCCCATATCGAGGAACTCGGCAACGAGGTGCCCGACCAGATGGTCGTCTTCATCAAGCCCAATTCCGCCATCGGCGATATCCTCCGTTCGCAGGTCGGTGATGAGGAGCTGCATTACGAGGGGGAACTGGCCTTTGTCGTGCGGGGCGGCGAACTCGCAGCGGTCGGCTTCGGGCTCGACCTGACCAAGCGCTCGCTCCAGGGCCGGCTGAAAGAAAAGGGACTGCCCTGGGAGCGGGCCAAAGCGTTCGACGGGGCCGCGCTGTTCAGCGACTTCGTTCCGCTGCCCGCCGAACGGGAGCGGCTCTCCCTGCAGCTGCTGGTCGACGATCACCTGCGCCAGTCCGGCGGCGTCGAGCTGATGATTTACAAGCCCGCAATCATCCTCGAGGAGCTGCGGACCTTTATTACCCTGGAGGACGGCGACATCATCATGACCGGCACACCGGCGGGCGTAGGTGCCATACGCACCGGCGAGCGCTTCGAAGGGCGCGTTCTGTGCGGCGGCGAGACACTGGTCACTGCCGCCTGGGTGGCGCAATAGCACACGCTGAAAAACGGCGGAGTGCCGTCGAAATTCGTGATTGTAGTTGTCACGGTTTTCCAGTAGCGTTTACCAGGTCTGAGAGTAAGGCCCCCATGCAAAACATCCTGAGACTGGATCTTGCGGGCCAACCTCGGGGTTGGATCACCGCACACGAGGCAATTTCTGCCTACGCCAGAGGCGATGTCATCTATGGCATCGGGGATACGCTGCCCCCCGTGTACGGCGGTGTCCAGCGCCATTCCGGCGTGCGCTCACGGATCGATATGCAACCCATCATCGCCCTGCAGGGGCGCATCGTGCAGGGGTTCACCCCGCCGCTTTGCAACCGCACGCTGTTCCGCCGCGACGACCATCGCTGCCTCTACTGCGGCGACCGGTTCCCCCGCTCCGACCTGACCCGGGATCACGTCCTGCCCACATCGCGCGGCGGTACCGACCGCTGGGAGAACGTCGTGGCCGCCTGCAGGCGCTGCAACTGGAAAAAGGACGACCGAACTCCCGAGGAGGCGCACATGCCGCTGCTGGCGGTGCCCTTCCGGCCCAACCCCTTCGAATGGCACTTCCTCGCCAAGGAGCGCATCCTGGCGGACCAGATGGACTACCTCTCGCAGCAGTTCAAGGCGGAGCGCGCCTGGGCCAACTGACCGCTGTAACGGGCGGCGGTTCTAACCCGGTTCTAAGGCTCCAGCCAATCCAGCTATAATCAGTCACTGTCGGCACTATGCAATGTTGCAGGCTGGCTCCAAGTCCGGCTACCGGGAGACTCGACCCTTGTCCAGCGAACAACACGACGCCATTCACGCCATGATGCGGCAGATGTCCCAATCGGTCATCGGCCAGGAAGAGGTGGTACGCACCCTGACCCTCGCCCTGCTCTGCAACGGCAATGTGTTGCTGGAGGGGTTGCCGGGGACGGCCAAGACCCGATCCATCAAGACGCTCTCCCAGGTAATGCAGGTCAGTCTGGGCCGCATTCAGTTCACGCCCGACCTGCTGCCCTCCGACGTGACCGGCAATGAAATCTACCAGGACAACCAGGGACGGTCGGAGCTGCAGTTCCAGCCGGGCCCGATTTTCAACGAGCTGGTACTCGCCGACGAGATCAATCGCGCCCCCGCGAAGGTGCAGTCGGCACTGCTCGAGGCAATGGAGGAGCGGCAGGTCACCGTGGCCGGCAAGACCTACAAGCTGCCGGCCCTGTTTATGGTCCTCGCCACCCAGAACCCGATCGAGCAGGAGGGCACCTACCCGCTGCCCGAGGCGCAGATGGACCGTTTCCTGATGAAGATCTCCGTGGATTATCCGCACAGTGATGCGGAGCTGGAGATCGTGCGCCTGTTGCAGGCAGAGGAGGGACAACAGGGGCCGGACCTGCAGATGATCCCCCAGAGCCACGTGTTCGCCGCCCGCGATGTCATTCAGCGGATGCAGATTGCCCCCGCGGTCGAGCACTATATCGTAGACCTGGTGATGGCCACCCGTCAGCCGGAGCAATACGGCGACAAGCTGGGGCAGTGGGTGGACACGGGCTCCAGTCCCAGGGCCAGCATATCCCTGCACCGGGCCAGCAGGGCCAGCGCATGGCTCGACGGGCGCGACTGCGTCACCCCCGATGATGTGCGCTCGGTCCTGCACTCGGTCATGCGGCACAGGCTCATCATGAGCTACGACGCCCTGGCGGATCACATCACCCCTGACATCATCATCGACGAGATCATCCGCCAGGTGGCCGTGGGGTAGCGGGCCGATGTGCGCTGCAGCAGCCGAGGGGATCTACACCGACCTGCGCGCCCTGGTGCGGCTGCGTTACACCGCCCGCGGGTTCAGCTACCTGCCCCGGCGCTCGGTGCGTTCCCTGCTGAGCGGTCGCAAGCGCTCGCGCCTGCGCGGACGCGGGCTCGATTTCGACGAACTGCGCCACTACCGCCCCGGAGATGATATCCGCACCATGGACTGGCGGGTGACCAACCGCACCGGCAAGCCCCATGTCCGGGTCTACACGGAAGAGCGGGACCGCCCGGTGATCGTGGTGGTCGACCAGCGCCTGCCCATGTTCTTCGGGAGCGTCAACAGGATGAAGTCGGTGGTGGCCGCGGAGGTCGCAGCCATCACCGCCTGGCGAGTCCTCTCGGTGGGCGATCGCATCGGCGCTGTCCTGTTCAACGACAGCACAATCCAGGAGATCAAGCCGACCCGCAACCCGCGCCGGGTGATCGGCTGGCTCGGGGATCTGGCGGGCATGAACAATGACCTGTCGGTGGCCCCCGGGCGCACCAGCAACCCCGGCGCGCTGACCGAGGCGCTGGCGCTGCTGCAGCGCAGCATCGGGCACGACTACCTGGTCGTGCTCGTCTCGGACTTTTACGGCTGGAACCAGGCCACCCTGAAAAGCATTCGCAGCATCAGCCAGCACAACGATATCATCTGCGCCCTGGTGTTCGATCCCCTCGAGCGGGATATCTCCAATGCCAGCAATCTCGTGGTGAGCGATGGCAGATTCCAGCTGGAGATCGACCCCGGGCAGCAGGACCTGGGACAGAAATTCGAGGCGAGTTTCGAAAGCTCCATGGACCACGTGCAGAGCGAGCTGAGGCGTCACCGTGTCCCAGTGCTGCCGGTGGAGACCGCCACGCCCGTCGCCGACCAGTTGCGGGAAAAACTGGGCGGCAAGAGAGCGCCGCAATGAGCGCCCCCCCTCTGCCCGAAGCGTTTGGCAACTACGCCCTCGGCGATTTCGCCGAGGTGGTGGCTCCGCCGGCCATCAGCTGGCTGCCCCAGACGACGGGCTGGAAGTGGGTCGGCATACTGCTGCTCGCCGCAGCGCTCTATCGGGCCGGTAGATATGCGGCGCACTGGTACCGCAACCGTTACCGGCGCGAGGCCGCGGCCAGGATCAGGGCGCTTCCTGGTTCAGCGGATCCGTCGGCCCTGGTCGCCGAGCTGAATCGCCTGCTGAAGCTGACGACCCTGGCGGCCTGGCCCCGGGAGGAGGTTGCACGGCTATCGGGGGATGAGTGGGTGCATTTTCTCAACCGCCAGTGTCCCGCACCGCCATTCGACGTCCGCCAGTCCCAACTGCTGGCGACCGGCGCATACTGCCCCGATGTGCCGGATGTCGAGACCCGCGAGAATCTGCTCGCGGCGAGCCTGGCCTGGGTGGAACAGCACAGGAACCCCCGGGATGCTTGAACTGGCGCATCCCTGGGCACTCGCCCTGCTGGCACTGCCCGTCCTGATGCGGCTGCTCCCCGCGTACAAGGAGAGCCGGGATTCGGTGAAGGTCCCCTTTTTCGACAAACTGGTGGAGCTGAGCCAGCAGCGCCCGCAAAGCGGCGCGATGATTCTGCGACGCGACCGGGCACAGCGCTTCCTGGTCGGCTTCATGTGGCTCTGCCTGGTGGTATCGGCAGCCAAGCCGGAATGGGTCGGCGCGCCAGTGGAGCAGCAGAAATCCGGGCGCGACCTGATGGTCGCCGTGGACCTCTCAGGCTCAATGGAGACGCGCGATTTCACGCTGCCCGGGGGGCAGACAGTGGACCGGCTGCAGGCGGTGAAATACGTACTCGAAGACCTGGCGGACCAGCGTGCCTCGGATCGTCTCGGCCTCATTGTCTTCGGCACCGCGGCCTACCTGCAGACCCCTTTCACGGATGACCACCTGGTCTGGGCCAGGCTGCTGGAGGAGACCGAGATCGGCATGGCCGGACCGAGCACCGTGTTCGGCGACGCTATCGGGCTGGCGATCAAGCTGTTCATGGACAGCGACTCGGACAACCGCGTGCTGATCATGCTGACCGACGGCAATGACACCGGCAGCACGGTGCCGCCGGTGGACGCCGCCAAGGTGGCCGCTACCAAGGAGATCCGCATCTACACGATCGCCATCGGGGATCCCGCCGCTGTCGGTGAGGAGGCGCTCGATATCGAGACCCTGGAGAGGGTGTCAGCGGTCACCGGCGGCCAGCATTTCGAGGCCCTGGACCGGGAGCAGTTGCGGGCCGCCTACGAGGCCATCGGCGAGCTCGAGCCCGAACTCTACGAGACCATCAGCTACCGTCCGCGACAGAGCCTGCACTGGGTGCCGGTCGGACTGGCAGTGGCGCTGTATGTCGTCTATCACAGTGTGGCGGCCTGGCGCAGCTCGCGCCGGCCGGGGCCGGGCCATGCTGCCTGATCTCGCTGCGCTGGAGCACTTCCACTTCCTGCGACCTGCCTGGGCGCTGCTGCCGGTGGTGTGGTTCCTGCTCATGCTGGTCCAGCGCCGGCGCCGCACCCGGCGTGACATGTTCGGCGGCATCATCGCCCCGCACCTGCTCGAACACCTGCGATTGGGCCGCTTCGATGCCCGCTGGTTCAACCCGGTCAATCTGAACACGGTCAACGTGGTCCTGCTGACGCTGCTGCTGATGGGGCCGAGCTGGCGGCAGCAGCCCTCACCCCTGAGCCAGGACGAGGCCGCGCTGGTGGTGCTGCTCGACGTATCGGGCTCCATGGAGCAGACGGACGTGCAGCCCAGCCGACTGGTGCGCGCCAGGCAGAAGATCGCGGACCTGCTGGCCCTGCGCCCGGACCGCAAGAGCGCTCTGATCGTCTATGCCGGCAGCGCCCACACCGTGCTCACGCTCACCGCCGACCAGGATATAACCCGGCAGTACCTGGCGGCGATCACCCCGGGCATCATGCCCCGGGCCGGCAAGTTTCCCGAATACGCCCTGCCGCTGGTGGATGAGGTACTGCGCGAAAGCATGGCGCCGGCCACCGTCGTGCTGTTCACCGATGCCCCCGGGGCAGACAGCGCCGATGCGTTCGAGGGCTATTTCGCGAGCAGGCCGCACCAGCTGCTGGTGGTCGGGGTCGGTACCGGGACAGACGAGCCGGGCGCGGCACCACTGGAGAGGCAGGCGCTGGCGGAGCTGGCGGCCCGGAGTGGCGGCGACTATTTCGACCTCACCGTGGACGACAGCGACATGCGCCGGCTCGACCGCCGCATCGACAGCCACTACGTGGTCGTGGAGGACAGTGCTCTGCCGTGGCTGGACAGCGGCTATGTGCTGGTCTTTCCCATCATGGCCCTGTTCCTCATGTGGTTCCGCAGGGGATGGACCCTGACCTGGGCCTGGGTCGTCCTGCCGGTGGTGATTGCCGTCGCGCCGACGCCGGCGGTCGCGCAGGAGGCGGAGGTAAATCCGGTTGACGCCGGCCAGCGGACTGTCGGCCGGTGGTTTGCCGACCTGTGGCTGACGCCCGACCAACAGGGCCGCGTGCTCCTGCAAAAAGGCCGTTACCGCGAGGCGGGCAGGCGTTTCGATGACCCGATGTGGAAGGGACTGGCCTACTACTACGCGGAGGATTTCATGCTCGCCGCGGAGTATTTTTCCCGCTCGGACAGCGATGACGCCCTCTTCAACGAGGCCAATGCCCGGGCCCACGCGCGGGACTACGTGCGCGCGGTGAACCGCTACGACCAGCTTCTGGCGCGCACTCCCGACTACCCGGGGGCGGCCCGGAACCGGCAGCGCGTTCAGGACCTGATCGACGAGATCAACCGGCTCAGTGAGAGCCAGCAGCAGGAGCCCGGGGTCAGCGGCGAGGATAAGGAACTGGGCGGCGATGACGCCATACCGGCCGAAGGCGCAGAGGAGCTCAGCTGGGAAAAAGCGGAGATCGTCCACTACTCGGCGGAGGAAATTCTGGAGGATCCCGCCACCGCGGATATGTGGCTGCGCGGCGTGCAGCAGGATCCCTCCGACTTCCTCGCCATCAAGTTCAGCATGCAATTACAGCGCGACAGCCTGCCCGCGCCGGAGCAGCCGTGATGCGGACAGCCCTTCTCACCTTACTGTTGCTCTGCGGCCCCGCTTGCGGCCAGCTGCGTGCCGAGGAAGCGACCACTGTCGAAGAGCTGCAGGCCGACGGCCGACTGCAGGTTGCAAGCGAGCTCTCGCCGGCGGAGGGGCTGGTACCGGGCCAGCACGCCAGGCTGCTGCTGACCGTAGCCACAGACCGCTGGTTCAGTGGCGGTACCCGGATCGTGATCCCGGAGGTCCCGGGCCTGGTGATTCTGCAGACTGAGCAATTCGCCAGCAACGCCAGCGAAAACCGCGGTGGCCAGAGCTGGGTGGTGCAGCGCTGGACGCTCGATGTCTACCCCCAGCGCGCCGGAAATTTCGTGATCCCGCCACTGACGCTTAAAGTGAAGATCAACGCCGGCCCGGCTGTCGAGGTGGAAGGTGAGCTGACCGCGCCGGCGGTCCGGTTCCGGGTCTCCATTCCCGCTGCGCTGGAACAGGCGGACCACTGGGTGGCCGCTCCCGCCTACAGCGTCAGCCAGAACTTCGACCGGCCGCTGACCGACCTGCAGATCGGCGATGCTTTTGAGCGCGAAGTGGTGTTCGAGGCGACAGGTGTGATGGCCATGATGCTGCCGGTCTTCGAGGTGACGGAGCAGGCCGGCCTCGCGGCCTACCCTGCCCCCCCTGCGCTCGACAACCGCAATAACCGGGGCGAAACCAGCGCGCGACGCAGCCAGCGCATCAGCTACGTTGTGGAGGCCGCTGGCGACTACCTGTTACCGGCCAGGGAATACTTCTGGTGGGACACCCGGCGCAATGAGCTGCGGCTGCTGTCCCTGTCGGAGCAGCGCTTCAGCGTTGGCGGTGCAGAACCGGCGACAACGGGGGGAGCCGGCCTCTCGTCGGTCGAATGGCTGCGCCCGCTACTGGCATGGGCGGCCGGGCTGGTCGCGGCGGGGTTGGTCCTGTGGTGGGCCTGGCGCCGCCTGCCGCGGGAACGGCTGGCCAGGCTGCGTGAAAAACTGATTCGACTCTGGGTGTGGCTGGCCGCCCTGCGTAAACCGGCCCTGCCCTCCCGGCTCAACCCCGGTAGTAGCGCTGGGGAGTGAAAGGCATGCGCGTCACGGTCACCGGTTGGGGCTTGCCACGCACATCCACAGCGAGGCACGTTCCGGGCTCGCCGAGGTCACGTTCGATATAGGCCATTGCGATCGGGCCACCCACCGACGCGCCGTAGCCGGCGGAGCAGATTTCACCGACCTGGCGGCCCTCTGCGTCGAGTACCGGCTGACCCTCGCGCACGGGGCGCTTCCCCTCCACCGACAGGCCGACCCGGCGGGTCAGGGTGCCCTCCGCCATGCGCTGGAAAATCAGGTCAGCGCCGGGGAAGCCTCCCGGGCGCGCGCCACCCGGACGCCGCGCCTTGCCGATGGACCACACCAGGCCGGCCTGCACCGGGTCGATACCTGCCGTCAGTTCATGGCCGTACAGGCATAGTCCAGCCTCGAGGCGCAGGGAGTCCCGGGCGCCCAGGCCGATAGGCGCAACCCGGTCGTCGGCCAGCAGCCGGCGCGCCAGGGCTTCGGCCGCCTCCCCGGGTACGGAGATCTCAAAGCCATCCTCTCCGGTATACCCGGAGCAGGTCATATAAACCTCGGTGCCATCAATCACCGCCCGCGTGCCCCGCATGAAAACGAGTTCCGCCGCGGCAGGACACACCTCGCGCATCACCTCCCGCGCCGAGGGCCCCTGCAGTGCGAGCAGGGCCTGCCCCGTCATCTCGGTCAGGGAGAGGTCGCCCAGGTGCGCCCGAAGGTGCGCGATATCCTGTTCCTTGCAGGCGGCATTGACGACGAGAAAGTAGCGATCCTCGCCCCAGCAGGTGATGATGAGATCGTCGAGGACTCCCCCCTGCTCGTTGGTAAAAAGCGCGTAGGTCTGGCGATCGACGCCGAGCCCGACCACATCCGCCGGCACCAGCGATTCCAGCATGGCGGCCGCGCCGGGGCCCTCCACCACCACCTGGCCCATATGGGAAACATCGAAAAGCCCGGCTGCCGACCGGGTGTGCAGATGTTCCCTGATGATTCCGGTCGGAAACTGCACCGGCATGTCATACCCCGCAAAAGGCACCATCCTCGCGCCCAGCTCGCGGTGCAATGCATCGAGAGGAGTGGTTTTCAGGGTCATGATCGAGTCCTCGGGTCAGGCCTGGGGGGCAGAGCGAATCAGCGCCACTCTAACCAGCCCGGATTATCGGCGCAAGGCGCACTGCCCTTGCCGCTTCTGCCTCAATCGGGATAATTGGGCCTCGACTGCCAGCCGGGAACGCCAACTTGAGCGCAACCACCTCCCTTCCCGATACGATCAGCCTGATCGGCATGCCCGGTGCCGGCAAGAGCACCGTCGGGGTAATTCTCGCCAAGCTCACCGGCTTGCGCTTCGTCGATACCGATCTCGATATCCAGGTGCGGCAGGATGCCACGCTGCAGCAGATCATCGAGCGACATGGCTACCAGTACCTGCGGGACGTCGAGCAGCAGGTTCTGCTGGAAATTCCACTGCAGCACGCAATCATCTCCACGGGCGGCAGCGTGGTCTACAGCGAGGCGGCGATGCAGCGCCTCCGGAAGGCGGGGCCGGTGGTCTACCTAGCCGCTGACCTCGCCGCCCTCGAGCGGCGCGTGGCCGCCGCTCCCCTGCGCGGTATCGCCTGCGACCCGTCCCAGGGCTATGCGGCGGTCTTTGCCGAGCGCACTCCCCTGTACCGGCACTACGCGGATATCACGGTGGATGCTACCGCCGGAAGCGCCGACGAGATCGCCGCCGCCATCCTGCTCAAGCTGATCGGCTGAATCGGCAGCCGCCGCCGACGCCTGCGCCGGTGGACGCGTCCGGACGTGTCCCGTCTGGCCCGACAGGGCGCAACTGCCTCCCGATGACCGCAATGACTACCGGCTTTTCATGGCACCGGTTTTGCATCATGCCCGACAGGGTGACCCGCCGGCCACCGGACGACGCCGGAAGAGCCGCCACAGGGACGTGGCCGTCGCAGCAGGGAAAGCGAGGAGGGCCGGCGGGCCACCCAACGTTCGGGCAGTATCAAAGCTGCGAAATTTTGACAAAAGTAATTGATCGTCAAGCGAATAAAATTTTGATTTACTCGCCAGACACCCTGAGTGATATTTGCCGCGAGGCAGGGTGAACCGGGTCATCGGGAGGTGATTTATGGCACAGCGCAATCAGGAATCGGTCAGCGAAGAACCGCTGGAGGACATCTTCGAGCCAGTGATCGGGGAACTCTCGGATGACGATTTCGAGCCTTTCACGCAGGCCTCGACGGAAAAGCAGCGCCTGGCCGAAAAGCGGCGCCGGGCGGAACAGCGCCTGGAGGAGAAACGCCTGCGCGAGGAGTTGGGCTACTACGACCTGGAACTTGACGATTTCTAGTGTCCTGTCCGGTCACCTGCCGCGGCCACAGCCCGCGGCTCCACCTCACTCCACTCAGAGGCTGATCCCGGCAAAACACCGGATCGCCCTTTCCACCAGCGCCTGCTGCCTGGCCCCCACGTGATAGGCAATGTTCAGCTGGCGGGTAAAGGCGGGCGCATTTCGCACCGGCCTGAGACCAGCCGCCGCCAGAGACTTTTTCTGGCTGACGGGCATGAAGCAGGAGCCGCCCCGGGTCGCAAGGTAATCCAGGGCAACCTCGTTCATATTGGTGCGCAGTGCGGGCACCTGCTGCTCGTCGAAGTGCTGGGCGTGAAAACGCGCAAAGCCCCCACCCCAGTCGAGGCGCACGTAGTGACCGGCCAGTGCGGAGCTTGCGGTCTGCCGCCGGCCGCTGCTGAACAGACGCAGGGTAAGTTCGCCTGTGGCCAGGCACCGGAGTTCCGGAAGGCTCGGCGGCTCGTAGAGAATCGCCATGTCGAGGGTCAGATCCAGCAGTTTGCGGGTGAGCTCTTCCGGCCGGTGACTCTCCAGATGAACCACCAGTTCCGGTTCCGCATCCTGTAACGCGTAGAGCCGCTGTTGCAGGGCATCTCCCCAGATGCCATTGCGAACCCCGAGATGCAGCTGCCTGCCCGTATCTTCAAGCGCCACCTCCTGCCTCGCGCGGGCCAGCGCTACCAGGACGGCTTCCGCATGCGGGACCAGGCGCTCCCCCTCGCCGCTCAGGCGGATGTTGTTGCGGCTGCGCACAAAGAGGGAGACGCCCAATGCCTCCTCGAGTTGCTTGACCCTGGCGCTCACGGCCGCCTGCGTAATGAACAGGTTCTGGGCGGCGCGGCCGAAATGGCGGGTCTTGCGCACCTCCAAAAAAGTCCTCAGCAATTCCGTATCCACCTGCGTCTCCATAGTGCCCGTTGACTGCCACGCGGCCTGGCCGGGGTTGATGCGACAGTGTTGCCTGGCAAAGCTTATCCACCCTGCCGCGGTAAGCAACAGGAGAATCATCGTTAGCGGAGCGCCACGTCGCTGGAAAGGCTGCGCTCCGGGTTTGGGAGAGTGCTATCATTCGATATCATCGCCCTGCCGGCCAGGGTGGCGGGCCGGATGACGGACTGTTGGCGCGACAGGGCGTATCGGCACCGGGCAGTGCGCGCGCCAGTGACAAGGGGAGACGATGAAACATGCCTGAGATCAAACGCGAGGTCCGGTCCGTGGAGGTCAACTACATCTGCGATGCCTGCGGCCAGGGCATGATGGCCCGTGCCGGCGAGATGGACCCGAAAACCGGGGACATCGAGCACCGCTGCCTCATCTGTGACCATCAACAGACCTTCCAGTGGCGGGAGTACCCGCGCATCGATCACGTGGGACTGGACGAAAAAATCTGATCGCTGCCGGATCTACGGCTGTCGCCCCGGGCCGCCTGCAGGATCGGTGTCGCTCACTCGAACGTTGCGCAGCTGCCCCAGGCCATCTGCGCTGGCTTCGAAAACGCCTTGTTCCGTGACGAGGGCGGTGACCAGCGCGGCCGGTGTCACGTCGAAAGCGGGGTTGCGCGCCGCGCTTCCAGCGGCGGCCAGATTCACCTCACGGCGCTCACCCGCCGCGTCCAGCCCGGCTATGCTGAGCACCTCGGCGGGGTCTCTTTCCTCGATCGGAATGTCTGCGCCGCTGCTACAGGACCAGTCGATGGTGGAGCCGGGGAGAGCGACCCAGAAGGGAACCGTGTTGTCGCGGGCAGCCAGGGCCTTGAGATAGGTCCCCACTTTGTTGCAGACATCGCCATTGGCGGCGGTGCGGTCGCTGCCCACGATCACGCAGTCCACCAGCCCCTGCCGCATCAGCTGGCCGCAGCTGTTGTCCGCCACGATGGTGAAGGGCACCCCCGCTCGCTGCAGTTCCCAGGCCGTGAGGCTGGCTCCCTGGTTGCGGGGCCGGGTCTCCGAAACCCACACATGTACCGCCAGGCCCGCTTCCCTCGCCTTGTATACGGGGGCCAGTGCGGTGCCCCACTGTATCGTCGCCAGCCAGCCCGCGTTGCAGTGCGTCATGACGTTGAGCTCGCCAGCCGTGTCCAGGGCGCGCAGCAGGCCGAGGCCGTAATCGCCGATAGCCGAGCAGGTGGCTATGTCCTCCCGCCGCAGGGAAAGCGCCGTATCCAGGGCCGCCGCAGCCCTGGCACCCGGCTGGAGCGGCCGTACCTTTTCCCTCACCGCATCCAGCGCCCAGCGCAGGTTGACCGCCGTCGGCCGCGTCGCCAGCAGCGCCGCGCTGGCGCTCTCCAGGCTTTCGTCGGAAGGGTCCTCGGCAAGGGCCCGGGCCAGCCCGAAGGCCGCGGTGATGCCGATCAGCGGCGCACCGCGCACCTGCATGCTGCTGATCGCATGGCAGAAGTCGGGAAGCGTATCGAGATGGCGCCGGCACAGGGTGTGGGGCAGCAGGGTCTGGTCGATGATCTCCACCGCCTCACTGACGGGGTCCCAGCGAAGGCTGCAGAGATCGTCAGAGAACACCGGAACGCTCAGGCCGCGACGGCAGCCTGATGGCTGCTTTCATACTGCCACTCGAACACATTGAGTTCGATGAAGATAAACGCAAACAGCCAGAGGGCGGCATCCCAGAAGTCGAGGAAGTCCCCGGCGTAGCCCCAGTAGGCCGCGGCCCCGAACAGCACACCGTAGACCACCAGCTTGAAAAACCTGTTGACCCGCAGGAAGCGGCCGGAGAGATCGCCCCGCAGCTGCAGGCGCACCTCGATCTCCAGAACGATGACGACGAGGATCCATGCGGCGGCGTTGATCACGTCGGTCCAGGCCAGCCACTGGGCAGAGCGCAGGACCTCTCCGTCCGCCACGATGTCGAACCCGTTGAGGCGGTAGACCTCACCACTGAGCGCGGCGCAGTTGACCGCATCGAGCGGCACGTACTCATCGAGGTTGACCAGCAACGAGTAGCCCTGGCCGGGCAGGGAGCAGACGTCGGCGCCGTTCAGGGGCGCGACGTCATAGAGGGTGACCAGCTCTGCGTAGTAGCCGGTAAAGGCGTAGATGATCGCAATCGTGCAGATACCACGGATACCGTGCATGATCCACTTCACCGGACCGCGTATCTTCCGGTCGTCCAGGACCGACGTCTCCAGCTCGAACAAAAGCAGCAGAATGACCCAGGCGGCGGTGTCGATGGTCGCGGAAAAGACCTGGACGAGCTGCCCCGGTGATATGCCATCGACGAAGGTGTATTCCAGCGCCAGTAACTCTTCCTGCAGGAAGAGCCAGATGTTAAAGCTGAGCAGGGCATAGACCAGGTACTTGACGGCGGTGAAGGCGCGGTAGCGCGCCCTGCTGCCAAAGTACGTCGCCTGCTCCGCCATCAGACCGCCAGCCTGCCGGGTCACACCTGGAGCAGCAGGTGATCGCGCTCCCAGGAGCTGATCACGCGATTGAACTCCTCGAATTCATCCAGTTTGACGGCGGCATAGGCCCGGAGAAAGAGATCGCCGAACACCTCCTGGATCTCCGGGGATTCGCGCAGGTGCCGCAATCCCTCCTCCAGGGTGCGGGCCACCTCCACCTCCTCCTCGTTGGCGGTACCCTGATGCGGTTCCGTGGGCCTGAGCTTGTGCTTCATGCCCAGGTAACCGCTGGCGAGGGATGCGGCAAAGGCCAGATACGGATTGACATCGGCACCCGGAAAACGGTTCTCCACCCGGGTCGCCGAAGGCACGCTGTACGGTACCCGGAACGCCGTAGTCCGGTTGTCGTAACCCCAGTTGAGGTTGATGGGGGCGGAAATGTCCGGGGCGAGCCGGCGATAGGAGTTGACGTTCGGCGCGTAGAGGCTGATCAGTTCCGGCGTGTAGCGCTGCAGCCCGGCGATGTAGCTCCGCAGCGCGTCGGTGTGGTTGCCAGCCTCATCCGCGAAAATATTCTCGCCGGAATCGACGCGCACGACACTCTGGTGGATGTGCAGGGCGCTCCCAGGTTCCCTCTGCATCGGTTTCGCCATGAAGGTGGCGTAGATGCCATGCTTGTAGGCGGTCTCCCGCACGGTCCGCTTGAACGTGAATACCTGGTCAGCCAGGCTCAGCGGGTCGCCGTGCAGGAAATTGATCTCCATCTGCGCCGCCCCGTTCTCGTGGATCAGGGTGTCCACCTGCAGCTCCTGAGCGTCCGCGTAGCGGTACATGTCCTCGACAAAATCCTCGAACTCCGCCACTGCGTCGATGCTGTAGGAGAGGCGCGAGGACTCAGATCGCCCGGATCGGCCCTGCGGCGGCGCCAGTTCGTAGTCCGGATCGAGATTTTTCTTGACGAGGTAGAACTCCACCTCCGGCGCGACCACGGGCTTCAGGCCCGCCTCCGCATAGAGGTGCAGCACCTGGCGCAGCACGTTGCGGGTGGAGAGCGGATGAGGTTTGTTGTCCGTCGTGTAGCAATCGTGAATAATCTGCGCGGTCGGTTCCCGCGCCCAGGGCACCACCCGCAGCGTGCTGGCGTCGGGCTTGAGGATCATATCGGCGTCCGTGGGCGCGACAAAATCCCAGTGCTCGTCCGAGTATTCCCCCGTCACCGTCTGGATCATGATGCTTTCGGGCAACCGCGGCTCCCCGCGGCCCAGGAACTGATGGGCAGGGATAAACTTGCCCCGGGCGTTGCCGGTCATGTCGGGGACCAGACACTCCACTTCAGAGATCTGGTGTTGCTTGAGCCAGTCCTTGATGACCTCTTCGTCGGACTTCATAGGGTAACCAGATGGGCTAAAGCAACGAGTATCGCAGCAGTATGGAGCACTGTTCAAGGGCTTTGGCGCGACTCTACCCCTAACGTGTTATGCTTTTTCCGGCGCCACGGCAGGTATAGTTACCCGATGCAGAACCAGCCCCATGTCGATTCCTGGTACGCCGCTTCCGCCAACCAGCAACTGGAGTTTCCGGCGCTGCGTGGCGAGGCGTCTGCCGATGTCTGCGTGATCGGCGGCGGCTATACCGGTCTCTCCACCGCGATCCACCTGCGCCAGCGCGGTTACAGCGTCATCGTACTCGAAGCCAACCGGGTTGGCTGGGGGGCCTCGGGCCGCAACGGGGGCCACGTCGGTACCGGCCAGCGCGCCGACCAGGAGCGACTGGAAAAGTGGGTGGGGCTGGATCACGCCCGGGCGCTGTGGCAGCTCGGCCTCGAGGCTGTCGACACCGTATGCCAGCTGATCGACGAGCACCGGATCGTCTGCGACCTGAGATCGGGCAATCTCCACGTCACCTCCAGGGAAAAGGAGACCGGCGAGTTGCAGGCGGAGGTGGAACACCTGCACAAGGTGTATGGCTACGACCAGATCCGCTACGTGGACGGCGACGAGCTCGCACAGATCACCTCAGCACGTAAATTCCGCGGGGGGACGCTGGACGGGGGGTGCCGCCACCTGCACCCGCTCAATTATGCCCTGGGGCTGGCCCGGGCCGCGTCGGAACTGGGAGCGACCCTGCACGAGGGGAGCCGGGTGACGGCCTACTCGGAAGGCGAGCAGGTCCGGGTCAGAACCGACCGGGGCGAGGTACGCGCCCGCTTCCTGGTGCTGGCATGCAACGGCTATCTGGAAAAACTGGAGCCCCGCACGGCCGGGCGCATCATGCCCATCAACAATTACATGCTGGCGACGACACCCCTGCCCGAGCCGCTGGCGCGCAGTCTGATCCGGGACAACGTCTCGATGTCCGACTCCCTGTTCGTAATCAACTACTGGAAGCTTTCGGCGGACAACCGGCTGCTGTTCGGCGGCGGTGAATCCTATACCCGGCGTTTTCCCGCCGATATCGGTGGCTTCGTGCGCAAATACATGCTGCGGATCTATCCCGAGCTCGAAAACACCCCGATCGAATACGGCTGGGGCGGCACTCTGGCCATCACCATGAACCGCATGCCGGACTTCGGCAGGTTGTCGCCACAGGTTTTCTACGCCCACGGCTACTCCGGCCACGGGGTTCCCATCGCCACGCTTGCCGGCAAGCTGCTCTCGGAAGTGATCAGCGGGACCGCAGAGCGGTTCGACGTCATGGCCAGCGTGCCCTCCCGGCAGTTCCCCGGCGGGACGCTGCTGCGCTGGCCCGGCCTGGTCGCCGGCATGCTGTTTTACAGCCTGCGCGACCGCCTCGGCTGAGACGGCCGGCCCGTGCTACCCCGACGCATACCGACAACCGCCCGCGCAGACTGGCAGAGCGAGCTGCGCGACGCGATCACCTCGGCACCTGAGCTGCTGCAGTTCCTGGAACTCTCTGCCGGGGAGGTGGGGTTTTCCGAGGAGGCCTGCGCCGACTTTCCCCTGAAGGTGCCCAGGGTATTTGCAGCCCGCATGACCAAGGGCGACCCCCGGGACCCCCTGCTTCTGCAGGTTATGGCCAGTGGCCGGGAGCTGCTCGCCGTACCCGGCTATGGCCCGGACCCGGTGGGCGAGTCAGGCGCTGCAAACCCTGCACCCGGCATCATTCACAAATACCGGGGGCGCGCTCTGCTGATTGCGACCGGCGCCTGCGCCATCCACTGCCGGTACTGTTTTCGCCGCCACTTTCCCTATGACGCCCAGCAGAACAGCCGCCGGGAGTGGCGTGATGCCCTTCACTATATCGCCCGGGACCCGGAAATCAGTGAGGTCATCCTGAGCGGCGGGGATCCCCTGGTGCTGACCGACCGGCACCTCCACGACCTGGTGGCAATGATCGGCGCCATTCCTCACGTGCGACGGCTGCGGATTCACAGCCGCCTGCCGGTGGTGATTCCAGAGCGCGTGACGAGCGGCCTGCTGGATGCGATCCTGCACGGCCGCCTCCAGACCGTCATGGTGATCCACAGCAATCACGCGAAAGAGATCGATGCCGCGGTGCAAAGTGCGGCGGCAGCGATGCGGCAGCGCGGGATTACCCTGCTGAACCAGGCGGTGCTGCTGGGGGGGATCAACGATGACGCCGACGCGCTGGTCGCCCTGAGCGAGCGCTTATTCGCGACCGGTATACTGCCCTACTACCTCCACCTGCTGGACAGAGTGCGGGGGGCGGCCCACTTCGACGTGGCCGAACAGCGCGCGCGACAGCTGCTGGCTGACCTGTCAGCCAGGCTGCCGGGCTACCTCGTGCCGAAACTGGTCCGGGAGGTGGCGGGCGCCGCCTCCAAGCAAAGCGTGCCCCCACTATGATGAAAGTAGATGCGTCCCTGATGTTCGACCCGCAGCGCAATGGTGTGATAGCGGCGGAATTGGAGCAACTGGGCTTCGACGGAGCCTACACCTTCGAGGGTCCCCACGACGCCTTCATGGCGCTGGCCGCGGCCGCGACCATGACGCGGCGGCTGGAGCTGATGACGTCGGTGGCCATCGCCTTCGCCCGCAACCCGATGAACATCGCCTACCTCGCCAACGACCTGCAGTATCTCGCCGCAGGGCGCTTCACACTGGGCCTGGGCTCGCAGATCAGGGCCCATATCGAGCGCCGCTTCAGCATGCCCTGGTCGCGACCGGCGGCGCGGATGCGCGAAGCCGTGGAAGCCATCCGCAGCATCTGGAGCAGCTGGGACACCGGAGACCGGCTGGACTTCACCGGGGAGTTCTACACCCACACGCTGATGGCCCCCACCTTCAACCCGGGCCCTAATCCACACGGCCGCCCCCCGATCTACCTGGCCGGCGTCGGCCCGCTGATGACCGAAGTCGCCGCTGAGGTGGGGGATGGCTATTTCCTGCACCCGTTTCACAGTGCGGAGTCCTTCGATCTCCTCTCCCGACCGGCGCTGGAACGGGGCCTCGAGAGAGCCGGCCGCAAACGCGGCGATCTCGCTGTCTCCGCCCAGGTGATCGTCGCCACCGGCGCAGACGAACAGGCCTACGATACCGCGCTCTTCTCGGCCCGCAGCCAGATCGGGTTCTACGCTTCGACCCCGGCCTACCGGCCGGTGCTCGAGGTACACGGCTGGCAGGAGCTGCAACCGAAACTGATGGAGATGTCCAAAACAGGCAAGTGGGTCGAGATGGCGGGGCTCATCGATGACGAGATGCTCAGCACCTTTGCGGTGACAGGGTCGGTCACTGAAGTCGCGCAGAAACTGGCCTCCCGCTGTCGCGGCAAGATGGAACGGGTCAGCCCTGTCATCTACCAGCAGGACACCGCCCTGCTCGGTGACCTTCTCACCGCCTTCCGGACAGCACTCGCAGAGCGGTGATACGGGGCGGCTCCATTCTCACTGGCTGACCTCGACCACGAGCTTGCCGAAGTTGGCGCCCTCGAACAGGCCCAGGAATGCCTGCGGCGCATTTTCCAGGCCCGTGACCAGGTCCTCCCGATAACGGATTTTGCCTTCGGCCAGCCAGCGGCCGACGTCCGCGATGAAATCGGGGGCGCGGTCCAGGTGGTCACCGACTATGAAACCCTGCATTTTGATCCGTTTGGTCAGGATCATTGCCTGCAGCAGGCTCATCCGGTCGGGACCCGGCGGCAGCGACGTCTGGTTGTAGTGGGCGATCAGCCCGCAGACGGGAACCCTGGCGTGGTTGTTGAGCAGTGGCATGACAGCCTCCCAGGAACTGCCGCCCACGTTCTCGAAGTAGACGTCGATACCGTCAGGGCACTGCGCCGCCAGTTGCTGCGCCATGTCGTCGTCGTAATGGCTCACGCAGGCGTCGTAGCCCAGTGCCTTCACCGCGTATTCGCACTTCTCCGCCGCTCCCGCGATGCCGACGACCCTGCATCCCTTGAGTTTCGCTATCTGGCCGACCACCGATCCCACCGCGCCGGTGGACGCCGCCAGTACCACCGTCTCGCCGGGCCTGGGCTGGCCGATATCCAGCAGGCCGACATAGGCGGTCAGCCCCGGCATGCCGAGGACACCCAGGGCATAGGACGGCGGGCGGATCAGCGGGTCCAGCGGCATCAGGTCGCCGCCGTCGGATAGCGCGTACTCCTGCCATCCGGAATATGCGGTGACCAGGTCGCCCTCGGCATACCGTTCGTTGCGCGACTTCACCACCCTGGCGACCGTGCCGCCCACCATCACCTGGCCCAGTTCCACGGGCTCCGCATAGCTTTCACCCGCATTCATCCGACCACGCATGTAGGGATCCAGGGAGAGATAAAGTGTCTGCAGCAGGACCTGTCCCTCCTCAGGGTCCGCCAGAGGCGCCTCCTCCAGCCTGAAATTTTCCACCGTCGGTTTCCCGATCGGCCTGGCGGCCAGCACCCACTGGCGGTTCACCTGCGGCTGTGCGGCCAGCGATCCGGCGCCGCTCATGGCGCCCAGCAGCCCCAGCGAGGCAACATTGAATTCACGTCGCGTTATGGTCATGTCCTGCTCCTTGTGTCATTGATAAACAACAGCCTCATATTGAAAGGGCGCTTTCTTTCACAGCCATCGCCCGTCTGAACAGATCGTCACATTCCCGCTCAAGAACACCCCCGACGATCAACGATCCACCGCGGGTATTTTTCCTGGAGATCTCTTCCGCGCGAACCTTGATCTGCGGCCAGCCGAGCAGCGCGAGGAACGGAATGGAGCTGCCGAAGTACACAGCGCCGAAGCCCGCCCACTCGATAGCGCCCTGGCACATCGGGCAGGGTTCGGCGGTCGAGTAGATGTCCAGGGACTGCCAGTCGATATCCGGCCACTCGTCACGGCAACGGTTGATCGCATCGATTTCACCGTGCAACAGGGGGTTCACGCCGGCGCGATTGAAACCGCGGGCGAGGATCTCTCCGCTGTCCCGGCGGACGATCACGGCGCCGAAGGGCGCCTCGGGAACGCGTGCGGCCATTGCGATGGCCTCGCGCATGTAGTCCTCAGGATTCACCCACGCAACTCCCCGAAAGCGGTGTGTCCGGAACGCATATTATCTTCGTCCAGG
>JARRPM010000029.1:0-51439 GCA_037382865.1 Halioglobus sp. | reverse complement strand
CGCCGATAGAGGCCATATTCCAGTCAGTCTTGGCATTGCGCGCCGCAGTGATCGTGGTAAACGTGCCACTATCAAACTCGATGTCGCCCTGCAGGCTGATGCCGCTGGCCTCCCGGTAGGAGTCCCCGTCGAAGGGCGAGGCCACCTTGCCGAACTCCCCGGCGATCTCTTTCCACAGTTCCACGGTGTTGGGGTCGCCGCCCGGGTAGATCGGCACCCGTCCCATATCCTCGCGGTCATCCTCCATGTAGTCGCCGGTCAGCAGCCAGGAGCTGTTGTCGGTATTCCAGAGCAACTGGCCGCGGACCGAGTCGGTGTCCTCATCCTGCTGCTCCTTGTTGAGGATCACGTTGTCGACGTAGCCGTCGTGCTCCCGGTGGCTGTAGCTGATCTTGCCCAGCAGACTGTCGGTCAGGGGGCCGCTGACCAGGCCCTGGTAGCGCAGGTGGCCCTCGTTGCCGGCGGCCGCCTCGGCCTTGATGGACAGCTCGTCCGTGGGCCTGGAGGTGGTGACGTTGATCGCCCCGCCGATCGCATTGCGCCCGAACAGGGTACCCTGCGGACCGCGCAGGACCTCGATGCGTTCCAGGTCGAACATCTCGAAATTGATATTGGCCAGGCGACCGATATAGACGCCGTCCAGGAACATCACCACCGAGTTGTCCATGCCGGCGCCGTCGTCCGGGGAGCTGATACCGCGCATGGAGATGATTGCCTGACCGGGCGCAAACTCCGCGTAGGCCATGCCGGGGACCCGGTAGGCGATTTCGGCGGCGCCGAACACCTGGGCTTCGTTCAGGTCCTGGGCGCCGATCGCGCTCACCGAAACCGGCACATCCTGCAGGTTCTGCTCCCTGTGCTGGGCGGTCACCACCACCTCTTCCAGTCCGCGCGCGGTGCTCTGGGCCGCTGCCGGCATCGATGCCAGAACACCCACTCCCGCGAGCAGCAGGGCCGCTTCACGGCACGCCCGGACCATGGTCTTTTCGACAGATTTCATTTGTGCTCTCCCTTTCGGTTAATTGTTATGCGTTACTTTTCTGGTTTGCACCGACCGTTCAGCCGGATTTTTTGCCACCGTTTGCGGAGGTCGCAGAGGCCGCCCCTTCCAGGTGCAGCTTGCGGCAGACTGAACTGTGATGCGCCAGAGCCTCGATGAATCGCGCGAGATGATCATCGGGCGCCGCCAGCGCCGTTTCATTATCCGGGGTCGGCAGGGGATCTCCCGCGCCGATTGTGACCTGTCCCTGGTGCTCCATGCGCCGCCCAACTATTTCATTGTTAAAATAATAATAGCGGGCCACAGAAAAGACGCACTCGCCGTCAGTGTGAACAATTGCCGGTATTTCCCCTGTCGTCTCGCTCAGCGCTTGTCCACCACCCGCCTGGCCTTGCCTTCCGATCGCGGAATCCCCCCCGGCTCATGTACCCTGATGCTTGCGGAAATCCCGATGTAGGACTTGATCAGATGCCTCAGGTGATCCGCCGCCGTCTCCTTATCTCCCTGGGCCGCCGGTTTCAGCTCCACGTTGATCTCGATGACATCGAGGTGTCCCTCCTTGCCGACCTCGATGAAATAGTGCGGCGCGAGCGCCTCGATGGCCAGCAGTTGTTCCTCGACCTGGGAGGGAAAGACGTTGACCCCGCGGATGATCAGCATATCGTCACTGCGCCCGGTGATCTTGTCCATGCGGCGCATGGTGCGCGCGCTGCCCGGCAGCAGGCGGGTGAGATCCCGGGTGCGATAGCGGATCACCGGCATCGCCTGCTTGGTGAGGCTGGTGAAAACCAGTTCGCCCTCCTCTCCCTCCGGCAGCACGTCGCCGGTCTCGGGGTCGATGATTTCGGGATAGAAGTGATCTTCCCAGATCGTGGGGCCGTCCTTGCTCTCCAGGCACTCCTGGGCGACCCCGGGACCCATGACCTCTGACAGGCCATAGATGTCCACGGCGTCGATGTCGAGGCGCCGCTGCATCTCCTGGCGCATGGCGTCGGTCCAGGGCTCCGCACCGAAAATACCGACCCGCAGGGCCAGGGTGTGGGGGTCAACTCCCTGCCGCTCCATCTCGTCGGCGATATTGAGCATATAGGAAGGGGTCACCATGATGATGTCGGGATCGAAGTCCCGGATCAGCTGCACCTGCTTCTCCGTCTGCCCGCCTGACATGGGTATCACCGTACATCCCAGTCGCTCCGCACCGTAGTGGGCGCCCAGGCCGCCGGTAAACAGGCCGTAGCCATAGGCCACGTGGACCATATCCTCGCTGCTGCCGCCTGCCGCACGGATGGAACGGGCCACCACATCTGACCAGACGTCGATGTCCGCCTGCGTGTAGCCGACCACGGTCGGTTTGCCGGTGGTTCCGCTGGAGGCGTGTACCCGGACCACCTGCTCCCGCGGCACGGCGAACATGCCGAAAGGGTAGTTGTCCCGCAGGTCCTGCTTGGTGGTGAAAGGGAATCGCGCCAGATCCTCCAGCGATTTCAGGTCGTCCGGGTGCACCCCGCACGCCTCGAACTTGGCGCGGTAGACCGGGGAGTTCTGGTAGACGTGACGCAGCGTGCTCTGCATCCGCTGAAGTTGCAGCGCCCGCAACTCATCGAGACTGGCGGTCTCTATGGGGTGCAACGGGTCAAGGCATGGCTGCTTGCTCATACTCCCTCCGGGTGGGGTCGACGGCTGACTGTGATGGCCAAATATAATACAGTTTTTTGATCTCTATCAAGCTTTTTGTATCACTTTGCCCCGTACCACGGCATACTGCTGCGGCGGGGCTCGGCCCGCCATGAAAAAAACCGTCACTGACAGTAAGATACGAACCGGCTGGCTGTGGTACCCCGGCCGCTCTCTCTGCAAGGATGAAATGTCGTGTCCCAGCCAGCCGTTGTAAAACATCTCCTCGCGGAGTTCGCCAGCCGCCGCCCCATCCGCACGACCTCGCTGATCATCACCCTGTTCGGTGATGTGGTCTCGCAGCACGGCGGCACCATCTGGCTCGGCAGCCTGGTCGAGGCCCTGGCCCCCTTCGGGATCAGCGACCGACTGGTCCGGACCTCGGTGTTCCGACTGGTCAGGGAGGGCTGGCTGGAGGCGGAGCGCGTGGGGCGGCGCAGTTATTACCGGTTCACCCCCTACGGCACCCACGAGTACGAACGCGCGGCGCGCAGGATCTACGCCCTCAAGCAAAAGCACTGGAACGGCCACTGGCAGCTGCTGATTCCGCTCGATATCCCCGACAAGAACCGCGAACCTTTCCGCCGCAGCCTCCACTGGCAGGGCTTCAGGGCCATCGCGCCGGGAACCTTTGCCAAGCCGGGCGAGGGGGGCAGCGCGCTCCTGCAGATCCTGCAGGAGTTCGACGCGGTGGACCGGGTACTGCTGATGGAGGCGGACAGTTCGGACCTCTCTTCAGAGCAGGTGCTGCGCAGGCTGGTACAGGAGTGCTGGCAGCTGGATGAGGTGGCCCACGGCTACCGCCATTTCCTGGCCCATTTCAAACCGCTGCATCAGTGGCTGTTGCGCCACCCGGAGCCGGAGCCACAGGCGGCCTTCATCGCCCGTACGCTTCTGGTCCACGACTACCGCCGGATCCTGCTGCAGGATACCCACCTCCCGGAAGCCCTGCTGCCGCCGGGCTGGCCGGGCGAGCGGGTGCTGCAGCTTACCGGAGCGGCCTACCGCGCCCTGGCGGAGCCCTCGGTGGCGTATATCACCCGGGAACTGGAGAGCGGCAACGGCAGGATGCCGCCGCCCGTGGACGCCTTCTGGTCGCGTTTCCAGTCGTTGGCGCCTGACTGAACGGTCCGTCTCCGGGGGCGGGACCGCAGCCGCGGCCAGCACCCCCGGTGGAAGCATCAGAACTCGACGATCACTTCCCCGCCATACATCAACGGCTGCAGGAAGGTGACAGCCGTGGCGCCGATTTTGTAGTTGACGCTGTCCTCGTCGGTCAGGTTCTTGCCCCACAGGGCAAACTGCCAGCTCCCCCCGAGCAGGTCTACCTCGGCGAGACTGATCCTGCCGTTGAGCAGGCCGAAGTCATCCACCAGTACTTCCCCGGCATCGGTATTGGCCAGCGCATACTGCTCGTCCTGCCAGGAGTAATCGAGGTGGAATTTCAGGACACCGAAGCCCAGCGGCACGTCGAAGTCGGCCGTGGCCGCCCAGGCATGCTCGGGAGCCCAGACCAGTTCTGTCGATTTGGTGCGATCGGAACCATCGGGGAAGATGGCGTCGTTGATCTGGTAATCGAGGAAGGCGTAGTTGAAGCCCACCAGGAAATGGTCGGTGATCGCCGCCTGCAGGTCGATCTCCAGACCGTCTATGTCGGCGTCGCCGGAGTTGAACACCTCCACGAACTGCGGGTTGTTAACCGGATCCGGCAGATAGTCGAGGATGATGTCCTCGATCTCCATATGGAACACAGCACCATTGAGGCGCAGGCGGCGGTTGAGCAGCTCGCTCTTCCAGCCCAGCTCGTAGGAGATCAGGGTTTCGTCGTCGAACGCGTTGTTGAAATTGATCCCGTTGCGGCTGGAGCCCCCCGAGCGGAATCCGGTCGACACCTTGAAGTAGGTGGAGACATCGTCGGTCCAGCGATAGTTTGCGACAGCCGTGTAGTCCACGTTGTCGAGATTGGACTTTGAGACCCCGGGGCCGAAGGAGTTCCACAGCAAACCGTCGTTGCTGCGCACCGCCTCCCGGTCATCGTCGGTGTAGCGCAGACCCAGGGTCAGGTCCAGGCGGTCGTCCAGCATACCGGGGTTCCAGGTGGCCTGGCCGAAAGCGGACCAGGAGGTGACGTCGGTGTCGACCGCATACTCCCCGAGATAGACGGGAAAGAAAGCCGTGAAATCGCTGCAGAAAGGCGCGCTTGTGGAACCGTCGCTGCAGGGCGTCGGCGGCATGTTGGTCAGGTCCAGCGCAATGATCCCGGTCTGGTCCACCAGACCCCGGTCGAGGTACTGACGCTCTTTCTGGGTGCCTTCCTCGTCGAAGTAGTACAGCCCCGCGGTATAGTGGAGGCGATCGTGGGAGCCAACGAGCTGTAATTCCTGGGAGAACTGTTCGTGGTCAGTCTGCGTGTTGGTCTCCAGGGAACCCGCGTTGCCGAAGGACTTGGCAAAGTTGGTGGAGATGTCATCGTCAAACTCGCGGTAGCCGGTGATCGACTTCAGTACCAGGTGATCAGAGAGATCGAAGGTGATGGTGAGGTTGTGTCCCTCCACGTCGGTCTCTGAAAGAGGCAGGTACCAGGCGTAGCGACCGCCCCCGGTCGGGGTCCGCGTCTCCTCGAGGCGATCGGTGAAACTGCGGGTGATGGGATTGAAGGCGGGATCCAACCCTCCCGTCGGACCCGCGTACTGGTAATAGCCGGGTGTGGTTTCCATATCGGAGTAGTCGAATGCGTAGTCGACGACCAGGCGGTCGATGGCATCGTAGCGGAGCGCCACACGGTAGCCCTCGTTGTTCTCCTGGTAATAATCCTCGTAATCGAGCCCTGGAATCTGGTTAGGACCCTCATTGTCGACCCAGCCATCGCGATCCGAAAAACTGGCCGCCAGCTTGGCCTTGAAACCGGCGAACTCGGGCAGGTCCAGATGAGTGATCGAGCGCCAGCTGTCGTAATTGCCCACAGACAGGCGCTGTTTGAAGCCGAACTCTCCGCTCGGCTTCGCGTAGATGAAATTGATCGCCCCGGCGGTGGTGTTCCGGCCATACAGCGTGCCCTGCGGCCCCCGCAGGATCTCCACCCGCTCCAGATCCGCCAGGTCCGCCAGCAGCCCCGTGGAACGCGCCACGTAAACCCCGTCGTGATAGATGCCGACGGTGGGGTCCTTGGTCAGGACGATGGAGTCGGTATTGCCAATGCCCCGGATGAACAGCGCGAGGTTGTTATTCGACAGGGGGTAGGCGGGCATCTGCAGGGATGGCGATGCCTGGCCGATATCCCGGGCGTTGAACAGGCCCATCGACTCGATCGCCGCGTCATCATAGGCGCTGATCGCCACGGGAATATCCTGCAGCGATTCGACGCGCTTCTGTGCGGTGACGATCACCTCCTCCAGCTGCGCCTGTGCACCGGCGGAGTATATCCCCGCCAACAGAATGGCGGAAAACAGGTGTTTGCGGGTGACAATGGTGCACATGGTTCGGCTCCTTTTATATTTTTTTCATCTTAGCCCGGCGATGCGGACGCCAGCGCCTTTGCCCCAAAATATACTGAATATGCGCGCTGGTTGAGTGTGAACTAATTACAGAAACGACGCCTCATCAAGGGTGCGACAACATGTCACTGGCCGGCAGGAATCCGGGCCTTTATACTGCCGCCCTTTTATCCCCTGAGCATCGGAGATTGCCATGCCGAGCACTCGCCTCTACCTGGGCCTGACTGCCGCACTGTCCGCCCTGCCCGCAGCCGCCGAGCACCTGGAGGAGCTGGTGGTGAGGGGCAGCCACGATACCCGCACCATCGACGTCACCGGGGAGCTGGTGATTTCGCCGGACGTGGCCCAACTGCTCAAGCGCGCGCCCGGCGCCAACGTCAACAGCAACGGCCCGCTGACAGGCATTCCGCAGTACCGCGGCATGTACGGCCCCCGGATTGCAACTTCCCTGGACGGCAACCAGATCGCGCCCGCGGGCCCCAACTGGATGGACCCGCCCCTCTCCTACGCCGTTGGCGGACAGCTCGAATCACTGGAGGTGTACCGCGGGATCGCCCCGGTCGGCGTGGCGCAGGAGTCGATCGGCGGCGCCATCGACGCCAGGATCCGCCACGGCGAGTTCACCGACAGTGCCGATTTCAGGCTGAACGGGCGGCTGACCGGCAGCGCCCAGTCGGTCAACGGGGGGCATCACCTCAACACCTCGCTGTACGCCAGCAACAGCCGTCACCGCTTCAAACTGGCCGCCATGACGGAAGCGGGTGACGATGCCGGGTTTCCCGACGGCGACATCACCCCGACGGAATACGAAAGGCAGCGCTACGCCATGGGCTACGGGATTCGACTCGGAGATCACAGCCTGCAGCTGGATTACGGTTACAACGACACGGGCGAAGCGGGCACGCCTTCGCTGCCCATGGACATCACCTACTTCGAGGGCGATCTCTATAACATGACCTATCGATTCGAACCCGCCACCGGGGTCGAGGCGACATTCTCCCTCTACGGCAGCGAGCTGGACCACGGCATGAGCAACTACCGACTGCGCGAGGCCCCGGAACCGGACCGCTGGCGCCGCAATATCGCCGCCAGTGACAACCTCGGCTTCAACCTGCGGATGCACCTGGCCGACGCCACTGGCGCCTGGTCGGTCGGGCTGGACGGGTTCGACGAGGCACACGACTCTGACATCGACAACCCAAGGAACCCGATGTTTTTCGTCGTCAACTTTAACGACGCCGAACGCCAGGTGCTGGGCGTCTTCGCCGAGCGCCGGCAGGAGATCGGCGCTGACTGGGAGACCGAACTCGGCATTCGCTACAACCGCGTGACCATGGACGCGGGCCAGGTGAACGGCACACCGGCCATGATGATGCCCCCGGCGCAGATGCTGCGGGATGCCTTCAACGCGGCCGAACGTGAGCAGAACGACAACAACGTCGACCTGGTGATCCGGGCCCGCTACCGAGCCGGACCAGACAGCAGCTGGTACCTCGGTGCCGCGCGCAAGACGCGCTCCCCCGGCTACCAGGAGCGCTATCTCTGGCTTCCCCTCGAAGCCACCGGCGGGCTGGCGGACGGCTACACCTACACCGGCAATATCCACCTCGATCCGGAACAGTCCACTCAGCTGGAGTTCGGCTACGACTACAGCGGGCCGCGACTGACCCTGTCCCCGCGACTGTTCTTCAACCGGGTGGACGACTATATCCAGGGCACACCGAGCGAGGTGACCGCGGCCGTCATGTTCGTACGGAGGATGAATGAGATGAACGGCACGGCTAACCCCGATCCCCTGCAGTTCAACAATGTCGATGCCGAACTGTACGGCTTCGACCTGGACTGGGCCTGGCAGATGGACGAAAGATGGGCCCTGTCAGGGATTCTCAACTACGTGCGGGGTGAGCGCCGGGATATCGACGACAACCTGTATCGCATCGCACCGCCCAACGCGACCTTGAGGCTGACCTACCAGGGTGCGAACTGGACCGCAGGCATCGAGAACATCCTGTATGCCCGCCAGCATCGGACGAGCGAGACCAACGGCGAACAGAAAACCGCGGGCTATGGCATCCTGAACCTCAAGGCCACCTGGCAGGCCACCCCGGCCCTGCAGCTGGCGGCCGGCGTCGACAACGTCTTCGACAAGACTTTCCTCGACCACCTGGGGGGCTACAACCGGGCAGTCAACCCGGACATCGACAGGGGTGGCCGGCTGCCCGGCTACGGTGCCAATGTCTTTGCGCGGGTTTCGCTCGAATTCTAGGCGCCGCCCAACGGCCGCCTGCTATCAGGCGGGTGGCTGCAGGAACTCCGGCACCGGCTCGCTCGGCACCACCGAGATCGGGTCGAAATGGATGATGACCTCTGACTCGGGATAGGCGGCCATCAGGCTCTCCTCCACCTCGTCTGAGATCCGGTGCGCCTGCAGCAGGCTGAGGTCGTCATCGAGTTCCAGGTGGAGCTGTATGAAGGTCGAGAGCCCCGAACGCCGGGAGCGAAGGTCATGCAGGCCCAGGACCTGGTCGTGGGCGAGGGCGATCGCCTTGATATGGTCACGCTCATCGTCCGGCAGCTCCTTGTCCATCAGGTGATCCAGGGCCTGTCGCACGATGGCCCAGGCACTGTAGAGGATATAGACCGCTATACCGATGGCGAAGAGGGCATCGAAGCCCGGCCACCCCTGCACCGACAGCCAGAGCGCCAGGATCACGCTGCCATTGACCAGCAGGTCGGTGCGGTAGTGAAGCGCATCGGCTTTGATCGCGGTCGAGTCGGTGCGACTGATGACATAGCGCTGCAGGGCCAGCAACAGCAGGGTGGCGACGATTGAAAGCACCATTACCGCGACGCCGATGCCATAAGCGGTCAGCGGCACCGGGTTGAGGATACGCCGGGCCGACTCCAGCAGCAGGAAACCGGCGGAGCCACCGATGAAAAATGCCTGGCCGAGCCCCGCCAGCGCCTCAGCCTTGCCGTGGCCGAAACGGTGCTCCCGGTCCGCGGGTGACAGGGCGTGACGTACCGCGAAAAGGTTGATCACGGACGCCAGCGCATCGAGAGTCGAGTCGATCAAGGTGGCGAGCAGGCTGACGGAGTCGGACAGCCCCCAGGCCACCAGCTTGGCCAGGATGAGAACGATCGCCACGGCGACAGAGGCGTAGGTGGCCAGCTTCATCAGGCGCGCGGATTCTTCGCGGGAGCTCCGCAATTCGTCGTTCGGGGGCTGGTTCATGGCGCGGAAGTCAGGCACAAAACGCGCAGTCTAGCAGATCCGGGCAGGGCAGCGCAGTCCCGCGGGCCCTTTTCCGGGCGACCCTGTCCGGGCGACCCTGTCCGGGCGACCCTGTCCGGGCGACCCTGTCTGGGCGAAGGCAAAACAACCTTGTCGCCGCCACGTGAATAAGGGAAAATACCGGCTTGACTGGCAGCTGCCCACGAAAACGATTACCCGGCGGTCCGGTGTACCCCCGATTCCATTGTCACTGCTGATTATTTCCCACTATCGGCCAGGAGTTTCCTTTGTCGAGAAAGGTCGTTCCAATCGCAATTGACGACTACCTCAACCTGGATGAGATCATTCCGGCGCTGAAAGGCCAGACCTACCGTTTTGTCCGCTCCACCGGCGAATTTACCGTGGGTATCGCCAAGATCTACCGTTCGCTGTTGCCGCTGATCGAACTGATCAATCGCAGCGGCCCGGTCACCGAGGAAGAACTCCACAGTGCGCTGGATGAGCTGTTCGGCGCCCTGCATGCACACCCGGTCACCCTGCAGTTGCGCTCCCTCACATCGCGCATGCGCAGCGACAACCTGCTGCCCAACGAGCAGAGCACAGAGAACCTGATCCGCTTCCTGGTGGACCAGGTCACCGCCCGGAGCCTCGTCACCATCCCCAGGGAGGTGACCGACGAATTCTGGAAATTCTTCAACGAGCTGATGAGTGATCCGGAGCTCAAGGGACTCGGCGAGGTCAGCCTCGATGTGTTGCGCATCTTCCTCACCGCCTACGAGCCGCTGATCGTCCAGACACTCAACCAGGTCAAGGAGCTGCGCCGGGTTAACGACAGGCGCATGCGGGAGATCCTCGACAATACACGGGTAGTTCGTCAGGACCTGGTCATTTTCCGTCGCCAGATCGGGGCACTGCGCCACATCCGCGAATTCTTCGGCACCGACCCCGAGGACTTCACCGCGCAGGCCAATATCGTTGCCCAGATGGTGCGGGAGTTCGGCCCCTTCTTCATAAAGATGGCGCAGGTTGCCGCCGCCAGCTCTGACGTCCTGCCCGATGAAATCTCCCAGGCGCTGGCGGTATTCCAGGAAGACGTGGAACCCATGACGCCGGCAGAAGTGGAACAGGCGTTTCTGGAGAGCTACGGCGAACTGCCGAACCAGCGCTATTACCGGTTCGATGCCACGAAGCCACTGAAGTCAGGTTCCATCGCGTCGGTCTACCTGGCGCAGAAACCGCTGGCCAGCAATCGCGGCGGTGAGCTGTTGACGCCCGTGGTCGTCAAGGTGGGCCGACACAACCTGGAGCGCGAGTTCCTCATCGGCAAGACGGTCATCAAGCTCGCCATCCTCAGCAGCCACTACTGGGCGCCCCACTCAAAGCTTTCACCTTTCCTCTCCTCGTGGCTCGACCAGGTCGACGTATTCGTCGAGGGTTTCCGCGCGGAGCTGGATTTCGAGGCGGAGGCCCGCAACCAGATGCGCTTCGCCGGGCGCGCGGTTCATACAGAGCACTGGCATGTGCCGGTGGTCTACCAGAGCACGCGACGCATCATCGAAATGGAATTCGTCGAATCCGCCGCGAGCCTCAATTCGGCTTTCAGGAATAGCCGTGGCCGGCGCGCACGGCGTGCCCGCCGCCAGATCGGCCGCGAATTCCTGCACACGATCATCGCCCACCTGTTTGTCTACCGGGAGTTTCATGGTGATCTGCACCCCGGCAACATCCTGGTGGATGAGCGGCGGCGCCTGCACTTCATCGACTGGGGTAACACGGTCGATATCAGCAGCATCTGGAAGCCCGCCATCAAGTACCTGCAGGCCGTCCTGACGGGGGATGCCGACTCCATTACCGATGCCATCATCCAGATGGGCGAGGATCCGGAGCGGCTGGCGTCCTCGCGCAGGGAATTGGCAAAGGTCATCGGGAAAACCCTGGAAGACGCCGGCATCACCCCCCTCGGCTACGACTTCCTGTTGACGCTCTACCGGGAGGGTCAGGAGGGCTGGTTGCAACGCGCCGAGCTGGCCCTGAACCTGGCCACCGCGATCACCCGTCAGGGGATCGTGATACGCAGCGACTACATGCACCTGACACGGTCGCTGACCGCCATGGTCGGCTCCTACCTGGGGATCTACCGCGATGTGCCCCGCGCCATGCTGATCCAGGATATCCTGCAGGTCTGCCTGCAGTTTCCAACCCTGGAGGGCATGCGCCAGCTCTCTGCCTACCGGAAGCGGTTGGTAGGGAAGCTCCTTCAGGAATCGCCCCGGGGCCTCGTGCCGCTGCCGGGCAAAAACTAGTCGCCAGCCGGGCGGGGTCGGCGCCTCGCTCAGGACCCCAGTTCGCTGTGCACGATACGCTGTTTTACCGCGCCATCGGCCACCGACTCCAGCACCACGTCGAAGCCCCACAGCTGCTGCAGGTGCCTCACCACCTCCTCTGCGCTCTCCCGCTCCAGGGGTCGTCCCCTGTGCATATCGTGACGCAGGGTGAGAGCGCGATCGCCGCGGACGTTGACATTGTAGACCTGGATATTGGGATCCAGGTTGCCCAGGTTGTAGTTGGCGGACAGGGACTCGCGTATCGCCTGGTAGCCGGCATCGTCGTGGATCGCGGTCACCTCGAGGTAGTCCTTTTCCTCGTCATCCAGCACGCTGAACAGCTTCAGATCCCTTATCAGCTTCGGGGAGAGGAACTGCAGGATGAAGCTCTCGTCCTTGAAATCGCGCATGGCGAAATCGAGGGTCTCCTGCCAGGGCGTGCCCGCGATATCGGGGAACCAGATCCGGTCCTCCTCCGAGGGGGATTCGCAGACCCGCTTCAGGTCCTGCATCATCGCATACCCCAGGGTGTAGGGGTTGATGCCGCTGTAGTGGGGCGAATCAAAGGGCGGCTGGTAGATGACGCTGGTGTGGTACTGCAGGAACTCCAGCATGAAACCGTCATTGACCAGGCCCTCGCGGTAGAGCTCGTGGAGGATGTGGAAGTGCCAGAAACAGGCCCAGCCCTCGTTCATCACCTTGGTCTGGCGCTGCGGATAGAGATACTGCGCCACCTTGCGCACGATGCGGATGATCTCCCGCTGCCAGGGCTCCAGCAACGGCGCATTCTTCTCGAGGAAGTAGAGAATATTCTCCTGGGGCTCCTCCGGGTAACGGCTCCTCTCCTCCGGCGCATCCGGTGATTCCGTGGTGGGAATCGTGCGCCAGAGCTCGTTGACCTGCTGCTGCAGGGCGGCCTCCCGCTCCACCTGGCGGCGCTTCTCCTCCTGCAGCGAGAGGGGATAGGGGCGCTTGTAGCGGTCGACCCCATGGGACATGAGGGCGTGACAGGCATCGAGCACCGCCTCCACCTCGTCGACGCCATGGCGCTGCTCGCAGTCGGCGATGAAGTTCCGGGCGAATACCATGTAGTCGATGATCGACTCGGCGTCGGTCCAGGTCCTGAACAGGTAGTTGTTCTTGAAGAAAGAGTTGTGGCCGTAGCTGGCATGGGCGATCACCAGGGCCTGCATGGTGAGGGTGTTCTCCTCCATGAGGTAGGCGATACAGGGGTTGGAATTGAACACGATTTCGTAGGCCAGCCCCATGTGTCCGCGCCGGTAGCTGTTCTGCACCCCCAGAAAGTGCTTGCCGAAGGACCAGTGGTGGTAATTGATGGGCATGGCCGAGGAGGCGTAGGCGTCCATCATCTGCTCGGAGTTGATGATCTCGATCTGGTTGGGATAGGTATCGAGGTTGAACTGTTCGGCGATCCGGCCGATTTCCCGCTCGTAATCCTGGAGCAGCTCGAAGGTCCAGTCCGACTCGGTGGAAATGGGTTCTCTGCTCATGCGCCCTGCTTCCCGAACAGCTCCTTGAATACAGGATAGATATCGGAGGGGCCTGTAATGTGCTGCATGGCGAATGTCTCCGGCCACTCCTGAGACAGGGAGGAGTAGGTCTGCCAGAGAGGCTTGTCCCCGGCCTGGGTGATCTCCACGTAGGCATAGTACTGGCAGAGGGGCAGCAACGTGTTGATCAGTTCGATACACCGGCCGGCGTCGTCCGGCCAGTTGTCGCCGTCTGAGGCCTGGGCGCCGTAAATATTCCACTCGCTCACCGGATAGCGCGCCTCGACGATGGTCTTCATCAGCTCGAGGGCGCTCGAAACCACCGTGCCGCCGGTTTCCCGGGAGTGGAAAAATTCGTCCTCGTCGACCTCCTTGGCGGAGGTGTGGTGGCGGATGAATACCACCTCCGTCTTGTCGTAATTGCGCGACAGGAACAGGTAGAGCAGGATGTAAAAACGCTTTGCCAGGTCCTTGGTGGCCTGGTCCATGGAGCCGGATACATCCATCAGGCAGAACATCACCGCCTTGGAGTGAGGCACCGGCTCCTTGTTGTGGCGGTGGTACCTGATATCCACGTCGTCGAGAAAGGGTATGCGGGTCAGGCGGTCGCGCAGCGCCTCGATGCGCGCCTCGAGTTCGAGACGGACCGGCTGAGCCTCCGCGGTCTCTGGCAGCGCCTCGAGCTCCCGCTCCAGCTCGCGCAGCTCGGTGCGCTTGCTCGCGCCGAGGGCGATCCGGCGCGCCGTGGCGGAGCGCATCGAGCGAATCACACTGATGTTGGTGGGGGCGCCGTCACTGCTGAAGCCGCCTTTGACCCGCTTGAACTCCTCCACCCCGGAGAGCTGGCGTTTCGTGAGATTGGGCAGTTCCATATCGTCAAACAGGATGTCGAGGAATTCCTGCTGGCTGATCTGGAACACGAACTCGTCCATCCCCTCACCGTCATTGCTGGCCTTGCCGCGGCCTCCGCCACCGCCGCCGCCCCGCGGACGGGCAATCTGGTCACCCCGGGTGAACTCCTTGTTGCCGGGCACCACATGGGTGACCTGGCCGCCGGCCCCGTGGTGCAGGTGGGGCTCATTGGTATCCCTGGAGGGAATGGAAATTTTTTCGCCCCGGTCACTGTCGGTGATGTGGCGCCCCTTGAGGTTTTCGCTCACCGCCCGCTGGATCTGCGCCCGGTAGCGCCGCATGAAGCGCTGTCGGTTGACAGCGCTTTTCTGCTTGGGATTGTCCCTGCGGTCGATTAGATAGGTCATCCTGGCCTCCGGCCCCGATTCATGCCCTTAACCCTGGTCGGGGCTACTGGGACTTCCTGACCCGCAGGTACCACTCGGAGAGCAGACGCACCTGTTTCTCGGTGTAGCCGCGCTCCACCATTCGCGCCACGAAGTCTGAGTGCTTTTTCTTGTCCTCGGCCGAGGCCTTGGCATTGAAAGAGATCACCGGGAGCAGGTCTTCGGTGCTGGCAAACATCTTCTTCTCGATCACGCCGCGCAGCTTCTCATAGCTGGTCCACTTCGGGTTGCGACCTTCGTTGTTAGCCCTGGAGCGCAGTACGAAGTTGACGATCTCGCTGCGGAAATCCTTCGGGTTGCTGATGCCTGCGGGCTTCTCGATCTTCTCGAGTTCGTCGTTGAGCGACGAGCGGCTGAGGATCTCCCCGGTCTCCGGGTCGCGATACTCCTGGTCCTGGACCCAGAAGTCGGCATAGGTGACATAGCGGTCAAACAGGTTCTGGCCGTACTCCGAGTAGGATTCCAGGTAGGCGGTCTGAATCTCCTTGCCGATGAAATCGATGTAATTCGGTGCCAGGAACTCCTTGATGAAGGTCAGGTACCGGTCGTGGGTCTCCTGTGGAAACTGCTCCTGCTCGATCTGGTTCTCCAGTACGTAAAGCAGGTGCACCGGGTTCGCCGCCACCTCCACGGGGTCGAAGTTGAAAACCTTGGAGAGCGTCTTGAAGGCAAACCGGGTGGAGAGGCCGTCCATCCCCTCGTTCACCCCCGCATTGTCGCGGTATTCCTGGATCGACTTCGCCTTCGGGTCGCGGTCCTTGAGACTCTCGCCATCATAGATACGCATCTTGGAATAGATGCTGGAGTTCTCGGGATCCGAGATCCGGGACAGCACGCTGAACTGAGCCAGCATCTTCAGGGTGTCCGGGGCGCAGGGCGCATGGCTGAGAGAGCTGTTGTGGAGCAGCTTCTCGTAGATCTGGATCTCCTCGGTCACTCGCAGGCAGTAGGGCACCTTGACGATGTAGACCCGGTCGATGAACGCCTCGTTATTCTTGTTGGTCTTGAAGGACTGCCACTCGGACTCGTTGGAGTGCGCCAGCACGATGCCCTCGAAGGGGATGCCGCCGATGCTCTCTGTGCCGTTGTAGTTCCCTTCCTGGGTAGCAGTCAGCAGCGGGTGCAGCACCTTGATCGGCGCCTTGAACATCTCCACGAATTCCATCAACCCCTGGTTGGCCCGGCACATGCCACCGGAGAAGCTGTAGGCGTCGGGATCGCTCTGGGAATAATGCTCCAGCTTGCGGATATCGATCTTGCCCACCAGGGACGAGATATCCTGGTTATTCTCGTCGCCGGGCTCCGTCTTGGAAATGCCGACCTGGTCGAGGATGGATGGATAGACCTTTACCACCCGGAACTGGCTGACATCGCCTCCGAACTCGTGCAGGCGCTTGACCGCCCAGGGGGACATCACGGCCTTCAGGTACCGCTGGGGAATACCGTACTCCTCCTCCAGGATGGCACCGTCCTCGGTGACATCAAACAGGCCCAGCGGTGACTCGAAGACCGGCGAGCCCTTGATGCAGTAGATCGGCTGCTTCTGCATGAGTTGCTTCAGACGTTCCGCCAGGGAGGACTTGCCGCCGCCGACGGGACCGAGCAGATAGAGTATCTGCTTGCGCTCCTCCAGACCCTGCGCCGCATGACGGAAAAAGCTGACGATCTGCTGGATGCATTCCTCCATGCCGTAAAATTCGGCGAAGGCTTCGTAGCGCTTGATCACCTTGTTGGCGAAGATGCGGCTCAGCCGCGAGTCTTTCGAGGTGTCCACCAGCTCCGGTTCGCCGATCGCAAGCAACATGCGCTCGGCGGCGGACGCGTAGACGCTGGGATCGTTTTTGCAGAGTTCCAGGTATTCCTGCAGGCTGTATTCTTCTTCCTGGGTCGCCTCGTAACGATCGCGATAGTGGTTGAAAATAGTCATGAAATTCACTCCTCCCTGTCCCCTGGACAAAGAAAACCGCTAAATGGTCAAAAAAAGAATACAGTAATTTTCCTCGATAAAAACAGTCTTAATAGCATTTCCTTCGATGTTTTTGCGCTGAAAAACACCTGCAGCTGTCACAGCTGGTTATAACCGAAATTTTGCGGGGCGACGTGCTTATTGCCTGCTCCAGATGGGCAGGCGGCTGGTTTTTATATCTGCGCGGTGCGCAGAATTTTTGGCTCTCTTTCAAGTAGCTTACCCCGAACTATAAACGCGTGGCTATAGTTAAGACAAAAATTGCGCGCAAAGGTTTAGGCGCTGTCGCTGTATTGACCAATAAACTTGTTGGGCCGCGAGCGATGTCGCTGCACCGGCTGCGGTGTGTCGCTGCACCAGCTGCGGTGTGTCGGGGCTGAGCTGGGGGAACAGGGAGCGGCGCGCACCGGGGCGCGCCGCACGGTGGTTCAGAGTGGGGGAATGCGCAGGGTCTGGCCGGGATAGATCTTGTCAGGATCCGCCAGCATCGGTTTGTTGGCCTCGAAGATCACCATGTATTTGTTCGCCGCTCCGTAGTGCTCGGCGGCAATCTTGCCCAGGGTGTCGCCTGACTTCACCGTATAGAAGGTCGATTCGGCGGGAGCGCCGGTCTGCTCGGCCGCTTCCCCGGCGGCTTTTGCCGCCACCGCGACAGACTCCGGCTCGGCCGCTCCCGCGCCGGGCGCCGGCGGCGGAGGCTCGTCCACCTGAATCTGGCAGTCCACCTGCGCGATGCCGTGCTGGTTGCCGGCACAGAGCACCAACTTCTCCATGGCCTCCTGGTTAGGCGCGCGGCCGGTCAGCGTCGCGGTGTCGCCCTGCACCGCCACCGCGACCTGCCCGGCCTCGGCGCCCAGCTGGGCCATCTTGCGAGTGATGTTCTCCTGACGCAGCTCGTCCATCCGCTCCTGCGAAACCTCGACCGGCGCGGAAATATCGTCACCTGCGTCCTTGAAAAAGTCGAAAAGTCCCATTGTCTGGTCTACTCCTGTTCGTCATCCTGCGACCGGACCCCATGTCCGCGCCGGCTCCGGCCACTATAACCGTTAGCCCCACGGATGCAACGGCCTGTTGCCGTGTGGCGGGGCTACTCCTCCAGGGCGAAGCGCTGCAGCCGCTGGCGCAACCGGCGGTTCTCCAGCTGCAGCTGCTCGCGCTGCCGCAGCAGGTCGATCACCATGGCCACCGCCACCCAGTCCACCTCCAGATCCCGGCGCAGGCGTATGGCCTTGCGGATCCATCCGGCGCTGGCAGTGTCGAACACCCACTCGGGAGCCTCTGCCCCGGACAGCGGTCGGGCAATGCCGTGTTCCACCACCGCCACCACCAGGCCCTGGGGAATTCCCTCGCACTCACAGAACTCCCTGATCGAAATCTGCAGCGTACTTGTCGTCATGCCTGTCTACTCCATTCTGCTCGTGGATCGAAGGCGGCCTTATCCGCCAGCTGCTGCCACAGCTCCCTGGCCTCCCCGCCGGACTCTTTCGGCATGACCACCTTGAGCACCGCGTAGAGGTCACCCCGGCCGGTTTTGCCCACCAGCCCCTTGCCCTTTACGCGCAGCTTCTGACCAGACTGGCTGTTCGGCGCGATGGTCAGGTTGATCCGGCCATCCAGGGTCGGCACGGTGACCCGCGCTCCCAGCGCCGCCTCCCATGGCGCTATCGGCACCGTCACCAGCAGGTTGTGACCCTCGACGTCGAACAGCGGATGCGGCACGAGGCGTATGTGTAGGTAGAGGTCCCCGGCAGGGGCGTCCCCCTCCCCGGGCGCGCCCTGGCCCTTGAGGCGAATGCGCTCTCCCTCGGCGACGCCCGCGGGGATTTTCACCTTCAGCGATTTTTTCAGTTGCCGGACCTGGCCGTTCTCGTAGACCGGGATCTGGTAATTGATAGGTTTGCTGGTCTCGGCAAGGGTCTCTTCCAGGAAAATCGGCATCTCGATTTCGATGTCCTGGCCCCTGATGCCGAAGCCGCGTCGCGACCGTCCCGCGCCGGATTCGAAACCGCCGCCGAAAATCGAATTGAAGAAATCGGAAAAGTCGCCGCTGAAATGCCCCGCGTCCGCCCCGGCGGAGGACTGCCAGCCCGGCGGTGGCTCGAATCCACCACCGGGCCGTCCGCCGTATTTACGCAGTTCGTCATACTCGGCGCGCCGGTTCGTGTCCTTGAGCACCTCGTAGGCTTCGGCAACCTCCTTGAACTTATCCTCGGCACCCGCCTCCGGGTTGACGTCCGGGTGGTATTTGCGGGCGAGTTTGCGGTAGGCGGCCTTGATGTCCTTGGCCTCCGCAGCGGGATCGACCCCCAGAATCTGGTAATAGTCCTTGAACTCCATAGTGCTTCCCGGATGGTGGTTGGAAGAGTCTCGCGCCGCTTCCCGTCGATGGTGCCGCGCGCGGCGCCCGACACCGGCGGCGCCAGCCGTCCCTTCCACTATGGTGGCACAACCGCGGTGTTTCAAGAAACGTCCGCCTGCCGCCTCCCCGGGCCGTTGCCGGCTCCGCCCGTCTCATCCCGCAGGGTGCAACGCCGGAGATTGCTGGTAGGATAACCCGCATCGTCGAAGGGCCCGGGAGGCTCCGCTTGAAGAATACCGGGAGAGTACGTTTCCTCCACACCTCAGACTGGCAGCTCGGCATGACCCGTGCGTTCCTCAGCGATGAGGCGGCGCCGCGTTTCGGCCAGGCGCGCATCGATGCCATCAAGCGGCTCGGGGACCTGGCGGCGGAGCACGGGGCATCATTCATCGCAGTCGCTGGCGATGTATTCGAATCCAACCAGTTGTCGCGGCAGACGGTACTGCGCTCACTCAACGCCCTGGACGCCCTGCCGGTACCCGTATTCCTGCTGCCGGGCAACCATGACCCGCTGGACGCCACCTCGATTTTTTCATCCCGGGAGTTCGCCGGGGCGGGCGCTACCGTCATCGTCATCCGGGACTCGACACCACTCCCGGTGCCGGGACTGCCCCACGTCGAGGTGGTGGGAGCACCCTGGCGGAGCAAGCACCCGACCACCGATCTCTGCGGCGCCCTGCTGCGTGGCCTGGAGCCCTCTTCCGCAAGGCTGCGCATCGCCCTCTGCCACGGCCAGGTGGACACCCTCTCCCCTGACAGTTCGCGCCCGGAGACCATCGACCTCGCGACCGCCGAGGCGGCGATCGGGGACGGCCGCATCCACTATCTCGCGCTGGGTGACCGCCACTCGCTGACACAGGTGGGGCAGACCGGTCGGATCTGGTACTCCGGCGCACCGGTCGCCACCGACTTTGACGAGACGGCGCCCAACCAGGCCCTGCTGGTGGAGCTCGACGGTGCGGATCACTGCGAGGTCACCCCGCTGCCGGTAGGCCAGTGGCAGTTCATTGCGGAACACCGGGACCTGAACAGTGCAGAAGACCTCGCGCAGATCGCCAGGTGGCTGACCGGGCTGCCGGACAAAGAGCGCACGGTGGTCAAAATGAGCTTTACCGGCACCATCAACCTCGCCACCGCGGCCCGCCTCGACGCCCTGTTTGCCACCCAGGGGGAACTCTTCGCCAGCCTGCGCCGTCGCGAGCGCATCACCGATCTCGCCATCGTGCCCGACGAGCTCGACCAGGACAACGTGGCCCTGACCGGGTATGCCCGGGCCGCCTGGGAGGAGCTGCTGTCAGAGGCCCGCTCCGACCCGGTGGCCGGGGACGCCCTGCGCCTCTTCTACCGCCTCAGCCGCAGTGGTGAGGGTGCATGAGGCTGTTGCGGCTGGCGCTGGAGAACTGGCGCGGTGTGGCGGAAAGGGAAATCACCTTCGACGAGGGCGTGACCCTGATCGAGGGCCCTAACGAGATCGGTAAATCGACTCTGGTGGAAGCCCTGCTGACCCTGATCGATGAACTCGATTCCTCGGCCAGGAAATCGGTGAAGGCGATCCAGCCCGTCGGGCGCGACGTGGGCAGCCGGGTGGAGGCGGAGTTCATCACGGGGAATTATCACCTCGTCTACAGCAAGACATTCAACCGGGGCAAGCAGACGGAACTGCGCATCCTGGCACCGGAGGCGGAGCAGTTGACCGGCCGGGAGGCCCATGAGCGCGCCGGGCAGATCCTGCAGTCCACGATCGACATGGGCCTGTGGCACGCCCTGATGGTGGAACAGGGCCGCGAGATCAAGGGCGTACACCTGGCGGACTGCGACGGTCTGGCTCAGGCGCTGGACGAGGCAGCGGGCGGCGCGACGACGGAGCAGGACGACGGCGACCTGTTCACCGGCGTGCAGGCCGAGTATGAACGGTACTTCACCCTGAAAACCGGAAAACCAAAGTTCTCCGCACTGGAAACCCGGCTGGCTTCGGCCCGGGCGCGTGTGGAGGAGGCCCGCACAGCGCTGGCAGCCGTCGAGGCGGACAGTGCCGGTTTCGAGCGTTGTATCGGCGAGCTGGAGCGCCTCGCCGGCTCGCTGCCTCAACTGCAGGCGGGCAGGGATAGATACCGGGCCGACTGGCAGGCGATCAGCGCACTGCAGCAGCAGGTCGCCTCGCGGGCGGCGGAACTGGACTCAGCCCGGCAACTCCTGCAGGCGGCAGCTGATGACCGGGCGCGGCGGGAGGCGCTGGTGGCGGAACTCGAGGCCTGTCGCACCGCGCTGGAGGAGAAGCGCGGGCTGCTGGCCCCGCTCGCCGGGCGCAGTGCCGACCTGCAGCGCGCCCGCAGGGCCGTCGATGATGAACTGGCGCAGCTCCGGTCCGCGCTGAGATCGGCCCGGTCGGCCCTGTCCCGGGCTGCTGCGGACGAGCAGCACCTGGCGGCACTCGTTGAACTGGAGAGGGCGAGGCGGCGTGCCGCCAGGCTTGGGGAGTACAGGGAGAAGGCGGATGTCGAGCGCAGGCGGCTGGCCGCCCTGCCGATCGACGAGGCGGGCCTGGCGACCCTGCGGGAAGCGGAGCGCGAGTTGCAGGTCGCCAGCGGCAAACGGGATGCGGTGACCTCGGTGGTGGCAATCAGCGCCGAGCGCGAACTCGCGCTCTCTCTCGACGATGAGGCGCTGCGCCTGGCGACCGGTGCGACCGAGCAGCGCCGGGTCGCCGCAGAGCTGCGCATAGATATTCCGGGCGTGGCCAGCATCCGCTTCACCCCCTCCCAGTCCGCGGCCGAGCTGGAAACGGCCGTGATCGAACAGCGAGAGAGACTCAATGCCCTGCTGCGCCGTCACGGCGTGGAGGACCTCGCAGCCGCCGTCGCCGCAGCCGCCCAGCGCGGTGAAGCGGAGCGCAACCTGCAGGCGTGGCGGGACCGGATAGGCGATCTGCTGGCCGGCGACAGCGAGGCGGATGTCGAGGCGGCGGTGGCCGAACTGGAATCGCGCCGCGACACCTACCTCAGGGAGAGACCGGAGGAGCCTCCACCCCCCGCGGACCTGGAGCAGGCCGGCTCCCGGACCCGGGAGGCCGGGGACGCCCTGCGGGAATGCGAGACCAGAGTGGAGGCGCAGGAATCACGCCGCAACCAGCTGGCCGAGGATGCCACACAGGCGGAAGTCGAATACCGTCTCGCCTCGCAGGAGGTCGAGGGCCTGGAACGGGACCTGCAGCGTCGCCGGGCGGAGCTGGAGAGGGCACGTGCGGCGGAAGCGGATGCCGCGATCGCCGCCCGGTCAACGGAGCTTGCCGGGCGGGTGGAGGCGCTGCGCCGGGATCTTGAGCAACTGCGGGACCGGCTTGAGTCGTCCTCGCCGGAGGCGGCGGAGGCCCTGCTGGAGAATGCCGTTGCCGCCCTCGCCCGCGCGGAAGGGGAGTTGCAGGAGCGGCAGCGCGAGCGGGCCGTGCTCGAGGACAGGCTGACCCAGGCACAGGCCAACGGTCGCTTCGAGAGTTTGGAGGCGGCCGAACGGGAGCTGGAGGAGGCGCACAGCCGCTGGTCCGCGACCCGCCAGCGCGCCGCTGCCGCCGAGCGGCTCTGGCAGACGCTGAACAGGCACCGTGACGCCACCCGCAGGGCCTACGTGCGTCCGCTCAAACGGGGGATCGAACAGCTGGGCAACGTCGTTTTCGGCGCCGACTTCACCGTGGAACTCGACGAGGCCTGGACCATCGTCTCCTGCACCCGCAACGGCACTCCCCTCCCCTTCGAAGCGCTCAGTGTCGGCGCCAGGGAGCAGCTGGGCATTCTCACCCGCCTGGCAGCGGCCCGCATTGTCGCCCGTCAGGGGGGCGTGCCGCTGATCATCGACGACGCCCTGGGGTTCTCCGATCCCGCCAGGCTGGAGGCGATGGGCGCCGCCATCGCTCTGGCGGGCAGAGCTACCCAGGTCATCCTGCTGACCTGCAGTCCCGGGCGCTTCGCCCATGTGGGCCATGCCGCCCTGGTGCGACTCGATCCATAGCGCTCTCCCGGGGCTGTTCGGTCCGCCCCGGGACCGCCGGCCTCAGTCAGCCGCCGAGAGCCGCAGCAGTCTCCCGCGGGACCCGCGCTTGCCGTCCTCGAGTAACCAGACGGCGCCGTCGGGGCCCTGCTCCACCTCGCGGATACGCGCCCCCATTGCGAAACGCTCCGCCTCCCATGCCCGCTCACCTTCGAACTCGACCCGCACCAGGGACTTAGCGGAGAGGCCACCGATCAGGGCGCTGCCGCGCCACCCAGGAAATTCACTGCCGCTGTAGAACATGAGGCTGGAGGGCGAGATAACCGGACTCCAGGCGACCACGGGCGGCCGGTATTCCGGCCGCGTGTCATGGTCCGGGATCTCGCGGCCGCTGTAGTGGTCGCCCTCGGAGACGACCGGGTAACCGTAATTGACGCCCCGTTCGACCAGGTTGAGTTCGTCACCCCCCGCCGGCCCCATCTCCGTGTTCCACAGGCGACCCGTTTCATCGAAGGCCAGGCCCAGGGGATTGCGATGCCCCAGGGACCAGATACCGGCCTTCGCGTCCCCCCGATCGGCAAAGGGGTTGTCCGCGGGTACCGAGCCATCGTCATGCAGACGCAGGATCTTGCCGAGATTGCCCTGCATGTCCTGGGCGGGATCAAACTTCTGGCGCTCCCCGGAGCTGATCCAGAGATAGCCCTGGGGACCGAACGCGATGCGGTGGCCGTAGTGGCCCTCGCCTCCCACCTTCGGCTCCTGTCGCCAGACCACCTCGAGCCCCGTGAGCTCAGCGTCGTCGCCGTCACGCGCCAGGCGCGCCCGGGCCACCGCCGCGCCGGACCCGCCGGAGCCCGCCTCCGCGTAGCTGATGTAGACCAGGCCGTTATCGGCAAAACCCGGATGCAGCACCACATCACCCAGCCCGCCCTGCTTGCCGTAGGCGACGTCGGGCACGCCCGCCACGTCGATCAGCCTGCGGTCAGCAGTGAGGAGCCTGAGCGCGCCACGCTTCTCGGTGACCAGCAGCGCGCCGTCGGGCAGGAAGGTCATGGCCCAGGGCTCGTCAAAGTCCGCGACAACCGTTGTCTCGAAGTCGGCATTCTGCGCCACGGACGCCTCCTCGCTGCAGGCGGCGGCAAGTACGATGGTGGCACAGCAGGCGAATTTCCATCTTCTGTTCATGGCTTCTCCGGTTCGGCTATGCTCAGGAATCATGGACAACCGCAAACCCACCGGGGTTCCCCCGCAGTGCAGCGACAGTCGGCAACAGGACCTGGACAGGCGTCCGATGGAGCAGTCGACACGGGCGCCCGGGTAGCGACCGCCCGCGTACCACCGGGGCTAACCGCCGGAGCGATTCCTCTCCAGGAAACGGGAGGCCAGCCAGCCGATACCCTGGAAGGCCAGGACCGGGCCGAAGAAATAGGCCAGGAACAGCGGTCCGTTGAACTGGAACTCGACCTCGTACTGCAGCGCTCCCTCGGGCTCCTCGTCGGTCGCCGCCCCCGACTCCATGGGCGTCTCCGCAGCCTCTACGCTTACCGAGACCTCCCGCTGGATGAAGGGCACGAGAATCTCCTCGCGCAGGGGGTCACGATCCAGGCTGTTCCACTCCACCAGGGTGAGAACGGCGAGCGTCACTCCCCAGACGATGCTGAAGTGGGTGCCGCGATTGAAAACAGGTCTGTTCATGGCATCAAGTCCAGGACACATCATCGAAAAGATCGGCCCAGTATCCCGCCTCGATGAGCGAATTGCCAGTGTGACCGCGCCGAACGGCGCGCCGGGCGAGGGCCGGATATGGGTTACCTGCCGCTGCGGTTTGACTATACTGTCGGTGCTGGATTGCCCGGCGTGAGTCTGCCGTCCCGCAATCCAGCCGGGGACTGGCGGGGATTTGACCCGGCAGGCGCCGGGTGCAGCCGCCCCACTGAGAAAAAACCCATGCAAGAGGCAAAATAAATGTCTGAATTTCTGCGGTTCGATGCGCTGCTCAAAGCGCTGCTGGTCACAACCATCTGCTGCTTCAGCCCTTCACTGCTGGCCGAGGCCAGAGAACAGAAAGTCTGGATCAAGGCCATTGACGGCGCTGAAGGTTCGCAGTGCAAGGTGACGGCTTATTTCAAGGGAGAGCAGGACAACTGCGAGAGCGATGACGCCAAGGGCCGCGCCGATTGCGACAAGGCGTCCGGCTGCGTCTGTACCCGCCAGGAGAAACATATCACCTGGGAGATGGACGGCAAGGAGTCCTTCACCGTGCAGTTCGACCAGGGCGACGCCAATCCGTTCATCGTCGACGGCTCCAACGAGTGCAACATGAAGAGCGACAAGAAGGGCAAGCTGCGCTGCAAGGTGAAAGGCAAGGATACACCCAAGGGTTTTTACCACTACTCCGTGGCGGTCCCGCACTGCGAACCCGCCAGGCTCAAGCTCAGGCTCTACTGAGGCACTCTCTTCCGAGGCTCTGGCCTCGCAGATGTGACCCCCGGAGGGAGCGGGTGAGCCCTCTCTCCGGTACCGTTGCAACAACTATCCCAGGGCCGCCGTGGAAACCATCTGGCAGGAATATCGCGATTTCATAGCCCCGCTGCTGGTCGTGCTGGTGCTGTTCGGCAGCCTGTGGATGACCAACCAATGGCTGGGCCGACGCAAACACTCCGACAACTGGCGCCTCAACCGCCAGATCATCGTCATCGCCCTGTGGCTGATTGCCGCCCTGGGACTGCTGCTCGTACTGCCGCTGGAAGCCTCGACCCGGGACCAGCTGATCGGTCTGTTCGGGCTGGTCATCACCGCCCTGATCACCCTTTCCTCCACCACTTTCGTGGCCAACGGCATGGCCGGCTGGATGCTTCGCGCTGTGCGCAGTTTCTCGCCCGGTGACTTCATCCGGGTCGGCGACCAGTTCGGCCGGGTGACCGAGCGCGGTTTCCTCCACACGGAGATCCAGACGGAGGACCGGGACCTCACCACCCTGCCCAATATGTTCCTGATCACTCACCCCTACACCGTGGTCAGGGCCTCGGGTACGATCGTCTCCTCCCGGGTCTCTCTCGGTTACGACCAGCCCGGCATCACTATCGAGGAGGCGCTGCTGGATGCCGCCCGGATCACCGGGCTCAAGGATCCCTACGTGCTGGTGGACGAACTGGGGGACTTCGCCGTGACCTGGCGGGTGTCGGGCTTCCTGGAAGAACCGACACTGCTGCTCTCCACCCGGTCGCGCCTCAACCAGGCAATCCTGGAAGTGCTCCACGGCCAGCGCATCGAGATCGTCTCTCCCACCTATATGAACCAGCGCCAGCTGGATGCGGGCAAACCCGTCATCCCGCAGATCGTGCAGAGCACTGCGGGCCACGAAACAGAGGCGCCGGAAGCCCGGATCTTCGACAAGGCCAATGCGGCGGAAACCCGCGAGGCCATGCGCCGCGAGCACCACCGGCTCAAGGAGCAGCTGGCGGAACTGAAGAGCACCGCCTCCCCCGAGGGTGAGGCCTCCCGGGAGGCGCTGGAGATGCGCATGCGTTACACGGAGTACCGCATCGATGCTCTGGGCAAGCTGCTGGAGCGGGACGAGGGCGGTAAGGGCGATGCCTGACAGCCCTGCCGTGCGCCGTCTCGCCTGTCGGCTGTTCATGCTCCTGGCGCTGGGGCCGGCCCTGCTGTCACGGGCGGAAACCACCACCGTCACCGTTCCGGTCAGGTTGGATTACCTGCTGCTGAACCAGCTTCTGCTGAACCAGTTGTTCGACACCCCCGACCAGAGCCGTGAACTCCTCGACGATCCGGCGGGCTGCAACAGGGTGGTTGTCAAAGACCCCGAAGTCAGCCCCTCGGGGAGTGCCCTGGCAGTCGTCGCCCGGGTCGACGCGCAGGTGGGGCTGGGAATCCTTGGCGGCTGCAGTGAGCTGCTCGACCTGGCGGGCACCATCGGGTTTACCGGGCGGCCGGTGATTGAGCCGGGGGCCAATACCGTGCGGCTCGAACCGGAGAGCACCTGGCTGGTAGGCCCCGATGGCGGGAAGATCACCTCAGGCCCCCTGTGGAATCTCACCGACACCGCGATGAGGGGCTTTCTGGGCCAATACGTCCTCGATCTCGCACCTTATACCGAGAGCCTCCAGTCCCTGCTCCCGGATGTTCTTCCCAACCGGTCCCGGCAGCAGCTGCAGGCAATCGTGGAGAGCCTCGCGCTGGACGGCATCGGTGTCACCCCGGACAGCCTGAACGTATCGATCGCCTTTGCCATCGAGGCGGAGGCCGAGCCGCCCCGCCCAGAGTCGCCGCTGAGTGAGGAAGAGCTCCGGCAGTGGGAGTCGCGGTGGCAGATGATGGACGCCCTCCTCGTATTCGCCGTCAAGCACTACGCGTCGGCCACCGAGCTGCAGGCGTTGCGCGACGCCCTGCTTGACCTCCTCATCGACAGCCGCTACCGATTGCGCGATGCCCTGGCTTCCCCGGCCAGCCGGGAGGATGACGAGATAAGGGCCTGGTTCCTCGAGACCTGGGAACAGCTCGGGCCCGTGGTACGCACGATCGCCCTGGAGCAGGAGGGACAGGCGCATCTGCTCTGGTTCAGTGTGCTGACCGCCACCGACGCGCTCCAGGCCCTCGACCGGCTGGGTCCCGGAGTCGGCCTGGATATCTCCACCGACGGATTGCGACGGCTCGCCCGCCTCATATCCGACGATCAGGTGAGCGACGCCCTGCGCTACGATGAAGCGATAGACCCCGAGCTGCAGCGGCTCTTCGAGCAGCGTTTCGAAACCAGGTCGCCCGAGCCTTCCGCACTGCGGTTCGACTTCTCTCTGATGCCCCGTGCCTGGGCGGCAGCACCCGCGGAAAGGCTGAACCGCTGGGCGCCCGGCACTGACGAGCTCGGGGATTACCTGCCGATGGTGGCGCAGTTGCTGGACCAGTCGGCAAAACACGCGCTGGGCAGGAGCCAGCTCGAACCGGCGCACCACGACCTGTTCAGGAAGCTGGTTTTTGCGACCGCCTGGCAGGAGAGCTGCTGGCGCCAGTACGTGGTCAAAAACGAGCGCCTGGAACCCCTGCGCTCGAGTAGCGGGGATGTCGGGCTGATGCAGGTCAACGAGCGGGTCTGGCGCGGCTTTTACGACTTGCAGCAATTGCGCTGGGATATCGCGTACAACGGCAATGCCGGTGCGGAGGTGCTGCTGGACTATCTGGTCAAGTATGCGATCAGGAAGGGTGAACACAGGCACGCCGGCGGCCAGGCCAACCTGGCAAGGGCCAGCTATTCCGCCTACAACGTTGCCGGCTGCCTGGGCGGCGACCTCTCCGGCCCCGCCCGGGTCGCCGTGTCCTCCAAACCGGCCAGCCCCGGCCCCGCGTCCGCCGCCAGCGCGCGAAGAACGGAAAGCGGGGGCAGCAAGGCCCCGCCCGCGGACGCCGGGGAGCGCTGGGTCACGGCGCAGCGCGACGGCCATTTCACCCTGCAGCTGGGTGCGTTCAGCGAACGCGCCTATGCCGCGGACTTCATCGCCCAGGAGTCGTTGCCGGCGCCGGTCTACGTCTATGCGGTGCGCAAGGGCAGCCTCACCCAGTACCTGGTCCTGCACGGCAGTTTCGCGGACCGCGCGCAGGCAGAGCCGGCTAAACAACGATTCAGCCGCCTGAAGCCCTGGCTTCGCCGGTTCGGTGACCTGCGCCGGGCGGCGGGCGGGTAAGCCGGGAAAGGAATGATCGTGACCGGGACCAGGCCACTGCAGTCCGGCGAGCACGCGTTGATCGGCGCCATCATCGGCGCCAGTTTCGCGGATGACCCGGTGAATCGCTGGGTTTTTCGCGACCCCCGCGGCATGGCGGCTTTCTACCGCCTGGTTGCGAAAAAACTCTATCTGCGTCGAGGCTTCGGCCACGTCTGTGGCGACGCCGGGGGTTCGCTGTGGCTGCCTCCGGGCGTTGACAAGAACATCCCGCTATGGAACAGCCTGGATACCGCCGTGGCAATGATCCGCTATGGGGGCCCGGGCGCCATCGCGCGTGGACTGGCGGTGGACAGCTTCCTGGCGGGCCGAAGGCCCGCAGCACCGCACTACTACCTTTACGCCATCGGCGCCCGACCCTCACGGCAGGGCGCGGGGATCGGTGGCCGGCTGATGGCCGCCGGGCTGGAACCGGTCGACCGCGACAGGATGCCCGCCTACCTGGAGAGCAGCAAGGAGAGCAACGTCGGCTTCTATCGCCGTTTCGGCTTCCGGGTCACAGAGCGGATCGTGCCCGCGCGGGATTGTCCGCCCATGTGGCTGATGTGGCGCGAGGCCGGGGGCTGACCGGCCCGCAGCCCGCGGCGCTCAAAACCGGCAACCGGGCTCTGTCAAAGCTCCTGCTCGATGGGCATCAGCGTGAAAAACCAGTCCTCGAGGCGCTGCATGTAGGAAGCGCCCGGCTGCGTCGTCAGGCGCTGGCCTTCGGCGACCCACTGCACCAGGCCATCCCGCTGCAACTCCAGACGCCAGGCGTTGGCACCGGAAAAATCGACCTCTACCGCGGACCTGACCATCCGGTTGAAAGGTTCGCTCACGACCAGGAACCCCATCTCGGTATTGATGCGCAGTGAGCGCGGATCGAGATTGGCGCTGCCGATGAAAACCTTGTCGTCGTCGATGACGAGGGCCTTGGCATGCAGGGCCAGGAGCTTCCGGCCTACGGGGCTCAGCATGTAGAGCGGCCGGTCATTGGCATCGGTGCGGATCTCGTATAGTTCGGCACCGTGGCCGAGAAGCGCATGGATGTGGTTCCGGTAGGCGCTGTGAGCCGCCAGGTGGTTGTTGGAACCGAGGGAGTTGGTGAGAATCCGGACCCGCACGCCGCGGCGCAGGGCCCGGGCCACGGCGCCCTCCAGGCTGGGCGTCGGGATCAGGTAGGCCGAGACGATGACGATCTCCTCCTGCGCCGAATCAAAGAGGCGGACCAGCTCCCGGGCGACCTGGACCGGCGCTTCACCCGGCGCGGCCGGGTCGTCGCGCGGGGGTGCATCAACGTAGAGAATGGCGTCGCCGCGGTCGGCGCCCGCGATCAGTTCGCGCCACCGCCGGATGAGCGCCTCCTCCGACTCCTCGCTGTGAATGTGGGGGTTGTCCCGCCCCAGCCGGTGCGCGAGGGCGAGCCGTTCCGGTGAGGCCTGAGCGTGTGCGAGCATTTCGATCGGCACTGACCAGGGGTTGTTCCAGTAGGCGTCGAACGCTGCGCTGATCTCCCTGACGATCGGCCCGCCCAGCAACAGTTCCAGGTCGCGAAAATTGGCCTGCCCGTGCAGACCGAAATACTCGTCGGCCAGGTTGCGCCCGCCGACGATGGCAATGTGATTATCGACCACCATCGCCTTGTTGTGCATCCGATGGTCCAGGCGACCGAACTCGGCGAGATTGAGCAGCTGCCGTGTCACGAGGCTGTCCGCGCGACGCTTGAAGGGGTTGAAGACGCGGTATTCGATGTTGGGGTGCCTGGCCAGCGCGAGCAGCATCTCGTCCTCGGAGACCAGGAAGGTGTCGTCGATTAGGATGCGAACCTGCACCCCCCGCTCTGCGGCTGTTATCAGGTGATCGAGCACGAGCGCGCCCGCCAGGTCGAAAAACCAGAGAAAGGTCTGCAGCTCGATGGTGTCAGAGGCGCTGTCGATGGCCCGCAGTCGCCAGTCGAGCGCCTCAGGCCCCTCGTTGAGAAGCACGTGCCAATCCCGGGACATGTCTGCGGCGACGGCGCCCCAGAGCTGCGAGCGGGCGGGCGGCGGGGTGCTCTCTCCCGGCAGGGAAACCGGGGCCTGTGACACACAGCTCGCGATCAGGGTGAAACACAGGGCGAGAGCCACTCCCCGGGCGACTGACAACTGTTTTCCCATCGCGTTTCTCCGTCGCGCCTCTGCCCGGGCTTCACTGCGCCCGCCGCGCCAGGTCCTCCTCCAGGTATCTCAGCAGGGCCTCCAACAGTGCCTCCCGCGGATAGTCGTTATGGTTGACGACGGTCTCTCCGACAAACGGATGCTCGCGCGCCACCGGTACAGCGATAGCCCAGTGGTCTGCGTTGACGAACGCCACCAACCTGGAGGCCGGGATCATCTGACCCTCCATAAGGACCTGCGTGTCGTTGCGGGCGTCGATACCGCTCAGTATCCGGTAGCTCTTCTGCAGGCCCCACGAAATACGATCGGGGTCCGGGTAGGTCACCACCGAATAATATCGGATATCGCGGGGAAGCGGATTCTCGAGAAGCCACCGCTCACGCACGGCCGTTCGCAGACTTGCCACCGCGCCTTCGTCGCCTTTCTCACATGCTGAACCCGTTACCAGGGTCAGCAGGTTCGCCTGCGCCTGGGTGGCATCGTCGGCAAGCGGCGACCCCCCCACTGCGCCCGCCACGCTGACGACTGCCGCCACCCGTTCCGCGATTTCCGGGTAGGCCGTCAGCGCCGTCAGGATGTCGGGGGCTCCCTTGGAGTAGCCTATCAGGATCAGCGGTCGAGCGGCATCCTCCGCCGGCAGGCCGGCGATATAATCCCTGATCTGCCCTGCATTGTGTTCACTACTGGAGAGGCCAGCGACCGGCAGAGGCCTGACATCGTAGCCAAACCGGGCTACGTGCTCTGGTCCGGAGTAACTGTAATCCAGCCACTCCTCGAAACACTCCCAGCCAAGCCCGGGTACCAACAGCACCAGGTAGTCGGCCCTGGTCTGGCCCAGCGAGACCGGTTTCCCCGAGGCTCCTGCCTCCTCTCCCACCCGGGTCAAAGCCTCCTCACAGGGCCGATAATCGGGCAGAGCATGGCCATGCTCCTCCAGCACTGTACAAAAAATTTCGCGAAAGCGACCGCGCCCGTCCTGCATGTGCATCTGTGTGACGTACTCGAGCACCGAGACCTGCGCTTCAGCCGAGGTCGGTTGCACCGGCTCAGCAGCGCAGCTCGAAAGCAGCAGGGCGCAGACAGCAAACAGCGTTTTTCGCCACGCTGCCATCGGCGCACAATAGAACAGGGCCGGAATCATGATCAGGTTTCCAAGCGGTTAACAGATGTCCGGGCACGCTTCCCGGCAAACGGCGAGACGAGCGGTTCGAACCGTTTTTTACGTGACTACCGCTGGATTCTAAGTCCAACCACCAATTACCCACAACAACTGACGACATTTCTCCGGCCGGCCCCGCGCATTCCTCTTCTTGGTGACGGCGCCGGCCAGGCGTATGATTGCGCTTCCATTGCCTTCCGGCGGGCCGAACTGCTGTGTCAATCCGAACCTTCAAGTGACTGCCATCAACGACCGGCACCGAGGCACCCTGCTGGCAATCGCCGCCTACCTGATCTGGGGCTTTGCGGCACTTTACTGGATCGAGACCAAGCCGGTGGATGCGCGCGACGTGCTGGCCCACAGGGCACTCTGGTCTCTCCCCGTCACGGTGATCTTCCTCGCCATCGCGCGTCGCCTGCGAGGGACGCTGGCACTGCTTGGCCAGGGCAAGATCATGGCGCTGATCGCCCTGGCGGCGACCTGCATATCCGTCAACTGGGGGATTTTCCTGTGGGCGGCGACCCATGGTCGGGCGACCGAAGCGAGTCTCGGCTACTTCCTGCTGCCGCTGGTGAACGTGATGATCGGTCTCGGTTTTTTCCGCGAGTCTCTCGACCGGGCCCAAAAAGTCGGGGTGGGTTTCGCGATTGCCGCAATCTCGCTCCAGGTCATCAACCAGGGCGGGCTGCCGGCGGTATCGCTCTCCCTGGCGCTCTCTTTCGGGCTGTACGGCGCGATCCGCAAGGCGATACCGGTGGATTCCATCGAGGGACTGTTTTTCGAGACGCTCTTCCTGGCACCGGTGGCCCTGGCCTGGTTGTGGTTCCGCGACTGGGGCGGGCTCGGCGCACACGGATTGAAGGTCGATCTGTTCCTGCTGGGCTCAGGCCTGTTCACCGCGGTGCCGCTCATCGCCTACGTGGCAGCCAGCCGCCTGATGCCACTGTCTGCCCTGGGCCTGGTGTTCTACATCGGCCCCACGGCCCAGTTATTCGTTGCCCTCGCGCTGTTCAGGGAGCCGATGGATCCGGTGCAGCTGGCGGCATTTGCACTGGTCTGGATCGGCCTCGTCTTCGTGACGGCGGACAGTCTCAGGCGCACCCGGCGGCTCGCCAGGATCGCCGCGGGTGCCTCACCCGGCGGCACCGGAGAGGCCCGCTGACGCGGACAACAACGGGGCGTATCTGGTATGCTTTCGAACAGTGCGGGCCCGGGACTGGACCCACAGCGGTTCCCACAAGTCACTCTCACCAGGAATGCAAACAGGTAATCAGCCATGTCGACGCCCTATGTGCAAGCTGAAATGCATGGCCAGGTACTCTGGCTCACCCTCAATCGACCGGAACAGCGCAACCCGCTCTCCAGCCAGATGATCGCCGCGCTGCACGCTGCAATCGACAGCGCCAACCAGGATCCGTCAGTCCGCGTCATCGTTATCGCCGGATCGGGACCAGTCTTCTCTGCCGGTCACGACCTGCGGGAAATGGCGCCTCAGCCGGACGAGAGCCCGGATGCGCGGGAGACCCGTGTTCGCCAGATTCTGGTGGATTGCTCCCGCATGATGCTGGCGATCGTGCACTCGCCCAAGGCTATCGTGGCCTGCGTCCAGGGCATCGCGACCGCTGCGGGCTGCCAGCTGGTGTCTGCGTGTGACCTGGCTGTCGCCAGCGAGGACGTGGGCTTCGGCACGCCCGGCGTCAATATCGGCATTTTCTGCACCACTCCGCTGGTCGGCATCGGCCGGACGATTCACCGCAAGCATGCCATGGAAATGGCGTTGACCGGCGACCTGGTTCCGGCCGGGGAGGCGGTGCGCATGGGGCTGGTCAACCGGGCTGTGCCCGCAGCGGAACTGCGAGAGACCACACAGGCGCTGGCAGAGAAAATCGCCTCGCGCTCCGCCCAGGGCATCCGCTCCGGCAAGGAGGCGTTCTACCGCCAGGTCGAAATGCCACTGGAAGAGGCTTTCCGCTATGCCAATGAGGCGATGCTCTGCGGGATGACCTCCTCCGGCGATGCTGAAGAGGGCACGCGGGCTTTCCTCGAGAAGCGCAAACCCCAGTGGGGTGAAGCCTGAGGTGCCCCTGGTAGCGGACGACGCCGTTGCGCGGGTTCTCTCGGAGACGCGCTCCATTGCCTTACTCGGCGCCAGCCCCCGGCTCGAGCGAGCCAGCTACCGTGTTCTGCATTTCCTGCTGGATCAGGGGTACGACGTTTTCCCGGTCAACCCGAACCACGCCGGTGAGCGCCTCCAGGGGCGCACGGTCCACGCCGCGCTCTCCGACATACCTGCACCGATAGACATGGTGGACGTGTTCCGCCAGCCTAAATTCCTGCCAGGCATCGTCAGCGAAAGCATCGGCATCGGAGCCCGCTTCCTGTGGACGCAACTCGGGGTGGTCCATCACGAGGCCGTCGCTGCAGCGGAACGTGCGGGTCTGGAGGTCGTCATGGACCGTTGCCCCGCGATTGAAATTCCCCGTTTGCGCGCGGCCGGCCTGCTGGCTGCCTAGGCAATCTGTCGCCCGTGGCTCGGGGCAGGCCGCTCAGGCCGTCATACTCAGGCCCGCCAGTATCACACCCATCAGGCTTTCCCCCGCCACCAGGCCAGCGGCCGCCGCCAGCAGGTAAGCTTTCGACCACCTGCGAAAAAAACGCGTCAGCAGTGCTGCCAGAAAGGCGCCGTAGAACAGGCCGAGCGATGTCGACGCGGGTATCACGAAGGCGAGCCCCAGGGCACTGGCGCTGGGGACAAAGCGCAACTTGTCAGTGGGCAACACGGCATCGAGCACGCCGAGCACCGTTCCGGCGAGCGCTGCGAGCAGCATCGCGATCATCGCAGAGCGGGGCACCGCGCCCAGGCCGTCGGTGAGCATCTCCGCCACCGCCTTCCAGGTGGCGACTGCCGGCGCCGGCCATTCCGCCGTCAGCAGCATGGACTGCGGGTCCGGCACCAGTGACAAATAGACCAGAGATCCAACGACGCTGCCTGTAGCGATGCCGACACACTGGGCGGCCACCTGGCGACCGGGAGAGGCGCCCACCGCGATCCCGCATTTGAAGTCGTTGAGCAGGTCGGCGGTCTGCCCGGCGGCACCGCCCGCCACGTTGGCCGTCATCAGGTTGGTGGTTGCCTGCGCCGGCGCAATCACCGCGAAACTGAGCTGGGAAAGTTTACCCACCGCGCCGATGGGCGGTATACCTGTCTCTCCCACGACGCGCCCCACCACGGCAGCCAGGAAGAATGCCATGGGAATCGAGGCAAGTGCCGCGCCGATACCGATACCCATCACGGCGACTTCCAGCACGATCACCAGGACGGCGGCCCCGAGCAGGGCGCCAAGTCGCGTAATGCGGTGAGATTCTGTGACAGGCAGGTCATCGCCGGCGATGCGGTGTCTTCTCCGTTTCAGCAAATTGGCGACGAGCGTGGTGACCGTGGCTGTCACCATCCCCCAGGCGACCAGCGCGCCTCCCAGCAACGACAGGCCGGCGCGCAGGCCGATGATCGCGCCGAAGCCTGTCAGAAGGAGCGAGGGATCGAAGGCAAACGTGAGTTTCGCCGGCAGTGCCCCCGGCGACCAGCGGGGGATGGTCCAGAGCAGCGTATCCAGGCCCTTGATGCCCCCGGAAACGACCGCTGCCGACAGCAGGACTTTTACCCGCTGCATGGCCGCCCGACCGTGCCCGAACAGCTCCACCATGGTCTCGGCCGTGACGGTACCCGCCGGATAGGCCAGGCCAGAGCGGTACAGCAGCGGCACCCGCAGGTACCAGGCAACCCACACGCCCAGGAAGCTGACTGCGAACACCCAGGCAATCAGCGGTCCCGGCGCGAGGATCACGCCGGACACCAGGGCCAGCGCCGGTATAGGCGCAACCAGGCCGCCGGAGATGATGGAGGCCGCGGAAGAGGCCGTGGTCTGGGAGATATTGCTCTCGAGTATCTCCCAGGGGCGCGCGGCGAAAGGCCGCACGAGCAGGCGCCAGAACAGGAACCCGAGCAGCAACGCGGTGATCGACATGTTGAACGACCAGCCGATCTTGAGCCCCGCATAGACATTGCAGGGAGTGAGAATCGCCCCCAGCAGGGCCCCCGTCACCAGGGCGCGGAGCGTGAGTTCACCCGGAGAGGACCGGTCCTCACTGCCCTGTGGCGAGACTTGCGAGGGGCTGCTCATGCGGCCATCCTCTCAGGAAACGGCATGCCGCGCAAAGTGCGCCACCGGACGCAGCCACTCCCGACGACACTTATCGAAACATATTGACGATGGCCGGTATGAGCACGGCAGTCGCTATCGCGTTCAATCCCATTGCCAGGCCTGAAAACGCACCGGCGACCGTGCTCGCCTGCAGCGCCCTGGCGGTCCCGATACCATGGGCAGTGACGCCTATCGCGACGCCTATGGCGCGATCATCGTGAATTTTCATCAGCCGCAGAACGCCCTGACCAGCCATCGCGCCGAGAATGCCGGTCAGGATCACCGCTACCGCTGTAAGGCTTGGCAGGCCCCCGATCTGCTCTGAGACCCCCATGGCGACGGGTGTCGTGGCCGACTTCGGCGCCAGGGAAAGGATGGTCTCCCGGGAAGCACCCAGAGCCCAACTGATGCCGACAGCGCTGATACCGGCCGTGAGAGACCCGCACAATACCGCTAGGAGAATAGCCTTCGCCGAGCGCCGCACGAGATGCAACTGCTGGTAGAGCGGCACGGCGAGTGCGACGGTGGCCGGCCCCAGCAGGAAATGCACGAACTGGGCGCCCTCGAAGTAGGTGCTGTAAGACGTTCCACTGAGACTGAGCAGTGTAACGATGGCTATCACCGCCAGCAGCACCGGATTCACCAGCGGATTTCTTCCGCTCTTCAGGTGCAGCCAGGAACCGAACTGGTAGGCGACGAGGGTCAGGGTCAGAGCCAGCAGCGGGCTGGCGGAGAGGTATACCCAGATTCGCTCCAGTTCGGTGGTCACGAGTCACGCGTCTCCGTGCCGAGTTTATTCATGATCCAGCCGGTGAGGGCCAGCGTGATGAGCGTGCTGACGACCAGTGCTACAGCGATTGGCACCAGTTCCTCGCCGAGCAATTCCGCGTGGAGCATCACACCGACCCCCGCAGGAACGAAAAGCAGTGACAGATGGGAAAGGAGCTGATTGGAGAGAATCTCGAAGTTCGCGGTCGTTTTACCGGCAACGGTCAGCCATAAGAAAAGCACGGCCATCCCGACGACGGGCCCTGGCAACGGGAGACCGAAGACAATCACGGTTACCTCGCCGATCAGCTGGCATACGAGCAGGGTGATAAGAAATGGAATCAAATGCCTTCCCTCCAGAGTATGGGCGGATTCAGCGGCAAACAGGCGAAAGCCACGACCTTTGTTGCAAATGCGGACGTGGTGGCAGATCATTGCGCCTCCCGAAAACTCCAACGATCAACCGGCGTCCTTTTACGGTGTGCGAGCGGACGAGAACTGGGGGCGATTGCACTGGTGAAACTCTACCCGCTCTACAAGTACCTCGTCTATATGCCGTTTGTCGCGATCTGGACCGTGGCCAATTTTCTGGGCGTGGTCGCGGTAGCACCATTCAGCGCGCGCCGGGCAAGCCGCTGGTTCGGCGGCATGTGGGGACGGGGCCTGCTGCGCGCAATCCCCGGAAGCCTGCAGGTCCGCGCTGCGCCCGGTTTCGACCCGAAACAGTCCTATGTCATCGCCTCCAATCACCTCAGCCTGATCGATATCCCGGTGCTCTATGGCTGGCTCGACCTGGATCTCAAGTGGGTGATGAAAAAGGAGGTGCGCAACATCCCCGTCATCGGCATCGGGTGCGCGCTGCTGGGCCACATCTTCATCGATCGCGCCAACCGGGAAGCGGCCATCGAGACCCTGCGGGCTTTCAGGTCCAATCTCGCGCCGGGCACCTCGGTCCTGTTTTTCCCGGAAGGCACCCGCAGCCGTGACGGCGAACTGCACACCTTCAAGTTGGGTGCCTTTCATATGGCCAGGGATCTGGCACTGCCGATCCTGCCGGTTACGATCCGGGGCACCGAGGCGATTCTTCCACCGGACGGAATCGAACTGCGCCCCGGAAAGGCCGAAATGATCATCCATCCGCCGATCGGCGAGGCGCAGGTGCGCTCGATGAGTGCCGAGGCGCTGCGCGACATGACCCGGGGGATCATAGCAGCCCCGCTGGTCCGCAAGCCATGAGCGGGTCACGCAAAGCAGCTAGGCGTGGCGTTCGAATGATTCCCTAAGGACGAATGGCGCGCAGCGCGCTCTCGCCCTGCTTCCACGGGAACCGGGGTATCCGGTATGCTGCGGGATCCGGCACGGGTCGAGGGGGTTTCCGTACGGTCCAGGCAACGTAACAGGAGAGCTATCCATGGCAGTACAGCCAGTCGACCTTGCAGGGAGGAAAATTCTGGTCACCGGGCCCACCGGACAGGTGGCGCTCCCCGTCGTGGAGCGACTGTCCCGTTCCAGTGAGGTCCACGCCCTCGCCCGGTTCACCAACGCCGAGGACAGGACCCGCATCGAGGCCCTGGGTGCACGACCTATAAGAGCCGACCTGGCAGATCCCGCCACCCTTGAGTCTGTACCAGAGGACTTCGACTACGTACTCAATTTCGCGGTGGTGAAGAGCGGCAATTTCGACTACGACCTGGCGGCCAACGCCGAGGGCGTGGGCCACCTGATGAGCCGCTGCCGCGACGTGAAGGCTTTCCTCCATTTCTCCTCCACCGCCGTCTACCAGTACGGTGGACAGGAGCCGCGCCGGGAAGACGCCCCCCTCGGCGATAACCACCGGGCGATGTTTCCCACCTACAGCATCTCCAAGATCGCGGCGGAGACGGTATGCCGCTTCGTCGCACACCAGCGCGGCATCCCCACCACCATCGCCCGTCTCAGCGTACCCTACGGCGACAATGGCGGCTGGATGTACTACCACCTGCTCATGATGCAGCAGGGTATCCCCATCGACCTCCATCCCGACCGGCCCAATTACTATAATCCCCTGCACGTGGACGATTACGTCGAGAAGATCCCCTACCTGCTGGCGGCGGCCACACCGGAGGTCACCACCGTGAACTTCGGCGGGTCGACGAAAGTGAGTATCGAGGAGTGGTGTGAATACCTGGGGGAACTCACCGGCCTCGAACCAGAGTTTCGCGACAACCCCGATGCCTTCGGCAGCCTGTGTATCGACACCACGCGCATGCATGAGCTCATCGGTGAGACCCGTGTTGACTGGCGCGAGGGTTTACGCAGCCAGGTCGAACACCTGGCGCCGGAGCTTCTGAAAAAGGAGAACGCTGACTTATGACCACCATCGGTACCCCGCTTGCACCCCATGCCACCCGCGTCATGCTGCTGGGCAGCGGCGAACTCGGCAAGGAGGTCACGATCGAGCTGATGCGACTAGGGTGCGAGGTCGTTGCCGTCGACCGCTACCCCAAAGCTCCCGCGATGCAGGTGGCGCACCGCAGCCATGTCATCGACATGCTCGACGGTGCGGCACTGCGGGCTCTCGTCGAGCAGGAGCGGCCGCAGCTGATCGTCCCTGAAATCGAGGCTATTGCCACCGCCGAACTGGTCGAGCTGGAGGCGGAGGGGTGGCGTGTCATACCGACGGCCAGGGCGGCCCGACTGACCATGAATCGGGAAGGCATCCGCCGTCTCGCGGCGGAGGAGCTGGGATTGCCGACCTCGCCCTACCGATTCGCAGGGACCCGTGAGGAATACCTGGAGGCGGTCGCCACTGTCGGCCTGCCCTGCGTCGTGAAACCCATCATGTCCTCATCCGGGAAGGGGCAGAGCACGCTCAGAACCGACGCGGATATCGAACCGGCCTGGCAGTATGCGCAGACCGGGGGACGAACCGGTGAGGGCAGGGTCATTGTCGAGGGCTTTGTCGATTTCGACTACGAGATCACGCTGCTGACGGTACGGCACAGCGGCGGCACCAGCTTCTGCGCCCCGATCGGTCACCGCCAGGAGAAGGGGGATTACCGCGAGTCGTGGCAGCCCCAGGCAATGACGGAGGGTGCGCTGGCGGAGGCCCGGCGCATCGCGACGTCGGTCACCGAGGCTCTGGGCGGCCAGGGCATCTTCGGTGTGGAGCTCTTCGTTAAGGGCGACGCGGTCTATTTCAGCGAGGTCTCCCCGCGTCCCCACGATACGGGCATGGTGACCCTGATCTCACAGAACCTGTCGGAGTTCGCGCTGCACGCCCGCGCGATCCTGGGCCTGCCGGTACCGGCTATACGGCAGTTCGGTCCCGCCGCATCCGCCGTGCTGCTGGTGCCCGGAGACTCCCGCGACATGCGTTACGGGAACCTGGACGAGGCGCTGTCTGAGCCCGATACCGACCTGCGGCTGTTCGGCAAGCCGGAGGTCCGTGGCGAGCGGCGCCTGGGGGTGGCCCTTGCCCTGGGCGAGAGCACCGACGAGGCGATCGGGAAGGCGCTGCGGGTGATCGACAGGATAGATGTGACGCTCTAGGCGGCCCCGCTCTCCTTCCCGGCTTCCTCCGCACCGATGTCCCACCCATTCTTCTGTGCAGCGGCGAAGCAGGACGGCAGGTCGGGGTCGCTCAGGACTGAAGGCCTGCCCGAGGCAGCGTAAAATCCCGTGGGGTGCGGATAACCGTTAACGAGATGAGCCTGAATATTATGGCGACACAGTGCGACAGTTGCGCGATCAAGAACCTGATCTACCAGTATGCAGACCACATCGACCGCGGCGACCTGCGCGCGGTGGCGGCCATGTTCAGCCGCGGTCGGATCGTCGCCGCCGACAGCGAGGGGCGCGAAAATGAGTTCGTGGGTGAGGAGTCGGTCTACCACACCAAGCACATGACAACCAATGTCATGGTCGAGCTGGATGACAGCGGGCGGGGCGCCAGCACGCAAGCTTATTGCATCGTGTTCCAGGCCCTGGCTGATTTCCCCCTGCAGCCGGTCATCGCCGTCCGCTACCGGGACCGGTTCGAAAAAACCGGGCAGGGGTGGCACTTCACCGAGCGCAGGATGGAAACAGAACTCCTCGGTGACCTGAGCCGCCACCTGCTGCAGGCCATTTAGGGAGCGGGCCATATCCACCTTCGAGTCGAGCAGACGCTGCGGCACCGCGGCCGGGAACTGCGAGCCGGCGATATGGGCACATGTCCTGCTGCGGGGACTCCGCGACGTCGCGGCGGGCCCACCGTACCCCAGGGTGGATTCGGCTGCGTGGCAGAGTGCGGCAAGTGACGGCATACTGACAATGTTTTTCGGCAGCGAGAGACAACAGTGATAACAGAGGACAGGGTGAGTTCGCAGGAGGTGGTCATCAGTGCGCCCATCGAGCTGGTCTGGAGCGTGCTGGTGGATTTCGGGCGCTACGCTGACTGGAACGGTTTCTGCCCCCATGCAGAGGCGACACTCGCGCTGAACGAACCGATACGGATGCAGGTGGACCTGGGGTTCGGCCTGCAGGAGCAGGTCGAAACCATCTGCCGCATCGAGCCGCCCACCGCTATCGCCTGGCGGATGGCCAACGAGCCCGGCGACCCCATCCACGCGGTGCGCACCCAGACCCTGGAGAAACTCGGGGATGCGCGCTGCTCCTACCTTTCGGTCGACCGCTTCAGCGGCCCGGGAGTCCCCGACATGATGGCTGCCCTCGGGCAGGCGGTGGAGGACGGTTTCAACCGTTGCGCAAGGGACCTCAAACGGCACTGCGAAGCCCTCTACCGGGCCCGGTGACCGCAGCCTGTGCGCGTACATGCCCCGCCGGAGCTCCCCTGCAGTCCGCTGGCGGCGATCCTGTGCGGCTACGAAAAGTCCGGCACCACACTCCTCAACGAGATACTGCGCCGCCACCCGCAACTGGACTCCGGCTTCGAGGTCGGCGTCCTGCTGGCCGACTCCCCGCGCAACTTCCGGGAGATACAGCCCTACTTCGCCTTCTTCAGGTCCACCTGGAAGCTGACCCGCGAAGAGATGCAGTATATCTGCGACACGGACGAGTGGGGCGAATTCTACCGGCGCAGCCGGGAGCGCTCCCCCGTTATCGTTGACAAGCGCAGCCTCATTTTCGACAAGACCCCGATCTACATGCGCCACCTGCGCCAGGTGCTCGACAAAGTGCCGGGCACACCCTGCATCGTCAACGTGCGCGACCCCAGGGCGCTGATGCTGTCCTGGGCACGCTGGACGGGCAGGACCGCGGACCCCGCGGCCTGGATAGAGGAGAATTTTGCTTCGAACATCGAGCGGTTCACCAGCTACGCCGAGGGCTATCGCAGCGCTCTGGCGAGTCACGGCGAGCGTATCCTGCTGAACCGGTTCGAGGAATTCTGCATGGATCCAGCGGCGGGAGCGCGTCGGCTATTCGACTTCCTGGGGCTGCAGTTCGCCGGGGAATACCTGACCTTCTCATCGGAGCACTTCGTCTACGGCAACACCGTATCCACGGCGTATGTGGCGCCCTATGTCGATACCCTGCCCGGCGCCCTGTGTGATCGCATACTCGCCGCGACCTCAGACTATGCGGAATGGCACTACAGCGGCTGAAAAGGGTCAGCCGCGCCTGCGCGCAAAGCGCTCACGCAGGTTCATGGCGGGGAGCTCGAAATACCGGTAGATAAGCACCGAAAGAGCGACCGTGTACAGCCAGTACAGCCCGTACTGAAGGATCAGCTGCCCGCTGCCCGCAAGAGACGGCAACAGCTGGAGCGACCAGGGCACCAGGATGCGCTGTACCAGGCTCAGGTGGACGAGGTACATCGAGTAGGAGATCAGGCTGATCAGGGTTATCACCCGATAGAGGGCACCGCCCTGGCGCTGTATCTGGCTCAACCAGGGCAACAGCAACAGCGTGCCGCAGGAAACGACCACGAACGAGAATACACTGTAGTAGAGCGCGTGGTCCGCCAGTGCCTCCATCTGCAAAAACATGGTCACCTTGTGCACCAGCAACAGGGCCAGACCTGCTACCAGGAGCAGGCCTCTGCGCCGCACCCAGGCACCGGGGTGGTAGTGCGCCACGTAGGCACCGAGCACGCCGTAGATGATACTGTCCAGACGGGTGACGACCTGTTTGCGGAACTGCGCATCCCACAAGAAGAGGTTGATCGTCTCCAGGCCTCGAGGAAAAACGGCCACCGCTTCAGGCCCGGCCACACAGCTCGACTGAGGGGCCGGTCCCCGAGATCAATCTCCAGGCGCCCGCTCCGACCTGCCTACAGGCTCGGCGCTCGATTCGAGCAGGCGCTCCAGCCGCGTGGCGGCGTCGAGGTCGGCGAGTTGCCGGCACCGCCGGTAGAATGAAGGGAGGTCGTTGTTTTCACGCACCAGCAGCCGCTGCAGTGGAGGAACCAGACCGTAATAGAGACCCACCGCGTTCAGCTTGGCGTTGTTGACCGGCCCGTCAATCCAGGTCCGATAAACAGGGATGCCGCCCCAACTCTCCTCCAGCTGCGCGTACTCATCCCTGAGCGCCCCGATCAACCGCACTTTCTCGCGCCGCTTTTCCGCATCGCCAGTGTCCGAAAGATAGACCCCCTCCAGCGACTCCCGGTACCTGGCCAGCAAATCCGTAAAGTCGCTCTCGCGCTCCAGACTCTCAAGGTACTCTGCGTACTCGTGCGCCGCGCCGCGCGCATGCAGCCAGCGACGGACGCCCTCGGCGGCCACGGTGGTGGCAAAGCTCTCGTTAAACAGGGTATCACCTGGCACGTAGAGCTGCTGATGGGCCAGCTCATGGAAAATCAGCTCCGCCAATTGCGGCTCCGGAAGGAAAACAAAGGTATTCAGCACCGGGTCCCGCATCCACCCCAGGGTCGAATAGGCGGTCACGCCGGACACGTAGGTATCGAAACCCCGGGCCGCCATAGCGTCAGCATAGTCCCTCGCTGACTGCTCATCGAAATAGCCGCGGTAGGCGACACAGCCCGCTATCGGGAAACACCAGGTCTCTGGCTGCAGCGACAATTCGGGCGCAACAAAGACATTCCAGACCACGTAGTCCCGCTTGAGGTCGGCATAGTCGCGATACTGGCCGTTCAGATTCAGGTGCAGGGATTCCTCCGCGAACGCGCGCAACTCGAGAACGAGCTCCAGCTGTCTCTTCAGAGCCGACGGGGTAGCCGGCGCAGCGATCAGCCTGTCGATCGGCTGTCGCTTGCCGAGCAGTGACAGCTGCCCCGCAGCGGCCTGGGCATAGAAGCCGACTGTCTGGCAGCCAGACAGCACCGCAGCGAGGCACGGGACAACCAGCAGCATCTGCAAATATCCGCAGAACCAGGGCCGGTTGCGGGGGTTTTCCCGGCGACGGCGCGATCCATACTGCGGTGAAACGTGCATATCATCCTCGAGAGTCGTATTTACCGACTGGAACGCCGCGCAGGGAACCGGAGCAGAAATTCCGTATCGAATAGCCACTGGCAAACGGCTTCCGTGCATAATGCCCGCAGTCAGCCAGTTTGCATAAACTTTCAACAAGAGTCGGATCGCCCATGAGCCTCCTCGCAAGTGCACGATCTACCCCGGGAGCGCCACCGCGGTGCTATTGCGTCCTCTGACCAGGTTCGTCCTGGGAGCGGCGGCCGCGATTCTCGCGGTGCTGCTGCTCGCACTCCTGTGGCTGCTGGCGCCAGTCGTTCCCCAACCCGATTTCCTGGCCAGGAAAGGCGAGCTGGTCGCCGCCGAAGTGACCTCGGAATCGCCCCAGCCCGATGGCCGCCTGTTCGAAGTGAGCCTGCGCTCCTCGAGCGGCCTGGCGGTGGAACTCGCGTTGCGAATGCCGGACCAACCCCTGCCTCATCGCCCCCTGCTGGTGCTGTTGGGCGGACAGGAAACGGGGCGCGCGGCCGCCGAAATCATTCCCGATACCCATGGCGTGGTCGTCGCCGCGCTGAGCTACCCGTTCGGCTCCGTACCACATCGCGACGGACTGCAACTCGCGCTCGCGCTCGGCAGGATTCAGCGCGGCATCCTGGATACACCGCCCGCGGTTCTTCTGGCGCTTGACTACCTGTTGGCGCATCCCGACCTGGCACCGGAGCGCGTGGAGTTGGCCGGCATCAGCTTCGGCGCCTATCTCGCCGCCGTGCCTGCCGCTCTCGACCAGCGTGTGGATCGGGTCTGGCTTATTCATGGATCCGGTGACCCCGCCGCCGTGCTGGAAGCCGGCCTGCGCAAGCGGATTTCATCGCAGCCCCTGCGTCAGGGCGTGGCCTCGCTGCTCGCAGCGGCCGCCTCAGCTCAGCACCTGAGCCCGGAACGGTGGGTGGCACGCATCACCCCGCGGCCTCTGGTCGTAATCAACGCAACGGAGGACAGCGCCCTCCCGCCGGAGGCGGTGCAGGTCCTGCACCGTGCACTGGTGCCGCCCTACGAAGTGCTCTGGACACCCGGTGACCATGTGCACCCGAAAAGGCCGGAAACCATCCTTGCCATTACCCGCCTGCTGTTTGAAAGGATCGGGTCCGACGGCCCCGGTTCCGGCGGCGCGCGCTGAACATCCGGGTCCGTCCTGGTATACACTGGACTCACCTGAAGGAGCCGGGCCCGGTCCGCGCAAATGAACTGCTGGAAAACGACCCATGGATGACAACGCGCTGTTGCGAGCTGCCTGCGAGGCGCATGGCTGGGAACATTTCGAAGGTGGCGCAGTCATCGGGGTGCCCGGCGGCCGCCGGCAGCGGGTCTTCCTGGAGCCCTTCAGAGACGAGGGGCAGACAAAGGGCCGCGCCTATACGGTGATAGGGGAGGCTTCCGCTCTGTCTGCAACGCGGCTGGAGGCCGCGCTCGCCGTAAACTTCCACCTGGAACACGGTGCGCTGGCCCTTCGGGACAGGGAACTGGTGATGGTCGAAACAGTATGCCCGGACAGCATGAATGCGGCGCAGCTGGCGGAAGTGCTAAGCTATATCGCGGCCAGGGCCGATCAGTACGAGCGCACCATCTACGGCACCGACAAACACTGAGCCGCCGCCGTCGCGTGTGGAGACAACGGCGCGAGGCGGGATGTCGTAGCGCGCCTGTTCCCGGGATGCGTGGCCGGCCCGAGCTAAAGTGGCGCCAGCCCCCGACTACAGATACCATGGCGGCATGTCGAACGTGATTGCCAGGCTACGCTACCTTGTTCCCGGCGTCGAGCGACCGGTCTACGTGGCATCAGAGGGGGGTGCCGATGCAGCCCTCTCCATTGACGCCGGGTTCGAGGAGCGCGAGGTTCTGATTCACGATGCCAGGCAGCTGTACCGGCCCGCCGCTATCGACAGCCAGGGATTCACCCTGCTCCCGCACGCCACCCAGGTCAGTGATTTTTATGGACTCGAGTCCGTCCGGGAGTCCTATGAGGCGGAAATCATCGAACTCGTGCTGAAGGCGACGGGCGCCGCCGCGGCGCAGGTTTTCGACCACACGCTGCGCTCGGACTCGAGCCATATTCGCGGCCAGCGGTCCACTCGCGAGCCGGCGACTGTCATCCACAACGATTACACAGACGCCTCTGCAGCCAGACGACTGCGGGACATCCTGCCACCCCGTGAAGCGGAGCGGCGCCTGGGCCGCCGCTTCGCCATCGTCAACGTCTGGCGGACGATCAGCGACCCGGTCTTCAGCAGCCCCCTGGCCTGTTGCGATGCCGCGACCATCGCCCCGGGCGATCTGGTGACCAGTGAACGACGAGCCAGGGAACGCACCGGGGAGCTCCAGCTGGTTATTTGGAATCCCGCTCACCGGTGGTATTACTACCCCGGGATGACCAGGGATGAAGTTTTGCTGATCAAAACCTTTGATTCCGACAGGTCGGGGCCCGCCAGGCGTTCAATCCACTCGGCATTCTCCAACCCGCTGGCGCCACCCGACGCCCCGGCCCGGGAGAGTATCGAATCCAGGCTTCTGGTCTTCCACCAGTAACCCCCGCCCACTCGCCTCTAGCCAGACTGGCCGGCAGCGGACGTTCCTCGTAAAGAGCCAGCTGTGCTATATAAGTGGACGAGTCAGGCGATCGCCGCGCGGGCGGCGCATCGGACAGAGCGACCGGCCGCCGGGTGGGTGGCCGGACAGCTCGACGTCACAATCCGGTACGGGCAGGAGGGCAGGATGATGAAACAGATCGCATTGGGTTCCCAGGGGCTTGTCGTATCGAAGCTGGGGTTGGGCTGCATGGGGATGTCCGAGTTTTACGGTCCGTCGGACGAGTCTCAAAACCTGGCCACGCTGCACCGGGCGCTGGAACTGGGCATCACTTTCTGGGACACCTCCGACATGTACGGACCTCACACCAACGAACGACTGCTGGGAAAGGTCCTGGCGCAGCGTCGCGACGACGTGGTGCTGGCAACCAAGTTCGGGATCACCCGCGATGCGAGCGGCGGCATGGCGCTCAACAGCCGGCCCGAGTACGTTCGCGAGGCCTGTGATGCCTCGCTGCAGCGGCTCGGGACCGACGTGATCGACCTCTATTACCAGCACCGGGTCGACCCGGAGGTCCCCATAGAGGAGACGGTCGGCGCCATGGCTGAGCTGGTGGCCGCGGGCAAGGTCAGGTACCTCGGGCTCTCCGAAGCATCAGCGGATGAGATCCGCAGGGCCAACGCCGTGGCCCCGATTTCCGCACTGCAGACCGAGTATTCCCTCTGGTCCAGGGAGGTGGAAGCGGAGATCCTGCCCACCACCCGCGAGCTGGGAATAGGCTTCGTTGCCTACAGCCCGCTGGGCAGGGGGTTCCTGACCGGCCAGATCGCTTCCCGCGATGACCTGGACAGAAGCGATTACCGGCTGAACAGCCCCCGCTTCAGCGAGGAGAACATGGAGCGGAACCTCGCCCTGGCCGAACACGTCATCGAGCTGGCCGCGGCCAGGCACGTCACACCGGCCCAGCTGGCGCTCGGGTGGGTGCTCACCCGGGGCGAGGACGTCACCGCCATCCCCGGCACCAAACACATCCGGTACCTGGAGGAGAATGCGGGCGCCATGGATATCGGTTTCAGCGCGGAGGAACTTGCCGAGATCGATGCGCTGTTCCCGGTCGGCGTGGCGGCAGGATCGCGCTACTGAACCATCCGGAAACGTGGCCGACCGCCGCCGGCTGCCAGCAGCATACCCTAGCGGCGATAACCGGCGCGGGCGCAAGAACGCCTGCCGCGCTCGAGGGAATCCTCACGCCAGGCTGGCAGCCAGGACAGCGACCCGCCGGCGCAGCGCCCGGGCAGTGCGCTCACCGGCACCAACAATAAAAACTTTGATTTGCGCCCGCCGCCCCTGCCGTCCGCCATATCTGAGCGCTTGACTTGGTCTTTGATTCCACTAAACTTGCTGGATACAAACAAGCGTTTTTTGGGGCGCGGCGGTCTTTCACCCGCCAGAGACCGCCGTAGAGGGGACAGCGCCGTCACTTGACCGGGCATGACCTATGGACGATTCTGCAGACGTTTTGGAGCGGCTCCTGGCCCGCGTCGATGAACTCGAGAGCCGCATCGCGATCAGGGACCTTGCCTCCGACTACTGCCACGGGTTCGACAAGCGCGATTACGACCGCTTTCTCGCCATCTGGTGGGAAGACTGCATCTGGGATATCGGGCCGCCCTTCGGCTGCTTCGAGGGCCACGCCGGCATTCACGCGGCGGTACACGACGTCCTGTGGCCCGCGTGGCAGGAGAGCCATCACCTGACGACCAACCAGGTCGTCACCTTCAGCGATCCGGACAATGCGACCGCGGTCTGTGACGTGGATTGCGTCGGCACGCTCGCCGGCGAGGACGTCTGCCAGATCGTCGGGGCCACCTACCGCGACCAGCTGCAGCGCCGGGATGGCGCCTGGAAGATCAGCGAACGCGCCGTCACCATTCACTATTTCAACCCGGTTCCAGGCACCCGCCTGGCCGCTCCCTCAGCGCCATGATGTGCCGCAAGTGACACGATATTAACTACAACCTTTTCAGAGGACACCGACTATGAGCATGAAATCAAAAACGACAGCACTCTCCCTGGCAGTTGCCACCGCGGCCGGGCTGTCGACCTCCCCTACCGTCTTTTCCGCAGAGGGGTCGCTCGAAGAGATCGTGGTGACTGCGCGTAAGAAGGAAGAGAGCATGCAGAACGTGGGCCTCTCGGTGAGCGCTTTGAGCAAGACGGAGATCGAACGGGCTTTCGCGCGGGACATCTCCGACCTGGCGAGCGTATCGCCCAACCTGATTATCGACGATACCGCCCAGGGTCCAGGTGGTGTTGCCGCCATTTTCATCCGCGGCATCGGCGTGGCAGACGTGGAGAAGAACTTCGATCCAGCCGTGGGCGTGGTGGTCGACGGCATCTTTATAGGCTCCAATGCCGGCTCCATACTGCGCAGTATCGATTTGGCGAGCATCGAGGTATTGCGAGGCCCCCAGGGCACCCTGTTCGGCCGCAACACCATCGGCGGCCTGATCAATATCACCACAACTCAGCCGACCGGCGAACTGGGCGCCAAGGTCCGTGTGGGGGTCGAGGACTACGACACCTGGTACGCGGACGGCATCTTCAACGTCGGCATCACGGACTCGCTGGCGGCCAAGCTCACCCTGGCCAAGCGCGACCAGCAGGAGGGCTACTACGAGAACGTCACCCTGGACAAGGACGCGGGCAGGAACGACTACGAGTCCTACGGTATCAACCTGCTGTGGGACGCCACCGATGACCTGGCCTTCGAGTACACCTACAAGAAGGAGGAGACCGATCAGGATACGCCGCCGCTGCTCAATACCGCGCAGCCCCGCCACGCCTTCTGCTCCTTCTACGGCTACTGTTCACCGTCACTGGACAAGCCGATCACCGGCGATCGTCGCAAGATCGCCCAGGTCGGCTACCGGCCGATCGGGCCGCTGGCCAACCGGGACAACCCATTTGTCGTACTGAATCCAGACCAGGTGGAGCAGTTACCGATGGATGCCACCTTCGACACCGAGGCTCACAGCTTCGAGGTGCGCTGGGACATCAACGAGAATTACCGTCTGGATTACCTGTATGGCTACTGGGAGTCGGAGGAGACGATCCTCTCCAACTGGGACGGCACACCAGAACTGCTATACGGCACCGACCGCCCCGCGGACTACGAGCAGGACAGCCACGAGCTGCGCCTCACCTACGACGCCCGGGACCGCCTCAGCTTTGTCCTCGGGGGCTACCTGTGGAACTCGAAGTACTCCATCGACCTTAACAGCTACATCGGTTTCAACCCGGACTTCCCCGGCCAGATCCTGGATATTTATCAGGGCGCATCACAGGAAACCGATTCGTGGGCAGTCTTCTTCGAGGGCGACTATAAACTGACAGACGCCCTGACCCTGACCCTTGGCGGGCGCTACACGGAGGATGAGAAGGAGAACAAACAGTACGGTGCGATCAACACAATTACCCCCCCGTACACCGACCACCCCGACGAAAAGTGGGACGAGTTTACGCCAAGAGTTGGACTGAGCTACAACATCAACGACGACGTGATGCTGTATGGCACCTACTCCAACGGCTATCGGAGTGGCGGTTTCAACGGTCGGGTCAACAGCTCGCTTGCTGAGGCGATCGAACCCTATGATCCGGAGACGGTTGACAACTTCGAGGTGGGCATCAAGTCGGAGTGGCTGGAAAACCGGCTGCGCGTCAACGCCAATGTCTTCTACATGGAGTATGACGACAAGCAGGAGGAGCTGCAGCTCGCCGACTCCAACGCCACCGGCCAGAAGACCGTGGTGACCAACGCCGCCAGCGCGACCGTCCAGGGGGTGGAGCTCGATGTGCAGGCGTTTCTGGGGGACGGCCTCACCCTGCGGGGCAACCTGGGCTGGCTCGACACCGAGTACGACGACTTCCAGTACGTCGACCAGGGCGAGGTGTTCGACCTCTCCGACCGGGAATTCCGCCGCGCGCCGGACTGGACCGGCTCCCTCGATGCCACCTACGAGTTTGACCTGGGCAGCGGCACGATGTGGCTGCGCGGCGCCTACCACTATATCGGGGAACACTTTGTCAACGTGAGCAACGTGCCGGAGCTGGAGAACGACGAACAGCATATCGTGGATGCCTCGGTCAACTATTCGATCAACAGCTTCACCTTCAGCCTGTTCGGACGCAACCTGACCGATGAGGACGGCTACATCCACGGCTATGACGTAGCGGGAGCCTGGTCCTATGCCGCCACGCGCCCGCCGCGGATCTACGGCTTCGAAATGGTCTACAATTTCGGCGAGTGATCCGGACGGAGGAGTGACTTCGCAATGGCGGAAAAAGCGGTAGAGGAGCTACTGGCGAAACAGGCCATCACCGAGGTCATCTTTCGCTATGCGCGGGCTATCGACCGGATGGATGAGGCGCTGCTGCGCAGCGTCTTCCACCCGGGCGCCAGCCACCGGCACTTCTATGAGGGGCCCTCCTCGGACCCCGACCTGCCCTCCACGCCGGAGGCCCCGGGCGACTTTGTCGCCTTCGCTTTGGGTCTCCTGAGCACCTTCAGTCGCACCCACCACCAGCTGGGCAACACCCTGATCGAGCTGGACGGCACCGGGCACGCCAATGTGGAGACCTACTTTACGGCCTTCCACCG